>CALRYA010000009.1:0-169278 GCA_943372285.1 Sphingobacterium thalpophilum | reverse complement strand
GTAGTATTTTTTTTTATTAGAGAAAAATGATTGTTGCAACAAAAGATAATAAAAAGGTTTTTTTACGAAAACTGAACTCAAACGATTTGGATAATTTGCTTTTCTATCTTGAAAATTTGAGTATAGAAACTAAAAATCGTTTTGGGCCTCACCAGTTCGACAAGCAGTCTGTCATTGACTTTTATGATAACCCAGCTATTCATTTGGGTTATGTAGCAGAAGCTATTGACTCAAATGAAATTGTTGCTTACTTTATCATCAAATTGGGTTATCTGGAAAGCGACTATCATCGATTTCTTTCTTATGGAATTACACTCGACATTAATAATGATTGCGAATTTGCCCCATCGGTTGCTGACTTATGGCAAAGTTCTGGTATTGGTAGCCAACTATTTTATTTGATACTTTCCGACCTTAAACAAACTGGGGTAAAAAGAATTGTTTTATGGGGAGGTGTTCAAGCAGACAATGAAAGGGCTGTTAATTATTATAAAAAAAATAATTTTGTACCCGTAGGGCAATTTTGGCATAATGGAGAAAATGTAGATATGTTATTAAACATTTAAGTTTGTAAGCGCAAGGCTACATTTTACAAATTTAGAAAAGATACCATGGATCCAATTTATATCGAAGACAAGACATTTGATAAAGTAGACTTTAGGCTTAATGCATTAAAGAAAGGGGACTATGAGAACTGTAGTTTTATAAATTGTAACTTTTCAAAAATTGATCTTAACGACATCAAGTTTTCTGAATGTGAATTTATTGGATGTGATTTAAGTTTAGCTAATATAACCAATACAGCTTTCAGGGATATCAAATTTGAGGAATGCAAAATGCTAGGGCTTCACTTTGAAAATTGTAATCAATTCGGGCTTTCATTTAGTATTGATAATTGTAATTTAACACATTCTTCTTTTTATCAGACTAAACTCAAAAACACCATTTTTATAAATTCACAATTTCAGGAAGTAGATTTTGTAGAATGTGATTTATCTGGAAGTGTTTTTGATAATTGCGACTTATCAAGCGCAATATTTGAAAATACAATTATAGAAAAGACAGACTTTAGAACTTCCTTCAATTATTCCATAAACCCTGAAATAAACCGAATGCATAAAGCTAAATTTTCTTTATCAGGTATTGCCGGACTTTTAGACAAATACGATATAGATATAGAAAATTAGAAATGCTATATCTCCCCACTTAAAATAACCTGTTTCCCAGTTTGACCACTCAACGCATGCTTCAACATTGATGCTGCAATGTCTGCACCTTTAACTGGTCGATAATTTCGCAAAGCACCAATCATTAATGGAGCAAAAATTCTAGAAATAACAATCCCTATTTTTTCTCCAATACGTTCTTCTTTTCTATTACCTACTATAAACGATGGTCTGAAAATATACAATGATTTATAACCAATTTTAGTTAACCCTTCTTCCATCAAGCCCTTTGTTCTGCTATAGAAAATGGAAGATCTAGCACTTGCACCCATTGCACTCACTACTAAAAATTGTTTGCTGCCTGCTTTTTGCTGTAAGGAAGCGATCTTCAAAGGATAGTGTAAGTCTACTTTTTCAAATGCTTCTTTTGTTTTTGCAATTTTAATAGTGGTTCCTAAACAACAAAAAACATCATCCGCTTCTACAGCAGTTTCAATGGTTTCGTAATTGACCAATTTTTCTACCAATTTGGGATGATTTAAACCAGTAGGTTTTCTAACATATATGGTAACTTTTGAATAATGTTCCGACTGAAGCAATAACTCGAGCAATAAACCGCCAGTAAGACCTGTTGATCCCAATAATAAAGCACTATGTTGAGTCATTTGTAAAAATTTATCCAAAGATAGGACGGCATTTTTTGTAATTTCGATGCTATATGCCAAACGACCACCTCAATAACGAATTAAATCAGCTGAATCCTGCGGATAAAGAATTTGAGAATGCCATCAGGCCTAGTCAGATTGATGACTTTTCTGGTCAACCTCAGTTGATTGAAAATTTGGTGATCTTTATTAAGGCAGCCAAATTGAGGGGAGAGGCTTTAGATCATGTTTTATTTCATGGCCCTCCCGGTTTAGGTAAAACCACATTAAGCAGAATAGTTGCCAACGAGTTAGGTGTTAATATAAAAGAAACTTCCGGACCTGTAATTGAAAAGCCGGGTGATTTAGCCGGATTACTCACCAATCTACAACCCAATGATGTGTTGTTTATTGATGAAATACATCGCCTCAGTACTGTTGTGGAAGAATACCTCTATGCAGCAATGGAAGATTTTAAAATTGATATCATGATCGATACTGGCCCCAATGCCAGGAGCATTCAGATCAATTTGAATCCATTTACATTAGTAGGAGCTACTACAAGAAGTGGTTTGCTCACCGCACCCTTATTATCTCGTTTTGGCATTAAGTCGAGGCTTGAATATTATAATGCAACTGTTCTTCAAAAGATCATCGAAAGAAGTGCTGGCATTTTAAATACCAGTATTACCAAAGATGCTGCAAAAGAAATTGCAGGAAGAAGCAGGGGTACTCCAAGAATAGCCAACGGCTTGCTTCGCAGAGTGAGAGATTTTGCTCAAGTGTTGAATGATGGCAATATCGATTTAGGTATTACTCAGCATGCATTAAAGGCATTGAATGTAGATGCACATGGTTTAGATGAAATGGATAACCGCATTCTGTCCACCATTATCAATAAATTTAAAGGTGGCCCTGTGGGCATCACTACCATTGCTACTGCAGTAGGAGAAGAATCGGGCACCATTGAAGAAGTATATGAACCATTTTTGATTCAAGAAGGCTTCTTACAAAGAACCCCAAGGGGAAGAGAAGCTACCTTGAAAGCTTATAATCACCTTGGGGTTACTATGAAAAGAGGGGAAGCGGGGGAATTATTCAGTTAGCGCTTGCTCATTTAGAGGGGCGGCTCTTAAGGAGCAACCAATCTGAATCCGTTTCCGTGAATATTTACAATTTCAATTGTTGGATCTTCTTTTAAATATTTACGCAATTTAGCAATGTATACATCCATGCTTCTTCCATTGAAATAAGTGTCGCTACCCCAAATCTTTTTCAATGCTCTTTCACGTGGCAATAAATCATTTTTATGTTCAGCCAACATTTTTAATAAGTCATTTTCCTTTGGAGAAAGGGTTTGTACTAAGTCTCCTTTTTTAAGTTCTCTTAATTTTGGATTGAAGTGATAGGAAGCTAAATCAAATTCAACATTATCACTGATTCTGTTTTCTTCTTCGTTTCTTTTAAGGATTGCTTTGATTTTCATCAACAATACTTCGCTGTCAAATGGCTTAGTTATATAATCGTCAGCACCTAATTTATACCCTTGAATAATATCTTCCTTCATTGTTTTTGCACTCAAGAAAAACAAAGGCACATCCGGGTCGATATCACGAATTTCTTCTGCCAATGTAAATCCATCCATATTGGGCATCATTACATCTAAAAGGCAAATGTCAAATTTTTCACGTTGGAAAGCTGCTAAGCCAAGACGTCCATCTCTTTCTAAAGTAATTTCATAATCGTTGAGTTCGAGGTAGTTTTTCAATACCATACCCAAATTAGTATCGTCTTCGCAAAGTAAAATCTTAAACTGTTTTTTATCTTCCATATGATGGTTGTTTATATGATTCCAGAAAAATAATGTTAATGCAAGATAAGTATTAGCCTTTCCAATCTTTTGTTAAAATATTTAAAATTGGGTTTTAGCATATTGCTTGTCTGTAAGTGCTTTCATAAAGTTTACCAGGTCGGCCTTTTCTTGATGGGTGAGGCCCAATGGTTTAGCTAAGCTGCTATCAATATTGATTGGATTTTTCACAAATAGACTGGGATTATTGTAATAATCAACTACTTCATCAAGGGTTTTAAACATCCCATTGTGCATATATGGAGCTGTTACTGCAATATTTCTAAGTCCAGGCGTTTTAAATTTACCCAAATCTTCCCTTTTTTGAGTGATATTAAATCTTCCTTTATCGGTTAATGACGCGCCATCGTATAAACCAATATTTTTAAAATCGTCATTGGTGAAATCTGGGCCCATATGGCAATCGAAACATTTGGCTTTATTTCCAACAAATAATTGTCGACCTCTTTCCTCTGATTCAGTTAATTGAATGGAGTCGCCAAACGAAAGGTCAAATTTACTTTCGTCGGTTTCTAAAGTTTTTTCGAATGCGGCAATTGCCAAAGACAATGTTTTAGCACTTGGTTTAGTTCCGAATATTTTTATAAATAAATTGTAATAGGTTTTGTTTTGATTTAATCTTTTTACCGCCTCTTCAATGGGTAAGCCCATTTCATCTTTATTGGAAATCGGCATTAATGATTGTTCTTCTAAAGATTTTGCCCTGCCATCCCAAAAAAAGTAAGGACGATTTTTCATATTTAAAACTGAGGGAGTATTTCTTGATGACGGTATTCCATGAATACCAATACTCAATGCTAAACTATCTGCAAAGCCCAGACTGGGAATATGACAACTGGCACAACTTACTGAAGAATCTTTGGATAAGATTTTGTCGTTGAATAGTTTCTGACCCAAAGCTTTTTTAGTAGTAATTGGCGCAGGCGCAGACATAGACAAAATCGATATCAACCCCACTAAAACTAACAGTATATTCCATTTTTTCACTCTTCAAAGGTAAATCGAAAATCTCCTAATTTTTTTCATTAAACATTTATTTACAAGATTAACTAGATTCGGTATTTTGCAGTAAAGATTTATACTATGTCTGATAAAGCCACATTTCTTGAAGCTGTTAAAACAGGATATACATTTAAAGGCGAATATGTTCAAATTGGTGCTGGAATGTTAGATGGAGAAGTGGTTGAAGGAGCCGCCATTTTTCTTCCATTAAAAACGATGAATCGGCATGGGTTAATTGCTGGAGCAACAGGAACGGGTAAAACCAAGACATTGCAAATGATCAGCGAATGCCTGAGCGATAATAGCGTTCCCGTATTATTAATGGATATCAAAGGAGATTTGAGTGGATTGGCAGCAGAAGGATCTATAAATGATAAAATTTCAGAAAGGTTTTCGAAAATCGGTATGACTTGGAAAGCTGCTGCTTATCCGGTAGAGCTGATGACACTCAATGAAGGCAAGGGGGTTAGAATGCGCGCAACTGTAACAGAATTTGGTCCAGTTTTGTTAAGTAAAATTTTGGGGCTAAACGATACACAAGGAGGCGTAGTGTCAATGATATTTAAGTATTGTGATGACAATACTATGCCACTGCTCGATTTAAAGGATTTTATCAAAGTATTGCAATTTGTAGGAGCAGAAGGTAAAGCCGAATTAGAAAAAGCTTATGGTAAGATATCAACTACCACAACTGGAACCATTCTTAGAAAAGTAGTTGAATTGCAACAACAAGGCGCCGATGTATTTTTTGGCGAAAAGAGTTTTGAAATAGATGATCTAATGCGAATCAGCGACGATGGAAGAGGTGTATTGAATATTTTAAGGGTAACCGATATGCAAGACAGGCCCAAATTGTTCTCTACTTTTATGTTGCAGTTATTAGCAGAATTGTATGCAACCTGCCCCGAAGAAGGAGACCTAGACAAACCCAAACTTATTTTATTTATTGATGAAGCCCATTTGATTTTTCAGGAAGCATCCGATGCTTTGTTACAGCAATTGGAAACCATCATCAAATTAATACGATCAAAGGGTATTGGTATTTTCTTCTGCACGCAAAATCCTCAGGATATTCCTGCTTCTATTCTTGGCCAGTTAGGATTAAAAGTACAACATGCTTTAAGGGCTTTTACCGCTGCTGATAGAAAAACCATCAAGCAGGCTGCAGAAAATTTCCCTGAATCTACCTATTATGACGTGGATGAATTACTTACCCAATTAGGTATAGGGGAAGCATTTGTTACGCTATTGAATGAAAAAGGTATTCCAACTCCTTTAATTCATACCATGCTTTGCTCTCCAAAAAGCAGAATGGATGTTTTGTCTGAAGCAGAAATAGACGCCTTAACGGCAAAAAGTAAATTGGCTGCTAAATACAATAAGGTAATTGATAGTGAAAGTGCCTATGAAATATTAACTGATAAACTAGCTACTGCTCAGGCTAATTCCGCTGCTGCAACAGAAGAAGAAGAAAAAGCTAATACAAGGACAACTAAAAAAGAAGATAATTTCTTTGACAATCCTGTAGTAAAACAAGTTGGCAGAACTGCAGCTGCTATTATTACCAGAAGTTTATTGGGTGCGCTGGGCTTGGGGGGAAGATCTTCTAGTAAGAAAAGATAAAATCATTTCAACCATTTTATTTCTTTCATTTCTGAAATATGAATTTTCTCTTCAGATTGAAGAAAATCGAGTACACTCCATATTTGTTCTTTATTATACTTTTCAAATGATTCAAGAAATGTATTTAATGGAATTGGATTGGACGCATTTTTTTTAATTTCATTTTCAATGAAAGCAAAGTCTGTAGCCCCGATTTTTTTCTTTTTTGCTTTTAAACAATTATCACAAATTCCACAATCTTTACTTTCGTTATCTCCAAAATATTGGGCTATGAATTTGCTTCTACAATTGGAATTTTCACTGGTATAATCTATAATTGTTTGAATTCTTTCTTGGTATAATTTTTTCCTTTCTAAATAAGCGTCTTGGTTGATGACCAAATAGGCTGCCGGCGCTCGATTGAGTAAAAATTGTATTTGTGGACTTTCTTTTTTGGGCATATAATCTATAATGCCTTGAGTGCTTAATTGCTTTAATGAATGATTGATATCTTCTATTTTACAATTGACTGTTTTTGCTATTTGCTGTTCATATATCGAAACCCGATTGTCAAAAATACCTTCATAGGTTCTTAATAAGGCTTTGATAACAGGTTCTAATTTTGGATGTTGGTTTTCAAATAAATCCAGGTCGGCCTTGTCTACAGTAAATGAAATTTGGGTGGGTAAAAAAATGTTTTCAGAAAATTGAATATGGCCTTCCTGTTCTAATACTTTTAAAACATTGATGACTAAAAGAAGATCGAGCTTAAAATTTTTGGTGAAACTGGCTAAATCAAAATTGTAATACAAGCCTTCTCCACTTCCAACAGGTATTTGCAAATAATCTGCAATTGCCTGATACACTTGCTTGATCACTTTAATGGTCGGGAATTTTTTCTGGGTATTGGTCATCAATTCTATTGTATCTTTTTTCTGATGCAATAAAACGGCGTATGCCCTTTTTCCATCTCTTCCAGCGCGGCCAGCTTCTTGATAATAATTTTCTAAACATTCAGTAATATCATGGTGAATCACCACTCGAACATCTGGTTTGTCTATTCCCATTCCAAATGCATTGGTGCAAACCATGGTTCGGATTTTATTACTCAACCAGGCTTGTTGCTTCATTTCTCTGATCGGCTGCCCTAACCCTGCATGATAAAAATCGGCTGCAATTCCTTGCAGTATCAATGCCTCTGCAATTTTCTTTGTTTGTTTTCTGTTATTACAATAAATGATACTACTGCCTTGTACTTTTTGTAGAATATCGAGTATTTTATTGATTTTACTTTCTACTAAAAAACTACTATACGATAAATTGGGTCTTTCAAAAGATTGGCGAAATACAGCTGTTTCTTTTAGTCCTAATTGCTTAATAATATCTTTTTGTACCCTTGGCGTTGCAGATGCAGTAACCGCAATCAGTGGGATATTTCCTAATTGTTTTCTAGTAGATGCAATTCTTAAATAAGGTGGCCTAAAATCATATCCCCATTGCGAAATACAATGTGCTTCATCTATCACTAATAAACCAATTGGTAAAACTGGAATGAAATCAATAAAGAGTTTGCTTTCTAATCTCTCCGGAGAACAGTATAAAAATTTATACACTCCATCTGCGGCATCTCTCAAAACTTTTTTTACTTCATAAAATGTTAACCCACTGTGTAATGCAGCTGCGGGAATTCCTTTACTATTTAGATTATCTACCTGGTCTCTCATTAAAGCAATCAATGGACTTATTACCAGGCATAATCCATCTAGCATTATACCAGGAATCTGAAAGCAAATCGATTTTCCACCTCCGGTTGGCAATAAAGCCAAAGTGTCATTTCCTGCTAAAACAGATTGAATAATTTCTTCTTGTAATGGCCTAAAATGGGAGTACTTCCAATATTGCTTTAATATGTCTGTTGGTTGGCTCAATGGTTTTTAAACAACTTTCTTAAAATTAAGCCTTACAGAATTGATAGCCAATACAACATCGCTTAGTCCCATTGCTAGTGCACTAAAACCAGGGCTTAAATAGCCCATTGCAGCTATAGGGATGGCCGCAACATTATAAAGCAATGCCCAAAAAAGGTTTTGTTGTATGGTTAAAAAAGTATGCTTGCCAAGCCCTAAAGCCAATGGAAGATGCTTTATACCATTGCTCATTAAAACCACTTCTGCACTTTGTACAGCAATTTGTGAAGCCTCGCTCAATGATATGCCAACCGTGGCTTTTGCCAGTGCTGGTGCATCATTGATACCATCTCCAACCATCACTGTTGGTTTATTGGAACTAAGTGATTCTATTCGTTCTAATTTCTGTGCAGGTGTTTGTTCTGCAAAAACCTGATTGATTTTTAATTGTTGCGCAATTAAATCGCAGGATGCTTGTTTGTCTCCACTTAATAAAATCGTTTGAATATTTCTTTTTTGGAGGTATTGCATTACAGCGAATGCCTCAGGTCTTATTTCGTCTGATAGATCAATCCATCCAAGTAATTCCTTGTTTTTGATGATATAAATATTGTGGCTATGGTCTTTGGTTAATTGCATGGCAGTTTGAAATGATCCAGCACTATATTCATTCCCATCTTTATCTACCGCTTTCATTCCATACCCTTTCAGCTCCTCTATTTTAGTAAAACGTAGTTCATTGCTTGTTTTCCATTCTTTTGCAATTGTTTTTGCCAATGGATGATTGGAATATTTTTCCAATGAATAGGCAATCTTTTTTATTTCTTCAAGACCATATTTTTCTCCTTCATTGGATAATCCAATTTGTTGTATTACAAATTTGCCCGTTGTTAGCGTTCCTGTTTTATCAAAAACAACTTGTTGAATATCTTTAAAAAGTTCTAGGCTCTTGGTGTTTTTAAAAAGCACTCCATTTCTTGCAGCTCTGCCTAAACCCACTGCAATAGCAGCAGGAGTAGCTAATCCCATTGCACATGGGCAAGCAATCACTAACACAGCAATTGCACGCATTAAGCTATTCGTAAATGTTTGATCAGCAATCGTATAATTGAGAATGATCGTAAGCAATGCAATGCCGATCACCACAGGAACAAATACGGCACTAATTTTATCAGCCAATTGTTGAACGGGTGGTTTTTCAGTTTGAGCATTTTTAACCAGTTGTAAAATATTTCCCAGTATACTGTCTTCGCCAACAGCAGTTACATACGCTTTAACAGAGCCATTTACAACAATACTTCCTCCGATCAAAAGGTCTTTGCTTTTTTTGTCGACCGGAATAAACTCTCCAGTAACAATCGATTCATCCACACTAATTTCTCCGGATAATATTTTACAATCCATTGGAACAGCTTCTCCACTTTTAATTAAAATCAAATCTCCAACTTTCAAAGTATTGCTTTCAACAGGAAAAATATGTTCTTGGTGCTGATCGTCATAAGCAATCATATTTGCCATAGATTGTTGTGCACTTACTAATTTTCTCAAAGCCTTTTGAGTAGTTTCCACAGATTTGTCTTCCAGCCAATTTCCTAAGAAAACCAAAGTAATGATAGTAGCAGTTGTCTCGTAAAATAGATACTCTGCTGCCTGATTCGTAAATGTTCCATATAAACTATATACAAAAGAAGCAGTAGCTCCTAAAGCAATCAGCACATTCATATTGGGTATGCCTTTCGATAGGCTATGTATAGCGCTTCTCCCAAAAAAATCCATTCCAACAATAAACACTGGTAGCGTTAGGGCTATTTGAAGATAAGGATTCATTAAAAAATGAATATGCAATCCAGGGATCATGTGCAACATTAAAGGGAAAGTAAAAATGGCACAGAATAAAAATCGTTGTAAATGAGACTTAAAAAATGGTTTCTTGGATTGAATGTTTTCACCATTTTTTACTAGATACCCTAAATCATCTATACCCTCCTGAATCTTGGCTTTATTTGTTCCATCTGGTAATTGAAAACTCACTTCGCCTCCCAAAAAATTTACACGAACGTCTTGCATTCCTTTTCCTTGTAAATATTTGTCTATTGTCAGCGCACAGTTAGTGCAGCTCATACCACTTACTTTCCAATTCACTTTTTCCATAATAATGCTTTCAATCCAAACAAAATTACGAAACTGCTCCGCCCTTTCATTTTCGAGATAAGGATAATATTAGCCGTTCGAGGATTATCTTTGCCTCATGGATGCAATTTTTGAATTAAGCCAAATCAATTCTGTTGCCAAGGCCACCTGGAAAGAGGGCAAACAATTTCGGGTTTGGGCATTTCATGCAAGTATGGGTTCAGGTAAAACTACTTTTATCCATGCACTTTGTGAATCCTTAGGGGTAAAGGAAGCCATCAGTAGTCCAACATTTGCCATAATCAATGAATATCAAAGCGAAAAAGACGGGTCGATCCATCATATGGACTGGTATAGAATAAAGAATGAATTAGAAGCGATAGATGCTGGAGTGGAAGAAATACTATTAAGCGGAGATATTTGTTTTGTAGAATGGCCCGAAAAAGCACCTGCATTATTGCCCGAAAATACTTTTCATGTTGCTATTGAGGTGCTGAATGAGCAAACACGAAGAATTTATACATTTACTCCTGAAGCTTAACCTAATGCTTCCATTTTACTAAAGAGTTTTCGTTAACTTCATCCTTTAACACAACACATGGCAGCAAATAAACCAAGCATTAGTCCTTCTCTTTTGTATGAAACGCTCGAAGAAGTATTGGACATAAAAATTCCAGGAGCTAAACTCGATATTGGCATTCCCAAAGAAATTGCCTTTCAAGAAAATCGAATAGCATTGACACCTGATGCTGTAGGTGTATTGGTAGCCAATGGCAACAATGTAACGGTAGAACACAAAGCAGGGGAAGGAAGCCATTATAAAGACAAAGATTATGCTGAAGCAGGAGCTACGATTGTTTACGATAGAGCGGCTGTTCATAAATGTCCCATATTAGTAAAAAGTGCTCCTCCAGTAGAAGAAGACATGCCTTTGTTGCAGTTGAATCAAACGATCATTTCTCCTATTCATTTGTCTGCTCTAAAAAAAGAGTACATCGAAAAAATGATGGAGAAAAGAATCACTGCACTTAGTTTCGAAAATTTTAAAGACGATAGCGGTACATATCCTATTGTGCGCAGCATGAGTGAAATTGCGGGTAGCGCTGTAATGTTAATTGCTGGTCAATATCTAAGCAGTTTTAATGATGGGAAAGGAGTTCTTTTAGGTGGAATTAGTGGAATCCCTCCAACCAAAGTTGTTATTATTGGGGCAGGAATTGTGGGTGAATTTGCAACAAGAAATGCATTGGCCTTAGGTGCTTCGGTAAAAGTTTTTGATAATAATGTATATCGATTAAAGCAGTTGCAAAATAATTTGGGGCAACGTGTTTGGACCAGTGTATTGGAACCAAGAATTTTGTCTAAACAATTGAAAACCTGTGAAGTTGCAGTTGGTGCTTTGAGCAATGAATCGGGAAGAGCTCCAGTAGTGGTCACAGAAGAAATGGTAGCAGCAATGAGGCCAGGAAGCATCATCATAGATGTTGCCATTGATAGAGGTGGCTGTTTTGAAACCAGCGAATTAACCAATTATCAAGAACCTACATATCTTAAGCACGATGTGATTCATTATTGTGTTCCCAATATTCCTAGCGGTTTTGCCCGCACTGCAAGTCAGGCCATTAGCAATGTGCTGATGCCCTTGCTTTTAGAGGTAAGTGATGAAGGTGGGTTGGATGAAATGATCTGGCATAAATTTAATCTTCGTGAAGGGGTTTATTTATTCAAAGGGTCATTGACTGATTTTTACATCAGCCAAAAATTTGATCTTAAGTTCACCGATTTGAATTTATTAATTGCTAGCAGAAGATAATTTAACGTGCTGCTTTTTCACCATATTTACTAATTGATGTACATTATTTATTTTGTGCGCATCTTTATCTGAAATAACAATTTGAAAACTTTGTTCAATTGCATTGAATAAATAAGTGATCTCCCAATCTGTTAATTCCATTCCATTTCTAAAATCTGTTTTTATAGTAAAGGATTTGGGATGGATATTTAATTTTTTATACAAGATTCTTTGTATGTCGTCCATGTATGATTGCATTCATGCGTTTTATTTGATTCTACTATAAGAAACAAATGACGCTCCAATGTTTACTAAGGATCTGTTAAAACGAATATGATCAACTATGGTGAATATGGAATAACGGCTCCAATTGGATGATTGCTCGTAAATGTGTAACCCAGTAAATGGGCCATTGTTTGTGCAAATTGATTTTGATACAATTGCATGCGCTTATTTACTTCGCCTTTTTTTTCTATACCCGCACCAATTAATGCAAACCAGATTTCATCTGCCCCTTTGATTGTTTTTCCATGACTTGCCCACTGACGTTTTATATCATCTCCTCTGCCATGATCTGTGGCTATCAATAAAGCAGTTTTATCTTTATAATAAGGATCTTGTTGAATGTATTCCCAAATTTCTTTGATCCATGCATCTACCTGATGAGCAGCATTTAAGTAAGATGAATATTTTTCTGCATGTGCCCATTCATCTGTTTCTCCATAGGCAATATATAAAACACTTGGTTTTTTTTCTTTCAAATAATTCATTGCAGCATAATGGGTAAAAACATCTAAACATTCTGAATAACCCCAGGGCTTGTAACTATTCAATAGCATTTCATCAATCAGCATTTGTTTCTCTGTAGGATTATATTTGCTTGCTTTTTCAAAAGCTGCTATTACAGGAAACCCAGCTCTTTTTTCATTGAGTATTTGATTAAACGGATCCCAAGCGCCGAAAGCTGCCACTTTGTTTTTGAGCGTAGCTTGTTGCTGAAAAAATTCTAAAACAGTTGTATTAGGATTATTATCAAAATCATTGCTATTGATAAGTGTATCTCCATAGCCTGTAAAAATCTCATTATAACCTGGATAACTGATTTTATATGGGTTAGTAACATTTACTTTATTTCCATTTCCTCTATTGCCATATATCTGCCCATTTTCTGATACGGTAGACCATAAAAATGGCATTAATTTTTTTCTTCTTTCTTTTAGATTGTTTGAAAAATAGTTACGGTATATTCTATTACTATCATTTTCATTGTAATTTTTATTATTTGCCAAAGAAGTGTCCATGCCAGTAAATACTTCTTGCCATCTGAGACCATCAGTGGTAATAATAATTAGATGCTCTGCTTTTTGTGCTTTGGATTCAACAAAAAAAGCAGCCATCAGTAAAATGAATAATGAGCGCATTTTTTTTTATTTGTAATCTACAATATTCAAACGCTTTGTACAAATTTCAATTTCTGCTTCTTCGTTGCTGCAGATAATGATTAATTTATCATTGCAATAAGAACTAATTAATTGGTGGTATAAACGATATCCATCTTTGTCGAGATTGGAACAGGGCTCGTCTAATAATAGGATTGGACAATTGGAGAAAATCGCTTGTGCCAATCTAAGCCTTTGTTTCATACCACTGCTAAAATAGCGTATTTGCTTATGTGTAGCTTTGTCCAGACCTATCAATGCAATCATTTCAGGGAGGGAGACTGCTGAAATAAAAGGTTTAAATTGTTGATGAAATTGGAGCATTTCAATAGTAGTCATTTCTTCTACTAATTCTAAATAGGGTGCACAAATAGCCAGCTCTTGATAAATATTTTCAATGGAGATGGACAAATTGTTGGAATCATTAAATGCTATGCTTCCTTCCGATAATGCCATACTGCCGCCTAAGCATTGTAATAAGGTAGATTTTCCGCTTCCATTAAAACCGGTAATTGCATAAGCATTGCCCGACTTAAATTCATAGTCTAAGCCCTTAAAAATCCATTCCCGATTAAATCTTTTGCCTGCATGCTGTAATGAAATGCTGATATTATTCATCATCATTGGCGCCCTTTGAAAAACGCTTAATAATTCCTCTGCCACTTTCTCTGATAAAAGTTACAATTTCGTCTCTTTCATCGGTTGCTTGTAATTCTTCTTCAATATATTCAAGCGCTTGTGTAGTATTAAATCCTTTGTTATAAATGGTTCTGTAAACGTCGAGTATATGATTGATTTGTTCGAGCGAAAACCCTCTTCTTTTTAATCCTACACTATTCACTCCTCCATAGCTCAATGGGTTTCTAACCGCTTTAATATAGGGTGGTACATCTTTGCTTACCAAACTTCCTCCAGCAATAAAAGTATGTTGTCCAATATTTACAAATTGATGAACTGCACTAACCCCACCAATAATACTCCAGTTGCCGATTGTTACATGCCCTGCAAGTTGAACACTATTACTTAAAATACAATGATCTCCAACTATACAATCATGCGCAATATGGCTATAGGCCATTATCATACAATATTTACCAATCACTGTTTTCCCACGATCTTCTGTTCCTCTATTGATGGTTACAAATTCTCTGATGGTAGAATTGTCTCCTATTTCAGCAGTAGATTTTTCGCCATCGAATTTTAGGTCCTGAGGTATGGCACCTAAAACTGCTCCTGGGAATACTCTGCAGTTTTTACCAATCCTGGTTCCATCCATGATGGTAACATTACTGCCAATCCAAGTACCTTCACCAATTTGTACATCACCATGAATTACAGTGAATGGATCAATTTTTACGTTTGGCGCAATTCTGGCATTTGGATCGATATAAGTATAAGGATGTGTCATAATTATTTTGTTCAATAATTTATTATTGTTTTTTAAAAGCTAGGGGCGTTTCACTACTTGAGCAACCAGATCTCCTTCAGTGGCAACTTTGCCACCCACATAAACAGTTCCTCTCATTTCACAAATTCCTCTTCTAATAGGTCCTTTGAATTCCATCTTCAAAACCATGGTATCTCCAGGCCTTACCATTTGTTTAAATTTACAATTATCTATTTTTAAAAAATAAGTATCGTATTGCCCTTCAGGCATAGAATTGATACACAATATTCCACCGGTTTGAGCCAATGCCTCTACTTGCAAAACACCTGGCATTACAGGATTTCCGGGAAAGTGGCCAGGGAAAAACCATTCATTATAAGTTACATTTTTAATGCCTACAATATATGTATCGGTCAATTCTATTATTTTATCAACCAATAAGAAAGGATGTCTGTGTGGTAATGTTTTTTCTATTTTTTCTAAAGTATAAACAGGTGGCATAGTTGGATCATATACCGGTACATCTTTAACATGTTTGTTTTTCTTGATATACTGTTTGATCTTTTTGGCAAACTCCACATTAGAACTATGGCCAGGTCTGTTTGCAATAATTCTTGCTTTTATCGGATAACCAATTAAAGCAAGGTCGCCCACTACATCTAATAATTTATGTCTCGCAGGCTCATTTGGAAATCGGAGTTCAAGATTATTTAAATAACCTTCGCTCTTCACTTCTATTTTATCTCTTTTAAAGACTTTAGCCAATCGGCTCATTTCAGCATCAGTCACTGCTTTATCTACAACTACAATTGCATTATTGATATCACCACCTTTGATCAAATCGTTGTCCAGTAATGCTTCTAATTCATGTAAAAAACAGAAAGTTCTACAAGGTGCAATTTCAGATTTAAAATCCTTGATGGTTTTCAATCCGGCATGTTGAGTACCTAAAACAGGGCTGTTGAAATCGATCAAAGTAGTTAATTGATAATCGATAGATGGCAAGGCCACCATCTCTACTCTTTTATTATCATCATAATGATAAATATTTTCATCGAGGCTGTACCAGGCTTTTGTGGCATCTTGTTCTAATACACCAATCTCTTCTATCAATTCTATAAATGGAGAAGAACTTCCATCCATTATAGGAATTTCTGGTCCGTTCAATTCAATTAATACATTGTCTACACCCATTCCGACCAATGCAGCCAATACATGTTCTACTGTACTTACTTTGGCGTCTCCTATTTGCAAAGTAGTTCCTCTGCTCGTATCAGTAACCAAATCACAATCAGCTTTAATGATGGGTTGATTGGGCATATCAATCCTTTGAAACTGGATACCAAATCCTGGATTTGCCGGCTTCAAAGTCATGTCAACTAAAATACCAGTATGTAAACCTGTACCACTGATGCTTATAGGTTGGTTAATGGTATGTTGTTTATCGGGATTGAAATTAAGGTCCATATTGATTCATCAATTTAAAACAAAGGCAACCAAGGTTGCCAATTAACAATTAAAGTATGCAAAAATAAGCTTAAAGGCTGGTTTTTTGTCCTAATTTAGGTATTAGACGGTCAGCATTGAGTTGTTCAACCAGTTTTTCTAGTTCTTTTACCCTTTTTTCTAATGCTGGAAGGTTTCTTGTATGGGCTTCAATTCGTTTTGAAGTAGAAAAATCATAGGCAGGGTTGCCATTAAATGACTTATTTGATTCTTTAATGGTCTTCGTTACACCACTTTTTCCATTGATTTTACTCCCATCTGCTATTGAAATATGGCCAGAAACGCCGGTCTGCCCCCCAATTTGCACATTTTTGCCCACTTTACTACTCCCACTTATTCCAGTTTGGGCAGCAATAACTGTATTCTCATCAATTTCTACATTATGTGCAATTTGAACCAGGTTGTCTAGTTTAACTCCTTTTTTTATCACTGTAGAACCCATTGTAGCTCTGTCCAAAGTAGTATTAGCCCCAATTTCTACCTCATTTTCAACGATAACATTACCCAATTGAGGTACTTTTTTGTAAGTACCATCTGCTTGTGGGGCAAAACCAAATCCATCACTTCCAATTACAGCACCTGCATGAATAATTACATGATCGCCAATAACACAATCATTATATATTTTAACTCCAGCATGTATAATTGTATTGGAACCAACTTTAACCCGATCGCCTAAAAAAGCGCCTGGATGAATTTTACTGTCATTACCGATGGTTACTTGTTCACCTGCATAGGCAAAAGCGCCAAAATATACATTATTGCCCAATTGAGCAGAGGATGAAATATAACTGGGTTCCTGAATTCCTGTTAATTGTTTTGCAGCTAATTCCTGGTATTTGGTCATTAAAGTAGCAAAAGCAGAATAGGCATCTTTTACTCTTATGATCGTTTTATTGATCCCAGATTTTAGTTCCAAAGAATCATTGATAATAATGATTGATGCTTGAGTAGTATATAAATACTCCTCATATTTTGGATTAGCCATGAAAGACAACTGGCCATTTACAGCCTCCTCAATTTTTCCGAAAGAAGAAATTGCTATAGAAGCATCTCCTTCAACTGTTCCTTGAATCATCAAGGCTATTTGAGCCGCTGTAAATTGCATAATGGCTATTTAAGTTAACAGACAAATGTAGAATTTTTTTACTTGTATAGACAGATTTTGCTGAATCATTGTATTGTCTACTTCTGTAATGTCTTTTACCGTTCCATCTTTAAACAAAATATTAATCTTTTCTTCTTTCTGTTGGTAGGCAGTATTCGTTGCAATCCCTGTGAAGCATAGATAATGAACGTCTTCTGCTTTGATGCCAAATTGTTGAATAACCTGATTTTGTTTTTCTTTAATGAACGCTTCAGAAAATGGGTCTGCCTGAATTTTGGATTTATAAAGGCGCCGGTCTAAAAACCGATTACAAAGCAGGGATAATATGGGGTCCGGATGACTGGACCATTTCTTCAATCCACTAATAACATCATAATCATCCAGTTTGCAAAATTGAGCCAAAGAAGCATTGTCCATATGCCCATTAAAATCACCTAAAAAATAGTCAAGAGCAGATTGTGTGACCAGTTTTTCATCACTAGACCTATAAATTGCCCTTACTCTTTCCATTATTTTAACCAACATTTTTTCCGCAGAAAGCACTGTTTTATGTAAATATACTTGCCAGTACATTTGCCTTCTTGCCACTAAAAATTTCTCCACGCTGTAAATGCCTTTTTCTTCAACCACTAATTGATCGTCTTTTACAGCCAACATTTTTAATATTCTATCATAACCAATAACACCTTCACTAACGCCAGAAAAAAAACTATCCCTGCTTAAATAATCCATTCGATCTACATCTAACTGACCGCTGATTAATTGATGTAAAAAAGCTTTATGGTATTTATTGGTAAATAGTTGAATAGTGAGATTCAATTGTCCATTCAAAGACTCATTCATCGCTTCCATAATTTGAAGCGATAGTTGCTCGTGACTTATATGGAGAATCAACACTTCTTCTAACGCATGTGAGAATGGTCCATGGCCTATATCATGCAATAGGATAGCGGCTTTTGCAGCTATTTCTTCCTCATAAGTAATTGCTACACCCTTGCCCTTCAATTCGGCAATAGCATTGCACATTAAATGATAGGCTCCCAAAGAATGATGCAATCTTGTGTGAACGGCACCAGGATAAACCAGCTGGGCCATTGCCATTTGTTGAATTCGCCTTAATCTTTGATAATATGGATGTTCGATAATCGAAAAAATCAACGGATCGTTTATGGTAATAAACCCATAAACCGGATCATTGATGATTTTTCTTTTTGTACTTGGCATGATGTTGAGAAATTGTTAAATCAAAGCAATTGCTTAATGGATGAAGATACAAAATTGTGAAAGAATCAAATTAATAAATAGCTTTAACGGCATTAGTTACTGATTATTGTTTATTAGTTATTAGATAAATAAATACAGCATATGGCGATAGCAAACATACTTTGGGTAGACGATGAAATTGATAGCCTTCAGTCTCAGAAAATATTTCTGGAAAGCAAAGGTTATGCTGTTCATACCTTAACCAACGGATTTGATGCTTTAGAGTATATTAAAACAGCAGATGTAGATGTGGTTTTAATGGATGAGTCAATGCCTGGTATTACTGGCTTAGAAACACTCACCAGGATGAAAGCAATTCATCAACATTTACCAATTGTACTCATTACAAAAAATGAAACGGAGAATTTAATGGATGAGGCAATTGGCAGTCAAATTAGTGACTACTTAATTAAACCGGTAAATCCCAATCAAGTTTTATTAAGTCTAAAAAAAATCATCGATAATAAAAGATTAGTAGCCGAAAAAACAACAACTTCCTATCAGCAACAGTTCAGCGAAATGTTCATGGCTTTATCAGGTAACCCCGATTACCAGGAGTGGATAGACTTGTACAAAAAACTGGTTTATTGGGAATTGGAAATGGAAAAAAGTGATAGCCCCGAAATGCGCAGTATTTTTTATGAGCAAAAAAAAGAAGCCAATGCTGCATTTTCAAAATTCGTTTCCAGAAATTATGAATCTTGGATGAACCCGGTTTCTTCGGAATCGCCGATCATGAGCCACCAGTTGATGCAGTTTAAAGTATTGCCACATATAGAAAAAGACATCCCCCTTTTTTTTATTTTAATCGACAACCTTAGATTGGATCAATGGAAAGCCATTCAACCAATAATGGCATCTAATTTTAAGATCACTGAAGAAGATGCTTTTTATTCAATACTTCCAACAGCTACACAGTATTGCCGTAACGCCATTTTTGCCGGAATGCTTCCTGCTGAGATTGCTAAAAAATTTCCTCAACAATGGAAAAACGATGAAGAAGAAGGAGGTAAAAATTTATTTGAAGAAGAGTTCTTAAAAGCATTGTTGAAGAAGCATAAGAAAGAGGATATTAAAATGAGTTATCATAAAATATTAAATCACCAGGACGGTCAGCAGTTGGTGAATAATATTCATAATTTACTCAATAATCAACTGAATGTAATTGTATACAATTTTGTTGATATGCTAAGTCATGCCAGAACAGAAATGGAAGTGTTGAAGGAATTGGCCAGTGACGAAGCCAGCTATAGAAGTTTAACCAAAAGCTGGTTTGAACACAGCCCTTTGTACCAAGCACTGAAAAAAATCAGCGATAAAAAAATCAAAATTATTCTGACGACCGATCATGGAAGTGTTAGAGTAAAAACCCCCCACAAAGTAATTGGCGACAAGCAAACCACTACCAATTTGCGATACAAACATGGTAGAAATTTGAATTATGAAGACAAAGATGTTTTAGCATTCAAAGATCCAACGAAAGCCGGTTTACCTATTCCAACCATTAATTCCTCTTTTATTTTTGCCAAAGAAGATGGATTCTTGTGCTATCCCAATAATTACAACCATTATGTCAATTATTATAAAAACAGTTTCCAGCATGGAGGAATCAGCCTCGAAGAGATGATTATTCCCTTAATTAAAATGGAAACCAAGGGTTAATTACACCAGATTGTGGATAAAAGGATCTATTTATCCAGCCATGTAAACTTAAATTTGTACATATGAAATATACACAATCAGTAGTTGATAAATTAGAAGACATTTTAGGTGAGTCTGGCTATGTGGTTCGGTATGAGCGTGGTACTTTTCAAAGTGGCTGGTGCTTATTGGAAGCAAGAAAAGTAGTTGTTTTGAATAAATTTCTCAATACAGAAGGTAGAATCAATACATTGATGGAAATCATTCCTCAATTGGTAATTGATTTTGATAAACTAACGCATGAGTCACAGAAATTGTATGAAGACGTGGTAAAAAAATCCGTGACTGAAGCATAGTGTATTGCGGTAAATACTTTACTGGATTCATCTATTTCTAGTAATTTTATACTGTGAACAAGCCAGCATTAATCATTCAATTTTTAGGCACAGGAACAAGTACGGGCATCCCAATGATTGGTTGTAGTTGTGATGTTTGTTCTTCAAAAGACAATAAGGATAAAAGACTTAGAACGAGCATTTTAGTTAGTTCTCCAAACACTACTATAGTAGTAGATACCACCCCAGATTTTCGATATCAAATGTTGCGTACCAAAACAACGAAGTTGGATGCAGTCTTATTTACACATTCTCATAAAGATCATCTGGCTGGGTTAGATGATATTCGAGCTTTTAATTTTTTCTCTCAACAATCTATGAAAGTGTATGCCAATTCGCTTACTGAAGAAGCAATCCGAAGAGATTATTATTATGCTTTTGGAGATAAGAAATATCCTGGTGTTCCTGATGTAGATTTAATTACTATCGATAACGAGCCCTTTATGATTGGCGATATACCTGTTATTCCAATTGAAGTCATGCATCATAAAATGCCTGTATTGGGTTTTCGATTTGGTGATTTTACCTATATCACCGATGCAAATAAAATAGAAGATTCAGAGAAAGAAAAAATTCGCGGCTCATCTGTATTGGTTTTGAATGCCCTTCGTAAAGAAAAACATATTTCCCATTTTACACTGGATGAAGCCGTTGAATTGGCAATGGAATTATCCATACCTACTGTATATTTTACCCATATCAGTCACCAATTGGGTAAGCATGCTGCAATTAATCAAGAATTGTCTGCCCATATACAACTGGCTCATGATGGATTAGTTATTTGTTTGTAAGCCCTTTTAATAGCTTAAAAGGCATGAAATTTTATTTAAAAGATTGGCTTAGGTTTTCTAAGAAAGAAAGCCTTGGAATTATTGCAATGCTGGTGGTAGTGGTGTTTTTGTTATGGCTTCCAGCATTCTATTCGTCACCTATCGTTACTCCAAAAGTAGACAGTGGATTAATTCAGTACCTGAATGAAAAATCGAATAGTGTAATTGATTCTATGACAAAAATAGAACATCATGCAACTACTAATGCTGCCATCAAAATGTTTTATTTCGATCCCAATGAATTGGATAAACAAGGTTGGGAAAAATTGGGCATCAGTCAAAAAACAATTGGCACCATCTTTCGCTATCGCGAAAAAGGAGGGCGTTTTCGAAAGCCAGAAGATCTTCGGAAAATATGGGGCTTACTGCCATCAGATGCTGATAGAATAATTCCTTTTGTGTTTTTTTCTGCAAACAATTCTCTGCCTCGTAATCCTGTTGTCGCACCAATAAAAAAACAACCAATCCTTGATGTTAATACAGCATCAGTTTCAGATTGGGAGTCATTACCAGGAATAGGCCCTGTTTTAGCAAATCGTATTGTAAAATTCAGAGAAAAATTAAGCGGATTTGCAAGTATCGATCAAGTGGCTAAAACCTATGGAATTGCTGATTCTGTTTTTAGCACCATAAGGCCATTTTTAACCATTCAACCCATTGAAGCACTTAGTTCTGCAAATAACTCCTTTGAGTCCAATAAGACTTTCAATAAAAAAGACAGTATTGTAAATATCAACACAGCTTCTGTTGCACTATTTATGCAAGCTGGCATTGAGGAGGGTTTAGCCAAAGCCATTGTATTATACCGAAAACAGCATGGAAAATTCACTCAACTGGCCGATCTGAAGCAAATCATCTTGATTAACGAATCAGTTTACCAACAAATCTTACCCAAACTTAAAGTTGATTAGCATTTGTATAATAAACAATTTGGTCATGAACTTTTAAAAGCTACTTTTGTATTGAAAACTAACTAACGATTGTTTGTTTTTCGGGGGTCACTAACCAGATTTGCTTAGCGACCCCCATCTATTTAAAACCTATATATGCATTTTACAGAATCTGAACTCACCCAACAAGTTGCAGCTACTGCCAAGCAATTTGCCGAACAATATATTCGTCCAAACCTGATGATTTGGGATGAATCACAAGAATTTCCGGTTCATCTTTTTAAAGAGATGGGTAAATTGGGTTTAATGGGGGTTTTGGTTCCACATGAATTTGGAGGAGCTGGCCTGGGTTATTTTGAATATAATGCAATCATCCAAGAAATTGCAAAAGTATGTGGCTCAATAGGATTGAGTGTTGCAGCACATAATTCACTTTGTACCAATCATATATTGAGTTTCGGAACACAAAAACAAAAAGAGCAATGGTTGCCAAAATTAGCCACTGCAGAATGGATAGGAGCCTGGGGTTTAACTGAACCTAATACCGGTAGTGATGCAGGCAATATGCAAACCACCGCAGTAAAAAAAGGAAATAACTGGGTATTGAATGGTACTAAAAGCTGGATTACCCATGGAAAATCTGGAGATATTGCAGTAGTCATCTGTAGAACAGGCGAACCTCGTAAAAGTGGTAACTCAACTGCATTTGTGGTTGAAAGAGGAACTCCGGGCTTCAGCGCCGGAAAGAAGGAGAATAAACTGGGCATGAGGGCCAGTGAAACAGCTGAAATGATTTTTGATAATTGTGTCCTTTCAGATGAAAATAGATTAGGTGAGGTTGGTGATGGATTTAGACAAGCCATGAAAATATTAGATGGAGGTAGAATTTCTATTGCTGCATTATCCATTGGAATAGCAAAAGGCGCATATGAAGCTGCACTTAAATATTCACAAGAAAGGTATCAATTTGATCAGCCAATTTCTAATTTTCAGGGAATCAGCTTTAAATTGGCTGATATGGCCACTGAAATTATGGCTGCCGATTTGTTGGTTTGGCAGGCCTGTGATCTTAAGAACAGGGGCAAAAATGTTACAAAAGAAGGCGCCATGGCCAAATATTATGCCAGTGAAATTGCTGTAAAAACGGCTAATGATTCGGTTCAGATTTTTGGAGGGTATGGGTATACAAAAGATTTTCCAGTAGAAAAGTTCTATCGTGACGCAAAATTGTGTACTATTGGGGAAGGAACTTCTGAAATTCAGAAACTAGTAATTTCAAGAGAAGTACTAAATCAATAGTTTTTTCGATTGCTTGCTTATAATTCAAGGCCCTGCAAAGGGCCTTTTTTATTGTTAAAAATTGTATCTTGTCTTTATCTAAGATCAGCGTGTTAAACCAAAATCCTACATATTCAATTAGATTGATTGTACAGTTACTACTGTCAATATGTATTCTTAGCAATGCTGTATCTCAATCTCCAGTAGATACAATTGCCTTAATTAATTCTTACAATCAAATTGGCTTCGAATCTAAAAAATCGGATATCACCAAAGCATTGACCAATTTGCATTTAGCCCAAAATCTATCCAAGAAAATTGGGTATAAAAAGGGGCAAGCGATTTCGTATATGTATGAAGCTGGCATTAATCAGCAGCAAGGATTTTCAAAAAGAGCGCTCTCCGATTTTTATAATGCATTGGTTCTCTTCAAAACAATCAATGATACTTTTAATATAGCTAAGGTTAATCAATTAATTGCGTACTCGCTGTTAACTACCGGAAATTATGATTCTGCATTGAAAGTATATGATAGTTCATTAGTAGTATATGAAAAACTGAAGAAAAGCCAGGAAATTGTAAATGTGAATAATAGCATTGGCTTTGTGCTTTTGAAAAAGAATCAGGTTAATGAAGCAATTAGTTTTTTTGAAAAAGCCTTGATGATCAGTAAGAGTATAAACTACAAATATGGCATTAAAAAAGCTTATTATCATTTAGGCCTGGCTAAAGAACAAGCTGGTTTTGATTTTATTGCCAATGATTATTTTTTACAATCCTTGGCCATTGACAAAGAAATAAACGATCGATATGGTATTGCACTTAATGAGATAAGTATTGTATCTATTTTAATTAAACAACAAAAATTACTGCAAGCCGAAAAATTAGCTATCAATGCTTATTCAAATGCAAAAGAAGTAGATGCATATGAGTTAGAAGATACATTAACTAAACAGATTATACAGATAAATCGGCTAAACGGGAATGCCAAAAATGTTGCAGACTGGCAGGATTCTTCCATTGTTTTATTGAAAAAGCAACGAATAAAAGAAAATGAGTATGCTTCCAATTTATTGGAGATTATCAAGGACCAGCTCGATCAACGCTTAGAAAATGAAAAAGCCATTCAACGGGCAGAACGGGTTTCGACTGAACAGTTCTACATCATCACAGTAGGTACATTTATCTTAATTATTTTAGCCGTATTAGTGATTATGGTGTTTATCAATTTTCAAAAACAAAAATTATTTGGAAGGGAATTAAGGGCAAAAAATATTTTAATTGAAGCGCAGGTCTCCGAATTAGGAACCCTTAATAAAGAGATAAGTCAGCAGAATATTATGTTGGAGGAAGATAATAAGACAAAAGATAAATTATTATCAATTATCTCTCATGACCTTAGAAATCCATTGGTCAACACAAAAGGAATTTTGAATCTGGTCAATCAGGATATGGTTCCAGAAGAAGAGGCAAAAGTATTGTTACTTCAGTTAGAAACCCAATACATGTCAACAACCTCCTTATTGGATAATTTGTTGTTTTGGCTCAAAGGACAGATGTTAGGAAAGGATGTTGAAAAAACCAAAGTCGCCATTTTTAATATTGTCAAAGGTTTAGAAGATGAACATCAATTATTATTGAAAAGAAAAAGTATTCAATTCAATAATATGATCGAACCAGACTTGAAAATTTTAGCAGACAAAGAAATGATCAGAATTGTGCTTAGAAATTTGATTAGTAATGCAATTAAATTCACTCCACAGAATGGTGTTATTTATGTAATCGGAAAGCATTTTAATAATGAAACTAAGATCATGGTAAAAGATTCAGGCATTGGTATGACTGTTGAAACCATTCAAAGAATAACGGCAAAGCAATACTATACAACTGCAGGTACAGCATTGGAAAAAGGAAGTGGATTTGGCTTAATGCTTTGCACAGACCTTGTAAATAGACAAGGAGGCAAATTGACTATTGAAAGCGAATTTGGGAAAGGAAGTAACTTAATTATTACATTGCCAGATTAGCAATTACTCGTCGTTCTTATTTCCAGCACCAAAAATTTGATCTACTGCTCCTCCTAACATTGGAAATTTTTCTTTCACAAAACTGGCAACAGTTGCAATAACTTTTTCAGCTTGTGCAGCATCTAAATTTACTTCTTTCATGATTTTTTCTAAAAGCTCGTTCATGGGAATGATATTATCAAATTGAAAATAATAAGGGACTACGCTACTTTTAAAGCACTTAATTTACTCTTGCCGAACATTTTTTCTGCATACAATAAATCAACTCTAAAAGTTTTGGTATTGGTGCCTGGTAATTCAAACATAGCATCTGTAAGAATGCTTTCGCAAATGCTTCTTAAGCCTCTGGCTCCTAATTTGTATTCCAGTGCTTTGGTGACCATGAAATCAAGTACTTCGTCTTCTATTACCAGATCAATTCCTTCCATTTCAAATAAACGGGTAAATTGTTTGATCAAAGAATTTTTTGGAACAGTTAAAATGCTTCTTAAGGTTTCTGTATCTAAAGGATTTAAATAAGTTACTATCGGAAGCCTTCCTAATAGTTCAGGAATTAATCCAAAGCTTTTTAAATCTTGGGCGTTGATAAACTGTAATAGATTCTTGCGTTGGTGCTCTTGTTCTGCTTTGTTTACGCTAAAACCAATAGCATTGGTATTTACTCTTCTTGCAATCACTTTGTCTATACCATCAAATGCTCCGCCGCAGATGAATAAAATATTCTTAGTATCTACTTTAATCATTTTTTGTTCAGGGTGCTTTCTTCCTCCCTGAGGTGGTACTAACACTTCTGTTCCTTCCAACATTTTTAATAATCCCTGTTGAACACCCTCACCACTTACATCTCTTGTGATAGAAGGGTTATCTCCTTTACGGGCAATTTTATCGAGCTCATCTACATAAACTATTCCTCTTTCAGCAGCGGCAACATCGTAATTACAATTTTGTAATAAACGGGTTAGCATACTTTCAACATCTTCTCCAACATATCCTGCTTCAGTAAAAACAGTTGCATCCACAATGGCAAACGGTACATTCAACAATCTGGCAATTGTTTTGGCCAATAAAGTTTTTCCAGTTCCTGTTTCTCCAACCATGATGATATTGCTCTTTTCAATCTCAACATCTTCAGAAACCTGTTTATAATTGATTCTTTTAAAGTGATTGTATACTGCAACACTTAAAATCTTTTTGGCATCGTCTTGACCAATCACATACTCGTCCAGAAATAATTTTATTTCTGAAGGCTTTCTAATATTTAGTTTGAAATTGGAGCTATTATTACCTGAACTGTCTTTTTTAGTATTGAGTTCCTGTTCGATGATTTCCTGCGCATGATCTACACAGTTTTCACAGATATGCCCTTCTTGACCAGCGATCAAAATCTTCACTTCATCACGGCTTCTGCCGCAAAAAGAACAATGTAAAATGGATGTTTTTGGCATATGAATACAAAAATAGGGCACTTCAACTTAGAAGTGATTAAATTATAAGAGATTTAGGTAAAACCGCTTGTTTATGGGCTAAATCTGGTTGAGAATACCATCTACAATGCCATATTCAACTGCTTCTTTAGCATCCATCCAGTAATCGCGATCAAAATCTGCCATTATCTGATCAAATGTTTTACCGCAATTGTTTGCCAAAATTGTAGCACCCAATTCTTTGGTTTTCTTGATTTGATTGGCTTGAATTTCTATATCGGCACTGGTAGCCTGAAAATATCCGCCTAAACTAGGTTGATGTATCATCACTTCTCCATGAGGATAAATAAATCTCTTCCCTTTGGTTCCGGCACTCAATAGAATAGACCCCATACTTGCAGCCAATCCCATACAAACGGTACTTACCGGGCTTTTAATCATTTTCATGGTATCATACATAACCATGCCACTGGTTACTACACCACCTGGGCTATTAATGAATAGTTTAATTTCTTCACCAGGTTTATCGGCATCTAATACCAATAATTTACTGACGATATCTCTGGCAGATTTATCATCTACAACTCCCCATAAATACACAGTTCTTTTTTCGAAGAACATTTTCTCCATCTTCTTAGTCATGAAGCTTCCCATTGGTTCGGGTTTAGCATCTTTCTCTTCATGTTCGTCATCGTCATTAGAGAGGTAAGGGTTGATAATATATTTAGACTCTATCATGGTGATTTTTTTTGTTAATTGATCATTTTAAATACTAATACAATTTGTCAAAACTTGATTACAAGGTTTTCTTTTCTTTTCTTGGATTGGTTAATAACACTTCGTCAACCAAGCCATATTCTTTGGCCTCAGTAGCCGTCATCCAAAAATCACGATCACTGTCTTTTGCAATGATATCAACTGTTTTGCCAGTATGGTTTGCAGTGATGGCGTATAATTCGTGTTTTAATTTTTTAATTTCACGAGCAGTAATTTCTATATCTGTTGCTTGACCACCAATTCCACCACTAGGCTGATGCATCATTATACGACTATGTTTAAGCGCAGTTCTTTTTCCTTCTACACCTGCACATAATAAGATCTGTCCCATGCTTGCAGCAATACCTGTACAAATAGTGGCAACATCAGGTCCAATGAATTGCATTGTATCATAAATGCCTAGTCCTGCATATACACTTCCTCCGGGGCTATTAATATACATTTGAATATCTCTTCCTCTATCCGTACTTTCTAAAAACAATAATTGAGCAGTTACTATATTAGCTACATAATCATTGATGCCTTCTCCTAAAAAAATAATTCGGTCCATCATCAATCTGCTAAAAACGTCCATACTGGCAACATTCATTGGGCGTTCCTCAATAATGTATGGGGTTAAATTAGTAGGCTGTCCGAAAGCTTTGTAATTGTGTAAAACAGCACTGCTGATTCCCTGGTGTTTTACCGCATATTTGTCAAATTCTTTTCCAATATTCATAGTATCATTTTTCGCTTTGAAGATAAGTGTTTTGCCATTTCAGTAGCAATTAGTTATTCAAATTTTGTGCAAAGACTTGATTTCCGCCAAAAGGGCATAAAAAATCCTCCATTTCGGCCTTTGTATGGCGGGTATAGTCTTAATATAAGTAATAAAAAACCCGATCGCATTGGCAACCGGGTTATATTAATATCAATGATTTCTTTGAATAGTACTGAAAAACCATTCAGATTAATGATGATGATTCTCTACCATTTTAGTAAAATCTTCAATTGAAATAGCAGTATCAGTAGCACTAACATTTGCTTCTAATGCACCGAATAATTTTTCCGCATTAATTCTGTGGTAGCTGTCTTCAACAAAACGTTTGTCTTGCATCATTCTATTTGCATAGTCGTCTACCCATTGCTGGTTATCACCCAATGCGCCTAATTGACCACCCATATAGCTGAACAATTGCATTTTTGCAAAATTGCGAATATCTTCAGGTAATACTTCGATTTTATTGTCTTGGCTTAATTTGGAACTAATCAATGTCCACTTCAATTGATTCACAAATGTTGGATATTCATTAGCCGCTTCTTCAGCAGTTTTTGGTTTTTCTCCACCGGTTTGTAACCAACGCTTTAAGAAGTTTTCAGGAAACTCCATTTTTACATTGTCTAGTAAGTGATGATAAATCTGATCATGGGTTTGATTGCGTGTTGATTGCTCATAGTATTTAGCAATTTCAGCTTTAATCTCATTTCTAACATCTGCTTCAGACTTAATACTGTCACTATTCGGATATGCCGCTAAAAAGAACTCTTCATTTAATTCAGCTTTTTCTACAAAACCAACTTTTGTAATCAACATATTAAAATAACGGTTGCCATCTTCTTTGGTCAACCCTAAATCGGCTAAAATGGTTTCTGCTTCTTTGTCTTCAAATGCAGCATTGATTTGCAAATGAACTGTATCATTGTTTTTCTTACCAATAAGGTTTTTTCTAAACCCTTCAGCGAAATATTTTACCAATACAGAATTGTCTTTTTGTACACCATTCTCAATGATATTACCATTTTCATCTGCTTCGGTAAATGTTACATTCAACACATTCTCCTCTTTGTCAACCATTTCTGGTTCTGTCATTTTGCCAAAACGAGTTTGCAGACGACCTAATTCCTCATCAATCATTTTCTCGGTTACCTCTATAAGGTAACGCTTCACTTTAATGCCTTTTAAGTCTACTTCAAAATTTGGTTTTAAACCAATTTCAAAAGCAAAAACATAATCTGAAGGATTATTCATGTCTAGGGCTCTCGCATCATTATCTAAAGGAAGTGGTTGGCCAAATACTTCGATGGCTTCCTTGCTCATGTATTGATTGAGTTGAGATTCTACTGTTTTAAGCACTTCATCCGTAAAAACACTCTGGCCGTACATTTTTTTAACCAAGCCTGCAGGCACCATTCCTTTTCTAAAGCCAGGAATATTGGCAGTTTTAGCATATTTCTTAAGGTTTTGTTCAAACCCTTTAACGTAGTCTTCTTTAGATAGTGTAACGGTAAGCTTATCATTTAATAAGCCAATGTTTTCTCTAGTAATAGTTGCCATAACAATTGTTTAAAACTTAATTTTCGGGCAGCAAAGGTAGGGGTTTCGCACAAAAAAACCGCTCTAAAAGAGCGGTTAAGTGCGGATGATAGGGGTCGAACCTACATGCCTCGCGGCGCTAGATCCTAAGTCTAGTGCGTCTGCCAATTTCGCCACATCCGCATTTGGGCAGCAAAAATAGGGGTTTTTACTAAAATTGTACGGTAAAAATGGTTCCTTTATTAGGTTCACTCGTAGCTGAAATATTTCCGCCCTGGTCTTCAATCTGGTTTTTAATAAGGTATAAACCAATTCCTTTGCTTTCAAAACCGCTATGAAAGCTTTTCTGGAACTTGAATAATTGTTTTCCAAACCTTGTCAGATCAATTCCTAATCCATTGTCTTTCACTGTGAGAAATACATGAGGTCCTTCAGCGTATGTGGCGATATAGATCTCAGGTACAATTCCAGGTCTAGCATATTTTAAGCTATTGCTTAATAAATTATATACAATGCTTTGTAAAAATATTCTAGGGTAGAAAATAGTTGAAACCTCAAATTGAATATGCAGTTGAGCATTTTTTTCTTGAATCAGATCATGTAACTGAATGCATACACTATCAGTCACTTCTTGAAAACTACAAGTTGATGCCGGAATATCTTTTTCTAAATGGATTTGTAAAACCTGAATGAGTTCATTCAGGTTTTTATTTAAATCGGCACTTAATTTTTTTAAATAATCCAAAGCAGCCTGCTTGATTTCAGGATCATTGGTAGCCGCATGCATTTCCATCATTTTAAAGATATTGTGCGCGGGGCCCCTTACATCATGAGTAATAATGCCAGCAAATTCTTTTAATTGAGCAATTTTTTTTTCTAAAGCTTGATTGCTTTTTTGCAAAGCTGCATTTTGAGCATCCAATGATTCATTGAGTTTCAATAAATGAACGATGCTATCTTGTTGATTTATTTCTTCACTCATTTGATGCAATGACTAGAATTAATAGTTGTTGGCCTGCAAAATAAAGTTACCAAAAATTACTCAAATTGATTAACGCTTGGCAGAACTTCTATTGTAGCTGCTCTTTTGATTGCTAAATCTTCCTCTTGGTGTAGGTTTTGATTGTTGCACTTTAACAGCAGCTGCATTCATTGGTATAGAAGATACAAATTCATGTTCTTTTACTACAGGAAGCGTAATTTTTATCAGTTTTTGAATATCGTTTAAATAGGCTCTTTCTTCTGCGTCGCAAAATGAAACGGCCATTCCACTTGCACCGGCTCTACCTGTTCTGCCGATTCTGTGAACATAAGTTTCTGGAACATTGGGTAATTCAAAATTAAACACATGCGATAATTGATCTACGTCAATCCCTCTGGCCGCAATATCTGTAGCTACCAATATTCTGGTTGTACCGGCTTTAAAATTACTTAGGGCTCGTTGACGTGCATTTTGAGATTTATTTCCATGAATGGCTTCAGCAGAAATACCTACTCTGGTCAATTCCTTTACTACTTTATCTGCACCATGTTTTGTTCTGGTGAATACCAATGCCGTTTGAATGGCTTTGTCTTTTAGTAAATGAATCAACAGGTGTTTTTTCTGGTCTTTCTCCACATAATAAACTGCTTGTTCAATTTTTTCAACAGTAGAAGAAACAGGAGTAACTTCTACTTTTGCAGGATTATGTAAAAGTGTGGAAGATAATTTTTCAATCTCTGTTGGCATTGTTGCCGAGAAGAATAATGTTTGTTTTTTTGCAGGTAATTTTGCAACGATTTTTTTAACGTCGTTGATAAATCCCATGTCTAACATACGATCTGCTTCATCCAATACAAAGAAATCAATTTCGTGTAAACGGATATATCCTTGTTGCATCAAATCTAAAAGTCTTCCGGGAGTAGCCACTAAAATATCAACACCATTTCTTAATGCATTTACTTGAGGCACTTGAGATACCCCACCGAAAATAACCTGGTGTTTTAAATAAAGATATCTGCCATAAGCAGCAAAACTTTCATCAATCTGTATGGCCAATTCTCTTGTTGGAGTTAATACCAATGCTTTAATAGTTTTTGAACGATTGCCATTTTGAATTGATTGATAAACCAATTGTAAAATAGGTATTGCAAAAGCTGCAGTTTTACCTGTTCCTGTTTGGGCACAACCCAATAGATCTTTGCCTTCTAAAGCCAAAGGAATAGCTTGTTGTTGAATGGGGGTAGGGGTTGTATACCCTTCTGTTTCGAGCGCCTTTAATATGGGCTCGATGAGTTGTAATTCTTTGAATAACACAATATGTATTTAATAATGAACACCTGATCTTCAGATGCTATATAACCTAACTTTTTGGGGAGTACCTTGTCACTGAAGTAGATTCCAGCCTAACCGAGAGCCTATATGAATGATGCAAAGGTAACGAATTTAAAATAAATCGATTTTTATGAAGATTTTCAGGTCGTTTAATGAATAAACCTGTTATGTGTATCCCAAATTCGTTCTGCTGCTAAATACCTATAATTTTCTCCATCGGCTGCAATGAAATAACTCGCCCCGATTGGTTTATGCTCATAGATATTGCAACGCTTACTGCTGAGAAATGCATTGCTTTTATTTTGAGGGGTATTTATTGCTGCATTTCTCAAAGGTTCGCTTTTGCAATATCTGTGAGCCATATATAAGAATAGCCCATCCCAGTATTATTCATTTAAAGGACAAATCAATCCCATTGGATCAATTGTACAATTTGCTCTAGATATAGTTGATCAGTTGTGTCAAAACTATCTAATTCACTGCTATCTACATCGAGCACTCCAACAACTTGTTCATTATGAAAAAGAGGTATTACAATTTCAGATTTTGATAGACTACTGCATGCAATATGTCCAGGAAATTTTTCTACATCAGGAACGATCAATGTTTTTGCTGTTGCCCAAGTTGTTCCGCAAACACCTCGGCCTTTGGCAATTCTGGTGCATGCAACTGGTCCTTGAAATGGCCCTAAAACCAGTTGGTCATTTTTGACTAAATAAAAACCTATCCAGAACCAACCAAATTGTTCTTTCAATGCGGCAGCGATATTAGCTAGATTAGCAATTAAATCGGGCTCTCCATCCAGCAAGCCTTTGATTTGCGGGATGAGTGCCTGGTATTGTTCTTCTTTTGAACCTTTTATGATGGATAAGTCTTCAGCCATATTAGTTATTAGGTTATTAGTTAATGGTTATTGGTGATAGGAGGAATGGCCGATCAAATTCGCAATAGTTTTTTTAAAATAGTGATTCGTTGAAATTCTTTTTTCTCCGCCCAAAGAATCAGCCAGGAAAACAATCCGATGAAAATTAGTCCGGCAAGAATCCCTACCCAAAGATGTGGTACAAAAAATAAAATCAACTTATGCATTGCGTAAAAAAAGCAGACAATTACTAAGTAGGCGATAATTTTTTTGGTAGCATAAGGAACAGGGTAATGTTTTTGCCCCATCAAATAACTTACAATCATCATGAAAAAATAGCAAGTAAAAGTAGCTATTGCAGCGCCTAAATAATGCAATTTCGGTATCAATACAATATTTAATCCAATGGTAATAAGTGCGCCAGCTATTGTAATATAAGCGCCCATTCTGTTTTTATCGGTTAATTTATACCAGATACTTAAATTATAATATATCCCTAGAAAAATATTGCCCAATGCTAGCAATGGAACAATGTACAATCCTTCGGTCCAAAGTGGTTTGTGAATGGCATTAAAAAACCAGGCAAATATTTCGATAAATAAGCTGATGAATAAAAACATATAGCAACAGGCAATCACAAAAAACTTCATCACTCTTGCATAAACTTTTTGTGCGTTTTCTTGCCCACTTTGTTTAAAAAAGAAAGGTTCTGCGGCCATTCTAAAAGCCTGAATCATTATCGTTATCAACACTGCTATTCGATAAATATTCGAAAAAATTCCCAATTCGTGTTTGGCTTCTTCAACGGGTAAGTTCACTACATGCTGGTAAATCAATCTGCTTAACATATCATTGACCATACCGCCCATTCCAACAATAATCAATGGGTAACTGTATTTCATTACTTTATTCCAAAGTTCAGAACTGAATTCAAAAGAAATCTGTTTGAACTCTTTGAAAAGCAAAATAAATGTAAGGATGCTTCCAGCTAAATTTCCAATTAAATAATACCCAATGCCAATTTCGTTTTTGGTAAAAAAAGACAATTGACTATCTGGATGGTTCATTACATAGTTTGGTATAATTCCCAGAAAGAACAATACACAGAATAAATTGACCAAAACACTAGAAAGCGTTACTGCTGCATATTTCCGAGGTTTATTTTCTTGCCTTAATTTGGCAAAAGCCAATGTGCTAATGGTATCAAAAAAAATAATGGCAATCATCCAATGAATAAATTCAGGATGTGCTTCTAGTTTTGCCCAGCTAATTATTTGAGGGCTGAAAAGAATAATTATGCTTGTGAAAAAAATGGTAGAGCCTATTAGTGATAATGATAAAGTGCTATATAGTTTTTTGGTGTCCTCTTCTTTGCTGAAACGGAAATAAGCAGTTTCCAGTCCATAAGTAAACAAAACATTTAGAAATGGTATAATCGCATATACCTGAGTCAGATCTGCAGTAACTGCTGGTTGAGCAAAAAATAAGGGTAGGGAAAGATTCATTAAGTATCCAAGAAACCTTCTTGTAATGGAAGGAATTCCGTACCACATGGTTTGACTTGCTAATTTTTTTATTTCGCTCAATGCTCTTTATTTATGATTTCTATTAAGTAAAGTCCTTAATAGTTATTCAGTAAAAATAATGCTTTGCTTAAAGGTTACGTGTATCAATTTTTTTTCTAAAAATTTTATTGGTGCCTAACTTCTTTTTAGATTCAATTCTTTTTTCCTTAGAAGCCTTGGTTGGCTTTGTTGCTTTTCTGGGTCTTTGCTTTTCTAATGCTCTTGTAATCAACTGGTTCATTTTATCGATTACTATAGCTTTATTTCCCAATTGTGACCTGTCTTCCTGAGATTTTACCAATAAAAACCCTTCCCCTGTAATTCTATTGGCTAGTTTTTCAGAAATGATTGTTTTCTGTTCTTCTGAAAAAAGCAAAGATTCAGCCACTAACCATCTTCCTTCAACCATCGTTTCTACCTTATTCACGTTTTGGCCTCCTTTTCCACCACTTCTTGCCGTTTGAAACTGAATTTCCTTGCTAATATCTATCTTCATGGGGTCAAATTTCGGATAAAAAATCAAGCAATGCGTGTAGTTATTCAACGGGTGTCATCTGCATCAGTAAGCATCGAGGGAAAAATCAATGGAGCTATAGATCAAGGATTGATGGTATTGGTAGGTATTGAAGATGCCGATTCGGTTGAAGACATTCAATGGCTTTCGAATAAAATAGTGAATCTGAGAATTTTCAATGATCCAGCAGGAATAATGAACTGTTCTGTAAAAGAGGTTGGAGGAGGCATTTTATTGATCAGTCAATTCACTTTGCATGCAAGTACTCAAAAGGGAAATCGACCCTCCTATATAAAAGCCTCTAAACCAGCAATCGCCATTCCATTGTATGAGCGATTGATTCAACAAGTAAGTGCTGATTTAGGAAGACCCATTCAAACCGGTATTTTCGGGGCAGATATGCAGGTGAGTTTAGTTAATGATGGACCCACCACGATTGTAATTGATAGTAAAAACAAAGAGTAGATAAGAGATAAGAGATAAAAGATATGAGATAAGAGTTTTGAAAAATAAATGATGAATTATGAGTCAACAGAACGCATTAACCATTGCTGAAGCACAGGAAAAAGTAGATCAATGGATCAAAACCATTGGGGTTCGTTATTTTAATGAGCTGACCAATCTGGGCATTTTGATGGAAGAAGTAGGGGAGTTAAGCCGAATAATGGTCAGAAAATATGGAGAACAATCTTTTAAAAAATCGGATGAAGGCCATGATTTGGCCGATGAAATGGCCGATGTGTTCTGGGTATTGATTTGCTTGGCCAATCAAACAGGAGTTGATTTGACCAAGGCCTTGGAAAAAAATATAGCCAAAAAGACCCTTCGAGATAAAGACCGGCACCAACAAAACGATAAGTTACAATAGCATGTCTATTTAAAATTGGAAACACTTATTTTTGCGCCTCTATGAGTAATACTACCGAAAATACCTTTCAAGCAATTATATCGCACGCCAAAGAATATGGCTTTGTATTTCCTAGCAGTGAAATCTATGACGGCTTAAGTGCTGTGTATGATTATGGCCCCAATGGTTCGGAATTAAAAAAGAATATCCGCGATTATTGGTGGAAGAGCATGACTCAAATGCATGATAATATTGTAGGTATTGATGCGGCTATTTTCATGCATCCAACAACCTGGAAAGCAAGCGGACATGTTGATAATTTCAGCGATCCAATGATTGATAATAAAGATAGCCAGAAAAGGTACAGAGTAGATCATTTGATTGAAGCCAAAGCAGATCAATTAAGGGAAGCTGGTGATAATGCAGGAGCAGATGCTATCATTGCTCAAATGGAGCAATTATTGGGAGCTGATGATTTTGTAGGATTGAAACAATTGTTGGCAGATAATAAGATTGTTTGTGCGGTTAGTGGAACTGGTAACTGGACGGAGATCCGCCAATTCAATTTGATGTTCTCTACCCAATTGGGTTCCGTTGCAGAGGAATCAGATACTATTTATTTAAGACCAGAAACTGCGCAAGGAATTTTTGTTAATTTCTTGAATGTGCAAAAAACCGCCAGAATGAAAATTCCTTTTGGAATTGCACAAACTGGTAAAGCTTTTCGTAATGAAATTGTAGCCCGACAATTTATTTTTCGCATGCGCGAATTTGAACAAATGGAAATGCAATTTTTTGTAAGACCTGGCACTCAAATGGAATGGTATAATTTCTGGAAAGAAGAAAGAATGAAATGGCATATGAGTTTGGGACTGCCTGCAGAAAAATTCCGTTTTCATAACCATGTTAAACTGGCGCATTATGCCGATGCTGCATTGGACATTGAATATGAATTTCCTTTTGGGTTTAAAGAATTAGAAGGTATACATAGTCGTACCGATTTCGATCTGAAAAGCCATCAAGAATTCAGCAAAAAGAAACAACAGTATTTCGACAATGATATAGATGAATCAACTGGAAAACCATTTGGCAACTATATTCCTTATGTTGTAGAAACCTCTATTGGTTTAGACAGAATGTTCTTATTGATTTTATGTAATGGTTATGAAGAAGAAACGATTACTAAAGAAGATGGAACAACTGATAGCAGAACTGTTTTAAGAATCCCAGCTAAAATTGCTCCTAATAAATTAGCCATTCTTCCATTGGTTAAAAAAGATGGACTGCCAGAAATTGCCCGCCAATTAATGGATGATTGCAAAGGGTCTTTCAAGTGTTTTTACGAAGAGAAAGATGCTATTGGAAAACGATATCGCCGTCAAGATGCGATCGGTACACCATTTTGCGTGACCATCGACCATCAAACCAAAGAAGACAATATGGTTACTATAAGATACCGCGATTCAATGAAGCAAGAAAGAATTGCTTTAAGTGAAGTGAAACAGTTGGTATTGAATGCCATCAGTTAATGGAGAATGCCATCAGTTAAATGAACGATTAACCGGTTGACTATCCATATAACTCTAAGTGAATTGCTTTTTTATCGTAGCCCATTGCAACTATTTTCTCTTTGGCGCTATCAATCATGTTCTTCCAACCGCAAAGGTAAAAATATGCGCCAGGCAAAGCACCGTCAGCAGTTTTAGAAGCATTCAACAATTGCTCATACACATCGTGTACATAACCTTTGTGCTGTCCTTCGGAAATATTTTCTTCTCTGGAATAACAAGGATGAAAATGAAAACCGGCCAACTCATTTTCTAATGCTTTCAACTCGTTGATGTATAAGCCATCTTCAAATTTTCTACATCCAAAAATAATATGTACTTGTTGGTGAGGGAGTTTTGCAGTATTAATATAATGAGCCATTGAACGGAATGGGGCAATACCAGTTCCAGTGCAAATCAAATACAAATCTTTATCAATTGTTTCAGGCATGGTGAATTTACCCTGTGGTCCTCTCAAAGTTAATTCGGAACCTACAGATATTTCATTGAATAAATAGGGTGTTCCTAAACCAAATTCATTCAATACAATTACCAATTCTACAGTATTGGTACCGTCAGGTGCAGATGCAATGGAATAACTTCTCCATCTTTTATTTTTTTGTTCATGGATTGGCAGGTCCAGTGTAATGAATTGACCTGGTGCAAAATCAAACTTATCCATTTCCGGAATCTGTATCCAAAATCTTTTGGTACTATGGGTTTCATCCACAATTTTAGTAACAATTCCTTTTTGCCATTCCTGTGCCATAACAATTATTTAATGCAATGTAATGAATAATGCCATAAAAAAAGATGCCATAGCTCTTTTATAACTATGGCATCGATTGCATTATGAAATTTCCTTATTGTTGAAGAAAGATCATTTACAATTTATCTTTTATCGTTGAAGAATGATCTTTTGTAAATAGGTCTTTTTATCGTGTTGAATTTTTAATAAGTAAAACTCACTGCTTAATTTCTGTAAATTAATTAATTTATTATATCTACCTATAAACCCTGATTGTGAATTGGTATATACTCTTTGTCCTGAAGCATTCAAAATCTCTATCGACAAATCACTTCTATTTGCCACTTCAAATGACAACTGGAAAATTCCATTGTTCGGGTTTGGTGATACTGTTAGTTTTATTTCTTGTGGATTTACAGTATTTAATGCTGTAACTGTAAAATTTACATTCGCAGATGTTCTTGCGCATCCCAATGCATCTGTTACAATAACTTTATAATTACCGGATCTTGATGGTTTAATGGATGACCCATTTGCTCCAATTACGGTGGCTGTATCGTTGAATATCCATTGGAAGTTTCCTGTTTTAATATTGGAAACCAAAGAATCTGCAACCTGCGAAATTGCAGCATTGGTATTGGCTGTTGCAATAATCGGGATTCGGGCACTTACACAACCTGAAGTAGAAATTCTTGTATCATAAAAGAAATACCAAAACTGATTTTGATTTTGACCAGTTTGGAGCGATACGCTATTTCCTGTAAAATTCATGATATTATTAATGCCAGAAGGATATATGGTTCCACTGATTCCATTATTGCGATAAATAGTTGCACCATCTAAACATTCTACAATGATTCCATAATCAAAAGCTGTTGGTACACTTAGATCTAACCTATAAACTGCACCAGAATCAGCTGGATCATTTTCAGTTACTGATCCTCCACTGGCTACTGGTCTTGTATTGTAAACATCAATTGTTTTTGCTGCCACGGCATTATAAGTAAATGATCCTGAGGTTCCGGAAGCAGTGATATTTCTCGCCAAAGTAAAACGAATTCTACCCGGATTGCCAATATACAATCGAACTGTTTCAATAGTTAAAGGTGCAGAAGCGGTGAAGTTCATAAAGTTTCCTGAAAATGTATTATATCCACCATTAGGGAAAGTTAATTTAGAAACAGCACCAATTGATGCTCTTGCTTCTTTTTGTAAATAAAAGGTTCTATCGGCTGGTACGTTTGTATTTGTAACATTTGTACCTGTTGCAAAAGGAACTGTTGAAGTGTTGGTAGGATACCAAAAATAATTGGTTGATGCAGTTGGACTCAATGCCCTTAAAATAGCACTGGTATTACAAATCACACCATCACCCGTAGGTGCTGAAGGATTAGCAGCATAAGCAGCAGTAGCTACGAACTGGTTATTACCAGGAAATTGATCTCCAGATAAATTAACCCTTGCAGTAATGGTGTATGTAACACCTGCTTGTGCATTAAATGGAGTTTGAAATGTATAATCTACATTAGATAGCGCTGCGATTGTTCCAGCGTATGTAGCATTAATGGTAGCGATGGTTGATGCACCATTTGCAACAGTTACTGTTAATGGAATATTTGATTGAACGGCCGACCCATTATTGGCAATATTCACTGTGATGAATTGCGCAGGATTAGAACAAGATCCTGATTGAGGGGAAACAATATTATTCAATGATAAATCATTGCTAGGGCTAACCACCTGTAACCGATAGTCTTGGGTTTCTCCTTTTGCATAATTATTACATGCATTAATATCTGTTGCTGTTTGCGTTTCCTGTACAATAATTCTCATTAATGTAATGGTACCAATAGTTAAAGCTGAAGGCGTTGTAATATTGGTTGTGAAATTCTGAGCTGCACTTGTTAATACTCCACTTGTTGCAACTAATTCATTGGTATCAAATACTCCGTTATTATTGTAGTCAATAAATATTTTGACCATTCTAGATTGTGTGGTTGCATCACATGTTGCCACCCTAACTGTAACAGGTAATGTTTGCTGTGATTGTATATCTCCAATAATATTTGTGTTATTGGTATATGTTTTACAAGTGGTTGAATTTTTAAAACGGATATTGGAAAAAGATACACTATCAATATAAGCACCTCCACCAGGGTTTGAAGCTGACGCACAATAAGCTGTTCCGCCACTTCCGCTAACTATTAATGCATAGGCTTGAGTGCCTCTTTCCAAAGTGCCTTTATGGCTTACAGTTATGGTATATGTCTGTCCTGGAATAGTGCTATCTGCATCAATTCTTTCAACATTATCTGTGTTATTATCGCCTTTTTGTGCCGGGGCTGCAGGGTTTTCTACATTTAATGTCCAAGGTAAAATGGTTTGCGATCCTCTTGTAATTCTAATATCCAGATCATTTACTAATTTTTTTGTTCTATCATTTAAATTAGTCGCTGAATTATTATTCGCTGATCCTTTTGGATCGGTCCAGCAAATAGTAGCTTTCAAAGGAACCTTGCCACTAGCAACAACGGTTCTTGTGAAAGTTTGACCATTGTTCAGCGTATTTTCAAAAACTAAATCGGAGCTGGTATTGGCATTATTAGAAGGTACCGCATTGGTTAAAACAGAGGCTGCTCTTTCTACATTGAGTAAACCCCACCCAAACTTATAGTCGGGTCCTGGTGAATCTCCTGCTTCATCTGTAGTATGAATGGCTAATCCTTTTAGGGTAGATGAACGCAAAAAAGTACCGGGTTTTAATTTGTTATAATATTCTTGTATCAATAATAAAGACCCAGTTGCATTCGGAGCAGACATTGAGGTTCCGCTTAATGTTGCATAAGAAATATTATTTGTGCTATTGGTTGATGTAACACTTACTCCATTGGCTACTAAATCGGGTTTAATTCTCCCATCATCTGTAGGTCCCCATGCACTAAAACTACTTATTACAACATCTTGCGGTTTAGAATAACCAGCAGGTAATCCTGTTACCGCTCCAACTGTTAAGACATTTTTTGCTAAAGAATACTGCGTAATGATATCATATGAGTCATTACTGCTGATGCCAGCTGGCCTGTTACCCGCTGAGGCCATTACACCAGAAGCATTGGCTCTAAAATAGGGCTCTCCAACTGCAGGGCCGTTATTATTTCTTGGGTTACCTGCACTAAATACCAGTAAATGGTTGGGAACATTAAATGCCAATGAATCAATTAATTGTGTAATAGAGCTATAATACCCAAATTCAAAATCTTCATTTTCATTGGGCCTACCTAAGAATTCCCATCTATTTGCTTGGTCTGAATTTCTTGACCATCCAGCTGTTATTCCATATGAGTGATTAGATAATAATAATCCGGTTTCACTAAAAAGTTCAGAAATATTGCTTCTTGTATCATAGGAAATCAAATTAGGAATTTGGAATGCCATTCCTTTTGCAATGGGATTGATCCCTGTAGCAATCATTGTTCCTGCAACATGGGTAGCATGTTCACCAGCTCCAGCTGTTGGTGCATCTTTTTGAACTATTCTACCTGTTAGCTCAACATGGGTTGCTAATGGGCTTTGATCTTCTGCCTCCCAAATACCTAATTTATTGGCCATTGAAGGAGAATTTCCAGATAAGTTTAATCCGGAGCTTCCTCCAGGCCATAATTGACTGGCACGTGTAGTTGCAGCAGCAATGCTATTGTTATAAGTCTGCAAATAAATGGGGAACCCAAAATCATCTACTCCAACCAATTTAGCAAAGCCGCCATCAGGAAATATAATTTTTAAACTCCAATTTTTGGATTTGGCCATCGCAATTGCTTTGGCATAATTCAATTCTTGTTCTAATTTTAATTTTAGAGAGATTAGCTTCAATGCTTTCTCATTATTATTTACTTGAGACAATACAATGGTTGCTCCAAAAACAATTGTCAAAACCGACAGAATAATTTTTTTCATCATGTGAAATAGTGCTTTTTTTGCATGTTTATAGTTATATCACTATAAACTGCTCTAAATTAGATACTTTAGTCCTTTAATTTGTAGTATGAGACCAATTCTTTTTTTAGTTTTTTGTATTTCCATCGCAAGTTTCTCTTGTAAAGTTTCTAAACAACAAAAAAAAGTGGAAAATACCCCGGCATCAGTGCCAAATGTTAAACAAGGTGTTCGAGGACAAGTCCTACAGGTTTATGGCAATCAAATGCCTTCTCCCAATAATTCAGGGCAAAAAAAGAATGCTGGAAATCCTTATCCAACAACGGTTTTTTTCTATGAACCCACCAATATCAATCAGGTCATCAGGGTCAATCAGGGTCCATTGTACAATATTATCAATACAAAATTGATTAGCACGGTAAAAACAGATAGTACAGGAGCTTTTATAGCAGATTTACCAATAGGCACTTATTCCGTTTTTGTGCAAGTTGATAAGTTGTTTTTTGCCAATAACTTCGACATTCGGAATAATATTTCATTGGTTAGTGTAGAAGCCAACAAAGTAGCTGAAATAAAAATTATAGTAAATAATAACGCTAATTATTAGTCTTATCTTTGCGCTCCTTAAAGAACAATCCATTTAGATTAATTAGGGATTTGGCAGATATATGAATTTGGATCGGTTACTGGAACAATACCAAGAATCACCCCTGGTAAAACAGCTGGTGAATAGGCTGTCTTATGCCGATACTCAAAAAATCTTTCTTAAAAATATAGTAGGGAGTAGTGCTGAATTTTTAGTGACCGCTGTTTTTGGTCATCCCGATGCTCAAAACCTAAATCATTTGATTGTATTGAATGATGCAGAAGAAGCTGCTTATTTTCATAATACCATCGAGAATTTATCGAGTGCGTTGGATTTATTTTATTTTCCTTCTTCCTTCAAAAACAGAAAAAATTTCAGGCTACTCAATAGTTCTCATTTAATGTTGAGAACAGAAGCACTTACCAAACTAGCAAGGGGTGGCAACAAGAAAATTATTATTACATATCCTGAAGCAATTTTCGAAAAAGTAATACAACCTGATACAATTAGTAGCAATATCATTAGCATAAAAACCAATGATACCATTAATCCAGAAAGCTTAATGGACTTGTTTGTGATGTATGGTTTTGATCGAACCGATTTTGTGTATGAGCCTGGGCAGTTTGCTTTAAGAGGTGGAATTTTGGATATCTATTCTTATGGAAATGAAAAACCCTATCGAGTAGAATTATTTGGAAATGAAGTAGACAGCATTCGCATTTTCGATCCAGAAACGCAATTGAGCGAAAGAAAATTATTACAAGTAAATATCATTCCTAATGTAGATCAATTGCCCGCCACCTTTGGTTCTGGTGCTGGAGCAAAAATTTCTTTGTTGGAGTTTTTACCAGAAAATACTATTTGTTGGATCAAAGATTGGGATGTAGTTGAAGAAAAAATCAGGGTTCAAGAAGAAGACCTGGAAGGTTTTTTAGCCTTACAAAACGAAGGACATTTTCAATTGAATAAGGAAGATGAAGAAATTCATGTATTAAAGGATATCCAATGGGGAGATTTTATAAAACGGGATGATCTAAAAGAAATCATTAGCAAAAAAGTATTGGTTGAATTTGGGTACAAACCATTTTTTGCTAATTACGAAATTGAATTCAATACCAAGGCACAGCCATCATTTAACCGACAATTTGATCTGTTGATCAAAGACCTGAAAACCCAAGAGGCAGCAGGTTACAGCATATACCTATTTGCAGAACAGATCAAACAATTAGAAAGATTGAACAGTATTTTCACAGATTTAAATACGGAGATTCAGTTCATTCCAGTAGGTACCAGTATTCATGAAGGATTCATCGATCATTCATTGAAAGTTATTTGTTATACCGATCACCAGATATTTCAACGGTATCATAAATACAAAGTAAAACAGGCATATAATAAAAGTAAAGCCCTTACATTAAAAACCTTGCGCGATCTGCAACCAGGCGATTTTGTTACGCATATTGATCATGGAGTAGGAACTTATTCTGGTTTACAGAAATTAGAAGTGAATGGAAAGATTCAGGAAGCAGTTAGAATCATATACAAAGACAGCGATATTTTATATGTGAATATAAATTCATTGCATAAAATTGCCAAGTTCACTGGTAAGGAAGGAACAGTACCTAAAGTAAATAAATTAGGTTCTGATGTTTGGGTGAGGCTTAAAGAGAAAACAAAAATCAAAGTAAAAGAGATTGCTTTTGATTTGATAAAACTCTATGCTCAAAGAAAGGCCCAGCATGGTTTTGCACATGCTCCTGATACCTATATGCAAACAGAACTGGAAGCTTCTTTTATTTATGAGGACACTCCCGATCAAAGCAAGGCAACTGCGGATGTAAAAAAAGATATGGAGAGCGAAGCTCCGATGGACCGATTGGTTTGTGGTGATGTTGGTTTTGGCAAAACAGAAATAGCAATAAGAGCTGCGTTTAAATCTGTGGTTGATGGAAAGCAGGCAGCAGTATTGGTGCCTACCACTATTTTAGCCTTTCAACATTTTAAAACTTTTCAAGATCGATTAAAGGACTTTCCTGTTACTGTAGATTATATTAATCGATTTAAATCGGCAAAGGAAAAAAAGGAAACATTAGAAAAAGTAAAGTCAGGAAAAATTGACATCATTATTGGTACTCATGGATTACTTGGTAAAGAAGTGCATTTTAAAGACCTGGGAGTAATGATCATTGATGAAGAACAAAAATTTGGTGTTGGCCATAAAGAAAAACTCAAAACATTGAAAAGCAATGTTGATTGCTTAACTCTCACCGCTACACCGATTCCAAGAACATTGCAATTTAGTTTGATGGGAGCCAGAGACCTGAGTATTATGAATACTCCTCCTCCAAATCGTCAACCTATTCAAACGGAAGTTCATGTGTTTAATGATGATTTTATTCGGGATGCCATTTATTATGAAACAGAGAGGGGAGGACAGGTATTTTTTATTCATAACAGAGTTCATGGGTTGCCTGAAATGTGTGCGATGATTCAAGGTTTATGCCCCGATTTGAGTATTGGTTTTGCACACGGACAATTAGAAGGGCATGAACTGGAGGAAAGAATTCTCGATTTCATCGATAAAAAATATGATGTACTGGTTTGTACCAATATTGTAGAAAGTGGGGTAGACATTCCTAATGTAAACACCATCATCATCAATAATGCACATCAATTTGGATTGAGTGATTTGCATCAATTAAGAGGAAGAGTAGGAAGAAGCAATCGAAAAGCTTTTTGTTATTTATTAGGTCCACCAATGAGTACTTTGCCCACCGATTCTCGCAAAAGATTGCAAACGCTGGAACAATTCAGTGACTTAGGCAGTGGCTTTCAAATTGCCATGCGCGACCTCGATATCAGAGGAGCGGGTAATATGTTGGGTGGAGAGCAGAGTGGATTTATGGCGGAGATCGGTTTTGAAATGTACCAGAAAATTTTGGAAGAAGCTATTCGAGAATTGAAGCGAACTTCCTTTAAAGAATTGTTTAAAGAAGAAATCAGCAAGCAAGATGATTTTGTTAGTGACTGTACAATTGATACCGATTTAGAAATTTTGATACCCGACAGCTATGTTGAAAGTATTTCAGAAAGACTTTCTCTGTATACCCGATTGGATGATTGTGAAAACGAAGAAGCACTCACTCAATTTCATCAGGAAATGGTAGATCGTTTTGGACCGATGCCTTCGTCGGTAGATGATTTATTTACCACTGTTCGTTGTAGATGGTTGGCTGTAAAAATGGGCTTTGAAAAAATGTCCTTAAAAGACAATACCCTGCGTTGTTATTTTATCAATCGTCCGGATTCGCCTTATTTTGAATCGAACCTGTTTAAAAAATTATTGGCCTATTTGCAAACTGGTACCAACAAAGCCCGATTAAAACAAGCTGGTAAAATGTTTTTATTAGTGGTAGATCAAGTTCAAGGAATGGAATCGATGCAACGCTTTCTTACACTCATGCACAAAGAAGTAGTAGGGGAAGCAGCTCCACAGGAATAAAGCTCCGTATCTATACAATAAAAAACCGCTCAGTTATTCACTGAACGGTCTCTTAAGAAGTATTTTTTGATACTTAGAATCCTTTTTTAGCAACGCCATCAGCAATTGCTTGTAAAGCTTTTGCTTCACTCATAATAGCTGCCATTTTATTGCCTTTTCCATCATGACCACCGGCCATGTAACCACCTTTTGCAGTTTTAGTAATAACTGCATCCTGCATTGGTACATTTTTTTCTTTTGTCTTAAGGCAATATGCTTTAATCATTTTTGAAGTGTCCATAGTTGTAGAATTTAATTGTTTTTAAAAAGAGAACTTTGGTTAGTGTACACAAGTTAAGGGTTTTTTGGGAAAATAGACCTACACGTCAATTCTGGCATATTTAGCATGACTTTCGATGAATTCCCTTCTTGGTGCAACATCATCTCCCATGAGCATACTGAATATACGGTCAGCTTCTGCAGCACTTTCAATGGTTACTCTTTTCAAGGTTCTTCTTGCAGGATCCATAGTAGTTTCCCATAATTGTTCTGCATTCATTTCACCCAAACCCTTATATCGTTGAATTGTAACGCTGTCTTCTTTACCTGCACCCAATTTCTCCACCAGGCCTTTGCGTTGTTCTTCGCTGTATGCATACTCCTGTTCTTTTCCTCTTTTTACCAAATAAAGTGGGGGTTGTGCTATATAAACACCTCCTTGCTCCACCAATTCTTTCATATATCGGAAAATGAATGTAAGTATCAAAGTGGCAATATGCGAACCATCCACATCGGCATCGGTCATGATGATGAGTTTATGGTAACGTAATTTGGTAGTATTCAATGCTTTGGGATCATCAGCTGTTCCAATAGTTACACCCAGAGCAGTGTACATATTTCGAATTTCCTCATTCTCATATATTTTATGCTCCATGGCTTTTTCTACATTCAGAATTTTACCTCTTAATGGTAAAATAGCCTGGTAACTTCTATCGCGGCCTTGTTTGGCTGTTCCACCTGCCGAATCTCCTTCTACTAAATACAACTCACATTTTGCTGGATCCCTTTCGCTACAATCTGCCAGCTTACCTGGTAAACCACCGCCGCTTAATACGGTTTTACGTTGTACCATATCACGAGCTTTTTTTGCTGCAACACGGGCTTGGGCGGCTAAAATAATTTTAGAGATAACATTCTTGGCTTCACGAGGGTTCTCTTCTAGGAAGGCTTCTAATGCACGAGCAACGGTAGTTTGAACAATACCACTCACTTCGCTATTGCCTAATTTGGTTTTTGTTTGTCCTTCAAATTGAGGTTCCGGAACTTTTACAGAGATAATTGCACTTAGGCCTTCTCTAAAATCATCCCCTTCAATAACAACTTTGGCTCTTTCAAATAATCCTTGCTTATCACCATAGGTTTTAAAAACCCTTGTAAGTGCCTGACGGAAACCAGTTACATGGGTTCCACCTTCTATGGTATTGATATTATTTACATAAGAAAAGATATGCTCCTTAAAATCATCGTTATAAGTCAAAGCAACTTCTACTGCTACATTAGATGCTTCGTCATGACCGTCTACATAGAGTGGCTCCGGAATCAATGGAGTTCTATTGCCATTCTTGTCCAGCATTTGAACGAATTCAACAATTCCTCCTTCACTGTAAAAGTTCTTAGAATAAGAAACGCCTTGTTCGTCTTTTTCGCGTAGATCGGTTAATTCGATATTGATTTTTCTGTTTAGATATGCCAATTCTCTTAACCTTCCTTCTAAAATATCTCTTTTGTATACAGATTCCTGAAATATGGTTAGATCGGGCCAGAAATGTACTTTGGTTCCAGTGATTTCACTTACACCAATTTCTCTTACCGGATAGTTCGGAATACCTGTATGGTATTCTTGTTCAAATATTTTTCCCTCACGCTGTACTGTTACCAATAGTTTGGTACTTAAAGCATTCACACAACTTACACCCACTCCATGCAAACCTCCAGATACCTTATAGGTATTCTTGTCAAATTTTCCACCTGCATGCAATACGGTCATTACAACTTCTAAGGCAGACCTTTTTTCCTTGCTATGCATGGCTGTTGGAATACCTCTTCCATCATCTTGTACGCTGATAGAATTGTCTTCATGAATGGTAACATAAATGTTTTTACACCATCCTGCAAGCGCTTCATCAATCGAGTTGTCTACTACTTCATATACGAGATGATGAAGGCCTTTTACACCAACATCACCAATGTACATGGCGGGTCTTTTTCTTACTGCTTCCAGGCCTTCTAAAACCTGTATACTATCTGCACCGTAATTCTTGTTTTCAGCTTCGTGTTGTCTGTCTAGTTCTTCGCTCATAAAAGTCTTGTGGGTCTTGCGTTTTAGTTAAAATTTGCAAGTGGGCAAATGTACTTATAAATAAGCCAAAAATGGCGTTAAAAATGGCCTAGTTTTCCCCATTTTAACAGTACAAATGGGGCGTTTTTTTGTAAAATAGATGTTTATACATTAATTTTGACTTTGATGAGCCAAGTAATGGACATATTAAAGCTATCTCAAAGGACGGTTATTGACCCTAATTTGGATTTATTGTATAAAAAGGAACAACATATCCCAGGTTCCATTCAGTACAGTATTCGGCGCTATTTTGCCCATCCTACGTGGGTTGCGGAAGACACGGGAATGCTGGTATACCATTACAATGAAAAAAAGCCCAAAGAGAATTTCTTAGAGTTAAGATATTGCACAACAGGTAACAAGTATTGCCCTGAAAAAAGTTGTTCTCAATGTGCTCATTTACCTACTATGAATTGTGGTGGCAAACAGCAAACCATTGATGTATTTACTTTCCATTTTACTGCTACTTTCTTGCACCAGTTTGTGCACAATATCAAATTGAGTAATCATAAGGATGAAGTGCTTGCATTTAAACATCCCAATGCCTTTACCAAATTATTTCCAGTTTCAATTAAGAAAAGAAACATATTAGATGCGGTACTGAATCATTCTTATTCTGGTTCTTTAGAAAATATTTTTATCAACTCCAAAGTGCATGAATTGTTATTGCATAGTTTGGAATGTTTAATAGAAGAAAAAGAAGAAGGATTTGTTTGTAAGTTTTTGGCCGACGATAGTGGTAAAGAAAGAATTTATCAGGCAAGAGAAATTTTATTGCAACATATTGGTGACCCCATCACTATTAAAGAACTCAGTAGAAAAGTAGCCATGAATGAATGCTACTTAAAAAAAGGATTTAAAGAAGTTTTCGGAACAACGATTTTTGATTTTTATCAGCAGCAAAGAATGGAACACGCAAAGTATTTGTTGTATGAGAAAAGCCTTAGTGTTACTGATGTTTCAGCCCTTTTAGGGTATTCGTCTATCTCTCATTTTTCAGCTGCTTTTAAAAAGCATACGGGTTTGAAACCTTGCGAATTACTGAAGTAATTCAGTTGTTAGTTATTTGAAAGAGATAAGAATTAAGAGATAAAAGATAAGAGATACGCAAAGGGAATTAAGAGATAAGAGCTTTGCGATTCAAATACGTATCTTTTATCTCATATCTTTTATCTTATATCTCTACAAACCTTTGTAACCTTTAATTACTATTCTTTGTTCAATATTATTTGGGTTAGTTGGGGTATACAATTTCTGTTCAATCATGCCTATACCTTTAGCATAAAAAATATCAGCAACCAATAGGGTTTCTTCTAAACCACCAGATACATCAGCTGTAAACAACATTTCTCTTTTTACTTTGATGATATCTGTGAATGTTGTACCTAAATAACTACCTGTTTGATTGATATCTGTAACTGTAATTTTTAAGCGGGCATTTCCCAAATACATTCTTCCACCCTGAATTGTTCCTGCTCTAACAATTGGCGTAAACCAAGTAGCATTTGGAGTGCCTGGGGTCACATTGTCTTTCAAATAAATGTATTCGGCATTATTAGCAACTGTGTCGTACAAATACAGATAATCATATTCAGGTGTTCCTAAACTCCAATATTCTCCAGAACCATTCCTGCCTGTTACTGATAAAGTATCCATGGTAGGAGTAGTTTGGTATTTGAAATAAGTTTTTCCGAGATATGTAAAAGAGAATGGGGAAATGGTTGCCCTGAAAGTATCTAGTATCAATCCCCCGCCAAAATCAAATCCTGGAGTTAACTGATAACGAATCCATCCATCTGCAGAAGTAGGACAATAAGATGAAGTGCCGCTTCCGTTATTAGGACCTCCAACCAATAAACTAAAACCGCAGGTACTAGTGCCAAAATAAGTTTTAAAATCGGTGGTTCCAGCATTCAAAGGGCGCCCCTTTCCTTTTAATTTTATGTCTTTAGCACCTGTTGATACAACATATCCAGAATCGATAAACCATATTCCATTGATAGTGTCTGTATAGATTAAGTATTTGCCTAAACTGGTGAAATTCACGTTTACCGTTACATAATTGGTGTCTGCTAAATCACTATTAATATAATAAACACCATTAATGACCGCTTTTTTGCATTCCCCTAAACTATCGGTTAATATTCCAGCAGCTATTCCACTGGCAGCACCAGTTTCAAGGCTTACTTCTTTGGTACAACTATTCAATACAATTGCCAAAAAAAGGATATATACTAGATTTTTAAACAGAAATTTCATGTATGCTACTTGCTTTATTCTACGAATATCAGATATTATTTACACCAATAACGCAGCCTGTGGGCTTATATTATTGGTTTTTATTAATTGACTGATATTAGTAAAAGTGGTATTGGCAATTTGAGTTAATGCTTCGTCAGTAAAAAACGCCTGATGGGCCGTAATTAGTACATTGGGAAAGCTCATTAATCGTTGAATGGTATCATCCTGAATAATATCTTCCGATAAATCTCTGAAGAATAATTTTTCCTCTTGCTCGTACACATCAATGCCTAAAGCACCTATTTGTCCGGTTTTTAATGCTTTGATCACTGCTTTTGTGTCGATCAAGCCACCCCTGCTTGTATTGATCAATACAGCACCATTCTTCATCATTGCAAAAGTGGTTTCATTCATTAAATGCTTTGTTTGTTCATTTAAAGGGCAGTGTAATGAAACAATATCGGCTTTTAAAACTTCCATTAAAGGATGATATTCTACTCCAATGGCTTCCAGGTCTTTATTGGCAATGATATCAAAAGCCAGAACCCGGCAACCAAAGCCCAGCATGATTTTGGCAAAAGCCTTTCCAATATTACCTGTGCCAATTACACCAATGGTTTTTCCATGAATATTGTACCCTAATAATCCATGCAAGGAAAAATTTTGTTCCCGTACTCTATTATACGCTTTATGCGTTTTTCTGTTAAGGGTTAACAACATGGCTACAGCATGCTCTGCCACTGCTTCTGGCGAGTAAGCCGGAACCCTGCAAACCCTTATGCCATTTAATTTTGCTGCTTCTATGTCTACATTATTAAAACCAGCACAGCGTAGGGCCACAATTTTGATACCATGACTACCCAGTTTTTCAAAAACCGCGGCCGTTATTTTATCATTTACAAAAACGCAAACTGCTGCAGCACCAGCAGCTAATTCAACTGTTTGATCATCTAAAGGGGTTTCCAAAAAAACCAAATCGTAATTTTCTGTATTAAACTGGGTAAAAAAAGTCTTATCGTAGGGTTGGGTAGAAAAGAAAACAATCTTCATACCCTAAATATACTGAGGCTTTGCCTTAGATCCGTACCTTTGCCACCATTTTTTAACCAATTGCCCAAAAGGAATTGTTGATTGAATAATATGAGTGCGAAGTATGCTGAATTTACGGGACTGAATCTCCCACAGATTGAACAAGAAATTTTAGCCAGATGGACAGAGAGCCAGGCTTTTGAAAAAAGTATTACACTTAGGGAGGGAAGTAAACCCTTTGTGTTTTATGAAGGCCCACCCAGTGCCAATGGCATGCCCGGTATACATCATGTGATTTCCCGCACACTAAAAGACATGGTTTGTAGGTATAAAACCATGCAAGGATTTCAAGTTAAAAGAAAAGGCGGTTGGGACACTCATGGTCTTCCAATTGAATTGGGAGTAGAAAAAGAGTTGGGCATTACCAAAGAAGATATTGGCATTAAAATTTCCATAGAAGACTATAATCAAAAATGTAGAGAAGCAGTTCTCAGGTATAAAAAAGAATGGGATGATATTACCAATAAAATGGGGTATTGGGTTGATTTAAAAAACCCTTACATCACTTACGAAAACAATTATATAGAAACGCTTTGGTGGATTTTGAGTGAATTGTACAAGAAAGGGTTTTTGTATGAAAGTGTAAGTATTCAGCCTTATTCACCGGCAGCAGGAACAGGGTTGAGTTCACATGAATTGAACCAGCCTGGAACATATAAAGATGTGAAAGACACTTCTGCTGTGGCTATGTTCAAAGCAATCAATAATGAACGATCAGCTTTTTTGTTTGATGCTGTTGCTGCGAATAACATAAACCATAATGGTGAAGTTTTCTTCATGGCCTGGACCACTACTCCATGGACATTGCCATCCAATTTAGGATTAACTGTAGGGCCGAATATTGATTATGTATTGGTAAAAACTTTCAATCCTTATACGCATTTGCCAGTATTTGTTGTACTTGCAAAAGCCTTATTGAATAAGCATTTCAAGCCAGAAGGAGAAAATGGAAATTTTGAAGAATACAGTGAACAATCAAAATTATTGCCATGGTCTGTAGTACTTGCTTTTAAAGGAAGTGAAATAGAAAACGCAACATATGAGCAATTGCTTCCTTATGAAGCCAATTCATTAAAAGTTATCACCGAAATCACTCCAACGGCAAAACCTTTTAGAATTATTTCCGGAGATTTTGTGACAACTGAAGATGGAACAGGAATTGTTCATACTGCTCCTGCATTTGGCGCAGACGATTATAAGGTTGGAAAGAAATTTGACATTGGTATTTTAACCATGGTTGATCGACAAGGAAAATTTGTTGATGGATTAGGCGAATTCAGCAATCGCTATGTAAAAAATTACAAAGACGATTCCGATTATGTAGATGTGAATATTGATATCTGCGTAAAATTAAAAAAAGAAAACAGGGCTTTTAAAGTAGAAAAATACGAGCATAGTTATCCGCATTGCTGGAGAACAGATAAACCCATTTTATACTATCCACTTGATGCATGGTTCATTAAAACCACTGCTGTAAAAGATCGTATGGTGGAATTGAATAAAACCATCAATTGGAAACCAAAATCAACCGGTGAGGGCAGGTTTGGCAATTGGCTGGAAAATATGGTGGATTGGAATCTAAGTAGAAGCAGGTATTGGGGAACGCCTTTGCCTGTTTGGAGAACAGAAGATGGAACAGAAGAAATTTGTATTGGATCCATTGCCGAATTAAATGAAGGAATTAGGAATGCCAATGCAGTATTGGGTGGAGATATCAATAAGCATTATTTACATGAAGGCATCTTAGATTTACACAAACCATTTGTAGATGATATTATTTTAGTAAGCAAATCAGGAAAGCCAATGAACCGCGTTCCTGATTTGATTGATGTTTGGTTTGATAGCGGTGCTATGCCATACGCACAATGGCATTATCCATTTGAGAATAAAGATTTAATTGATAAAGGCGAAGCTTTTCCTGCTGATTTTATTGCAGAAGGTGTAGATCAAACCAGAGGTTGGTTTTATACTTTACATGCTTTGGGGGTAATGTTGTTTGACAGCGTTGCTTATAAAGCAGTAGTAAGTAATGGTTTGGTATTGGATAAGAATGGTAATAAAATGAGTAAGCGTTTGGGTAATGTGGTAAACCCTTTCGAAACCATTGAAAAATATGGAGCTGATGCAACCAGATGGTATTTAATTACCAATGCATCTCCATGGGATAATTTAAAATTTGATTTAGCGGGAATTCAGGAAGTACAGCGCAAGTTTTTTGGAACCCTATACAATACTTACCAATTCTTCTGCTTGTATGCCAATGTAGATGGATTTGCTTTCAAGGAAGCGTATATTCCTTTGGAACAACGTCCTGAAATTGATCGTTGGATTCTTTCATCCTTAAACACTTTGGTAAAAAATGTTACCGAAAGTATGGATGATTTTGAACCTACTATGGCAGGAAGAGCCATTGAAGAATTTGTGGATGCTCAATTGAGTAACTGGTATGTTCGCCTATGTAGAAGAAGGTTTTGGAAGGGCGAATATGAAATGGATAAAATCAGTGCTTACCAAACACTGTATGAATGTTTAGAAACCATTCTTCGTTTAGTTGCTCCAATTTCTCCATTTTTTAGCGATGCAGTATTTACTAATCTGAATGCTGTCTCAAAAAGATTTGACGCTAGTTCGGTACATCATATTAATTATCCTGAATATACGCCTTCTGCAATCGATCCATTATTGGAAGAAAGAATGCAATTGGCTCAGGAAACCTGTTCCCTGGTGTTATCTCTTAGGAAAAAAGTGAATATAAAAGTTCGTCAGCCATTACAAAGGGTAATGATCCCTGTGATGAATGCTCAAATGAAAGGTCAATTGGAAAAAATGGAAGACCTCATTAAAGCTGAAGTGAATGTAAAAGAAATAGAATATATCACTGAAACAGCCGGAGTAATCAGTAAAAAGATCAAAGCCAATTTCAAAACCCTTGGTGCAAAATTGGGCGCATCAATGAAAGAAGCAGCTGCTATCATCAGTTCATTCGATCAGAATCAAATTGGCAAAATAGAACAAAACGGAAAAACTACCCTTCAATTAAGTGCCGGGCCAGTAGAAATAGACCTGACAGATGTAGACATTATAGCTGAAGATATTCCAGGTTGGAGTGTGGCCAGTAAAGGAGCACTTACGGTAGCATTAGATATTACGCTTTCTGATGCATTAAAACTGGAGGGTGAAGCCAGGGAGTTTGTAAATCGTGTACAAAATATAAGAAAAGAGAGCGGTTTTGCGCTTACAGACCGTATATTCGTGCGTGTTGAGGAGGGCTCCGCAATCCGAAACGCTATTATTCAATTTAACGATTATATTTGCCGCGAAATTCTGGCTGATGGCATTGAATGGGAACCTCAAATTTCTGATGGAATAGAGATAGAAGTTAATGAAATCAGCTTAAAAGTGGTAGTAAACAAAAAAGGATAAACCTTATGGCTACGAAGAAACCAGCCCCTAAAAAGGCGGCACCAGCCAAAAAAGCAGTAAGTAAACCAGCCCCTAAAAAGGTTGTAACAGCTAAACCAGTTGCAGCTAAAAAAGCCGCTACTGCAAAACCAGCAACAAAATCTGTTGCTGCAAAGCCTGCTCCAAAAGCACCAGTTAAAGTACCAGCAAAACCTGCTCCAAAAGCAGCAGCAAAAGCCCCTGCAAAAGTGGTGGCCAAACCTGCTCCAAAAGCAGCGCCAGTGAAGCCTACAGCAAAAACGGCCCCTGCAAAAGCTCCGGCTCCAGCAGCAAAAGCCCCTGTAAAAGTGGTGGCTAAGCCTGCTCCAAAAGCGGTACCTGCAAAACCTGCTCCTAAGGCAGTACCAACAAAAGCTGCAACTGTGGTAGCAAAGCCAGCCTCAAAAGCGGCCCCGGCAAAAGCACCGGCACCAGTTGCTAAACCAGCTCCTGCTCCTGCAGCTAAGCCAACTCCACCACCAGCTCCACCAAAGCCGGTAGTTAAAGCACCGCCAACACCTCCAGTGAAGCCTGTAAAAAAAGTACATGGACCAATTAAGGATGTGAAAGTGCCTAAAATCAATTCTAAATCTAGTGTTCCTTATAATCCAGGGTATACACCACTAGAAAAAAGAGTAGAAGTGCAAAAACCTCAGGGTCCATTGGTAAAATACAGCGATGCAGATTTGAATGATTTCAGAGAATTGATCAATAAAAAATTAGAAGCTGCCAAAAAAGAATTGACCTATTTACAAGGGTTAATTACCCGTAAAGATGAAATGGGTGGCGATAATGACGATGCTCGTTACATGACCATGGAAGATGGTACAATGAGTATGGAAAAAGAACAGCTTAGTCAAATGGCTAGCCGTCAAATTACCTATATCGATCATTTGGAGAAGGCGATCATGCGTATTGAAAACAAAACCTATGGTATCTGCAGGGTTACTGGTAAACTAATCGACAAAGCTCGTTTACGTGCCGTACCTCATGCAACACTTAGCTTAGAAGCTAAATTAGGTTTAGTAAAGCCTTCTGCGGAATAAGTTTAATAAAGAGAAGAGGCTTTATACAAAAAGGCAACCTTTTTAAAATTGCGCGCTTTGAATTCGACAATCGCAAAGCGAGGAGAATTCAGCAATTTTAAGGCAGTTGACGTTTGTATAAAGCTTCTTCATTTATTTGAACTCCTGCATATCTACCAGCTTCTTGTAAATTCCTCCTTGTGCTAATAAGCTATCATGGGTTCCTCTTTCGGCAATTTCGCCTTTTTGTAAAACAATAATTTCATCAGCATGTCTGATGGTTGATAAACGATGCGCAATTACAATGGAGGTTCTGTTCTGCATCATATTATTGATAGCGTCTTGCACCAGTCTTTCACTTTCTGTATCTAATGAAGAAGTTGCTTCATCCAAAATAAGGATGGGTGGATTTTTTAATACGGCTCTTGCAATAGTAACCCTTTGTCTTTCCCCTCCACTTAATTTAGAGCCTCTGTCTCCAATATTGGTATCAAATCCATCTTCTTTTTTACGAATAAATTCCAAGGCATTGGCCACTTTGGCTGCATGCTCAATCGATTCAATCGAAGCCACTTCTGTGCCTAAAGAAATATTGTTGGCAATGGTATCATTGAAGAGAATTGGTTCCTGTGTAACGATGCCCATTAAATTTCTGATACTATTTAATGAAAAGGATTTGATATTGGCACCGTCAATTAAAATTTCACCTCCACTCACATCATGAAAACGAGGAATCAAATCGGCCAAACTGCTTTTTCCAGCGCCAGAAGAACCAACCAGGGCAATGGTCTTACCCTTTTCTACAGTTAGATTGATGTTTTTAAGAATCGGTACTTCATCATAAGAAAATGATACATTCTTAAACTCAATTTGATGTTTGAATTCAGCAATTGTTGCAGCATTGGGTAAATCGGTAACAGTTAATGGTGCTTGCAAAATTTCTTCAATTCTTTTAATAGCCGCACTGCCTCTTTGCGAATTATAAAATGCGGTTGACAATGATTTTGCAGGATTAATAATTTGAGTAAAAATCAAAATATAACTGATAAAACTATCTCCTTTTAATCCGGCTTCGTGTCCTAAAACCAATTTGCCTCCAAACCACAAAATGCAACTCAACACCATTACGCCCATAAACTCCGACATGGGAGAAGCAAGGTCCCGTCTGAAATTCATTTTATTGCGAATATGATTTAAATTATTATTGGTAGTAAAAAAACGGGTTCTTAAAATCGATTCTGCATTAAAAGCTTTGATCACTCTTAGCCCGCCCAATGTTTCATCGAGGATCGACATTAAGCTCCCTAATTCCTCTGCAGAAGCGGTGGATTGTTTTTTTAGTGATCTACTCATCCTGCCAATTAAAAAGCCAGTGAGTGGCAATAAGACCAATAAGAACAAGGATAGTAATGGACTGATATAAACCAGTACCCCTAAAATGATTAGAATATTTAAAGGGTCCCTGATCAATCCTTCCAAAGTACTCATTACACTCCATTCGATTTCGTTGGCATCATTACTCATTCGGCTAATAATGTCCCCCTTTTTTTGTTCTGTAAAAAAGCCAATCGGAAGCTCTAAGATTTTGGCATATAGATCGGATCTTAATTTAGTCATCACATAATTGCGCATAGGGGCCAAAACCCTATAGGACAAATAAGTGAACAGATTTTTAAAAAATATGGAAACAATGATGATGATACAAACCGTACCTAGCGCATATACAGCACCTTCACGGGCAATTAATTCATTGTAGTGATATTTAAAATAATCCACTAAGTTTTTCAACCCTTCAATGGAAAAACTCATGGCAGGTTTAACTACTTCCTCTTTTTTATCTGTAAAGAGTAGTTTCAAAATTGGCGATAACATGGCCAATGAAACCAGGGAAAATAGGATAGAAAGCAGGTTGAAAACAACGTATAAGACGATATTTCTCTTTTGGTTGCTCAGGTAAAATAAGATCCGTTCAAATCGTTTCATACAGGAATAAATGGTAAAACACCCCAAAGTAACTAATTTTACACCCAATAAACAGTAGAATATGGAGGAAGGTAAACGTCAAAGACAAATTGCAGGTGCTTTACAGGAACAATTTAACGAAATATTTAGAAGGCTTAATCTATCTATGATAGATGGAGGAATGGTATCTATCTCGAGTGTTAAAGTAACCCCAGACCTATTAGAGGCAAGAGTATACATCAGTTTATTTCAAGTGAAAGATGCTGCTAAAGTGATGAAAACGATTGAAACAAGGGCATGGGAAATCAAAAAAGAGTTAGCGGAAAGAATGAAAAACCAGTTAAGAAGAATTCCGGTGATTCATTTTTACAATGATGACACTTTAGATTATGTTTTTAAAATGGAACAAGTATTTAAAGAAATAAATGAGGGTGGAACTAGTCCTAAAGAAACTGAATAGTAACCAATAACCAATAACGAGTAACATTTAACTGTATTTCTTGAACCTGCTTTTCGCCTGGCGCTATTTTAGATCAAAAAAATCAACCAATGCAATCAATATTATTGCTTGGATTGCCGTTACGGCTATTGCGGTAGGAACAGCCTCATTGATCATCATATTAAGTGTATTTAATGGGTTCGAAGATTTAGTAAAAGGACTATACGGAGATTTTTATGCATCCGTTAAAATTGTGCCTTCACAATCAAAGACTTTTCATATTACTGCGAATCAATTAAAGCAAATCAAGGGTGTAAAAAACATTGTTGCAATTAGTTTTATTGCAGAAGAGAAAGCATTATTAATGGGTAACTATCAAACCATTGTAACTGTAAAAGGAGTAGAGGCGAATTACAACGCTATCAATAACATTTCAAAATACGTAAAGCAAGGAAATTTTGGAATTGGTGATCAGGAAAACCCTGGAATAGTAATGGGTGCAGGCATTGAGAATGCAGCAGGTGTAGATGTTTACCGAGGTATCACGCCCACCATTCTGTATATGCCCAATCAAAATGCAGTTTCATTAAATTCCTCCGATGGATTGAATTCTTATATTGTTAAACCAACTGGAACATTTGTTATTCAACAAGATTTTGATAATAAATATGCATTTACCAATTTGGCATTTTTAAAGTACATGCTGAATATGTCGGATGATGAGTATAGTGCTATCGAAATAAAAACCAATGGAGAAGATGTACAGGTAAAAAATGATTTACAAGAATTATTAGGTACTAGGTATAAAGTGCAAACTCGCTACGAACAAAATCAATCTTTATATGCAGTAATGCAAATGGAAAAATGGGTAATCTATGCAATACTTTCTTTGATATTGGTAGTTGCTGCATTTAATATGATTGGTGCATTAACCATGTTGGTTTTAGAAAAACAAAAAGATATTGCGGTACTAAAAGCTATGGGTGCAGATAATACCAGGATCCAGCAGATTTTTTTATTGGAAGGTTTGTTGTTGGCTGGAATAGGAACTGGGCTTGGATTATTATTGGCAACAAGTATTTGTTGGTTACAAATGCAATTTCATTTGATCAAATTAGTAGGGTCAACTTTTATCATAGATTACTATCCAGTAAAAACAGCCATCTCCGATTATTTATTGGTATTTGTAACCGTGAGTTGTATTGCTTTTTCTGCAGCATGGATCACTGCCAGAAAATCCAGCAGGGCCTCTTACTCTCTCCGAACCTAATAATCTCCCAATGTTTCCGGCAACTGCGCCAAAGCCTTGGCTAATTGATCATCGTTTGGAGCAATACCATGCCATTCGTGACTTCCTTCCATAAAATCAACGCCTTTTCCCATTTCTGTATTCATTAATATACAGATTGGTTTACCCTGGCCTGTCATTGATTTTGCTTTATCCAATACTGCAACTACATCATCCATGTCATTGCCATTCATAGATAAAACAGTCCAATTGAATGCTTCAAATTTGGTTTTTAAACTATCCAAACTCAAGACTTTACTAGTTGGTCCGTCAATTTGTTGTCCATTAAGGTCAATAGTAATAATCAGGTTATCTACATGATTATGCGGAGCGAATAAAATAGCTTCCCAATTTTGCCCTTCCTGTAATTCACCATCACCATGTAATGAAAATACCAGGTGTGGATCTTTATTCAGCTTTTTGGTTAATGCAGCACCGATAGCAACACTCATGCCCTGGCCTAATGAACCACTAGCAATTCTTACACCTGGAAGGTGTTCGTGCGTGGTTGGGTGACCTTGTAAACGGGTATTGATTTTTCTGAAACTGGCTAATTCTTTTACATCAAAATAGCCAGAACGGGCTAAAACCGAATAGAATACGGGCGAAATATGGCCGTTGGACAAAAAGAACAAGTCTTCATTTTTCCCATCCATTTTAAAATCGGTATGATGATGCATCGAATGAAAATAAAGCGCAGTCAAAAAATCAGCACAGCCCAAGGATCCTCCTGGGTGTCCGCTTTGAACGGCATGTACCATTCTTACTATATCTCTTCTTACCTGACTGGTAATTTTCTTCAAATCATCAATACTTGCCATATGAAAGGGGTTATTTTGGATTGAGCAGCGAAGATAAAACCAATTGTATCATTATAAAAAGTAAAATACTAGAATATTGGTATAGCGAACAAAAAAAGCAATGTTTAGGTTTGTAAACCGATGATCCGATAATAAAGAACTATTTTTATATACCAATCCTTGAAAAACAACGTTTAATACGTAGCAAATGGAAAATATTTTACTGGGGGCAGTTATAGCCTTCGTAATCACTTTTTATGCAATTCCTGTGATCATCCAGGTGTCGAACATGAAGAAATTGTTTGATTTACCTGGGGAGAGAAAAATTCATGCTACTCCAGTTCCTTCTCTTGGAGGATTGGGCATTTTTGCAGGTTTTATTATGGGCTTATTGTTGATGGTAGATTTAACCGATAAAGTTGCAGCTTCTACCTTTCAATATTATGTTACCGCTTTTATGGTGATTTTCTTTTTTGGCATTAAGGATGATATTTTAATACTTACTCCATTCAAAAAATTATTGGGTCAATTGGCTGTTGCGGCTATTTTGATTTTTAAAGCCAATTTGGTGATTGATAATATGCATGGTTTCCTAGGGATACAGCAAATTGATACTAATCTAAGTGTTTTATTGTCTTTCTTCACAATCATCGTAATTGTCAATGCATTTAATCTGATTGATGGAGTGGATGGATTGGCCGGAAGTATTGGAATTATTACTTCTTCTTTCTTTGCTTTTTTTGCCTTAATGAGCGGAGAATTTTATTATGCTTTATTTGGATTTAGTTTCTCAGCTGCATTAGCTGCATTCTTAATCTACAATTATTCTCCTGCTAGAATATTTATGGGCGATACTGGGGCAATGCTGATTGGGGTGGTGAATGCTATATTGGTAATTCATTTTATTAATACTGCAGAAAATTCTAGGATTCTTCCTGTATTGGCTTCTCCAGCGATGGGCTTTGGCGTATTACTAATTCCATTAATGGATACATTGAGGGTTTTTGCTATCAGAATTTTGCATGGAAGATCTCCTTTTTCTCCAGATAGAAATCATATCCACCATTTACTATTAGATAGAGGGATGTCTCATATGGCTGTAACGCTTACACTATCTTTATTAACTATTTTATTTGTTGTACTTAGTTATCTTTTACTTCCTTTAGGAACAACCAAAGTGATACTTGTTCAAAATATTTGCTTTTTTGGGGGTATTACATTCCTAAGATTTAAACAGCATTCGCAAAGAAAATTGCATATAGTTAAAAGAGAAGATGATTACAGCGAAGCCAATATTTTTCAAAAAGGCATCAATAGTTTTAGAGCCTATACTTCTCCCGATGTAAAAGTGGCAGATAAGGATTAATTTAAAATGATTCAGTAGATTTGCGGCTATTAAACAGGTATTATGACGGAAGATTTAGAATTGATCTTAGAAGATGCTACTGATAGTATGCAAAAAGGCATTCAGCATTTAGAAGCTGAATTGGTAAAAATTCGTGCAGGAAAAGCCAGCCCATCTATGTTGGATGGTTTAAATGTTGACTACTATGGAACCCCTACTGCCATTAATCAAGTAGCCAATATTCAAGTCTTGGATGCACGCACCATTAGTATTCAGCCTTGGGAAAAAAATATGTTACAAGCTATAGAAAGATCAATCATGGCAGCCAATATTGGAGTAACTCCTCAAAACGATGGTAGCCAGATTCGATTGTTTATGCCACCTCTAACCGAAGAGCGAAGAAAAGAATTATTTAAGAAAGCCAGTGGAGAAGGGGAACAATCTAAAATAGCTATCAGAAATATCAGAAGAGATGCCATTGAGCAAGTGAAGAAATTACAGAAAGACGGGTTAAGTGAAGACGCAGCAAAAGATGCCGAAAAAAACATTCAAGAAGCTACCGATAAATTTATTGTTTTAGTAGACAAGCATTTGGCTGCTAAAGAGAAAGAAATGATGGCTATTTAGTTTTTTTATTTACTAGATATACTCCCACTAATATGATGGCTAGGCATACTACCTGTTGAAGGTTTACATGCTCACCATCCCAAATGCCCCAACCTATTGCTACAAATGGAATTCCATAAGTAACGGTTGATGCAAAGAGAGCGCCGGCACGTTTTACCAACATGTAAAAAAGAATGGAGGCGATTGCAGTGCCAAAAACGCCTAATGTGGCAGATGCCAGTATTGATTGTACATAGGCTTGCTCGGATAATGGCAACGCAAAGAAGCCTGTAAATTGCAAAATCACTGCACAGGGAATGATTAAAAAAATGAATGCCATGGCAGCAATTTCTAACGAGCCAATTCCTTGCATGTGTTTGCCCACCAAATTTACATTGATGCCATATAACAATGTGGCCAACAATACAAGCAATGCGTAACTTATATACTGAACACTAATATTTGTACCTGCAGCTACCAATAAGGTCAGTCCAATAAATCCAATGATGATTCCAACCACCTGATTCATTTTCACCTTAAGTTGAAAAAAACCAATTCCAGTGACAATTACAAATAAAGGAGTGAGCGCATTTAAAATGCCTGCTAATGCGCTATCGATTTTTGTTTCTGCTATACAGAATAGATAAGCAGGAAAAAAACTACCCAGTAAACCAGAAAGAATCACCAACCATCTTTTTTGAACAGGGATATGCTTAAATGCTTTGATGGCAAAGGGCAAAAGAATCATTCCAGCACTCATAATACGAATAGAAGCTACTTGATAAGGGCTTAATACATTCATTCCTCCTTTCATTAAAATAAAGGAGCTGCCCCAAATTAAACAGAGCACCAAAAAGATGAGCCAATTTATAATTTTCTTTCCCAAGGGTAAATTTTAGTCAAAGATGCAAATTAATGTTGCATTATGATGATTAAATAAAATGCTGTATTTTCATTACCACATTTAAAACAACCAATTTATGGGAATGCTAAAAGAATTCAAAGAATTTGCAGTTAGAGGCAATTTGGTAGATACTGCTGTAGCCTTTATTATGGGTGCATCATTTGGTAAGATCGTTTCTTCATTTGTGGATGGAATGGTGATGCCCTTGGTAGGAATGCTTACAGGTGGAGTAGATTTTAACGATAAAAAACTGGTTTTAAAAGATGCCATTGAAGCAGTGAAAGATGCAGGCGGTAAAGTGGTTACCCCGGCCGTGGCGGAAGTCTCTGTGAAATATGGGGTATTCATTACCAATCTAATTGATTTTGTAATTGTAGCTTTTGCAGTTTTCATGGTAATAAAAGGAATCAACAAGATTAAAAAAGATACTCCAGCAGAAGCAGCAGGTCCTTCAAGTACAGATGCTTTATTGATGGAAATAAGGGATTCTTTAAAGAAATAGCCCCTTTTTGGTGGATAACTATTTAGTAAAACAGGCTTTTTTAAAGCCTGTTTCTGTTTCTTTGTATCAATCAATGTATTTGAAGTGAGTGCAGTAAATTATCAGATTAAGTTAGATCAGTTTGAAGGCCCATTCGATCTTTTGTTGTTTTTCATAGAAAGAGATGAATTGGACATTTATAATATTCCGATTACTAAAATCATCAACGATTTTTTAGACTTTATTCATAGTTCTGAAAAATTGAATATTGAATTGAGTAGTGAATTTATTCTGTTCATTTCAACCTTGATGAGAATCAAAGCCAGACTATTACTACCTCGAAAAGAAATTGATGCTTCCGGAAATGAAATAGATCCACGCCAGGAATTGATCGACAAAATTCTTGAATACAAACGTTTCAAAGAAGCTGCTGTTCAAATGGCCGAAATGGAAGCTATGAGAATGCTCATGGTAAAACGTGGAAACCTTCAAAAAGAAATTGCAGAAATAGGAGAGGAAGCTTCTGAAGGCACTGAAATTCAAAATATTACTTTGTTCAAATTGATGAAGTCATTTGAAAAAGTAATGCAGCGTGTTCACGACAGACAAAATAAACCAGTACATACAGTTGTTCGTTATAACTATACTATGGAAGGAAGCCGAGATTATATGCTCGACTTTGTTGCCAAAGAAAAAACCGTAGCATTCGAAAAAGTATTTGAGATCTGCGAAGACCGTATTCACGCCATTTTCTTATTCCTTTCTATTCTCGAATTATCTCAACAAAAATTCATGAAATTATTGGTAGGACAAGGCATGAATAATTTTATTGTTGAATGGAACGATAATCGCGCAGCAGATATAGCTGATGAAGGCGTAACTGAAGAAGAGATATAAGATAAGAGATATAAGATAAAAGATAAAAGATTTTAATGAACAATTAAAACGTATCTCATATCTCTTAATTCTAATCTCTCAATACTTAATTCTTAACTAAAACTTTCTCGCTCATTAACAATCTTACTGCATCTGCAATACCTTGTGCATCATAAGCACATTCACGGTGCAATTCTTTAGGTGTTCCATGCTCCACTAATCGGTCCGGAATGCCCAATATGGTTACTTCAGCCTGATAATTATTCGCGTTCATGAATTCTAAAACTGCAGAACCAAATCCACCAACAACAGTGCCGTCTTCAACTGTAACTATTTTTTGGTAGTTGCTGAAAACTTCGTGTAATAAGTCTTCATCAATTGGTTTTACAAAGCGAAGATCATAATGTGCCGGATCAATTCCTTCTGTTCTAAGTTGTCGTATAGCTGCTTGCGCAAAATTGCCTGGATGACCAAAACTTAGAATAGCAATTTCTTTTCCATCTTTTACTTTTCGGCCTTTACCAATGGTGATTTCTTCGAAAGGCGTTTTCCATTCTGTCATTACTCCTTCACCTCTTGGGTAACGAATTACAAAAGGATATTTATTGCTATCCAATTGTGCCGTATACATGAGGTTACGCAATTCTTTTTCGTTCATTGGAGCACTCACCACCATATTAGGGATACAACGCATATACGGAATATCGTAACATCCATGATGTGTTGGTCCATCTTCACCAACCAATCCTGCTCTATCTAAACATAATACAACAGGTAATTTTTGTATGGCAACATCATGCACTACTTGATCGTATGCACGTTGCATGAAAGATGAATAAATATTACAAAACACCCTCAATCCTTGAGTGGCCATACCAGCGCTTACGGTAACTGCATGTTGCTCACAAATACCCACATCAAATGCGCGATGTGGCATTTTTTCCATCATGAATTTTAATGATGAACCACTTGGCATTGCAGGTGTAACTCCCATTATTTGATCATTCATTTCGGCCAGCTCAATGATGGTATGACCGAATACATCTTGGTATTTAGGAGGTTGTGGTGCGTCTATTTTTTTCTTGAATATTTCCCCGGTCACTTTATCAAATAAACCTGGTGCATGCCATTTGGTTTGATCTTTCTCGGCCAATGCATAACCCTTGCCTTTTACCGTTACAATATGTAAAATTTTCGGGCCTGGCATTTCTTTCAAGTCTTTTAAAGTATCCACCAGCTTAGAAATATTGTGTCCGTCAATAGGACCAAAATAACGCAGGTTCAATGCTTCAAATAAATTACTACTCTTGCTAACAACTCCTTTGATGCTGGCTTCTAACTTACTGGCCATCTCTCTGGAAAAGTTTTTACCAATTGGTAATTTGCCCATGATATTCCAAACCTCATCCCTTACTTTATTGTAAGTAGGTGATGTAGAAATATCCGTTAAATATTCTTTTAATGCACCAACATTGGGGTCGATGCTCATGCAGTTATCATTTAGAATAATCAGAACATCACTATCTGCTACACCAGCATGATTCATCGCTTCAAATGCCATACCTGCAGTCATAGAACCATCTCCAATAACTGCAACTGACTTTCTGTTTTCGCCTCTGTATTTTGCAGCCATTGCCATTCCTAATGCTGCAGAAATAGAAGTAGAAGAATGCCCTACTCCAAATGTATCATATTCACTCTCTGATCTTTTTGGAAAACCACTTAAACCATTGTATTTTCTATTGCTGGAAAAATTATCTCTTCTTCCTGTTAGAATTTTATGACCATACGCTTGATGACCCACATCCCAAACCAATTGGTCATGTGGAGTATTGTACACATAATGAAGGGCAACACTTAATTCAACTACGCCTAAACTGGCAGCAAAATGTCCACCTTGCACACTCACTACATCAATGATATATTGCCTTAATTCATCGCAAACCTGATGCAATTGTTCCCTTCCTAATTTCTTAAGATCCGATGGGCTATTAATATTTTTTAACAATGGTCCTGGAATGAACTCCATGAATAGGTATTTAATGGGTAAAAATACGATTTTGGGCTCAAATGCCCCAACTCAGCATTAAAACACCCAATTACACCGATGGTTCGGTGTAGGAAAACAATATTTTTAGCCAATTAGCAACCTAATTTGCCATTAGTCCTAAATTGGGTTCAATTGGGGTTGCCTAAAATTATCTTTGTAGAACATGAGAAATCAGCGAAAAGCAGTTTTATATTGGTGGTGCCAAATTGGTGGATGGATGATGTATGGGTTAACAATGGTGTTTTTTGCCTTTGTGTTCGACAGCAAGATCAACACCATTTTCTATCCAAAATTGTTGGTGATCATCACTACAGGTTTATTTTTCACGCATATTCTAAGGGAATTAATCAAAGCATTTAAATTAAGACCTCCTGAATTGTCCCAAAAATGGGCATTGTTTACGGTGATACTCCTAATCATTCTGGTACTTTTTAATTTAACCAATAGCGCCCTGGCAGAATGGTGGGGTTTATATAATCCTAAAACAAAAGTCTCTGTAGAAAAGAGGTTTCTGGTGAATCTAGTTTCTGACTCTCCCCTGATATTGGTCTGGGTATCTATTTATTATCTATGGCACTATATAGAGCTGGGAACAAAAATTGAAATTCAGAAAGTGAAATTGGAGAGCTTGGTAAAAGAATTAGAACTCAATACCATCAAATCTCATATCAATCCTCATTTTATTTTTAATGCATTGAATAGTATTCGTGCGCTGGTAGATGAAAATCCGGAGAGAGCAAGAACAGCTATAACAGAACTGAGCAATATTTTGAGGAGCAGTATGCAATCAGAAAAGTTGACCACAGTGCCTTTTGAAAAAGAATTGAATATTGTAAAAGATTATTTAGCTTTAGAACATATTCGTTTTGAAGATCGACTAATGGTTGAATTTGATATTGATGAAGATACTTTAGACCAGCCCATCCCTCCAATGATGTTGCAAACCTTAGTGGAGAACGCTATTAAGCATGGAATAAGCAAGCATAAGCAAGGTGGATTGGTGAAAATAATTTCCGATTTCAAAGACAATCATCATGAAGTGATTGTACAAAATACAGGAACATTTGTGCAAAATGATTTATCGGATGGATTCGGAATAAGTAGCACACACAATCGATTGAATTTATTATTCGGAAGAAAAGCCAATTTTACCATTTGTGATAAGGGAGATAATTTGGTAGAAGCCATGATTATTATGCCCGTTCATGATTCCTCTCTTGTAGTTAAAAATTAAATATATATGGCTATTAAAGCAATTATTATTGATGATGAACGCTTGGCTCGTAATGAACTTAAAAAGTTGTTACAAGATCATGGTGATATTGAAGTGATTGATGAAGCAGCAAATGTAGACGAGGGTATAGAAAAAATAGAGACCTTGAATCCAGATTTGATTTTTTTGGATATTCAAATGCCTGGTAAAACAGGATTTGATTTACTGGCTGAAGTAGAAAAAGCGCCGAAGGTTATTTTTACAACTGCCTATGATGAATTTGCCATTAAAGCATTTGAAGTAAATGCGTTGGATTATTTATTGAAACCCATCGAACCAAAAAGATTAAGTGATGCGATCCAAAAATTGCATGCTGAATTATTTAAAGAAAATGTTGGATTAGCTGGCGTTAACAGAGGTCCATTAACCGAATACGATCAGGTTTTTGTGAAAGATGGAGAACGTTGCTGGTTTGTGAAATTGGGTGAAATAAGGTTATTTGAAAGTGTAGGGAATTACGCAAAAGTTTTCTTCGGAACCAATAAGCCACTTATTTTAAAATCCCTTAATGCTTTAGAAGAAAGATTGGATGATAGAATGTTTTTTAGGGCCAATCGTAAGCACATCATTAATCTTCGCTGGATCGAAAAAATAGAACCTTATTTTAATGGCGGTTTAATTGTAGATTTAAAGGGGGGAGAGAAAATTGAAGTAAGTCGTCGCCAGACGGTGAAGTTCAAAGAGATGATGAGCCTTTAATAGTTGACTGTTATTGGTTATTAGTTATTGGTTTTGTTTAATGTTATTAGAATAAATTTATGAGAAAAATAGTTGGTTTAATTACGGTATTGTTTTGCGCGAGTGTAGTTACTGCACAAAATATTGATATTATTATCAATGCTGCTGAAGTTGAAAGAATTGAAAAAACATTGTCTGCTGATGATATGCAAGGAAGAAGAACTTTTACTCCTGGTATAGAAAAAGCAGCAGCTTTTATTGCAGATGAGTTCAAGAAATCTGGACTTCAAACTTTCAAGCAAAATGGTAATTACCTGCAATCTTTCAATATGGTGAGAGCTAAATTCATTAGTGCTTCAGCCAATTTTGATGGAAATGAAATTGACACCAAAAATATTATAGCGCTCACTTGTAAGCCCGATTTACTCATTAATGAAAAATCAGGATATGAATTAGTAAGAATTACCAAAGCAGATAATTTTAATACAGAAGCCAGAAAATACAGCAGTATGGCGAAAAATTATGTGGTATTAGTGGATAGTTCTTATGCAAATAATTTCAGTCGCTTGATCAGATTGAAATCGAGCATGTTTCAATCGGAGAATTCAGTTGTTTTTATTTTATCTCAAGCAATTCCATCCAAATTTACTATCCAATCTAAACATGAAATTTCTACTCAGCCGTTGAGTAATGTAGTAGGAATTATTCCAGGGAAATCTTTGCCAAACGAATATGTGATTTTCTCAGGACATTATGATCACTTGGGTATAGATAGTAAGAAAGCGGTGAATAATGATTCTATCTATAATGGTGCCAATGACGATGCAGCAGGTACCACAGCTGTGATGTTGCTGGCCAAATATTATAGAATGATGAATAACAATGAGCGTACCTTGGTTTTTGCTGCTTTCACTGCAGAAGAAGTGGGTGGATTTGGAGCAACTTATTTTTCCAAACAATTCAATCCAGCGGATGTTAAAGCCATGTTCAATATAGAAATGATTGGAACCGAAAGCAAATGGGGTGCCAACAGCGCTTATATAACTGGATTTGAAAAAACAGATATGGGTACAATTCTGCAAAAAAACTTAGCAGGTACTGCTTTTAATTTTTATCCAGATCCTTATCCTGATCAACAGTTGTTTTATCGTTCGGATAATGCTACATTAGCCAGATTAGGTGTGCCAGCACATACTATTTCTACTTCTAAAATGGATAGTGAACCCAATTACCACAAAGTATCAGATGAAATTGGTACTTTGAATATTCCCAATATGACTCAGATCATTAAATCGATTGCATTAAGTGCAAGGGGAATTGTTAGTGGTAAAGAAACACCAACTAGGGTAGATGTAAGTGCGCTAAAATAAAAACCCACTTCAATTATTATTGAAGCGGGTTGATATTGATCTGAATTTCTAATATATAGTAAATTCTACTCTTCTATTCTTTTGACGGCCACTTGCTGTTTTATTGCTTTCGATTGGTTTAGATTCTCCAAACCCTTCTGATTCAATTTTAGAACTACTTACGCCTTTGTTAATCATGTAATTTTTTACAGCATCTGCTCTATTCCTAGATAAGCTCATGTTAGCTGCATCACTACCAACATTGTCTGTATGACCAGCTAATTTTAATTGAATACCTTTTTGATTCATTAAATCAGCTACTCTATTTAAATAAACGAAAGAGCGTTCTCTTATGGTTGCTTTTCCAAAATCAAATTCAAGGTTACGTACCGCTTCGTCTACAATTTTACGATCTTCTCCAGTAATGATATATGTGTTGTTTCGTACGATGGTAGTATCTTTTGAAGGAGGGGGAACCGGAAGTGCGCAACCTGCTCCGTCTACTTTTACGGATTTAGGTGTATTCGGACATTTATCAAAATAATCGCTCACACCATCTCCATCACTGTCCATTTTCATTTTATTCAGCTGGTCTTTCATGTCTGTAACTTCAGCCAGTCGTTGATTATAACGCTCTTCACTTGCAGCTAAAGAAGCCCTCAAAGCATCATCAGCCTGATCCATATTACTCGATAATTGAGCAGGAGCATTGTGTCTGGCCAATTGTGGTTTTTTACTATCACCCAATGCAAACTCTAAACCAATATGAGCCATTGAAAATTTATCTGAAATATAAGGTGCTTTGAAATAGCCATCTAAATTATCGGCGTCAACAAATCCCATGGTATATCCAATGTTTAAATTAACACTATTGGAAAGATTGGCTTTAATGCCTAATCCTACCGGAACATAGAACTCAGTTACACTTCCTGAAGGTTTAAAGTTAATACTAGTACCAGCATTATCAATTAAAGTAGGGTTAAAGTTGATGGCACCACCACCTAATGAAACATAAGGCTGAATTGAGGTTCTTAGTTGAGACCAATTGATACTGCCTAATGTTACAACCGCACTTAAGCTAGCTGCCCAGTTTACTTGTGTTTCAAATGATTTATAAGGACTAACTGGAGGTGCTCCTGCCCAAAGTTTATCGTTATTGGCTTTTAGTATTCCTCTCATTCCAGTTAACTGAATACCTACTACATGTGAAATTTGTTTTTTAATGTAAACACCATATCCTAGTGCTGCTTCCCATTTAGAGAAATCATTTCTGCCTCCAGTGGCAGCAAATGGTGCCATTGCACCAGCGTAAAGTCCAAAAGACCAGGTACGGTAATCGCCATTTCCAGCGAATAATGCTGGTTTTGTTTTTTCTGGTTTATTTACTGTTGTTGTTGAATTGCTAATTTGGGCATTAACTGCTGAATTGATCAGAAGTAATGAAGCGCAAATTATGCTCATTGATGAAATTCTTGTTAGTTTCATTATTGGATTTTTTATTGTTTAAAAATTTATTTAAAAAGTGTATCGTATACTAAAGCCTCCGTCGAAATAAACAAAGTTGCCATTGAAGAAATCTACAAATGGTTTGATGTCCATTGAAAAATTAATGGGTGCTTTATTGAATTTGTAATCAAATCCGAGGATGCCATCTATACCGGCAACAGTGGTAGCAGTGTAAATTCTTTTAGAATTATAATAGTAACTGCCTCCGTCCTGAAAAAATCCAATATGTGCTCCAGCACCATAGAACAGTTTAAAATCTGTTGATGCGTCAATGCCTGTATGCCTTTCGTATAATCCAGTGATGATAAAGCTTTGATGGCCTACGCTTAAAATTCCTTCCAGCGCATCTGAGCGATGAATAAAACTTTTGACAGTAAGGCCATTGCTTAGCCCACCGAATCTTAAGCCAAATGCAGTATTATAGCTTTGTGCTGAAATTTGATTGAGAGACAAAAGAACAACAATCAATAATGTAAATACTTTGTAATGTTTCATTGCAAGAGAAATCCGATTTATAAAACAATATCTTGTTTTCAATGATTTCTATACCATGCAAGGTTGACCTTTTAGTTTGATATGTTGTTACACAACTAATGAGTATTGTTGCAGATTACTTGATTTTGTAATTATATGTTATTTGATTATAATCGATAATGTCATCGAATACACTTATCTTACATGAAGAGTTTTCTTCAAAAGCTATTCTGCTAAGTTTTTCTCAAATCTCTAATTGCTTTCACTGAGTAATTTTTCGTAATCTGTGAATGATGTAAGTTTTAAGCATTTAATTGCATTTAGTATAAGAATTAATAGTACATCTTTAACATGTAACTGGTGATGCGATATTCTCTTTAATTGAATAATAATTAAGTATATTTTATGAATATCAAAAATGATCAACCAGAACTCGAAAAATCCAAAGCACATATAATTGTTGAGATAATTGAGTATTTGCCTAACGCGGTAGTAACTAAAACTATAATTAAGAAATTGACAGGTAATGTAACTGTATCTTCTGTAGATGCTGGCGAAGAGCTGGCAGAAAAACTTTCGCCTTTTGATACTTATATTCAAATTATTGATGGAGCTGCTGAATTGGTTATCAATAAAAAAGTGTTCTCTTTAAAATTAGGAGATGGGATTATTATTCCTGCCCATGCTAAACATAATTTTAATGCAAAAGAACAGTTTAAAATGATTTCTACTGTCATCAAAAGTGGTTATGAAGACTAAACAAGCAATTTGAAGCTATTTGTAAAATATATGGTAAGCACCCGGTGTAAAATGTTGGTGAAAGAAGAACTTAAAAAACTCAATCTCCATTTTATCGTTGTTGACCTTGGTGAGATTGAGATAATGGAAACAATTACCCTAGAGCAAAGAGATCAACTCAATAATGCTCTAAAATTGTCCGGCCTCGAATTAATGGACGATAAAAAAGCTGTATTGATTGAAAAGGTAAAAAATATTATTATCGAAATGGTTCATTATTCTGATGAACTCCCTTCTGTTAACTATTCCGATTATATAAGTAGCAAAGTGGGCTTGGACTATACTTATATCTCCAACATATTTACTGAAGTAAAAGGGTTAACTATTCAACAGTTTATCATTAACCATAAGGTTGAAAGAATTAAAGAGTTGATCATTTATGATGAATTGAATATTACTGAAATAGCCTGGAAAATGAATTATAGCAGTGTTGCACATTTGTCGAATCAGTTTAAAAAAATCACCGGTTTGTCTCCTTCTCATTTTAAATTATTAAAAGATAAAAGACGTACCCCTATTGAAGAAATTGGCGAATAAAATTACTTTATGTTAGAATCTATAGAACATGCATCTAATTATGCAAGAAGCCTTATTGAAGCCAGTTTAGATCCATTGGTTACCATTAATACAAAGGGTAAAATAACCGATTTTAATAAAGCCACTATAGACATTACGGGAATTTCCAAACAAGAGTTATTGGGAACCGATTTCTTTCATTACTTCACCAATAGCAAAAAAGCCAATCAGGTATATCAGGAGGTTTTTGAAAAAGGTTCAGTTAACAATTACCCGCTTACCCTAAAACACTTTAATGGTCGTTTGACAGAAGTTTTATTAAATGGATCAGTATATAAAGATGAACTAGGAAATGTATTAGGCGTAGTATTGGTTGCTCGTGATGTGACCGAACAAAACAGAATTTCCAATGAATTGAATGCTTCTAAAGTAATTGCAGAATCTGCTACAGAATTAGCTGAGTTGGCAAGAATCAAAGCCGAAGCAGCTACCAGAATTGCTGAAGATTCTGTAATTGCTAAACAACAATTTTTGTCGAATATGAGTCATGAAATAAGGACTCCTATGAATGCAATTATTGGATTTACTAAATTTTTACAAAAGACTGAACTTTCAAATAAACAATCAGAATACTTGAAAGCAATTAAAGTAAGTGGAGATTCTTTAATTGTGCTTATTAATGACATTTTAGATTTGGCTAAAGTTGAAGCTGGAAAAATGCAATTCGAACAAATTCCATTTAACATGAAATTGTCCATTACCGAATTGTTGCAAATATTTACCCCGAGAATTCAGGAAAAGAATCTTGAATTTACTTTTCATTTCGACGAGACAATTCCTGCCGTATTAATGGGAGATTCGGTAAGGTTAAACCAGATACTTCTCAATTTAATTTCTAATGCAATAAAATTCACTAGTTCAGGGAGTATTTCCTTAGAAACGAAATTGCGTTTTCAAAATTCTAATAAGGTCACTGTTCTATTTATTATTAAAGATACAGGGATTGGAATTCCTGCTGATAAGATCGAAAAAATATTTGATAATTTTCAACAAGCGACAGATGGTACTTCCAGAATATATGGAGGAACGGGTCTGGGTTTAGCAATAGTAAAACAGTTGGTTCAAGGATTAGGTGGAGTATGCACTGTAGAGAGCGAGAATCATCATGGGTCTACTTTTAGTTTTGCTCTTGATTTTATTAAAACAAATCAAAAAATTGAGACTGAAATTGATTTTATTCCATTGATTACTGCTGCCAATAATATTAAAGTTTTAGTAGTAGAAGATATATTGCTCAACCAATTATTGATGAAAACTTTATTGGATGATTTTGGTTTTCAATGTGATATTGCTGGAAATGGTAGAATAGCATTAGAAAAAATGTATGATAAAGTATACGATATTATATTAATGGATTTACAAATGCCAGAAATGAATGGATTTGAAACAACCCATTTTATTAGAAAAAATTTAAAACTCCATTTGCCGATTATTGCTTTAACTGCTGATGTTACTACTACTGATTTAACCAAATGTAAAGAGGTAGGCATGAATGATTACTTGTCAAAACCTGTGAATGATAAACTATTGTATAGTAAAATCATTTCTCTTGTTAACAAATCGACTATTCATGATGAATTAGAAGAAAATAAAGTCAATATAGTTAATAGAACGAAGTGTATCGATCTGACCTATTTGTTGCAAAAAACAAAAGCGAATCCAGTTGTAATGATAGAAATGATTTCTCTGTTTTTACAACAAACTCCTTTATTAGTACAATTAATGCAATCCAGCTTAAAATCAAATGATTGGGAGGGATTGCAATCTTCAGCCCATAAGATCATTCCTTCTTTTTTAATTATGGGTATTGATAGTGATTTTGAAAAAAAAGCTATACGGGTTAAAAATTACGCTAATGAAATGCAGCATAATGCCAATATTAAAGAATTAGTATTAGAAATAGAATTGGTTTGCTTGCAAGCATGTGTGGAATTAGAAGAGGAATTAAGAAAACTAAAAAATTAGTAAAATGGACAACTCAAAGCAATTCAAAATATTTTTAGTGGACGATGATGGTTTGTATTTAAAATTACTTGAAATAGAATTTTTAGAGCATGCCAATTTTGAAATTTATGCCTATACATCAGGTGAAGAGTGTATTCAGAATCTGGATAAAAAGCCTGACCTGATTATTCTCGATTATCATCTAGATGGGGTGAATAAACATGCTTTAACTGGAATTCAAGCTTTGGATGAAATTAAAAAAGTAGATCCTGATATTCCAATTGTTATATTTTCCGCCCAAGATAAAATAGAAGTTGCAGTTGAATGTATGCATCATAAGGCGTATGATTATGTGGTAAAAAGTGAAACCGCTTTTCTTAGATTAAAACATATCATTGATACAATTAGTAAATTCAATGATATAGAATCGAAATTGGATTGGTATATGGATAGAATGTAATCATCTACATGCGATTCATGTAATTCAAATTGATACTTCTGTAACAGCACTAGTATTCATTTGTTGCAACTTTACAGTGTTCAATTGAAGTTATCAATTGGTAAAAATGCAGAATGAATAATCTTCTCTACTTAATCGCAGTAATACTAGTAATTGTTTGGGCCACTGGTTTTTTTGCTTACCATACTGGAGGTATCATTCATATTTTATTGGTGATTGCTTTTGTTGCAATACTGCTTCGGGTAATTCGTGGCAGAAATCCCTTATAAATTAAAATACCCTATCATGGAAAATTCAAATGACACAGTTAAAATTGTTGGTTCTATGTTGCTCGGAAGTTTAGTAGGAGCGGCTATTGGTGTTTTTTTTGCCCCACATAAAGGCAGTAAAACAAGACGTATGTTAATGAGTGGTGCAAACGATGTTTCAGACGAAATAAAATGTGCCATCAAGGACGAATTGCATGGATTAAGAGTTAAAGCCGATGAATTAGAAAACATGGCTTCTCAAAAGATCTCTAGTCTTTCCAATTCCTTTAAGCAGAATGCTGACGGTCATCTTGTGCAAAAATAAATCAAGCACAGTATACTGTATGGATAATATTGATCAAATAGAGCAGCTTTCTGAAAATGTGCAATCGCTTATTAATGCTAAGGTTGAGCTTTTCAAATTACAAACCCTGGAAATTATGGCAAATGCTTTCTCGGTGATGTTAAAACGATTGTTGCTCTGTTTGATTTTTCTAGTTTTTCTTGCTTTTTTTAGTATTGGATTAGCAATTATTTTATCTAATAGGATGGATAATCCATTTCTTGGATATTTCACAGTTGGGTTGTTCTATTTATTGATTTTTGTAATGGTGCTTTTAGATCAGCATGGTTTTATTGAGTCCATTATTTTGAATAAAACGCTCGGTTTTTTCTTCAATTCAAATACTAAATAGGAATGCCCAATTATAGTATTACCAATCATCAGACGCTTACCTTAAGAATAATTGAACTTCAGTCTGTAATTCATGATCAAACTAAATTGTTGAAAAATACATTATTGCAGATTGCTGAAAATAATAATCCTATCAGTATTGGGGAACAGAAATTTACTGAATTTGTTGATATCAATAGCAGTTCTTCTGCCTTAAAAGATAGTGGCTTAATGGCGGTTGCAGATTTTTTTATTGGTAAGATTTTGGGAAAGTATAGATCTGCCAGTGGTTATATGCTATCGGTACTCATGCAAAAATTATCTTCTTTTTTAATTTTAAAATCAAATAAATGAAAACGATTATTACCCGTTACACTGTTTTGGCAATTTTTACCTTATTTATTGCCACAGGTTGTTCCAATTCCCCTGAAAAAGAAACAGAAGCATTACAAGATGCTAAGGAAAATGTAGTGGATGCCAAAGCCGACCTAGTGGAAGCAAAAAAAGATTCTGCTGATGAATATAATAAATACAAAACAGTGGTATTGTACACCCTGACAGATAATGAAAATAAAATAAAGGCATTGAAAGAAGAAAGAAAATCTGAATCAGCTAAAGCGAGGGCTACATACCTTAAAGAATTAGGTGAATTGGAAAAAAAGAATGCCGAATTGAAATCTAAAATGAATCAGTATCAAGATGGCCCTAAGGATAAATGGGAGGCTTTTAAGAAAGGGTTTAACCAAGAAGTAGATGAGTTGGGAAAATCGATTTCTGCTCTTGCAACTAAAAAATAGTTAATTAAACTATAGTTTTCTAACGCAATCCAATTTTATTGGATTGCGTTTTTTCTTTTTATAGCTTTCACTAGTTCATACCATATTACGGAAATCAATCCAGTACTTATGCAAATGAAAAGCTCGTTCAATATTAAGGGTTCAAATTGAAAGAATGATGCCAAAATGGGTACATATAACAATAGTCCTGTAATGAGTAATGTGATTCCTATTATTAATAATACCAGGTTGTTTTTAAACTTTAATGTGGTAATGATGGAGTAATAAAATGAGCGATTTACCAATGTCAGCATTATGTTGGCTATTATTAATGTGGTAAATACCATCGTTCTGGTATGTGATTCTGAATATTGATTAAACACACTGTATTGATAAGCAAATAAAGTTCCTGCTGTAATTGTTAAACCCTGGATAATGCTCGTGGTAAGCTCCTTCCAATTAAAAAAAGTATTGCTTATTGGCCTTGGTAGTTGAATCATGGTATTTTGTTCCATTGGTTCATTCTCATAAATAATTGAACAGGTGGGTCCCATAATTAATTCTAAAAATATCACATGTACTGGAGTGAAAATGTTGGGATAAATCCATCCTAAAGCCAATGGAATAAAAACAGTTAATACTATTGGTATATGTATCGAAATAATATATTGAATGGCCTTTTTTAAATTCGTATAAATCTTTCTGCCAATGGCAACTGCATCTAACATTTTTGATAAATCATCTTCCGATAAAATAAGCGAAGCTGCTTGTTTGGCAATTTCTGTGCCTTTTGTTCCCATTGCAATACCTATATGTGCTGCTTTTAAAGCTGGTCCATCATTTACGCCATCACCTGTCATAGCAACTATTTCATTATTGGCTTTTAGTGCGTTAATGATTCTTAGTTTTGCTTCAGGGAACATGCGCGTAAATAGCATGGTTTCTTTTACTTTTTGTTGTAGGGCTTCATCTTTCAAATTCATCAGTTCATCTCCAGATAAATGATGTTCATATCCTTTAAATTGAATTTGTTTAGCAATAGAAATGGAAGTAGCAGCATTATCGCCAGTTAGAATTTTAACTGAAATGCCTGCTTTGTAAAACCCTTCAAGCACTTTTTGAATATTGTCTTTTGGTGGGTCATAAAATGCTACTAAGCCTTTAAATTCAAATGGGAATTCTTGTTGTTCTTTTGGATAATTATTGCCAGTAAATGTTGAACTGGCTACACCTAGTATTCTATACCCTTCAATAGCTAATTGATTGATGGCTTTTTCTATTTTAGTTTTAGCTTCCCCCGATAAATTGGCTATTGCCATTATTGCTTCAGGTGCTCCTTTTGCTGCAATGATTCTTTCACCAGTGTTGTTTTCGAAAATATGGGTCATCATTGGCGGCTTTCCACTCAATGGGTATTCATGAACCATTTTATATTCCTTGCGTTCATCATTCTTGTTATTATCTCCATAGCTTTTATGTAATGCTATTTCCATTGGGTCGAAAGGAATAGGTTCGCTAGCCCACATTGCTGTGCGTATCAAAGCGATACTTTCTGTAGTATTGGATTTAGTTAGTTCATAAATTGTATCGGATCCGAATAAATACAATTTTGACAAACTCATTTTGTTTTGAGTAATGGTGCCAGTTTTATCTGTACAAATAACAGTAGCACTTCCAAGTGTTTCAACTGTTTTCATTTGTTTTACTACAATACCCATTTTCATTAATCTCCATGCGCCCAATGCCATGAAAGTGGTAAATGCCACAGGAATTTCTTCAGGTAAAATACTCATTGCTAATGTTAATGCTTTGAGTAAGCTATCTAAGACATCATGATTATTAAAATAATTAATTAACCACACAATCACAAACACGATTGCGCCAACAGCTACCATTAATTTTACAAAATGATTGATCTGAAGCTCTAAAGGAGTAGGCTCTTCTTCTATGCTTTCTAAGCTTTTTCCTATTTTGCCAAGCTTTGTATTATTGCCAATGGAACTTACTTGAATAATAGCTAAACCACTTCCTACTGTTGTTCCGCTATATACTTTATTGTCTTCTGCAAATTGATCTTTGTATACGGTTAAAGACTCACCTGTAAGAATTGATTCATTCACAGAAAAGTCATTAGAATGAATGATGGTGCCATCAGCTGAAATAGACACTCCTTCTTCAATCATTAAACAATCCCCAATAACCAAGTCTTCTGTATTAATTTCAATTGTTTTTCCATCTCTAATGACTTTACAGTTTGGCTGGGTAAACCTTTTTAATTTTGCCAATGCGTTTTTGCTTCGAGAATCTTGATATAATGAAATAGTGGCTACCAATAATATCGCAGATGCTAAAAATATACCATCTCCTGTTTTTCCACTTATAAAATAAATGATTGATGCAACCAATAATAAACTAACCATTGGTTCTTTGGCTAAACTTTTGATCGCGTCTAAAAAGCCATTCTCTTCCTTAAAAGCCATCAAGTTCTGACCATGTGCTTGTCTTGAATCAATCACTTCTGATGCTGATAGCCCGCTTATATTAAAATTTTCTATAGCCATGACCAGTAGTATATGTTTAGTTACCTGAAATTTGAAAATAGATCAATAGCCCAGCTGCAATAGTCATTATTAAAAATGCTATAACTCCAAGAATATTCGATAACCTGCTATTGGTAAATTTCCCCATTATTTTTTGGTTGTTGCTTATATGTAGAATAATCGCAATTAAAACCGGCGCAGTTAATCCGTAAAGAATTGCTGTATAGATCAATGCATCTATTGGCGATATCCCTATATGATTTAAAGAAAGGCCTAGTAATAAGGAAATAGCAATAATGATGTAAAATCCTTTTGCTTCGTGAAATTTTTTATCTAAGCCTTGTTCCCATCCAAATGTTTCTGTAAAAATATATGACAATGATCCACTTAATACTGGAATGGCAATTAAACCTGTTCCTATTACCCCAATTGCAAAAAGCAGGTAAGCAAAATTTCCCGCTAATGGCTTTAAGGCCATCGCAGCTTGTTCTACAGTGTCAATTTGATGTACACCACTATTAAATAAAACTGTTCCTGTTGTAAGAATAATGAAAAACATAACAAAACCAGAGAATGTCATTCCAAAGTCCACATCTTGTTTCATTTCGCGAATGATCTTTTTGTTTACTACTAAAAGCGTTTGCTTATTTTTCATCTCTTCTACTTCTACCGATGCCTGCCAAAAGAAAAGATAGGGCGAAATGGTAGTGCCTAATATTCCAACAATGATGGCAATAAATGGTTTATTGAATTGTATAGTAGGGATGAATGTAGATCTCAATATTTCTTTAAAGTCTTGTTTATATAAGAAAGGAACAATAAAATACACCAGCATTACAATACATAAATACTTTAGGATAGCGGCAATTTTTTGATAGGGTAAGAAAATGATTAATCCGAATAGTAATAATGTAAAAAAGACACTAAAAAAACCGGCATCTATACTTGGGAACAATAAATTGCCAACAGCGCCCATTCCAGCAATATCTGCTCCAATATTCATTACAATTGCCGGGAAGCTAAATACCAGCATAATGTATAATATGGGTCTTGGATAATGTTTTTTTAGAGTGCCTGTTAGACCCTGCGAGGTAACCAGCCCTATTCTTGCACACATTTGTTGTATAGCGGCCATCAATGGAAATGCAACAATGGAAGTCCAAAGTGTGGAAAGCCCAAATGCAGCACCTGCTTGAGAATAAGTGGCGATGCCTGAAGGGTCGTCGTCGCTAGCCCCGGTTACTAAACCAGGCCCGATCATTTTCAAAAAACGAACGAAACGATTATTCTTTTTTTCAACAATTTTCATGTGCAGAGAAAGCGAATGCTTCTCCTCTAAAGGTAAGAATAATTATATCGAATTAAGAATGTCTTCTGCGCTTGTCCAATTAATCGAAAGGGATATATAATTGGAGCAGATTTGTTAAACAGTAAGCTAAGGATTATGTTTTATAGACAGTGCTCCAGAAGGACATTTTGAAACAGCAAGTATTATTTCTTCTGTAGTTGCATTTTCGGTTTTTATCCAGGGCTGTTCTTTGGGGTTAAAAACGCTGTTTAAATTTTTTACACAAATCCCGCTATGCTGGCAAAGACCTGATTGCCAAACTACTGTAATTTGGCCATTGCTGTATTCTTTTTTAAGATGTTGTTTATCCATTGTAGTTAATTTATAATAATTCGTCATTATAAGATGGATCCTTTTCTTTGGCAAACATCAATCCAAGCATCATTATTAGAGCACTCATTAAAATCACCTGAATGATCAAAGATTTATTGGCTAATGAACTGGCCTGACTGATTGGGATCGACAAAAACAATAAAATGGTAATTAAACCTCTTGGTGCAACATAGAAAATGGGAGCAAGTTCTAATTGAAATAGTTTCAAAAAAATCGACCTAAGAATAAAAATGCTTGATACAATTGCTATGGCCCATACAATGGTTTCTGTATTAAGCAATTCTTCGGTTTTGATTAAGAATCCAAATAAAATAAAAAATAAGGCTCTTACAATAAAAGTAATTTCTGTTGTTAAATCTTTAAACTGATGAACTTCTTTATTGAGTAATTCTGGCTTTAATCGTTTGATGAGTTTGATGTGTTTTAATTCATCCAGATTGCCCATAAAAAGTCCAAATAATAATATAAAAATCAAACCTGGTAAGTGATACAATTTTGATGCTGCATAAATTAATATGATCATGATGATAATTGGTAAAAACTTAACATGATGATTGATCTTACTTAATAAAAATGCGAGAAAGATAGTTGCAATGAACGTTACAATTAGAATGATGATTATTTGAAGAAAAAATTCACTGAAAGAGCTTTTACCAATATTATCATTTAAAGTAATAAAATTGAAAAATATTACTCCAAAAATATCCGATAAACTACTTTCGTAAGTAATGAATTCTTTATTTTTAGCTGATTCATTTTGAACACTTGGTATAGCAATAGCACTGCTGATAATTGCAAATGGAATGGCGTTTGCCAAACCATCTTTATAACTGATCTGGCCGAAATAATGAAATGTATAGCCGAGAACAAAACTCAATATGAGCATAGGAATCAATGCGATTAAAGCCGCTTTGCCAACAAATGGAATTTTGGCTTTATTGAATTCCAATTCCAATGAGCCTTCTAAAACAATTAGGATTAAACCAACTGTGCCTAGAAATGGCAAGATTGAAGAAAGGTCTGGAATTGAAATATTAAAATAATTAGTGATTATATTTACTGCATATCCTAAAACCAGTAAAAGAATTACAGAAGGAATTTTTGTTACTGATGCACTTATATCGAATACATACGCAATTAGTAAAAGGATACAAATGGCAATTATTAATACTGTAGTCATTTTTTATTTTTGTTCAATTAGGCTAATTGCAAATCCACCTCCAGGGGCACTTGTTAATTCTAAAGCAGATTCGCTATTTACAATTTGCTTTGTTATAGTATATGCTTGCGGATTGGTTTTATAATGTGCATCTTTTGCATCTGCATAAATAATGGCCTTGTATTTTTTTCCTTTTTCTAGAAAGTTGAAATGGATTGTTGTAGTTCTTGGTGTTTCTCCATTAACATTGCCTACAAACCAGTTCGACTTATTTTTTGCCTTACGCGCTACTGTTATATACTGACCAGGTTCGGCTTCTAAATATTTACTGACGCTCCAGTCTACAGCAACATCCTTGATAAATTGAAAAGCATCTAAAAATCTGTTATAGTTTTCCGGTAAATCAGCCGCCATTTGCAAAGGGCTATACATTGTTACATATAATGCCAATTGATTAGCCAATGTACTATTCACATGTGATTGATTATTTGGGTTGATTTTACTAATGTCCATTTCAAAAATACCTGGGGTATAATCCATCGGGCCTCCTATTAAACGAGTAAAAGGTAATAGAGTCACATGATTGGGTTTAGATCCGCCAAATGCCTGGTATTCTGTTCCTCTCGCAGATTCGTTGCCAATTAAATTTGGATAAGTTCTACTAATTCCGGTTGGGCGAACAGCTTCATGTGCATTCACCATGATTTTATATTCGGCAGCTTTTTCAATGGCATATTGATAATGATTTACAATCCATTGGCTATAATGATTTTCTCCTCTTGGTAATATATCGCCCACATAACCACTTTTTACTGCATCATAACCATTGTTCTTCATAAATTGATAGGCTTTGTCTAAATGTCTTTCATAATTGCGAACTGATCCTGAACTCTCATGATGCATAATCATTTTGATGCCTTTTGATTTAGCATATTCATGTAAACCTTTTACATCAAAATCTGGATAGGCTGTGGTAAAATCGAATACATAATCTTTGCTATGACCAAACCAATCTTCCCAGCCTATATTCCATCCTTCAACCAATACTCCATCAAATCCATGTTTTGCTGCAAAGTCAATGTATTTTTTTACATTAGAATTATTGGCACCATGCGTTCCATTTGGTTTGGATTTTGCAAAATCGGTAACTCCCAATTGTACAGTCGGATAATCATTGGTATAAGACCAGGAACTTTTTCCAGTAATCATCTCCCACCATACGCCTACATATTTTGTTGGCTTGATCCAATCCGTATTTTTTATTTTAGAAGGTTCATTGAGGTTTAAAGTTAATGTAGAAGCAAGAATATCTCTTGCATCATCACTTACTATTATTGTTCTCCATGGAGAATGGGATGGGGCTTGTATATATCCTTTATCTCCTTTAGCATCTGGAGTTAGCCATGATTGAAAAATCATATTCTTGTCATCTAAATTCAAATGCATACAAGAATAATTTATCAGAGCTGCTTCATGTAAGTTAATGTATAAGCCATCGGCTGTTTTCATCATCAACGCAGTTTGAACACCTGTTGTAGCAAAACTGGTTTGAGAAAGATTGGCTGTTTTTGCTTTCTCTGATAAACCCCTGATTTCAGATAATTTAGAAGTGGTATAATCGTATTCTTGGGTATCATAATCACCCGGAATCCAAAATGCAGTATGATCACCAGTTAAAGCAAATTCTGTTCGCTCTTCTTTAATGGTAAAATAAGTGAGGTTTTTTTGTTCAGGAAATTCATATCTAAATCCCAGTCCATCATTAAATAAGCGAAACCGTATAACAATGTTTCTATTAGAAGATGTTTGATTTAGTGTAACAGCTAATTCGTTATAATTATTTCTGATTGTAGATTGTTCTCCCCAAACTGGTTTCCATGATTCATCCAATTGAGCAGTTTTTGTAGACACGATGGTGAAATGATTGAGTAAAGAAGTTGGGTCTTTTTTTAATTCAAGACCGAGTTTACTTGTTTTAATAACTGCTTTGTTTTTGTAAAAAAGGGTATAGGTAGGCGTACCATCTTCCAATAATCCAAAATTCATGGTTAATTGATTGTTGGGAGATTTAAGTACTTGAGAAAAAATTTCATTTGAGCAACTGCATCCAATCAAAATAATAATAATCAATAGCGGTTGTGCCAGCACTGATCGATTGTTCATTGTAAAAAACAGGTTGAATATTGATTTTTTCATTGACTTAGTTTATTCATTAAAACTACCCTTTTGTTTGCAGTTTATAATGTAGAATTTGATGCGAAATCTTCCATTAAATGTACTATTTCCAATATTTGGAATTTGTTCGATAAATAATGTTTTATAAAATATTGATAATCAAGTACTTGTGTTTTGGCTTTAAATTGGCATAATGAAAGAAAAATAAAATCATGAAAATTAAGAACATTAAGAGAACCTTTATTGTGGACGACGATCCTTTCTGGACTACATTATTAACCCAAATGCTGGCAGATTTAGGCTATTCAAATGTTGTAAACTTCGAAAATGGCCAAAATTGTATAGACAATTTGCATTTTAATCCTAATCTAGTGTTCCTTGACTATGAAATGGATATTATCAACGGAATTGAAGTATTGAAAAAAATTAAAGAATATTATCCTGGAATCGGCGTAGTCTTTTGCACAGCACATGAAGATTTAAGTGTTGCGGTAGATGCCATGCAGAATGGTTCGTTTGACTATTTGTTAAAATCGAATGCAACTAAAAAAGAATTGGCAAGAATAATGAGTAATATGTATGAAAAGCAAATTTTTGCTGACAAAGTATATTAGTTGTTAGTGTTATTCTTTTTTTAAAGGTGGCATTTTCCAGGATTGGTCAATTATTCTTTTGCTAGGTCCGTACAATCGAAACACCACCCAGAAATCTTCTGCAGGTGAAGGTAGCCAGTTGTCTTCTTTATCTGCACCAGGAGAATCTTTTTGAATATACAATGTTAGGCTGCCATCATTAGCTAATTTAAATTTACTAGCTAATGACCCTATTGACCAACGATTAATGGGATTGTGTACTAAATTATTGGTTGTATCGTACATCGTTAGTGACCAAAAATATTTTACATCTGGCAATTGGTTAGGCTCAAAATGTATCGTGTATTTGTTGGCGCCATTCAGCACTGTTCCATTTACATCTGCGTGTGTATTGAGGTAAATAGCTTCTTCAGGATCATGTGAAATAATGCCACCAAGACATTGCAAAGCAATAGTATTAAAATCATTATTGATCATTGCTCTTCCCATAGTTTTAGGTGGAATACTCCAACCATTAACCTTTGGATAATCATCGCCAGTAATTGAAATTGCTTGAAGCATTTTCATTCCATCAATTGAGGCTCTTGCCAATCCCTTTTTAGTGGCTTGGTCTAATTTATCTATATCAATCCCAGGCCCAATTCCAATTGTTTTAAACATATCTAGCAAAACAGCATGTTGTTGTAAAGGCGGATTTTTGATCATTGCACGATTAATGGTTTTCCAATCGGCAAGCGGATCTGTTTTAGGATTATAAGGAACTAATACATCGTGATTTTCTGGAACCACATAATTGGGGTTTCCTATTTGACTTAATGGAGTTAATTGATAAGTAGCTTGTTTTTTTATTGCTGAAGGGCCATCAGCTTCTCCCTTAACAGCTGTTCTGCCAAATATCAATACATTATCAGTTGGAGATGCTGGTAGTTTTTTTACACCTGCTGGTAATGTTCCTTTCCAGTTTCTGCCAACAATGGCAAATTTACCAGCTTTAGATCCGGTTGTTCTAGCGCCTACATATGCAAAGTTATCTGAATTAAAAGATGCTATTTCGAAAGTAAAATATCGATCTCCCATATCTCCATGACTAAGAATTATGGGCTCCTTGCTTACATCTAACCAGGCAACAGAATAATAAGTATCGTTGTTTGGTGTACCTCCATCTCTATATGCATCAGTAATATTTTTATTATTGTGCCAAAACTGATTCATCGACATATTGGGAGTGCCAGGCACAACGACTTGTTTTGCTGATACCCAGCTATATTGTATTTTGGATAATAATGACCAAGGGTAGCAAAAAATATATGCCTGAACACCTAGTGTATAAGCTTGTTCTTCGTTTAAAGAATTTAATTGGGTATTTTGTTGAGCTTGCAAAAAGCTTGAAATCAACAGTAAAATCCAACAACTTACTGCCCTGCTAATTTTTTTCATTTAATCTATTTAGAAAAATGAAAATAAGCAAAATATTTATTTTAATAAACTGTCTATAACCTGTTTAAATAATGAGCCAATTATGATGGTTAAGATTTGACACTTATGAGTATTCTAGTAGATAATCCTTGTTTTTTTGAATTGAATGAAAATAACCGCAGAATTGAGTTGAAGGACAAATACAATTTATTTGTAAAAGGTACTGATAATGATAAATAATTAAAGTAAAGGTTGATCAGTCTAAAAGGTAATAGCCCCAATTGATTGAATGGAGGAAATGAGGTTTGCGCATTTTCACATTCATCAATTGAAAAATTAGCGATACCATTTTGAATTGAGGATCTGCCAAATTTCTGCTTTAATCGGAGTAAGAGTTCAAGCTCAAATAATTGATCATCTTCAAATTTATCTTTAAATATAAAAGGGATAAGATGCCTATTAAATGATTTTGCATTGCAAAAAATATCTTGAAAATTAGTTTTAATAAAAACTTTTTCAAATCGTTTAATTAAACTGTTGGCAAACTGAACAGATATTGGCTTTCTTTTTTTAACAATACTTATTTTGTTTGAAGAATTTCTACTTCCAAAAGTTGCGCTGAATTGTGTTGAATACTCCTGTTGTTTTGCCATTGAAAGCCAATTTTCTAAGCTTACATTAATGCTGGGATCTATAAAGCCAATAATACCAGCATTAGTTTGGTTGTACGCAAAAAGCATTCCTTGTCTTATTGCTTCTACTTGATTGGAGAATGAATCATGAATATTGATTGCCAAATTCTCTGGGTAAATGGCTTGAATAGTATTTAATAAACTGAATGTTTTTTTGCTGTATGAGTCTATAATAAAAGACAATAGAACCGAAGGGTTTTGTTGAGAAAATTGTATGATTGCTGATTCGGTAATGGTCATACGATCATTTAATACCGGAACTACTAGTGCAATTTTTTGATTAATTGATTTTGATGCTAAAACTGAATAATTTTTCATTTGAAATTTGATTGGGTTTCCATCAATAAAATAATTGGTCTAAATCCATCCAAAATAGAAATACCTGATGATTTCATTATTAACTAATTGATAATGCTTTTTCGTAATTGAAATTATTTTTCAACTTGAAGATCTTGAAGAATTTATCAAAAGCATTGTTTATTGTAATTGATAATGAATATTCATAATGAAGGTTAAACAGATTTATTGGTAGCTCTGCAAATTTGGTTAATGCTAATGGAGTAGTTTGGTATTCATTCCATTTAAAAATGGGAAATTCTACAATACCTTTCTTTGTAGAAGATTTGCCAAACTTTTTCTGTAGTCTTAATAACAATTCAAACTCAAACAACAAAGTATCTTTAAATGGGTTATCAAAAAGAAAAGGAATAAGGGTTCTGTTAAACAATTTTGCCCCACAAAAAATATCCTGGAAATTAGTTTTCAAAACAATTCTGTCATATACTTCAAATAACTTATTGATAAATGCTTTCGATGTTGATGAGGGTATTTTAGCATACTCCGCATTTATATGGGGAATTCTGCTTCCAACGGCTATTCCAAATTGAGGAAAATGATCTTTGTACTTTGCTAAAGCAAGGTAGTTGTCTAGACTTATATCCGTTGCTGGATCTAAGAATCCAATATTTGGCACATTAGTATAATGGAACATAAAGAGCATCCCTTGACGAATGGCTTCAACTTTGTCTGATAATGTTTTAAATGCATTTACAGTAATATTATCAGGACATTTTAGTTGTACCCTTTTTAATAAGGGTAGCGTGTTTTTGCTTGTTTCATCTAGAATAAATGAAATCATCACCGTAGGATTGTTTTGTGCAAATTGAGTTATTGCCGTTTCAGTAATTCTACTATTGTCATTAATGATTGGGATAATGACTCCATATTGATGGTTGGCGGCATTTTGAAAGGTAGCGGCTGTTTTCATTGTTCTTTGATTGTTTTACTACAGTATATAAAACCTATGCCAAAACATAAGTAGTTGATAATCAATTAGTAATGTTTTTAATTAAGCAAGTCTTTGTCCAATTATTGGAAAAATTACAATTATTGGAATTTTTCCAGTATATTTAATTAAGTTTTTGATCAATTAATTCCAATAAAGAATGAAACCCTATCAAATTTTTATTGTTGAAGATGATTTATGGTATGGAGAAATTTTAGCTTACCATCTAAGTTTAAACCCAGACTATAAAGTAACTCGTTTTGAAACAGCGAATGAATGTTTAGCAAAAATGAGTTTAAAGCCAGATCTGATCACCATAGATTACTCTTTGCCTGATATGGAAGGCGATGTGCTTTTCAAAAAAATTCGCGAAGTTAATCCTGATGTACCAGTTGTAGTAATAAGTTCACAGGAAGAAGTTTCCGTGGCTGTTAAATTGTTGAAATTAGGTGTTACAGATTATTTTGTAAAAGATGAAACCACAAAAGACCTGTTGTGGAATGCAGTAGTAAGAATTCGGGAAAATCAATCTCTAAAATTTGAAGTAGAACAATTAAGGGAAGAAATAGGACAAAAATATTCATTTCAAAATTCACTCATTGGACAAAGTGATCAATTGAAAAGAGTTTTTGGATTAATGGAAAAAGCAATTAAAACGAATATTAATATTTCGATCACTGGCGAAACGGGCACTGGTAAAGAAGTTGTTGCAAAATCCATTCATTATAATAGTGAAAGAAAAAGAAAAAATTTTATAGCAGTTAATATGTCTGCAATTCCAAAGGAATTGGTAGAGAGTGAGTTGTTTGGCTATGAAAAAGGGGCATTTACTGGGGCTATAACCAGAAAGGCTGGTAAGTTTGAAGAAGCCAATGGAGGTAGTATTTTTCTTGATGAAATTGCGGAAATGGATTTGAATTTGCAGAGTAAAATGCTCCGGATTTTACAAGAACGTGAAGTGGTAAGAGTGGGAGGGAATGAGAAAATTAAACTTGATTTTCGATTAATTGTTGCTACACATAAAAATCTGTTGGCAGAAGTTCAAAAAGGTAATTTTAGAGAAGATCTGTATTTTAGGATTATGGGCTTGACCATAGAGCTTCCAACACTAAGATCTAGGGGTAATGATATAATACTGCTTGCAAAGTATTTCGCTGATGGATTTACTAAGGACAATCAATTAGATCCTATAAAGTTTTCGAAGGAAGCAAAGGAGAAACTATTGAAGTATCATTATCCTGGTAATGTTAGGGAATTGAAAGCGGTGATTGATTTAGCCATTGTATTATCTGAAAATAATGAAGTGTTGCCTGAAAATATTCAGTTTTCAAGCCCTCAAAAGCAAGATTTTATGTCTGGAGACAAAACTTTGAAAGAATACAATAATGAGATTATTCAATATTATTTATCGAAGCATAACAATGATGTGGTAGTCACTGCAAAAGCATTAGATATTGGGAAAAGCACTATTTACAAATTGATACAAACCGGGGACATTAAAAACGATGTTGATTAGTAAGTTCTGGTTTTTGGAAAAATATTCCAAAAAATGGAAAAATGCATGAAAAGTGTTTTTGTAATTTATTGTCAATCAATGTGTTGTGGTTTTTTTATGCTTGGCATGAATTTGCCTAGTACGACTATATACACTCATAAAAAAACAAAAAAATGTACGGAATTGTAAACAAGGCAATACAAGAATTAGTTACCCAAAATTTCGGGGCAGACAAATGGGAGGCAGTGAAACTAGAGAGTGGCGTTGATGTGGACTTTTTTTTAAGCAACGAGCCATATGATGATGATATCACCTATAAATTGGCTGGTGCAGCATCTGTAGTGCTGGGAATAACTGTTGGCGAAGTGTTGAACGCTTTTGGAGAATGGTGGATATTGAAAACTGGTAAAGAAAAATATGGTGGGTTGATGGAAGCAGGTGGAAGTAATTTGAAAGAATTCCTCATCAATCTTCCAGTATTTCATAACCGGATTATGTTAATGTATCCGAAGCTGACTCCGCCAGAATTTAAAGTAAGTGATGTTGAACTCAATTCTATGTGTATTCATTATTTTTCGAAACGAGAAGGGTTACAAGAATTTGTAAGAGGCTTACTTAGCGGATTAGGAAAAATGTATAGTGTAAATACAACAATTGAGTTAATTAAATCCAGAGATGATGGCAATACTCATGAAATATTTAAAATAAGTTGGTAATTAAATGAATAAACAATTCTCTTTTGATTCGGATCAATTTAATCGCCTATTTCCCTTTTTTCTATTGATTGATAGAAACCTGGAAGTGGTATCTTTTGGAAAATCCATAGGTAAAATAATTGATTTAGAACAACAAAAAGGAATTAATCATTATTTTTCTATACCAAGACCGAACACACCGATTAATCATTTTGATGATTTAGTGGCAATAGCCAATCAATTGGTGGTCTTAGAATCTTTCAGTTTTCCTAAATTAATTTTGAGGGGTCAATTTGAATTGTCAAATGATGCTCAAACTATCTTGTTTATTGGTTCACCATGGTTTAATTCAATTTCACACGTAAGAGAAAACAATTTAGTGATTGATGATTTTGCAAAACACGATCCTTTGATCGATTTGTTGCATATATTAAAAACACTGGAAATTACCAATGATGACCTTAAGCATTTGGTAACAACCATCAATCAACAAAAAAATGAATTAACAAAAGCCAATAAGCAAGTGGAGGAAATTGCATTATTCCCCATGCAAAACCCCGATCCTTTAATTAGAATACAAACTGATGGTACAATTTTAATGACGAATCCAGCTGCAGAAAAGTTAGATTCATATGTATATAAAAATAAAGCATACTCAAAAGAAGCGTTTTGGAAATTCATATCAAATGAAATTGATCCGAATGATGATCGTTGGACATTTGAAGTTGATTGTAATGAACAAGTTTATTCTTTTGTTTGCAAATTTATTCCGGAACAATCCTATTATAATGTTTATGGAAGGAATGTTACTCAGCAGAAAAAAAATGAAATTGAATTAGAACGATTGTCTTTAGTAGCTAGCGCTAATCATAATGGAGTATTATTTACTACTTCAACAGGTGAAATCACTTGGGCCAATGAAGGTTTTTGTAAGCTCTCTGGTTATTCATTGAATGAAATCATCGGAAAAACGCCGATCCAGCATTTTAAAGGACCTCTATCAGATTCAGGATCTATTCAAAAAATAGTCGATTCATTTAATAAAGGTGTTTCTTTTGGTACTGAAATTATTTATTATAGAAAAGATGGCACCTGGTTCTGGGGAAGAACAACCAGTCAGCCTGTTGTAAACCATTTGGGTGTTATTACAGAATATTTTGGAATTATCGAAGACATTACAATAGAGAAAGAATCGGAGAAGCAATTTAGAAAAGCGTTAGAAAGCATCGGAGATAATGTATGGGAGCATGATTTCAGAACTGGGATTACTTATTTTTCAAAATCAACCAGCGAATTTTTGGGCTACCCTACAGAGGAGATATCTAGCAATCAACAAGCTTGGTGGGAAAGTGTACATAAAGACGATATTCATTTATTAATTGACAATGATCAAAAATATCAAAATGGACAATTAGACGCACATAATTTAGAATATAGAATTGTACTAAGAGATGGAAGTATAAAGTGGGTATTAGACCGTGGGGTTGTAGTGGTTAAAGATTCCAACGGAAAGCCGCTTAAAATCTCAGGAACACATACCGATATTACTGAAAGGAAAAATATTCAAGCGAAATTAGAAACGCAACGGCAATTTTATGAAGATATTTTAAATAATATGCCCTCCGACATTGCGGTATTTAGTGCCAAACACGAATACCTTTTTGTCAATCCAATGGGCATAAAAGATGAAGAACTTAGAAAGTGGATTATTGGGAAGAGAGATGAAGATTATTGTGAGTATAGAAATAAGCCAATGAGTATAGCTGCAGGTAGAAGAGAAACTTTTAATAAAGTCATTTCTTCTAAGTACCCCAGTGAATGGGAAGAAAAAAATATTGCACCTAATGGTGAAGAAAAGTATATTTTAAGAAGATGGTATCCTGTAATTGAAAATGACAATAAAGTAAAGTTGGTAATAGGATATGGCATGGATATTACTGAAAGGAAAAAAACAGAACATGCTTTAATCAAATCTAGAGAACAAGCAGAACAACTCACCATTGCAAAGGAAAATTTCTTGGCTAATATGAGTCATGAAATCAGGACCCCAATGAATGCGATCATGGGTATGGGTAATCAATTACTCAAAACGAATCTTTCCGATCAACAAAAATTTTATTTGTCAACAATTAACAAAGCAGCGGATAATCTTTTGGTCATCATCAATGATATTTTGGATTTATCTAAAATTGAAGCGGGTAAACTAAATGTTGAAAAAATTGGATTCGAACCGAGTAAGGTAATTGATAATGCCATTCAAGTTATGATGTACAAGGCAGAAGAAAAGGGATTAAAATTGACCAACTCATTTTTAGATCCACAGATCGCCAGCGTCTTATTTGGAGATCCTTATCGAATCAATCAGGTATTATTAAACTTGATCAGCAATGCCATTAAGTTTACAGAAAGCGGTTCAGTAGATGTAACAATGACCCTGATTAGTGAAAAAAATGGAAAGCAATCCATTCTTACGAAAGTAATAGATACAGGAAAAGGAATGGATAAAGGGTTCACTGAAAAATTATTTGAGAAGTTCAGTCAAGAATATGAATCTGCTTCGAGGAAATTTGGTGGAACGGGATTAGGGATGAGTATTTGTAAAGAATTGATCGAATTAATGGGAGGTAATATTGAAGTAGTTAGTATAAAAGGCAAAGGGACCACCATTATGTTTAAAATTGATTTTGACAAAGGCGAATCAACTGATATTCATGAAACATTAATTGAAAAATTAACGGATAATTTTTTACAAAATAAAACAATACTCATTACTGACGATAATGATATGAATAGGTTGGTAGCTGCTACTATTTTAGAAAATTATGGAGCTATTATAGTAGAAGCCTCCAATGGTGAAGAAGCCATTGGGATAATCAATAAAACATCGGTTGATATTATTTTAATGGATTTACAAATGCCTGTTTTAAACGGATTTGAGGCAACCAAAATGCTTAGAGCTCAAAAATGTGCAATTCCAATCATTGCACTCACTGCCAATGCAATTAAAGGGGAAACCGAAAAATGTATCTCCGCTGGAATGAATGATTATATTTCAAAACCGTTTAAAGAAGATGTATTTTTAAAAACGATTGCAAAATATTTAAATACATCAATTCCAAATAAATTAGCTGGAAATATACAAGAACTAACTGAAGATGAATTGTTATACGATTTATCTATGCTTGAAGAAATTAGTCAGGGAAACAATGCATTTATTTTAAAACTAGTAAAACTATTTTGTGACCAATCTCCCAAAATGGTTGAACAAATTAAGGACGCGTATCAAGCAAAAAACTATTCATCTATGAGTGCTATTGCGCATAAAATTAAGCCTAGTATCGATAATTTAAGAATAACATCCCTGCAACAAGCCATTCGAAAAATTGAAAAAGTAGGTTTAACAGAAGTCGGTCATGAATCGATTGATACCGAAATCAATTTAATTGAAAAAGGCATTACTACTGCAATTGACCAAATGAAGCATCATTTTAGTTTATCCTAACCTAGCCAGTTTTACATTTGCCATTTTTACATAATTATTTGAATTGTATCAAATAACCATGATTATGATTTAAGTTGAAATATGTTGCAATATTCAATTCAGCTTAAACCAAAATGGAGTAAATTTGTTTACTTATAATTAATCAAGTAAAACTTTTCTAAAATGGATAGTAACAACGGAGCTGGAAAATGCCCATTTACGGGTGGTATGTTGAAACAGGTTGCTGGAGCAGGTACTCAAAATACAGATTGGTGGCCTAATCAGTTAAAGCTAAATATACTTCGTCAAAATGCTGACCTTTCAAACCCTTTAGGCGGCAAGTTCAATTATGCTGCAGCATTTAAATCGCTCGATTTAGCTGCTTTGAAAAAAGATATTTTCGATTTGATGACCAGTTCTCAAGATTGGTGGCCCGCAGATTACGGCCATTACGGCCCATTCTTTATCAGAATGGCATGGCATAGTGCTGGTACTTACAGAATTGCGGATGGCAGAGGTGGCGCAGGTTCAGGAACACAGCGTTTTGCTCCATTGAATAGCTGGCCAGATAATACCAATTTGGATAAAGCCAGATTATTACTTTGGCCTATCAAACAAAAATATGGTCAACAAATTTCCTGGGCAGATTTGATGATTCTTGCAGGTAATTGTGCACTAGAATCAATGGGTTTCAAAACATTTGGTTTTGCCGGTGGTAGAGAAGATGTTTGGCAGCCCGAAGAAGATATTTATTGGGGTTCGGAGCGCAAATGGTTAGATGATAAACGTTATACTGGAGATAGAGATTTAGAAAATCCTTTAGCAGCCGTTCAAATGGGGTTGATCTATGTTAATCCCGAAGGTCCTAATGGAAATCCTGATCCAATCGCTTCTGCAAAAGACATCAGAGAAACATTTGGCAGAATGGCCATGAACGATGAAGAAACGGTTGCATTAATTGCAGGGGGTCATACATTTGGAAAGACACATGGTGCTGCAGATCCTGGAAAATATGTAGGCAAAGAGCCTGCAGCTGCAAGCATTGAAGAACAAGGGCTTGGTTGGAAGAATAGTTTTGGATCTGGTAACGGAGTAAATACAATCACCAGTGGATTGGAAGGTGCATGGACCACTACACCTACTCAATGGAGTAATAATTATTTCGAAAATTTGTTTGGATTTGATTGGGAATTAACCAAGAGTCCGGCTGGTGCACATCAGTGGAAACCAAAAGCCAATAAAGGTGCAGGCACTGTGCCAGATGCACACGATGCTTCATTAAAGCATGCACCTACAATGCTTACTACTGATCTGGCATTGAGAGAAGATCCTATATACGGTCCTATTTCAAAAAGATTTTTTGAAAACCCGGATCAATTTGCAGATGCATTTGCACGTGCATGGTTTAAATTAACCCATCGTGATATGGGCCCAATTGCCCGCTATCTTGGAGCAGAAGTGCCGGCTGAAGAGTTGATTTGGCAAGACCCAGTTCCAGCAAATCAACATCCATTGATTGATGCAACTGATATTGCTCATTTAAAAGCTTCTTTATTGAATGCTGGACTAACAATTGCTCAATTAGTATCTACTGCATGGGCATCTGCATCCACATTTAGAGGATCAGATAAAAGAGGTGGTGCGAATGGCGCTCGCATTCGTTTGGCCCCTCAAAAATATTGGGCGGTGAATCAACCTGCTCAATTGTCTAAAGTACTTGAAGTTTTAGAGGGCATTCAATCTTCATTTAATGCAACAGCAACAAATGGTAAAAAAGTTTCTATAGCAGACCTAATTGTTTTAGGTGGTTGTGCAGCAATTGAGAAAGCCGCAAAAGATGCTGGACATGTTATTGAAGTTCCTTTTACAGCTGGTAGAACTGATGCAACAGAAGCACAAACTGATGTTGCTTCATTTGCAGTGCTTGAGCCAAATACTGATGGGTTCCGTAATTATTCTAAAACCAAATACACTATTTCTGCAGAAGAAATGTTGATAGATAAAGCGCAACTCTTAACATTAACTGCTCCCGAAATGACTGTTTTGATTGGTGGAATGCGCGTTTTAAACACCAATTTTGATCAATCTCAACATGGTGTTTTCACTAAACGTGCTGGATTATTAACCAATGATTATTTCGTTCATTTACTTGATTATAATACCAAGTGGTCAGCTACTTCTCCTGCAGCTGATACATTTGAAGGAAAAGATCGAAAATCAAATGAAACCAAATGGACGGCTACTCGAGTTGACCTGATTTTTGGTTCAAATTCAGAATTGCGTGCATTGGCAGAAGTATATGGATCTGCAGATGCAGGAACTAAATTTGTAAATGATTTTGTAGCAGCTTGGAATAAAGTTATGAACTTAGATCGCTTTGATCTTGCATAGCAGCTACTAAGAAATTTTTGATAGGTAAGGTGGTCTGTAAAAGACCACCTTTTTTTGGCCCCTTGATGTTATTGATTGCTAGCCTGGCCATCAAAAAACTCAATGTAGACTCTGCTCCCTGATTGAGATTTACATTATGTGCTTCTAGTCCATCATAACAGCCTCCTGTACAAGGGTTATACATGATTTGATGTAAATGGTTATTGCCTAAAAACCAATTGAAAGCAATGAATGCTTTTTCTTTATAACTATTTCTATTAAAGACTGAATAAAATTTATCTAAAGCCATTATAGTGTAAGCAACATCAATGGGTTGTTCGCCTCCATTTGGAGTTATATTGATCTTATTTTTTAAGTGCCAACCCAAATTGGAGATTACCTTAATTTTTCCATCTACAAATATTTTCGACAACAAAAAATCAAAACTTTCCAGGGCTATTTCTTTATATATATTTTCATCAGTGCTGAGATAAGCGCATAACATAGCTTCGGGTAGTGCACTATTGCCATAAGTTAAATAACCCTCAAACCAATGCCAGTCTGTAGTTTTCTCATGTTTATACATTTGTACCAATCGGTTAGCGAGTGTTCGAAGTAATAATTTATTTTCCTTGTTTTGCTCATAGTGTAGTCCTTTAATAATAAAAGCCATTGCTCTTGTTGAATGAATCTTATGCAAGCTTGGTACTGCTAATTCGAGCAATTGAGTTGCTTCTTCTACTAAATGACTAGGCAAAATGGATCGTAATGATATCAGGTAACCTAATGACCATATGGCCCTTCCATTGCTGTCTTCTAAGTTTTCAGAATAGTTTTGTGCTGAAAATATTTTTTGTTCAGTTACATAATTTAAAAATTCTCCATTTGGCTGCAAACAGAATTTAATAAAAGCAAGGTATTTATTTATAAGAATGAGGTCGTGTTGATTTTGAAATATTTCAAAATGCTGACAAAGCGCAATCATTGCTCTGGCATTGTCATCTAAAGTATAGCCCGAATGGATATCTGGAGTAGCAATATTCGAAAATTGAATCATCCCAAAATGAGTGGTCATTTTTTTTATATGAGTCAGATTCAAAGGGGGGATTCGATAATTTATTTTGAATGTTTTATTGGTTAATTTTTCAAATAGTAAAGCATGGGCAATTGCTGCATTTTGCCATGCAGTAACAGCCATTTTTTGAAAACTATTGGAAGAAATTTTATTTCTTAATTTTTCATCATCCAATAATCTATTCACAGCTCCAGACAATTGTTCTGGGTTTTCAAAATCTATTAAGATTCCATTATTGTCATTTACCACTTCTTTTGCATGTGGTATTGGCGTATAAATGACAGGACAACCACAACTTAATGCATATGATAAAGTTCCACTTACTGCTTGATTGGGATCTTTTGAAGTAAATAAGTAAATGTCTGAAAGTTGCAAATATTCCAATAATTCATGCAGAGGCAAATATTCATTTATAAACTGTACATTTTCTTGAATGCCTAAATCAACAACTTTTTCAACAAAGCGTTTCTGTATTTTTCGCCTTCGTTTTTTACAACACCTGGATGTGTTTTACCTAGAATTAAAAATAATACTTCTGGATGGCGTAGTATAATGGCTGGTAAAGCTACCAGCGTTGTTTCAATACTTTTGCTAACACTCAGTAAGCCAAATGTAGAAAGTACTTTTCTGTTGGATAATTGATGAATTTCTTTTAATATTTTCCTTTCTAATGGTGGAACCAAGTGGGTGCCATGTGGAATTACTGTTATTTTATGAGAAGGTATATAATATTCATTCATTAAAATTAGTGCCGCATCCATTGTCATAACAATAACTGAAGTAGCTATTGCTCCCATATCGTACACCTTTTTTTGTAGGGCATCATTTGGTTTTGGAAGTACAGTATGAAAAACTATAACAATTGGTTTGTTAATGATGTCTAACAGAAACATAAATTCATTTTCTTTTCTAGCAAAAAATCCAAATTCATGTTGTACTACAACCAACTTAACTTGTTCATCTCTGTTGATGTTTAATGCTGTTTTTGTAAATGCATTTCGATCATCCGTATTTAAAATATATTTTGGTTGCTGCACATAATGATGTTGTTCTGCAGCTGATTCTAATGCACAAATACTGCAATTAAAGGAGTTCTTAAACTGATTGCTTAATGCGCTCACCAAATCTTGGGTATAAGTGGCAATGCCACACTCTCTGGGAGGGAAAGATGTGATAAAAAGCATTTCTGGGATGGTAGATTCGATAGCTAGGTTCATATTTTTATTTTATTCAGTTTTAATTCTGCTATCAGTTCGGTTAAACTAAGAGAAGCTACTGCAATTCTTTGATCTGCAGCGCCATAATAAATATAGAGTGTATCATTTTCTACAATTGCTCCTGTTGGAAAACATACATTGTTGACTTCGCCTTTTAATTTCCATACTTTTTCAGGAAAAAAAAGTGGATAAGGTAACCTTGCAATTTCTTTTTGAGGATTTTCTAAATCGAGCAAAGCCACACATGCTGAATATATATATCCTTTTACACTATCATGCACACCATGATAAATTATGAGCCAACCATCTTTGGTTTCAATAGGTGGGCAACCACCCCCGATATAGCTTACTTCGTGATCATATTTTGGTGATAGCACAATATGCTCATCAAAATGCATAAAATAGTTTTGCCAAAATTCTACTGTTAAATCAGCTAATTTTTCTACAGCAACTATTATTTGTATATCTGGCTTTATTCTATGTAGAAAACAATATTGATTATTTATTTTACGTGGAAAAAAAACTAAATTTTTATCCCATAAAAATATTCTTCGGTCTTGCCTTTCATGACTTTTTTGGTAATCGTTGAAGCGAATGTATTTTTCATGGATTGCTCCTGCACATTCTGTAAAATGATGAAACTCTTCATAGGTAATTTGAGGTACTATGATTCCTTTTTTTTCCCATTGCACCAAATCTGTTGAAGTTGTCAATGCACCTAAAGCATTCATGCCATCATATGCGGTATAAGAAAGATAATAAATGCCTTCAATTTCAACAATCCTCGGATCTTCTAATCCTTGATATTCGTAATCGGCTTGGGGAACCAGCAGCGGTTGGTCATTTCGACTTTGTACTTCTGTGGGCGAAGACAAAATACAATATCCAATAGTAGAATAATTGTCTTTTGCAACAGCTCTGTAAAACATATGAATCACTGAGCCTACTTTAATTACAGCAGGATTGAGTACACCTTCATTTTCAAAACTATTGCTTGTGCTACTAAGCACAATACCTAACTTATTTACCTTGACCACAAGAATGAGTTTATTTATTGAGTACCTGCGTTGATTAATTCATCAAATGAATCGAAGGCAAGTTCTCTTTTTTGGTCAAGGATAACCTTACACAATTCTCACTAAATGTTATAAATATCTGATCGGTTGTTGAAATGAGCTGGAATCAAGCTGTGTAGATAGCATTAAAAAATTGCTCCAATTTATAAGGGTCTAATTTTTGATCAGTTCTAACCCCGCTGCATAAGTCAAGTCCGAAAGGTTGAACCTGTTCAATAGCAGCTTTAACATTGGTTGCGTTTAGGCCCCCTGCTAGATATACTGGAATTGTTGATTGTTCAACAATCTTTTTACTGAGTGACCAATTATGCACCCTGCCAGTTCCTCCTAATTCTTTAACGGATAAATTGGGGTTACCACTGTCCAATAGCAAAGCGTCAACTGAATCAGCAATTCTTAAGGCTTCGTCTATCGTTTTTTCGTCAATTACGTGAATAACCTGTACCAATTTAATGGCCGGAAGCGCTGCTTTGATTTGTTGATAGGTTCCTTCTTTCAGTTCGTCTACTATTTGAATGGTGTTGGTTAAAGTTTGTTGATGGTGTAAAATGATTGAATCTGCCGTGGTTTCACTCGTCAACATAAAACTGGCTATTCCTGGAGGAACAATGGTTGAAATGGATCGTATTTCTTCATCAGAAATAATGCCTGGCCCACTGGGCATATTGGCAACTAACCCTAATGCTGATGCCCCAAAATGAATGGCCATTCTTGCTTCAGCAATTGAACTTATACAACAGATTTTTACTCTTGGAATCATAAAAAGTCTTAACCAATCTTAACAGTAGCAACACTATGCACTGCATTGCTGATTTCTTTTATTAAGTTGAGGTCTTTTTCAATTGCATTTCCAACAACAATTACATCGGCGCCGGCTTTGCAATTTAAATATGCTTTTTCAGGCTCTGTAATGCCTCCGCCCACAATCAATGGGACTTCAATATGGTTGGCCACTTTTTGGATCATCTCCTCTGTAATAGGGCGTTTAGCGCCACTTCCGGCATCCATATAAATTAATTTCATTCCCAACATTTCACCTGCCATTGCAGTACACATGGCAATTTCGTTTTTATCTGCTGGAATTGGTGTAGCATTTGAAATATAGGAGACTGTTGTTGGGGCTCCACCATCAATCACCATATAACCTGTTGGCATAATTTCTAAACCACTCTTTTTTACAAAAGGAGCACTGATAACATGTTGGCCAATCAATAATTCTGGGTTTCTGCCAGATATTAACGATAGATACAATAAAGCGTCTGCGTATTTACTCACTTGAGAAGGTGAGCCTGGAAACAAGACCACTGGAATTTTACAACTGGCTTTAATCTGATGTATACATTCATCTAAATGACTTGAGATAACCAAGCTTCCACCTACAAAAAAATAATCCACCTTAGCTTCTACACCCAATGTTACCAATTGATCTATAGCAGCAGCATCTACCTTATCCGGATCGATCAACACAGCAAAAGATTTCTTTCCCATTTGCTTGCGTTCGGTAAATTGATGATATATAGCTTGCTTCATACCTCGATTAAATCTGATACTTGCAAAAATGCAGAAAAGTTTTCGTTTATAGGCGGATTTTGATGTTTCATTCGGGATTTTGCTTATTTCAGATATATTTTCAGCCCAAAATGCCTTTTTTTAGCGTTCTAAGACTATTGAATGGATTTGTTTAAGATTTTTTGGCCATTTGTATTGCTTTTAATCAACCAAAAATTTGTACCCATTTTTTTCTACACCTGTGTATAATCGAGCAAATTCAATCAGGATTTGAGGTGCGAATTTATCCACCTTCCTTATCCACAACCTGTGCATATTTACGGTATTGAATTATGAAAATGGAAAGATATTTTCGTCAACCGCCTTAACAAAGCACCGTTAAAAGGGAACCCATTAAAACAAGTTTAAAACGCAACTGCTTTATGCCCAACCCACGCACTACAAAAGGCCTGCAATTCAGCCGCCGCTTCACCCAAGATGGTGTAAGCCCTTATGACATGTTCGATTATGATTATCGCGACAGCATCATCAAAAATCCGAACGGAGAAAAAGTATTTGAAATGAATAATGTGGAGGTTCCCAAACAATGGAGCCAAATCGCCACAGATATCTTAGCGCAGAAATATTTCCGTAAGGCAGGCGTGCCTCAGGCGGATGGGTCTCTGGGCAGAGAAACCAGTGTTAAACAAGTAGCACACCGTATGGCCCATTGTTGGCGCGTATGGGGTGAGCGTTATGGATACTTTGCTTCTGAAAAAGATGCACAAGTTTTCTATGATGAATTAGCATATAGCATTTTGAATCAAGCTTGTGTGCCTAATTCACCACAATGGTTTAATACAGGATTGCATGAAGTATATGGCATCACTGGTAAGCCACAGGGCCACTACTATGTAGATCCTAAAGACAGTAAATTAAAAAAATCAACCAATGCATACGAGCGCCCTCAGCCTCATGCTTGTTTCATCCTTAGCGTGAGTGATGATCTAGTGAATGAAGGTGGTATCATGGATCTTTGGACGCGTGAAGCCCGTATTTTTAAATACGGTTCTGGTGTGGGAACCAATTTCTCTCAGATTCGTGGTGGTGGTGAAAAATTAAGCGGTGGTGGTACTTCTAGTGGACTAATGAGTTTTCTTAAAATTGGTGACCGTGCGGCTGGTGCCATTAAAAGTGGCGGAACTACCAGAAGAGCGGCTAAAATGGTTTGCTTGGATTTAGACCATCCTGAAGTGATGGAATTTATCAACTGGAAAGTGGGTGAAGAAAAGAAAGTAGCAGCTCTAGTAGAAGCTGGTTATGATAATGGATATGAAGGAGAAGCGTATGCAACTGTTTCTGGACAAAACTCTAATAACTCTGTTCGTATTCCAAATGAGTTCTTTAAAGTATTGGCAGAAGGCGGCGATTGGGAATTAAAAGCCCGTACCGATGGACGTGTAATGCAAAAAATTCCTGCAACTAAAGTATGGGAACAAATTGCTTATGCTGCATGGCGTTGTGCTGATCCTGGTACTCAATACGATACTACGATCAACGAATGGCATACTTGCCCTCAAGGTGGACGCATCAATGCTTCTAACCCTTGTTCTGAATACATGTTCTTAGATAATACAGCATGTAATTTGGCTTCTATCAACTTGCGTAAATTCCACGATAACGATACCAATATTTTTGACGTTGAAGGTTTTGAATATACTACTCGTTTATGGACCACTGTTTTGGAAGTATCTGTATTGATGGCTCAGTTTCCTTCAAAAGAAGTTGCGCAATTATCTTACGATTACAGAACATTAGGACTTGGCTTTGCCAATCTTGGTTCTATGTTGATGGTGAGTGGTATTGCATATGATTCTGAAGAAGCTCGTGGTATTGCAGGTGCAATCTCTGCAATCATGACCGGTATTGCTTACAAAACATCGGCTGAAATGGCTTCATTCTTAGGCGCTTTTGATAAGTATGCTGATAACAAAGAAGACATGCTTCGCGTAATGCGCAACCACCGTGCTGCTGCATATGATGCTACAGATGCATACACAGGAATTGAAATCAAACCACAAGGAATTAAAGCTCAATATTGTCCTGACTATTTATTGAAATCTGCTACCAAAGCCTGGGATGATGCAGTTCAATTAGGAGAAAAATATGGCTACCGCAACGCACAAACAACTGTAATTGCTCCAACAGGAACAATCGGGTTGGTAATGGATTGCGATACAACTGGTGTTGAGCCTGATTTTGCCCTGGTTAAATTTAAAAAATTAAGTGGTGGCGGATATTTTAAAATCATCAATGAGTCTGTTCCACAAGCTTTAAAGAATTTAGGTTACACACCTGAAGAAGCGTTGGCTATTGAACAATATGCAGTAGGTACAGCTAGTTTTGAGAATGCACCTTATATCAATAATGCATCATTATTAGCAAAAGGATTTACACCTGCTGAAATTGAAAAACTAAATGGTGCAGCTCGTTCTGCATTCGAAATTGGATTCATTTTCAATCGCTTTACTTTAGGCGATGAGTGTATGCAACGTTTAGGATTTACCGAAGCAGAATATGTAGACTGGAGTTTCAATTTATTAGAAGCAATTGGATTTACCGAAGAAGAGATTGATGCAGCCAACGACTATATATGCGGTACCATGACCATCGAAGGTGCTCCATTGTTAAAAGATGAACATTTGTCTGTTTTTGATTGCGCTAATAAATGTGGTAAAAAAGGAGAAAGATATATTCATGCATATGGTCATATTCGTATGATGGCTGCATGTCAACCATTCTTAAGTGGAGCTATTTCTAAAACCATCAATCTCCCTCATGAAGCAACTGTAGAAGAAATTGCTGATTGTTATAAGTTGAGTTGGGAACTTGGTTTGAAAGCAAATGCTTTATACCGTGATGGTTCTAAGTTAAGCCAACCATTAAGTACTAAGTCGGATAAGAAGAAAAAAGTAGGTGAATCAACTGAAGCTGTTGCTGAAGAAACTGCTGCAGACGCTACTGCATCTAATATTGTTGATCTCAGCAAATTAACTGTTGATGAATTATTAGAAGAAGTACAAAAGCGCATGGCTGCTTCAACAGATACTAAATTAAAACGCCAGCTTTCAGGTATTGTAGAGAAAAAATCTTTACCTGCTAAACGTCGTGGATTTACGCAGAAAGCCAAAATTGGTGGTCAAGTAATTTTCTTACGCACTGGTGAATACATGGATGGAACTTTAGGTGAAATTTTCATTGACCTTGCTAAAGAGGGTTCAACCCTTCGCAGCTTCATGAACTGTTTTGCAATTGCTATCTCTGTAGGATTACAATACGGTGTTCCATTAGAAGAATTCGTAGAGAAATTTGTATTCACTAAGTTCGAGCCATCCGGAATGGTGGATCATCCGAATATCAAAACAACTACTTCATTAGTAGACTTTGTATTCCGTGCGTTGGCTTATGAATATTTAGACAGAACTGATCTGGTGCATGTATTAGACAAACCTACCATCGGTAATACCGGTGAAGGAGAAGGAGAAGCCACTTTTTTGGGAAAGCCCGAACTGAGTAGCATTCGTGTAACGGCTCCAACGGCTAATACTACTCCAGCTGCGGTTCCTCAATCGCAAAAATTACAACGCGCAACTGCGGTTAAAGCAGATGCAGGAATGGATGCTGTAAATGCACACGCAAAAGGCATGCAAAGCGATTCGCCTTCTTGCAGCACTTGCGGACACTTAACCATTCGTAGCGGAACTTGTTACAAATGTTTGAACTGCGGAACCAGTATGGGTTGCAGTTAATCACCATAGTTAATCCTTGCCGTTTGAAAGAGACGTCCCGATAGCATCGGGGCGTTTTTTTATCCCTAAAACCCGGTCAGACCATTTCGGTCAGACCATCTTGGTCTGACCAGTTTTTCTTAAATTGCATTGTTTGTAACCCGGAAAATTTGATCTATGCAAATTCAACCGGACAATTTGTACCATGTTTACAATCAAGGAAATCGTAAACAACCCATCTTTTTTGAACCAAAACAGTACCAATTATTTCTTGTTCTAACTAAGAAGTATATAGTACCTAACGGTAATATTCTAGCATACTGTTTAATGCCGAATCATTTTCATTTCTTAATTCATACGAATGAAAATAGTGCAGTGAAATATAAATTAGGAAATATTGAAATAAGTATGCTAAGTAATTCATTTAGAATGCTTTTAAGTAAATATGCGCAAGTTTTGAACAAAGAAAAAACAGAATCGGGCTCTGTTTTTAGACAAAAAACGAAAGCGAAATTAATTGATCCCTCATCATTATATAATGCTGAAAATTGTTTTAGATATATTCATACTAATCCAGTTAAAGCTGGATTAGTAAAACAAGAGAGAGACTGGAATTTTAGTTCATTTAATGAATACTTGGGCTTATATCAAACAGGGTTAGTAAATATGGAAATTGCTAAACAGAAGCTGGATATTGTACCACGCTTTTTCTTCCGGTCAGACCAAAATGGTCTGACCGGTTTTTCATGATAAATTACTATATTCATACTCGTTAAAAAAGTCGATTCTATGGAAGATTTTCAGATCAAAAAGCAAACAAAAAAATACGATGCAGTAATAGTTGGATCGGGTGCTGGTGGTGGTATGGCAGCATATACACTGGCCAAAGCAGGTTTAAAAGTTTGTTTGCTCGAAGCAGGTGCAGACTTTGATCCTGCATTGCATTCAGCACAATTAAAGAATCCCTGGGACTCTCCAAGAAGAGGTGCCAGTTCTAAGTTTCGACCCTTTGGAGAATTTGATGGATCTTTCTGGGGCTGGGAAATTGACGGTGAGCCATATACTCAATCTCCAGGCAGCGAAAAATTTGAGTGGTGGCGTGCAAGAATGATGGGAGGACGTACCAATCACTGGGGTAGAATTTCTTTGCGTTTTGGTCCGAAAGATTTCAAAAGAAAAAGCATTGATGGCTTGGGAGATGACTGGCCAATTGGTTATGAAGATATCAAACCTTACTACGATAAAATAGATAAACTCATTGGCGTATTCGGAAGCAATGAAGGATTGGAAAATGATCCTGATGGAATTTTTCTTCCTCCGCCCAAACCTCGTTTGCACGAATTGATGATTAAGAAAGCGGCAACAGGAATTGGTATTCCTGTTATTCCATCTCGCTTGTCTATCCTTACTAAAAAAATAAATGACGAAAGAGGTGCTTGTTTTTATTGTGCACAGTGTAATAGAAGTTGTAAAGCCTATGCCGATTTTTCTTCGGGTTCAGTTTTAGTAAAGCCAGCAATTAATACAGGTAATGTAGATGTGATCACACAAGCTATGGCTCGTGAAGTAATTACCAATGAAGCAGGTTTAGCAACAGGTATTTCTTATGTTAGTAAATTAGATAATCAAGAGTATCAGGTAAGTGGTAGGGTAGTAATATTGGCAGCAAGCACTTGTGAAACAGCCCGTTTATTACTCAATTCAAAATCTAAAAGACATCCTAACGGATTGGCCAATGAAAGCAATGTAGTTGGAAAATATTTACATGATTCTACAGGTGCAGCCATGGGTGGTGTGTTGCCAGAACTCTTTGGCAGAAAGCGTTACAACGAAGATGGTGTTGGGGGTATGCATATTTATACTCCATGGTGGAAGGACAATAAAAAATTGGATTTCCCTCGTGGATATCATATAGAATATTGGGGAGGAATGAGTCAGCCTGCTTATGGTTTTGGAATGGGCATTCAAGGACAGAATGGAAAATTTCAAGTGAACGGAAAAACTAAAGAGGCAGGAGGTTATGGTGCTTCATTAAAAGAAGATGTGCGCTTTTTTTATGGAGCTGGAGTAGGTATGGCAGGAAGGGGAGAATCAGTTCCGAATGTAAATAACTATTGCGAAATAGATCCTACCGTAGTAGATAAATATGGCATTCCTGTTTTGCGTTTTCATGCTAAAAATTCGGAGTATGAAATCAATCAAGCAAAACACATGAAAGAAACATTCAAAGAGATCATGCACAATATGGGAGCTATTATCACCTGGGGTGCTGAAGATGATGCTTCTAATAATTATGGCTTATCTAACCCTGGAAATATTATTCATGAAGCTGGTACTGTGAGAATGGGTAATGATAAAAAAACTTCTGCACTCAATAAATGGAGCCAGGCGCACGATTGTAAAACTTTGTTTTGTGTGGATGGGTCTCAATTTGTTTCTCAAGCAGATAAAAATATCACCTGGACCATTTTGGCATTGAGTATGCGGGCAAGTGAATACATCATCGACGAAATGAAAAAACAAAATATTTAATATGGATAGGAGAAAATCGATCAAAGCCTTAATGATCGGCACTGTAGGTGCTGGTGTTTTGGTAGAAGCTTGTAAAAATGCCGATAAGAAAGCAATCGCCAATGCTGCTGATGCCTCATTGGAATATCGAATGCAGGAAGAGAAAGACTATTTAGGCAAGCTGAGTAAAGAAGCTACATTTTTTGATGCACATGAAATGGCTACCATTACCGTATTGGGCGATATCATTATTCCGAAGGATGAAGTGAGCGGATCAGCCAGTGATGCAAAAGTGCCGGAGTTCATTGAGTTTATTGTGAAAGATATGCCATCGCATCAGACGCCAATTAGAGGTGGTTTGAAATGGCTGGATCTGCATTGCTATAAATTATATGAAAAAGCATTTATTAATTGCGATGCAAAGCAACAGATTGCAGTGGTTGATTCGATTGCCTATCCCGAAAAAGCAAAACCAGAATTAAAGCAGGGTGTCGCTTTCTTTTCTGCCATGCGCGATTTGGTTGCTACAGGATTTTATACTTCTGAAATTGGAGTGAAAGATGTGGGCTATATGGGCAATGTTCCGAATCAATGGAACGGTGTGCCAGCCGATGTTCTGAAGCAATACAAATTATCGTATACCGAAAAGGAATTGAAAGAATGTGTGAGTTATGATTAACTCACACCAGATCCATTATCAATAGCCGTTTCCGGATTAATAAAATGTAATTTTCCTGCTGCATCTTCGGCCATTAAGATCATGCCATTGCTTTCAATGCCTCGCATTTTGCGTGGGGCTAAATTGCAAACTACGGTTACTTGTTTGCCTACAATTTCTGCTGGATTAAAATGCATAGCGATTCCTGAAACGATGGTGCGTGTTTCAAAACCAAGGTCTACCTGGAGTTTCAACAATTTGTCGGCTTTCTCTACTTTTTCTGCTGCAACAATGGTTCCTACTTTTAAATCGATTTTTGCAAAATCATCGAAAACAATTTCAGGCTTAACTTCCGACACTTTGTTTATTGATATAATGCTTCCTTGGTCTGACCCTTCCAAAGGAAGGGTGCCGACCAGTGGTTCTTTATTCACTGCTGCTGCTTTTAATTTTTCTACTTGCTTACTAATTTCTTCGTCTTCAATTTTGCGGAATAATAATTCTGGTGCACGCAAACTGTAGCCTACACTTAATAATTTCATACTGCCAGCATTTCCCCAATCCAATATTTTGTCTACTACTTTTAGTAAGTAGCAAATCTTCTTTGCAGTAAATGGTAAGAATGGATTTATGAGAATAGCCAAATTCGCCGTAAGCTGTAAACATATATGCAAACAATTATCAATTAGTTTCTGGGCCTCAGGGTTTGATTCTAATTGTTTAGCAACGATCCATGGCTCTTTTTTCTGCATGTATTGGTTGCCTATTCTAGCCAAATTAATTACTTCGAATAAAGCATCTCTAAATTTATATTCTTCTAAAAGCTTCTCCACTTTTTCTTTGGTGGATTTGATATTGGCAACTGCTTCTTTATCGAGTTCATCCAATACATCGGCATGCAATGGAGGAACTTTGCCTTTGCATAATTTATGCATCAATACCAGTGCTCGATTGATAAAATTGCCGAATATGCTTACCAGTTCACTATTATTCGCATCCTGAAAACCCTTCCAGGTAAATTCACTGTCTTTGCTTTCGGGAGCAATTAATGTTAGGTAATAACGCAATACATCGGCCATTTGGCTACCGCCATTCTCTGGTTTGATGAAATCATTGATATAATCTTCCATCTCGAGTTTCCAGTTTCTGCTGGTACTCATTTTGTCGCCTTCTAAATTCATGAATTCATTTGCCGGAACATTATCTGGCAAAATATTGCCATGTAGTTGCAACATCACTGGAAAAATAATGCAATGAAATACAATATTGTCCTTTCCAATAAAATGCACCAGCTTGGTGTCTTTACTCTCCCAATATGGTTTCCAATCTTTATCATTATTCAATGCCCATTGTTTGGTTGCACTGATATATCCAATTGGTGCATCAAACCATACATATAATACTTTTCCTGCAGCGCCTTCCACCGTTTCAGGAACTTTTACTCCCCAATCTAAATCACGGGTAACTGCGCGAGGCAATAATCCACCATCAATCCAACTCTTGCATTGACCTACTACAGTTGAACGCCAATCATTGGCATGTTCTTCTAAAATCCATTTGCGCAAAAATGATTCATGTCTATCCAGTGGTAAATACCAGTGTTTAGTGCTTTTTTTAATCGGCGCGTTTCCACTTAATGTGCTTACCGGATTAATGAGCTCATCAGGGCTTAAACTTTTTCCGCAATTCTCACATTGATCTCCGTAGGCTGCTGGATAAGCGCAATTTGGACAAGTACCTTTGATGTATCGATCGGCTAAAAAACTACCCGCTTTTTCGTCGAAATATTGTTCAGACTCTTTGGTAATTAAATCTCCTTTATCATTCAATGTCTGAAAAAATTCTCTTGCTGTTTCGTGATGAATCGGATCACTGGTACGATGATATATATCAAAAGAAATACCTAGGTCGTTGAAATTTTGTTCAATGATCGGATGGTATTTATCGATGATGGCTTGAGCTGTTGTGCCTTCTTTAGTAGCCTGAATAGGTATAGCTGTTCCATGCTCGTCACTTCCACAAACAAATACCACATCGCGCTTCTGTGCCCTTAAATACCTTACATATGTATCTGCAGGTAAATAGGCGCCCGCCAAATGGCCAATATGTTTCAAACCGTTTGCATAAGGCAAAGCGGCGGTAATTAAATATCTTTTAGGTGTTTCTTTATTACTCATATAATTAATCTAGGAAGCCGCAAAAATAAGCAAAGCAAAGCTAAGAACCGATTATTCGTAGTGAAAAGCGCGATATAGCCCAACATATTGGTCTTTTTTGTATTTTTCATTTATGCAACGAAAATCATTTTTACAATTAGCTTCATTAGGGTTGCTGCCTTTAGGATCATTGGCTGCTACAGAAACCAATTCCAATCGGAATCGCATCAAAATTCCCCCTTATTTGCAAAAAGGAGATACGATTGGCATTTGCTGCCCTTCAGGGTTTTCTACAATGGCAGATATTCAGCAATCGATCAATCAAATGGAAAGCTGGGGCTACCAAATAAAATTGGGCCAAACAATTGGCAAAAGAGATTTCACTTTTGGAGGAACCGATGCAGAACGTGCAAAGGATTTTCAGGAAATGATGGATGATGCTTCAGTTAAAGCAATCATGTGTGCTACTGGTGGTTATGGTGCAGTTAGAATAGTTGATTTGCTTGATTTTTCAACATTTAAAAAAAATCCTAAATGGGTGATTGGTTTTAGTGATATCACCGTTCTGCATAGTCATTTGCATCAGGTGGTTAACACTGCAAGTTTGCATTCAAAAATGTGTGGCAGTTTTCCCAAAGATTGGGCAACTGCTGATGAAGTTCAAATCAATACCATTCTTTCTGTAAAGAAAGCACTGGAGGGAGAAAAAATATTTTATCCAATTGTTCCAAATATCAATAATCGGATTGGAAGTGCAGAAGGGATTTTAGTAGGTGGTAATTTAAAGATCTGGGAAAATATGAGCGGCTCTGTTTCCTCTATTAATACTGAAGGAAAAATCTTGTTTTTAGAAGATGTCAGTGAGCCATTGTATAATATCGATCGAATGTTTTGTAACTTATTGCGTGCAGGTAAATTAGCAAAATTAAAAGGCTTAATTATTGGCGGATTCACCAGTATTAAACCTGATACGCCAGATTCACCATTTGGTAGAGATATTGTTACCATCGTCAAAGAAAAAGTAGATCAGTTTAATTATCCAGTCTGCTTTGATTTTCCGGTAGGGCATCAAAAAAGTAATTATGCATTGAAATGTGGTATTGCACATCGTTTAACTGTTGGGCAAGATGCTGCTTCATTGCAAGAAATCAATTAGTTTGCAATATGATTAAGATACCACCTTACTTAAAAAAAGGAGATACGATTGGCCTCACTTGCCCTGCTGGATATATGGAATTGGATAAAGTACAAAACTGTATTCATACCTTACAAAATTGGGGATATGAAGTAATGGTTGGTAAAACAATTGGCAGTAAAAGCAAGACCTATTTTAGTGGAACAGATTCAGCAAGAAGAGATGAATTCCAGGCAATGTTAGATGACAAAAATATTCATGCTATTCTTTGCGGAAGGGGAGGATATGGTGTGAGTAGAATTATTGATCAATTAGATTTTACTGCATTCAAAAAAAATCCAAAATGGATAATTGGGTTTAGCGATATCACTGTTTTTTTAGCACATCTACATACTCAAATAAAATCGGCCTCTATTCATTCACCAATGGCCAATGCATTTAATGATGGTGGTGATAAAAATATATATGTTCAATCTTTACAAAAAGCGTTAAAAGGGATAAAATCAAATTATACAACAGCGCCAAATTCTAAAAATAAAATCGGCAAAGCAAGTGGTCAATTAATTGGTGGCAACCTTGCTTTGTTGGCACATTTATGCGGCACAAAATCTGCTTATAAAACAACCGGTAAGCTATTATTTATAGAAGATATTGGAGAATACATTTATAACATTGATCGAATGTTTCTGCAATTGAAAAGAGCAGGACATTTGGAAAATATAGCTGGATTAATTGTAGGAGGGTTTACAGATATTAAAGACAATCCAAGGCCTTTTGGACAATCCATTCCTGAACTCATTTTACAACATGTTGCCGACTATAATTATCCTGTTTGTTTTGATTTTCCGGTAAGCCATGAAAAGGAAAATCTGGCTTTAAAAGTGGGAGTTGAGCATGAATTAATAGTGAGTACTAAAAAAATTAAGCTCAAAGAAAAATGATTTTCTGGCTACTACTTACTTAATAAACTATCTATTTTTTGTTGCATCATAGGGAAATCATTTAGGTTTCTATGTGCTCCATTTTGAATGGTTATAAATTCATCAATTGGTTTTAAAATAGCAGCTAATCTTACTGCATTTCTGTAAGGGATTACTCCATCATTAGTACCGTGCATAATAGTAATTGGAGCAGTTACTTTCAATAAATATTCATTGGTATAAAAATGATATTTTAACATGCTTTTCAGTGGGTACATCCACATGTACATGCCTATTAATGACTGCATACTATAATATGGTGTTTCTAGTATTAGTCTTTTGCAGTCTCTAACAGAAGCCAATTGGGAAGCCATACCTGTTCCCATTGATTTTCCGTAAATAATTATTTGATCGGGATTAAATTGTGTTCTTGCTAATTTATATAACTGAAGTGATTGTTCGTATAGATTGGCTTCAGTTAATTCTCCTGTAGATTTTCCATAACCCGGATAATCAATCATCCAGACATCATAACCATTATTGTTAAACCGATCTACAAATCGTTCGTATCTTTTTATATTGCCTTTGTTTCCGTGGAAATAAAGTACGACTCCCTTTTTATTCGTTTTTGTTGTATTGAATTGGGCCAAAAATGATTTAGAAGATTCGTCAATTGAAATCCAAACTGGCACATGAGCATGTTTCAAACCATAACTACTTTCAGGTTCAATTTTTGTGGGATTAAAAATTATTTTTTCCTGGAAGGTGTAGAAAAGGATACCAATTACTGCGTAAGTAATGGCTATGATTTTTAAACTGCTGATTGCTTTCTGTAAATTCACCCGGTAAAATTAAGCAGATGCCGTCAATACTTTAGAATATCTCTGATGAAATTATGGTATTCATCAAAAGAAGGTAGATTATTATGCCCTCCACCATGTATTCGAATCAAAGTGATTTTATGCGGATTAAATCGCTGCAATTCTTCGCTGTGTTTAATAGGAATTAACCAATCCTTAGTGCCATGAATAATATAGGTATGGCAATTGACTTTTCTAATCCATTTATCTGTCTGAAGCTTAAATCTTAAGGTAAGTCTATGCGGAATGAATGGGGTAAACCTTTCCGCCACTTTAATGAAACTATAATAAGGAGCATCTAAAATCAGGTAACGCGGTTTATTATCGGCTGCAATTTTTGTAGCAAATCCACTGCCTAAACTTCTGCCATAAACAAGAATATGGTGTTCATCATATTTTTCTTTCAATCGTTCGTAAATAAATTGCATATCAGCCAACATGGCTTTCTCCCCTCTTTTTCCAGTGCTTTTTCCAAAACCTCTGTAATCTACCAGGAGTACATCGTACTGAAATCTAAAAAAATCCCTGGCATATTTTGCCCATCCTTTAATGCTCCTCGAATTCCCATGAAAATACAATATGAGGCCTTTGGGTTCCGGAACATAAAAATGAAGCCCGTTAATACGAACACCGGGTTCTATATCAAAAAATAATTCTTCGAAAGGGGCATCATATTTATAGGTGAAGTCTTGTGGAAGTTTCTCTGGTTTGAAAATCATTCTCTCTTGTAACAGGTATGCTACCATTACAAGAACCAAGTATCCCAGAATAATATATATGATGGTTGAAGACAAGCTTTCTCAATAAATCAAACAGTAATATCTGCTTTTTTTGCAAGATTAACAAGAAGTTTTCCAGGCTTCCATGCCACCAGATAAATTGACCAAGTTGAGTTGAGGATTTTTCAAATGTAATTTCTGTATTGCAATCATGCTTCTAATACCTCTTTTGCAATAAAGCACTACTTTTTGATCTGTTGGAATTTCATGGATTCTGGTTACGATTTCCCCCAATGGAATTAATACCCCTCCAATATTGTATTCATCATGTTCATATTGCTCTCTAACGTCCACTAAAAAAATAGCTGGATCAGATAATAGGTCTTTTAACTCTTTTGGGGAAATACTTATCATTGATATTCACTCTCTTCGTTGAATATTCTTTTTAAGCTCATCTTAGAGATCGGTGCAACAATTAAAGGAAATTTTTCAACTGTTACATTACTTGGATCCAATCCAAAACCTCTTTCTTCGCTCAAGCTAATTTCTTTGAGCCAGAAATATAATTTCATAACAATGCGCTCAAAAATTGGAAGCTCATTGTCCTGGCTTAAATACTTTTCTAAAACAATAAACTGAAAGTCGCCGACTATATTGTTTTTTTCTAAACTTTCATATCTGCTGGTAATGTTCACTTCTTTGTTTTTCACTAAATCTTCTACCACTTTTCTGAACATCAAATTGATCTTTTGCTCCATTCTAAATCCTAGCCTAAACTCTACCCGGATAATATCATTTGGAATAATGTGTTCCACAGAATATTCACAAACATATGGCTCATCAATAACGTCTACATGAACAAACCAGTATATATCAGCCCTTTTGGGTTTTTTATTGAGTATTGAATAAATAATCTTGTGCTCAATCTCATTGTGGTTATTGGCGCTTGTCATATACACCAAATGGGTAGCGTATTTTGGAATTACTTTATCATTACTCAATTCTTGAATCATTGGAATATAATGCTCCAGTCGAACAAATTCAATATATCTGTTTTTGATTTTCCGGCTTCTAAACCATACATACATTACTGCAAATAAAGCTCCCCCTACAATAAAGGTTACATAACCTCCATGCATGAATTTTTGCAAATTGGCAATTAGAAATGAAAGCTCAATACTTAAATAAACAATCAGGTATACATAAATCCAAATAGGAAATACTCTTTTACTTACCAGATAATTGGCAAATAAAATGGAAGTGCTGATCATACACATGGTTATTGCTAAACCGTATGCAGCGCCCATATTGGCCGATTTCTGAAAATATAGAACAATACCAATGCATCCAACAAAAAGCAATAAACTGATTCCTGGAATATATAATTGCCCTTTTTCTTCGGTTGGGTAGTTGATTTTCATTTTTGGCCATAAATTCAATCTCATGGCTTCACTGATTAATGTGAAAGAACCGGAGATCAATGCCTGGCTTGCTATAATGGCTGCTAAAGTAGAAATGATAATTCCCGCTAGTTTGAACCATTGCGGCATAATGCCAATAAATGGATTGAATCCATCAGCCATTACTTCTGCAGGAATCATTTGATCTTTATAATTAGCCAATAACCAAGCACCTTGCCCTAAATAGTTAATAATCAAAGATGTTTTTACAAAAATCCATGAAACCCTAATATTGGCTCTACCACAATGCCCTAAATCGCTATAAAGCGCTTCCGCTCCGGTTGTACATAAGAATACAGCTCCTAATAGCCAATATCCTTTTGGATAGGTGGTTAATAAATCAAAGGCATAATAAGGGTTGAAGGCCTTAAAAACATGCACTTCATCTAATATATGTGATAACCCTAAAACGGCTAACATGGTAAACCATAAAGCCATCATCGGACCAAAAAATTTTCCGATTGAAGCTGTACCAAATTGTTGAACAATAAATAAAAGTGTAATAATGGAAATAACGATAGTAATTATGGTGCTTTGTTGAATATTTCTCAAAGCGGGTAACTGCCTTAAGCCTTCAATAGCTGATGTAACTGTAATAGGTGGGGTGATGATTCCATCCGCTAAAAGTGCTGCTCCACCTAGCATTGCCGGGATAACCAGCCATTTTCTTCTGCGTCTAACCAATGCGTATAAACTAAAAATACCTCCTTCACCTTTATTGTCTGCTTTAAGGGTTAAGATCACATATTTCACAGTGGTTTGTAATGTCAGTGTCCAAATTATGCAAGACAAAGCCCCGATAATTAGTTTCTCTGAAATAACTTTTTCACTGATGATTTCGTTTAATACGTACAATGGAGAAGTACCAATGTCGCCGAAAATGATTCCAAGGGCGATGATTAATCCGGCCGAGGTTGCTTTGTTGAAATTTTTATTCACGAAAGTACTTTGTAGCTTAAATGCTTAATTTGCTTTAACAAATGTATGGGTAAATTGAATACCGAAAATAAACTGAGCTACCGTACATTTGAATATTAAAGATTTACCTCATAATGAAAAATACAATTGTCTTTTTTCTGAGCAGCTTATTAATGGGCATTTTTTCAGCAAATGCCCAACAATTGGTCTTTTCCGAACCCGAAAAAGACGATGCTAGAAGCTTGAATTTTGAGATTTTAGGTAAAATCGACGGTAAAATTCTCATTTATAAGAACACCAGAGATCTGCATCAAATGGCGGTATATGATGCTGATATGAAGTTATTGGATAAAGTGAAGATGGATTATCTCACCGAAAAAGGAAAAGTATTGAGTACCGATTTTATTCAATATTCCGATTTTGTTTACCTGTTATATCAATTTCAAAATAAAAGCACTGTTTTTGCCATGGCCGTAAAAATTGACGGCAATGGAAAGAAAATAGGAGATCCAATTGTTTTAGATACCACTTCAAATATCAATTACAATGTAGAAAACAAAATTTATACGTTTATCAATAGTGAGGATAAACAGAAAATTGTTGCTTTTAAAATCAGTACAAGAAATGAAAAAGAACATGGAGTTACTTCTTGTATGTTCGATAAATCACTCAACCTTATAGAAAAAGTAAGAGTGCCTGTGAGTATGCCTGAAAAAAATGATTTTTTAGGCGAATTTGGTTTGGCCAATAATGGAAATATCGTTTGTTTAAGACAATCAGGAACAACTCAGAATGATAATATCAATAAAATAAGTTTATTGATAAAACCGCTAGGTGCTATTTCTTATAAATTGAATGTACTGCCCATCAGCAAGATTTATTTAGATGATACCAGAGTAAAAATAGATAATAGAAACGGGCATTGCATTATTACTTCTTTTTTTAGCAAAATCAGAAGGGGAAATGTAGACGGTTTGTATTATACTTTATGGGACTTGGATGGAAGTAAAGAACTCTTAAATGCAACTACAACATTTACCGAAGAATACCGGTCTGATGTAAGAGGGGATGGTCCACAAAAAATGGCATTCAATGATTTTTACCTGAAAAACCTAATACTAAGAAAAGACGGAGGCTTTATGATCATAGCTGAAGCTGCTTATGTATCCAATCGTGGAAATACATTGAACAGGTGGGATTATATGAATGGCAACCCATTCTATAATCCTTATGGAGGCGGATTTTCTAATTTCCCATTGAACTATTATCCAATGAATGGTGTGAATTCACTGTATTACCCATGGGGAGGTATAAATAATATGGGGATGATGAATAATAATTTGGGCAATAATGTTAACCGATATTATGCAGAAAATGTGGCCATCATATCATTTGAACCTGATGGTAAAATGGAATGGAGTAATGTAATTAGAAAAACACAATACGACGATAATACAGATAATTATATTGGATATGGTATTGTAAATAGCGGCGATCAAGTTCATTTCTTATTCAATCTGCAAGAAAAAAGAAGCAATGTATTGACCGACCAAAGCATGTCTCCAACTGGTCAAATAGATCGTAATCCAACAATTAAAAATTTAGATAAAGGGTATGATTTTATGCCAAGGCATATTAAACAAGTAGGTTTAAGGCAAGCGATAATGCCATGTATGTATAGAGGGTATACCTGTTTTGTAAAAGTTGACTTTTAAAATCAAGCTGTGGTTTTTTTATTTAAAGATAAATCAATTGTAAATATACTTTTTCTTTTACTGTTAAGTATTGGTGTTCATTTTCATTTCTTCTTCAGTACACCAGTGATGTTATTGAATACCAATGATGGTTTATTGGCTGTTTTGATGCAAGATTATTTTTCTACAATAAACAGTAATTTGTTATTTGTCATTTACATGATCGCTTTATTGATACAGGCAATTAGGTTGAATTTTTTGTTTAATGAAATAAAATTATTCCAGCAATCCAATTATACTGTTGCGATGACCTATGTTTTGCTTTCTGGATTATTTACAACATGGTGTTATATCACTCCTGCTTTATTGATTAACTTTCTTTTAATCTGGTTAGTAATAAAATTGGTACAACTATACAATCAGCCAAACCCTAAAGAAGTATTATTTAATATTGGATTATTGCTGGGTGTTTCAACTATCGCTTATCATCCAATTGCTTTAATGATCATTATCACTGCATTTGCTTTAGCTATTTTACGCCCATTTAAATTACAGGAATGGTTTGTGTTGATAATGGGAATATTGGTTCCTTATTATTTTTTAGGAGGATGGTTATTTATAACAGACCATTTTAATCATTTTCTATTTTATCTGCCAAATATTCATTTCGAAGTTCCTGTGTTGATTTTCAATAAAAGTGTGATCATTAGTTTATCTGTTATTCTGTTAGGTTTTTTAGCCGGATTTATATATTGGCAACAATTTAATAGCAGGTTAGTGATCCAAATAAGAAAGAACTGGGCTGTTCTTTTAGTCATGAGTATATTCTTAATTACAGCACCTTTTGCATTTAAAGGGGCTGGTATACAGGCCTGCTTTATCTGCCTGGTGCCTTTTTCCGCAATAATTTCTAATGCATTTTCTTACCCAAGACGCCCAATTTTCCCCAATTTGCTTTTTTGGCTGATGATTATCGCAATTGTGTATAATAATTGGCAATTGGTCAAAAATTAAGGTTTCTTTCCGACCTTGATTTGTACCTTTGGCACTTAAAATAAATTTAGCCCATGAAATTTGGAGTGGTAGTTTTCCCCGGCTCAAATTGCGATAGAGATATGCAGGATTCACTGCAAAATGATCTCAATAAGGAAGTAATCATGCTTTGGCATAAAGACAAAGATCTTTCGGCCTTTTCTACTAAGGATTGTATTGTATTGCCTGGAGGCTTTTCTTATGGGGATTATCTTCGTTGTGGAGCAATTGCTCGCTTTAGCCCAATGATGCAATCAGTTATTGAATTTGCCAATAAAGGTGGAAGGGTTTTGGGTGTATGTAATGGATTTCAAATATTGTGTGAAAGTGGTTTATTGCCTGGCGTTTTATTGCAAAATGCCAATCAGCAATTCATTTGTAAAAATATTTTTGTTAAAAATGGAGATGGCGGGGCTTTAAAAATTCCTATTGCTCATGGCGAAGGACGTTTTCATGCTGACGAAGCAACCTTAGATCATCTGGAGAAAAACAATCAAGTGATATTTAAGTATTGCAACGAGTTAGGTGAGATCAATGAAATGGCCAATCCTAATGGAGCTGTAAGGAATATTGCGGGCATACGTAATCATAATAATAATGTTTTTGGTATGATGCCACATCCAGAAAGAGCTACTTCAACATCATTAAATAATATTGATGGCAAAAAAGTCTTCCAATTATTAAATATCAATTAACTAATATTCAATGAAAAATTTTCTGTTTGTTTTAATATCAATGTTGTTTTTAGGAAATGCAAATAGTCAGGTAAAAGACCCTGTTTCTTGGACTTATGTGGCAAACAAAAGAGCTCCTGGTATTTATGAGATTGTACTTACAGCAGATATCCCTAAGCCTTGGCATATGTATTCTCAATCAACTCCCAAAGGTGGTCCGGTTCCTACCAAAATAAGTTTTAATAGTAATCCATTGATTGTTAAAGAAGGTAAAACAAAGGAAACAGGAAAAATGGAAAAAATCAATGACAAGGTTTTTGGTGTTCAAGTATTTTATTATTCAGGTAAAGTAGTTTATTCCCAGGTAGTAAAAGTTAAAGGAGGATTAAGTACCAATATTACTGGCACTGTTAATTTTATGGTTTGTGATGATAAACAATGTTTGCCACCAACTAAGAAAACTTTCGATTTGAAATTACAATAAGCAGAACAATATTCTTAAATGAAAAAAAGGCTTGGTTTATTCATTCTGGTTTCGTTTTTTTCGATAATTATTTTTGCACAGGAAAAACAACCTGTTCAAATTAGTTTTCTTGCTAAAAGAATGAATGATTCAATCGTTCACTTACTGGTAAAAGTGAATCTGGATAAATCAACTCAGGTTTTTTCAGTGAAAAAAAGAGGGGAGGATGATCCTTTTATTTCTTCATTAGAGCTCGACAGTTTGAGTTCGACATATCAGCAACAAACAGATACAATTACAGAAAACGGAACAGTACAATTGGTTCCCGAGAGTAATGCAAGTAGTTCTTCATATCGCTTATTCTCAGATAGTGTTGAATTTATTTTTCCATTACATATTAATAGTACCGATAGCGCTTTATTGAAAGGTAAATTTATTTGGCTAGGCAAGTCAGGCAATACTTTTCCCAGTGGTGAAATTGCATTTAGTATACCAGTGAACAAAGCTATTTCAACAGAAATAAATAACAATGATTCAGGGAATGTAGAAGGCAAATCTCTTTGGCAGATTTTTCTTTTATGTTTTTTAACAGGACTTATTGCAGTAATTACACCTTGCGTTTTTCCATTGATACCAGTAACAGTTAGCTTCTTTTTGAAAAGGAGTAAAACAAAGCTGGAAGGATTAAGAAATGCTTTATGGTATTCTTTATCGATTGTTTTGATCTATACAATTCCCACATTTGTTTTAGTATTGATATTTGGGGATGATGTGTTGTATCAAATTTCTACAAGTGCTGTTTCTAATCTTATTTTCTTTGCCATATTCCTTGTTTTTGCTATTTCATTCTTTGGCGTTTTTGAAATTCAATTGCCTAATAGTTGGGCCAATAAAGCAGATCAAAAAGCAGGTAAAGGTGGTTTAGTGGGCATATTTTTCATGGCGCTTACCCTGGTGATTGTTTCTTTTTCTTGCACAGGCCCGATTGTAGGAACATTATTAGGACAGGCAAGTACTGGGGGAGTTTCTTCGGCACCAGTTATTGGCATGCTGGGTTTTGGTGCAGGATTGGCATTGCCTTTCTCCTTATTTGCTTTTTTTCCCACTCTATTACAGTCTTTACCCAAAAGTGGTGGTTGGCTGAATTCAGTGAAAGTTTGTTTTGGTTTTATAGAATTGGCTTTGGCGTTGAAATTCTTATCTAATGTAGACCTGATCTATCATTGGCGCTTATTGGATAGAGATGTTTTTTTAGTTTTATGGATTGTTATTTTCGGATTGATGGGCATTTATTTATTAGGAAAAATCAAGTTTTCGCACGATAGTGATTTGCCTTATCTAAGTGTACCAAGATTGTTTTTTGCTATTGCAACATTTTCATTTGTGGTATATTTAATTCCGGGTTTATGGGGAGCTCCTTTGCGTCACTTGAGTGGATTTATCCCTCCAGATGAAACCCAGGATTTCAACTTAGATTTACTCAAGTATCAACAAAATGGGTCAACCAATTTATCAAAAACAACTTCCTTAGCGGAACCTCCAAAACGATTGACAGATAAATTACATGTACCTTATAACCTTACCGCTTATTTTACTTTAGAAGAAGGTTTAGCTGCTGCAAAAGTGTTGAAAAAGCCTATTATGATCGATTTTACCGGTCATAGCTGTGCGAATTGTAGAAAAATGGAAAAAGAAGTATGGAAGGATCCCGAAGTGTTGAAAAGAATGCGGGAGAATTTTGTTTTGGTCAGTTTGTATGTAGATGAGTCAACTGAATTGCCTTTAAATGAACAGTATACTAAAAAGGATGGAGACAAAGTTATTACGGAAGGAGATCGCAATCTGGATTATGAGATCACTCAATTTGGAGGCAATTCACAGCCTCTATATATGTTTCTAAACCTGGAGGGCAAGCCAATTAGCTCAAAAAGATATGGCTATGATCCAAATGTTAGCTTATTTATTGCCCATTTAGACGCGGTAAAGCTGAGTTTCGAAAAAGCGCAGGTAAAGTAGATTTATACTTATTTTAGCAAAAACAGGGTAGCGGATTTTTTTTCTTATTATGTGAAGGTTTTTACTCCATTTCACATCTAATCAATTAACAGGCTGTATAATTTGACGGAAACTGCACTCATAAAAGCTTTACAGGAGAAAGACCAAGCAGCTTTTAAAGAGTTGGTGGACAACTATCAGCAAATGGTATACAATACTGTTTTGAGTATAGTGCAACAAGAACAGGAAGCAGAAGATCTTAGCCAGGAAGTATTTATTCAAGTTTATATCAGCATCGCTGGTTTTAGACAGGATGCCAAATTATCAACATGGATTTATAGAATAGCTACAACAAAAGCATTGGATTGGGAAAGAAAGAAAAGAACTAAAAAGCGATTTGGTAAAATATTGAACATTTTTGGTGGAGACAACGAACTTGAATATGAGCAACCTGACTTTGACCACCCTGGTGTTCAAATGGAAAGTAAAGAACATGCAGCTCTTTTATTTAAATCATTACAAGCACTTCCTGAAAATCAAAAAGTAGCGTTTGTATTAATAAAGATTGAAGGACTGAATTATCAGCAAACCAGTGAGGTGATGAATACGACAGTGAAAGCAGTAGAAGCTTATATGCATCGGGCAAAAATAAATTTGCAAAAAAATATTAGTAAATCATAATAGTAAAATATGAAGAAAATTTACTCAAAAAATGTAGATGAAATAATTGAAAGTGTAGAAGGAATTCAAAGAGCCAATCCGTCGCCTTATTTTTATGCAAAGCTGATGCATAAAATGAATATGATGGAGGAGAAAGAATCGCCATCTTTCCTATTTCAATTTAAGCCTGTATTGGTTATTGGTGTACTAATAACCATTTTTTGCATGAATGCTTTTCTGCTGATCAAGCAAACCAATAATCGGCAGCAATCACAAACCGTTGTTTCAAATAAAGCCTCATCAGTAAATGATTTTTCAAGTGAATACAATTTAAACACCACTACTGTGTATTAATCTTATTGTATGAATCAATTAACTAAAAACCGTAGTTTAAATATCATCGTAATTGTATTATTGGTAGCCAATATTGTCAGTTTTGGTATTTTTTGGTGGCGTCAATCTCTGCCTGAAAATAATAATCAGTTTTCCCCGCCCAGAATGAATAAAGGAGTTGATTATTTAACCAATGAATTAAATTTTTCAAGTACTCAGCAAACTGCTTTTGAAGCCTTAAGAAATGAACATCGTAGTGCAGTCGATCCAATTAGGAAAGATATAGAGCAGTACAAGAATGATTTTTTTGCATTGGTTAAAAACGATACTGCAAGTAGCATCACTATAGATAATGCTTGGAATAAAATTGCAATAGCTGAAAAAGGGTTGGATATAACTACGCTGAATCATTTTAAAGCGGTTAGAAAAATTTGCGATTCAACACAAAAAATCAAATTCGATCAGATTATTCAGGATGCCATCATCCAGATGCGGAATCGACCAAAAGGTCCACCACCTTCTGAAGGTCATCGACCGCCGCATGATGGGCAAGGTCCGCCTCCTCCACAAGGTCATCGACCACCGCATGATGGGCAAGGTCCGCCTCCTCCACAAGGTCATCGACCACCACATGATGGGCAAGGTCCGCCGCCACCACAAGGTCATCGACCACCACCTGACGGAAAAGGTCCACCGCCTCCACAAGGGCATCGACCTCCACCTGACGGGAAAGGTCCACCACCTCCACAGGGTCATCGACCACCTCCGCCACCTGATCAACATTAATTTTATTTTGCAGAAGAAGATCTAGGATTCACCAAAGACAGTAGTCAATTTTTACACACCGAACATGTATTGCTGGTAGATAAAACCAAAAGAATCAGGGGAATTGATAATGGTACCCTGCAATTAGAAATGGAACAATTGGAAAAAGATATTCAAAAGCTTAAGGAGGAAGAATAAAAAACCCCCGTTGCTCACAGGGGTTCTTTGTTAAAGTGCAATTTGTTTTTCGGTCATCATTTTCCGAAGATTGATCAGACCATACCTCATTCTACCCAAAGCAGTATTAATACTGCAGTTGGTAATTTCAGCAATTTCTTTAAAGCTCATATTAGCGTAATGCCTAAGGACTATGATTTCTCTTTGTTCTTCTGGTAATAGGTCGAGCATTTTTCTTACTCTATCGTGGCTTTGGCCTTGCATGATTTTTCCGTCTGGAGCTTCTTCGGAAATTTGCAAGACATCAAAAATATCTTTGTTGTCACTGGTTTTAATGGCTGGCGTGCGTTTTACTTTGCGGAAATAATCTACACATAAGTTGTGGGCAATTCTCAAAGCCCATGGTAAAAACTTACCTTCTTCGGTGTAACGCTTGTTTTTTAAAGTGTCTATAATCTTGATAAACACATCCTGAAATAGGTCTTCAGCCAAATAAGTGTCTTTCACAAAAAACAAAATAGAAGAAAAAATCTTGTCTTTGTAACGATAGATGAGTGTTTCAAAGGCATCGGTATCGCCATCTTGAAAGGCCCTTATCAACTCATTATCAGACGCATGGTCCATTGTTCTCATAGTTTAGGTTTTTGAGTTAGGATGTTCAAAAAATCAGGATATTGGATAACGAACTTTAAATCGAGAACAAATTAGAATTATTTTACATTCACAATTACTTTGTGGAAATCATGTTTTTGGTCACTGAGGTTATACACATTCTAAATCATTGATTTTTTGATACTTATTCATCATTTGCTCAACTAAAGCTGCAATATTCTGTTACTTTTGTACAGCTAGGACAATTCATTATGACAACTAAAAAAGCACCAGAAGCATCACTTATAGCCAATACATTAAACGGAGATATTGTGGTAACAGGTGCTCGTACACATAATCTCAAAAACGTTTCAGTCAATTTTCCCAGAAATAAACTCATCGTAGTTACCGGTGTATCTGGTAGCGGAAAGTCTTCATTAACCATCGACACTTTATTTGCAGAAGGCCAAAGGCGTTATGCAGAAAGTTTGAGTGCTTATGCCCGTCAATTCATGGCGAGGATGGTAAAACCTGATGTAGACTATATTAAAGGGCTTTGTCCTGCCATTGCCATAGAGCAAAAAGTAATCACCCGCACGCCCAGAAGTACGGTGGGGAGTATGACGGAGATTTATGATTACTTGCGTTTGATGTATGCTCGTATTGGTAAAACTATTTCGCCGGTTACGGGAAAGCCAGTTAAAAAAGATGATGTAGCAGATGTGATGAATGCCATATCAACATTAAAAGAAGGAACTAAAATTGTTATACTGGTTGGGTTTAAGCAACATGCCAATAGAGCTATTAGAGAGGAGTTGAATATATTGATGCAGAAAGGGTTTTCAAGAATGTATTTTAAGGAGTTAGGGGAGATTAAGCGTATAGAAGAACTACTTGAACTAACTGATGCAGCTTTGAAAAAACAAGTTGCTGCCACTGGATCATCATTCTTTGTACTCATCGACCGGATCGTAGTGAAAACTTTTGACGAAGAAGATTTGCATCGATTATCCGATTCCATCGGAACTGCATTTTATGAAGGCGATGGAGAGATGAACATTGAAATTGATGGGACCAAACTGATTCATTTCAGTAATAAGTTTGAAGCCGATGGAATTGTTTTTGAAGAACCATCACCGAATCTTTTTTCATTTAATAATCCTTATGGAGCTTGCCCTGTTTGCGAGGGCTACGGACAAGTATTGGGCATTGATACCGATCTGGTGATACCTGATAAACGCTTATCATTGTATGAAGGGGCTATAGCACCTTGGAAAGGAGAGAAATTAGGATGGTGGAAAGAACAATTTATTAAAGGAGCCGGTAAATTTAATTTCCCTATTCACAAACCCATCATGGATTTATCCAAAGAGCAGTACCATCAATTATGGAATGGGGCAACTGGTGCTTTAGGAATCAATGATTTTTTTAAAGAGGTTGAAACAAATTTATATAAAGTACAATATCGTGTATTGCTGAGCAGGTATCGTGGAAGAACCACTTGCACTGAGTGCAATGGATACAGATTGCGCAAAGAAGCATTGTATGTAAAAGTGGGTGATAAACATATTGCGGAATTATGTGAGATGCCGGTACGTGATCTTCAAATTTGGTTCAATCAATTAGCTATTTCAGAACATGATGGGCAAGTGGCCAAAAGAATTTTATTGGAATTATACCAACGCATCAAAACCTTATTGGATGTGGGTTTGGGTTATCTTACTTTAAATAGATTGGCCAATTCTTTGAGTGGAGGAGAAAGTCAACGTATTCAACTCACCAGAAGTTTGGGGAGTAATTTAACCAACTCCTTATACATATTAGATGAGCCTTCCATTGGGTTGCATTCAAGAGATACTAAACGTTTAATTGAAGTGCTAAAATCATTGCGTGATTTAGGCAATACAGTGGTAGTAGTAGAGCACGATGAAATGATGATGCGAGAAGCAGACCACATAATTGATATGGGTCCTTTGGCTTCTCATTTGGGTGGTGAAGTAGTTGCAGCAGGTAATTACGATTATATAATTAAGCATCCAGATAGTTTAACTGGCAAATACCTTACTGGCGAATTAAGTATTGAAGCGCCTAAGCAAGTTAGAAAATGGACCAGTAGTATTTCTGTAGAAGGGGCAAGGCAAAATAATTTAAAAGATATTACCGTTGAATTTCCGCTCCATACTTTAACCGTTGTTGCAGGTGTTAGCGGAAGTGGTAAAACTACTTTGATCAAACAAATATTGTATCCTGCCTTGCAGAAAATAAAGGGGGAAGCTGCAGATAAAGTAGGGATACATAAAAATATATCAGGAGATATCGATTCAATTAATTCAATTGAAATGATCGATCAAAATCCGATCGGAAAATCTTCACGAAGTAATCCTATCACGTATATTAAAGCATACGATTCTATAAGAGATCTGTATTCTAAACAAGGTCTGGCAAAAATGAGGGGCTTCTTACCCAAACATTTTTCATTTAATGTAGATGGTGGAAGATGCGACACTTGTAAAGGTGAAGGAGAAACTGTAGTAGAAATGCAATTTTTAGCGGATGTGCATCTTACCTGTGAATCATGTGGCGGAAAAAGATTTAAAGAGGAAGTGCTGGAAGTGAAATACAATGGCAAATCCATTTTTGAGTTACTGGAATTGAGTGTTGATGAAGCCATTGAATTTTTCAAAGAAGAAAAAGCCATTCAGAAAGCCATACAACCCTTACAGGACGTTGGTTTGGGCTATATCAAATTAGGACAAAGCAGCGATACATTAAGTGGGGGAGAAGCGCAACGGGTAAAATTAGCCAGCTTCTTGGGCAAAGGAAAAGGCATCGGACATGTATTGTTTATTTTTGATGAACCTACAACAGGTTTACATTTTCATGATATTAAAAAATTGTTGGCTTCCTTCAATGCATTGATAGAACAAGGGCATTCATTGATAGTAATTGAACACAATACCGATGTGCTAAGATCGGCTGATTGGTTGATTGAACTTGGCCCTGAGGCAGGTGATGCTGGTGGTGAACTGGTGTATGCTGGAGTACCGGCAGGTATCAAAAAAAATAAGCGCAGTGTAACTGCGCCTTATTTGTAGATCATTTATTAGAGATGGAGAATTATTAATCGACAATTCTTTTATCTCAGTCTATCCGCACTCTTTACTAATTTATCGTCGTTGTAAATTGCTTTTGATGCTAGTGCCAGACAAGCAGGTATTGCAAAAACTAGCAAAGACCCAAGATCCAGATTGGCTTCTGTGAATGAAGATTTAGCATTGAAGTATAAAAAGATCTGAATGATTGAAACAACTGTTGTACTCAATGTTACCAGCATTTGACGCTTACGGTCTTTGTACATAAAAATGGCAATCAATGCAGCAACAGCAATGGCTACAGCAATGATCATGGTCAATACAGATTGATTAGCAGTGAATTCAATCCATTCTTTTACATTGGTCGTTGCATTTAATTTATTGCCACTGAAAAAAGACAATTTAAAACTAGCTCCAGTTAAAACTGCTGCAACCAATAACCACACTGATTGAATTCTCTGTATCATATTTTTATTTTGAGTCTGCTAAATCAATAACAAGTAACCAATAACCAATAACTATTATCCCATTTCAGGATACAGTATAAACTGCTCCATGAATTCATTCACCTGATTCTTAACTGTTGCAATTACATTGGCATCATCAGCATTCATCAACACATTATCAATTACATTCACCACAAACTGCATGTGCTCTTCTTTGAATCCTCTGGTAGTAATTGCAGGAACACCAAAACGAATTCCAGAAGTTACAAATGCGCTCTTGTCATCAAATGGTACCATGTTTTTATTGGCGGTAATATCGGCCTGAACCAATACTTGTTCTGCTTTTTTACCACTGATATTTTTATTGCGCAAATCAATCAACATTAAATGATTGTCCGTTCCTCCACTAATTATATGGTACCCTTTTTGAACAAATGCAGCTGCCATTGCTTGCGCATTCTTCTGCACCTGTTGCTGGTAAACTAAAAATTCATCTGATAAAATTTCTCCAAAGGCAACCGCTTTAGCTGCAATAACATGTTGCAATGGCCCTCCCTGAATACCTGGGAATACAGCCATGTCCAATAAATTGCTCATCATTCTAATATTGCCCTTTACATCTTTTAAACCCCATGGATTTTCAAAATCTTTGTGCATCATGATGATTCCCCCTCTTGGTCCGCGTAAAGTTTTATGCGTAGTAGAAGTAACAAAATGACAATGTTCAAAAGGAGAATTCAATAATTTCTTCGCAATCAATCCTGCTGGATGTGCAATATCTGCCATCACCAATGCACCCACTTCATCGGCCACTTTTCTAATGCGGGCATAATCCCAATCTCTACTGTATGCACTCGCGCCGCAATAAATTAATTTGGGTTTTACTGCCCTTGCTTGCGATTCGAGCATGTCATAATCAATTAATCCAGTTTCTCTAACTACACCATAAAAATGGGGTTTATATAATTTACCGCTATAATTTACTGCACTCCCATGTGTGAGGTGACCACCCATACTTAGATCTAAACCCAAAGTGGCATCACCAGGTTGTAAAACCGCTAATGCAACTGCAGCATTTGCCTGTGCACCACTATGTGGTTGAACATTGGCATATTCTACTCCAAAAATCTGTTTCAAGCGATCTATTGCCAATTGTTCTGTCTGGTCAACAATTTCGCAACCTGCATAATATCTTCTTCCTGGATACCCTTCTGCATATTTATTGGTCATCACATTTCCCATCGCCTGCATTACTTGTAAGCTGGTGAAGTTTTCAGACGCAATCAATTCAATTCCATGACGTTGTCTTTCTAATTCCTTGCGAATGAGGTCAAAAACCAGGGTATCTCTCTGCATGTAAAAAGTTTTGGCAAAGTTAATCCATCACTTCATCTGAACCATATTTTAATAACCCATTTTTAACCATGATTTCCCCACAATAGTTGGTTAATTCGTGTTATTTGCTATTTTCACAGTCCATTTGGCTTTTGTGTGAGTTGTACATATCTTTTTTAGGGGCCATTTGGATTGATAAAGAACCAAAAAATGAAAGCAATTATCCCCGTTGCTGGTGCTGGAACTAAACTCAGACCGCATACATATACTCAACCAAAGGCCCTAATTCCTATTGCCGGTAAAACCATCTTGAGTTTTATTGTAGACCAGCTAAAAGATGCAGGCATTCATGAATTTATTTTTATCGTAGGCTATTTGGGAGAAAAAATTCAGGATTATGTAAATCAAACTTATCCAGAACTGACTACCCATTTCGTTTTTCAGAATGAAAGGCAGGGTACAGGTCATGCTATTGAACTCACTAAATCCATTGTTGGAACAGACGAGGTTTTTGTTGTTTTGGGAGATACTATATGTGAATACGATGTACAAGAAGTAGTGGATAGTCCTTATAGCATGCTGGGTATTAAAAAAGTAGACGACCCGAGAAATTTTGGAGTAGCTTCTATTAATGAAGAAGGATTTATCGATCAAGTAGTAGAGAAGCCTGCTATTCCAAAGAGCAATATGGCTCTTGTTGGTTTATACAAAATCAAAGAAACTCATTTTTTGTTTGAATGTTTGCATCATTTGTTTTTGCAAGACATTAAAACACAGGGAGAATATAATTTAACTGATGCCCTCGACTGTATGATTAAAAGAGGGGCGCAGTTCAAATCTTTTAAAGTAAAGAATTGGTTTGATTGTGGTAAAAAAGAAACTTTATTAGAGAGCAATGCTACCTTGTTAAAGAAATTCGGAGGAAATACCGACTACAACCACGGATATTTAAATACTATTATTATTCCACCAGTTAGCATTGGAGCAGGCTGCGATATTGCTAATTCAATTATTGGTCCTCATGTGGCCATTGGTGCCAATACGAGTATTAAACATTCTATTGTTCGCGAAAGTATCATAGGCTCTTATACCAATTTATTTGAAGTAGTTTTAGATAACTCACTTATAGGAAGTGACGCTTCTGTAAAAGGACTCAGCAGAAGTTTAAATATTGGAGATAATACAGAAATTGATTTTGGATAAAGCTCATTGATTAGCTTTATAATTCAAACCACAATAATTAACAATGGATCAGGCAACTACTGCAAAGCCATCTCGTATTACTGCCCTTTTCAATATTCAATATCCCATTATTCAAGCAGGAATGATTTGGGCTAGTGGTTGGCGTTTAGCCAGTGCGGTGAGTAATGCTGGTGGACTGGGATTGATTGGAGCAGGTAGCATGTACCCTGAAGTATTAAGAGAACATATTCAAAAATGTAAAGCTGCAACCAACAAACCATTTGGAGTGAATGTTCCTTTGTTGTATCCAAATATTGAAGAAATCATTCAAATTATCATTGAAGAAAAAGTACCTATTGTATTTACCAGTGCAGGAAATCCAAAAACATATACTTCTCGTTTAAAATCGCATGGCATTAAGGTAGTGCATGTAGTAAGCAGTAGCAAATTCGCTCTAAAATCTCAGGAAGCTGGATGTGATGCAGTTGTTGCAGAAGGCTTTGAAGCAGGCGGGCATAATGGTCGTGAAGAAACTACAACGATGGTGTTGATACCAGCGGTGAAAGCTGCTATTAGTATTCCATTAATTGCAGCAGGAGGAATTGCTACAGGTAAACAAATGTTGGCTGCAATTGCTTTAGGTGCAGATGCAGTTCAAATTGGGAGCAGATTTGTATGTAGTGCAGAAGCTTCTTCTCACGAAAATTTTAAAAATGCAGTTATAGCATCTGCAGAAGGGGATACTCAATTGAGTATGAAAAAATTAGTGCCTGTTCGATTGCTTAAAAATGATTTCTTTAAAACTGTTGATGCAGCTGAATCTAAAGGTGCTGATGAAAATGAGTTGAAAGAAATTCTTGGGCGGGCAAGGGCCAAGAAAGGAATGTTTGAAGGAGACCTTGTAGAAGGCGAATTAGAAATAGGGCAGGTATCATCGCTTATTACAGCAATAAAACCTGCCGCTGATATCATTAAGGAAATTGTTGCAGAATACAATATTACCATTCAGGCCATTCAGCACACTATATAAATAACATATGCGTGCCAAGTCCGCTGCCTTGTTTATAGAAATCGCCTACTGTTATTACATCGTTTACTCCTTCGTATAAATCTTCTTTTTTATAATGGAACATTTCCATAGCTAATTTACAAGCCCAAAGCTTTACTCCGGATGCTGTAAGGATTTCCAAAAACTCATGTACATCAGGCATGTCAATTTTTTCCATTTCTTTTTTCATCATAGATGTTGCTAAAGCTTCCATTCCTGGCAATCCACCTAGCATTGTTGGCATGTGCATAGCAGGGTTGCCCACAGTTGCTACATGTAAGTGCTCTAGTTTCTTTTTGTGAATTGCTTCTAATCCAAAAAATGTAAAAAACATTTCTGCTTCAATACCTTCCATCCTTGCACCATTTGCTAATACAAATGCTGCATAAACATTCTCTAAAGTTGCTTTAGAAAGAATGATCATCATTTTTTTGATTTCACCATTAAACTCGTTCATAACATTTTTTTTAATTGATTTAAATACAGCTAGCGGGCTTTGGTATTCCAGCAATTTTAGTTGCTGTTTTTAAAGGTGCATTTGGAAACAATGCATAAAATTCTTTGATATCCACTATTCCGCTTTTGCCAATTCTACGAATACTTAATGCTACTTCGTTTTTATGTTCTTCCTGTAGATAGTTGATTACTTCCCAATGACGAGGAGTAAGTACAATATTTACTTCGTTGGCGATTGCCTCTCCAATAGATTGATCCCATTGAGCAAAATTGGTTAAATAACCTTCTTCATTTACTGTAATTGCTTTTCCAGCTAATTGCTTTTCCATAAAATAGTTTTTTAGTTAATCAAAATTTTTTCCTGCTTCCTGCATGGTTGCGGAAACAAATGGTATATGTGTTCCTTTTAATAATACATTCCAATATATCCACCTAAATGCCAGCTTGCCCATATGGTTCATCCTGCTCTCTTTAAGTAAACGCAGCGGTCCTATTCCGGGAAAAGGAAATGATCCTTCTACTGGTTCGTGTGTATAATTAAAATCAATCAATAAGGCTTTCCCGTTTCCAGTTTCAATAAAACAGTTTGCATGTCCATCAAATTCTTCTTTTAACGGCTCGCCATTGATAAACCGAACAATATTTTCAGTTAAAATTTCTGCCTCAAAATGAGCAACAGAACCCGCTTTTGATGCAGGAAGGTTGCTTGCGTCTCCCAAAACAAAAATGTTTTTAAAAGCAAGGGATTGAAGTGTTGCTTTATTGGTTGGAACATAATTTAAATCATCTCCCAATCCAGATCTTTCCATAAGTTCATCTCCTTTGTTTGTAGGCACTGTAACCAATAGGTCAAAATCAATGGATCTGCCTCCATAGTCAATTATTTTTTTATTGTCATTGTCTACTTCGGCAATGGCAAAGTCACTTTCAATTTCTATATTTTTTTCAGATAATAAATGCTCTAAAGCTTCAGTTGCTTTGGGTTTTGTAAATGCTCCGCTGAGTGGGGTCACATAGGTAATACTTACCTCATTGCGCATATTTTTGTGTTTGAAAAAAGAATCAGCTAGAAATGCAAATTCTAAAGGCGCAACAGGGCATTTTATGGGCATTTCTGTAATATGAACTACCAATCTTCCTCCGGGCCATTGCCTTAATTTATTTCTTAAAGCAAGTGCACCTTCAAAAGTGTAAAAATCAAAAACAGATTCTTGCCACTCTTTTCCTTTCATGCCAGGAATTTCTTCAGGAGCAATCTTTGCGCCAGTAGCTATAATTAATACATCATACAAAATAGTATTTCCATCCTTTAGGATAACTGTATTATTAGCAGCATCAATTTTTTGAATTTTTGCTGTTAATAAATTAACCTCTTTGGGAATGAATTCCTTAATGGTCTTAATGATATCGCTTGGAGCATATATGTCAAATGGAAGAAAAAGGTAGCCTGGTTGATAATGATGTTCTTCCCGTTCATCAATTATTTGAATTTCCCATTCTTTTTTATCTAGCTCATGATGAAGATGATTGGCCATCATTGTGCCAGCTGTTCCTGCTCCCAAAATAACTAACTTTTTCATATTGCTTTGTTTTACAATACAAAATTAGATTGTTAATTATGGGTGATTTGTTACAAATGTTACAATAGCCTGTGATATGATGAAAATCATATAAACCTATGGTATAGGTTTATTTATGTAAATAAAATGAGTTTGCTTGTGATAAGCAGGTAACTGTTAAATCGTTAATGCATACATGCTCCGGCAAATTAGCAGTATAAAAAACGATATCCGCTACATCTTTTGCTCCTAAAGCTTTGTATCCATCATATACCATATCGGCTTTTTGCTCATTGCCTTTGAATCTTACTAATGAGAATTCAGTTTCGGCGGCTCCAGGATGAACAGCGGTTACTTTTATTTTATAAGGCAATAAGTCAATACGCATTGCTTTGCTAATAGCATCCACGGCATGCTTGGAAGCACAATATCCATTACCATCTTTATACACTTCTTTACCAGCGGTTGATCCAATATTAATGATATGCCCTTTTTGTTGATTGATAAAAATGGGTAAGACTGCTTTAGTAACATACATTAATCCTTTTACGTTGGTATCAATCATGGTATCCCAGTCATCGAGCGATGCATTTTCAAAACTATCTCTACCTAATGCCAAACCTGCATTATTTACCAATACATCAATCGATCTCCATTCAGCAGGTAAGTTGTCAATCGTTTCAAAAACTGCTTTTCTATCTTGTACATCAAAGCAACAAGACAATATTTTTACATTGAATTGACTGGTGAGTTGACTGGACAATTCGGTTAAGCGATCGGCTCTTCTTCCGGTAATGATACAGTTCCAACCTGCGGCAGCAAATGTTTCAGCAATTGATTTTCCAAAACCTGATGTAGCACCTGTAATTAAAATAGTTTTAGGCATATAAATATTTATAAAAATGGGTTGATAAAAGTTAATACTAATTGATTGATCTCTTGAGGCGCTTCCCACATTCCCATATGGCCTACTCGTTCAAGAATATGAAAATCGATCATTGTCGATAAAATGGATTGTTCCTTTAAATCTTTCAAAGGAGCAGCTATGTCTTCTGTTCCTGCAATGAGCAAAATAGGTACTTGTGCATTAGTAAGCACTTTGGTACGATCTGGCCTGGTCATCATTGCATGGCAATAAGCTTGTAATGAAGTGTTGCTGAAACTTTTACTTTTCTGAATTAATTCTTCAACCGACTCTTCGTTGTTAAATTTAAATTTTACACTGAATAAGTTAGGGATCGTATTTTTTAAGAATGAATAACCACCATACTCTTCAATGATATCTATACTCTTTAAGCGATTTTTTTTCTTCTCTTCATTATCTGCATAAGCCGTTGAATGAATCAAACCAAATCCTTTTAGGTATTGAGGATATTTTTCTGCAAAAGCTAATGTAATATATCCTCCCATACTATGCCCCAGTACAATACATTGATTGATATTTTCATCATCCAGCAATTGTTTGATATCATCTGCCATTGCTTCAATGCTTAGGGTAGATTTATCTTGCATTAATGGAGACGAACCAGTTCCTTGAAGATTAGGGACGATTAATTGGCAATGAGTACTTAAAAAAACAATTTGGTTGTTCCATATCGTATTGTCTTCGCCAAAACCATGTAACAATATAACAGGAAATCCTGTTCCGTATTTGTTGTATTGCAATGTTGATTGCGCTTGATTCATTTTAATGGTTAATTGGAGTGAGTTAAATTAAATGAATCGTTTTTTTATTTTGTGATAAATACCATTTAGTATAATTAACAATGAGCCAGCTAATCCCATTAAAAAAATATAGTCTCCATGTTTAACATAGAAAGTGATTTCATTGTTTAGTGGAATATTGTATTTAATGATTGCAGCTTTATCCCAAGGTTGTTGTTCAACAATTTGGCCAATTTCATTAATGATTGCAGAAATTCCTGTGTTTGCACTTCTTGCAACCCATCTTCTGGTTTCAATCGCACGTAATTTTGCATAGTCCAAATGCTGTAAATGCCCTGGCGTATTGCCCCACCATCCATCATTGGTGATGATGGTTAAAAGATTGGCACCTTTTTGTACATAACTGTTTACATATTCTCCATAAATACTTTCGTAACAAATAATAGGAGCTGCGATTATTTCATTTCCGGTTGATTTAAAAACAGATGATGAAACAGATCTTCCATATCCGCCTGTACTGCCACCAAATTGTTCAAACACCGGACTCATGAAGCGAAGAAAAGAAGGCAATGACTCAACACCAGGAACCAGTTTGCTTTTATTATATAATTGAATGGGCTCACCTGCTTTGATGGCAATGGCTGCATTAAATGCATCGTAGTACATGCCTGAAGAACTTGCATGGGCAGTAGGTGTTTCTTTTACTGTTCCATAGTTTTTATATGTTTCAATTCCTGAGAGAATAGTAATATTTGGATGCTGTTTGGCAAATTCAAAGATGGGTTGATAGTATGGGTTACTGGTAATATTCTCCTGCCATTCTGCTACACTCATCGCTGTTTCTGGCCAGATGATTAATTGGGTATTGCTGTCTAATGCAGATTTTGAAAGCGATAACAATAAATTGATCTGCTGACTTGCATTGCTTAATTCAAATTTTTGATAGGGATCGATATTGGGTTGAACAACAATGATGTTTTTATTCGCTGTAATTTTTTCGCGTTTAACTAAAGCGTTAAAATTAAAAACAGCAGTAATGACGAATGGTAAAACCAGTAATAGTACATTTAAGAAGTTCCTTTTTTTTGATCTTTGTTTATTTAAGTCATGGTTGAATTCATAGCTCAATAAATTAAAATACAGCACCAACAAAGTTCCGCCACCAACTCCGGTGTATTCATACCATTGCACATAAGTGGTATGACCTGCAAAAACATTGCCTAGTGTGAGCCATGGCCAGGATAATTCCCAATTCAGGTGAATATATTCAAAGCCTAACCAGAATAAGCCCAATGCAACCAAAGAAAAAGGTTTACTGTATTTCGATTTGCAGATTGCATACCCCCACCAGGGCAAACACATCAATAAACTATTGGCAATGATCGCAGCGATAGCACCTACACTTGTTGAATTCCAAAGCCACCAGGTGGTGGAGGCATTCCAGATAAGCATGGTGATAAATGTGTAGCCAAATACTTCCTTAGGACTTTTTGAATGGTCAGCTACAAAGAGCAATGGAACAAAAGCAATAAAAATTAGAAAGGTAAAGTTCACATTAGGCCATGCAGCAAAAAGCAGCAAACCCGAAAGAACAGAAAGGACGAGCTTATGTATTTTTTTCAATCCAATTTATTTTAGAAGGTTTTATTTCCTGCTATAATTAGGCGCTTCTTTGGTAATATCTATATCATGTGCATGGCTCTCTTTCATTCCGGCATTGGTGATTTTAATAAAAGTGGCTTTTTGCAATGCATCAATATTTTTTGCACCACAATAACCCATTCCCGATCTTAATCCACCTACATACTGATAAATGATCTCGCTCAAACTTCCTTTATAAGCAACTCTTCCTTCAATTCCCTCTGGCACAAATTTTTTGATATCGGCTTCTACATCCTGAAAATACCTGTCTCCACTTCCTTGACTCATAGCGCCTAAACTTCCCATGCCTCGGTATTCTTTGAATTTTCTTCCTTCATAAATAATGGTTTCACCAGGGCTTTCTTCCACACCAGCAAAAACACTTCCCATCATTACCATATTTGCCCCAGCAGCCAATGCTTTAACCATATCGCCTGTATATCGAATACCACCATCAGCAATCAATGGAATACCCAATGGCTTTAAGGCAGCAGCAGCTTCCATCACAGCAGTTAATTGAGGAACACCTGCACCAGCAACAATTCTTGTTGTACAAATAGAACCTGGGCCAATACCTACTTTAACACAATTGGCGCCAGCCAAAGCTAAAGCTTTAGCACCTGCAGCAGTTCCTACATTGCCTGCAATAATTTGTAAATGTTTGAAATTCTTTCTCAATGCTTTTAAGGCTTCAATCACTCCCTTGCTATGGCCATGGGCACTATCTAATGTTACCACATCTACACCCACCTGTTGCAATGCATATGCTCGGTCCATTAAATCTTTGGTAATACCTAATGCAGCACCAGTAAGCAATCTGCCTAAATTGTCTTTTACGGCATTTGGAAAATTGCGGATTTGTAAAATATCTCTATAGGTAATTAATCCAATTAACTTGCCTTGTTTATTTACAACAGGCAGTTTTTCGATTTTATAATTCTGTAATATTTTTTCGGCCTTTTTAAGATCGGTGCCTTCTGGGGCAGTGATGAGATTTTCTTTTGTCATCACTTCTTTTACTTTGCGTTTTTTATCGGTCTCAAAACGCAAATCTCTATTGGTTAATATACCTACTAATTTTCCGCCACCATCTACAATTGGAATTCCTCCAATTTTATTATCCTTCATTAATAATAATGCATCTCCAATGGTTGCATCAACTAATAAAGTGATCGGATCGATGATCATGCCACTTTCGCTACGTTTTACTTTACGTACTTGTTCGGCTTGTTTTTCAATCGACATGTTTTTGTGCAAAATTCCTAAGCCGCCTTCTCTTGCAAGGGCTATGGCCAAATTGGCTTCAGTAACAGTATCCATCGCAGCCGATAAAATGGGCACATTCAGAATAATGTCTTTGGTAAGATGAGCACTTATGTTCACTTCTCTGGGAAGTACTTCGCTGAATGCGGGCATCAGCAGAACATCGTCAAAAGTTAATCCTTCACCAAATAAACGGGAAGTGGTTTTGCTTTTTGTGGAGCGGTTGAGGTTTGTTGCCATGTGCAAAGATAGTCCTGTGAGCAAATTCCCTCCAAAAATATTTATAGTAACTTTGCTGCTTTCTTAAAATTGACTGCTCCAAACAATGTCTGAATTAAAGCCAACTGCTACAACTCCCTATTTTACTTTTCAGTTTGCGCTTCTTTGTTTGAGCAATTTCTTGTTTGCCACTAGTTTTAATATGATGATTCCTGAGTTGCCAGGCTATCTCACCTCTTTGGGGGGAGCAGAATACAAGGGGTTGATCATTGCTTTATTTACATTAATGGCCGGCATTTCCAGACCCTTTAGCGGAAAGCTAACCGATACGGTAGGAAGGGTTCCGGTAATGATTTTTGGTTCATTGGTTTGTGTGGTATGTAGTTTATTATATCCAATGCTTACCAGTGTAGCAGGCTTTTTATTCCTTCGATTTTTACATGGGTTTTCAACCGGGTTTAAGCCCACAGCTACTTCTGCATATGGTGCAGATGTAGTGCATGAATCCAGACGGGGTGAAGCATTGGGGGCATTATCCATTGGCTATACATTAGGATCTTCAGCAGGGCCTATGATTGGCAGTTATTTAGTAGACTATTTTAGTTACAATGTCATGTTTTATGTGTCTGCAGGATTTGCCCTTGCCTCTGTGGGAATTTTATACAATGTAAAAGAAACATTAAAAGACCCACAACCATTTAAGCTGAAATTATTGACGATCAATAAAACAGAAATATTTGAAAAAACAGCTTTAAGGCCAGCCATTATTACTTTGTTACTTTGTTTTTCAATCGGAACGATTTTAACTATTGCGCCCGATCTAAGTGAACATTTAGGGTTACACAATAAGGGATTATTTTTTGCATTTTTTACCATCGCCTCTTTATTAATCAGAGTTGTAGCAGCCAAAGTATCCGATCGGTATGGAAGGGTGCCCGTTTTGCTGGTCTCTTCTTTTGTATTGGTGATTGCATTGATCGTTCTGGCATTTTCAAATTCGGTAACATTAATGATGATTGGATCGGTGATTTATGGATTGAGCTGGGGAATTAATAGTCCTGCGTTGAGTGCATGGACGGTTGATCTTTGCGCTCCGGAAAATAGGGGGAAAGCCATTGCATCCATGTACATTGCTTTAGAAATTGGGATTGGAGCTGGGGCAATTTTTTCTGCTTGGATATACAATAACAATGCTAATCATTTCACCTATGCGTTTTTATTGCCTGGTTTTTTTGCATTGCTTGCATTCTTCTTATTGATTCGATGGAATAAAAAAGCTAGACTAACGCAATCATTTTCCCAGGGATAATTTGAACTATATGCTGAAGTTCTAGATTCAGAATGATGCCTGCCATATTACTAGCATTAAATCCTGTTTTAATAAACAATTCTTCCATAGATATAGCCGACTCTTTTTGCAATATCTCCATCACTATTTTTTCTTCAATGGTTAGTGATTCAAATAATTCCAATTGTTTTTTATAGGGGTCTTTTTGAACAGACCAGTTTAATGTTTCCAGTAAATGTTCAGGCGAGGTAAACAATATGGCTTTGTTTTCTTGAATCAGTTTTAAACATCCACTGCTTTTTGGGTCGTTGACTTTTCCGGGTACTGCAAATAATTCTCTGTTATAATGAAAAGCCAGATCTGCTGTGATCATACTTCCCCCTTTTACAGCGGTTTCTATAACAATAGTTGCGTCGGACATACCGGCTACAATGCGGTTCCTTCTGGGGAAATTGTATTTATCTGTTGGCGTATTGCGATGGAATTCTGTAAGTAAACCTCCCTGCACAATCATTTCTTTTGCTAAAGATCGGTGAGCTCTTGGATATAAATTATCCAACCCATGTGCCAATACTCCAATGGTGTTTTGTTTGTTTTTAAGTGCAGCTCTATGTGCTATTGCATCTATGCCAAATGCCAGACCGCTTATTACTAAAGTGTTTGATGGCAATTGATCAATTATTTTTTCAGTGACCGATCTTCCATAATTCGAATTGGTTCTGGTACCAATCACACTTATGATTCTTGTTTCATTCAATAATGCATTGCCTTTATAATAGAGTAAAGTTGGTGCATCGTAACAATTTAGTAATCGCTGAGGATATACAGTTTCGCCTATTAATATTGGTTGGATAGCATGCTTTTGGATGAAATTCATTTCTTCGTCTACTCTGTTATAATCATTCCATGCAATGATTTTACTGGCTGTCCATTCACCAATGCCTTCTATTTGACACAATGCTGTTGAAGATGCTTTAAAAATATCCGCAGCATTGGTAAAATGGTCCAACAATTTTTTTTGTAAGACTGGTCCGATGGTTGGAACCATCGTAAGGGCAATCCGATGCCTTAAATCTGGATGCATAAAATCTTTATACCAAAATGCAATAAATATGGATCAAGGAATAGGGTATAAATACCTTAAATCTGGGTGATTGTAACGGTGATTCTTCTGTTTTTGGCTTTTCCTGATTCTGTTTTATTGTCTCCAATAGGTTGGCTATCTCCAAAACCTTTGAATTTAAGTCGGTTGGAATTAATGCCTTTATTGATCAACCAGTCTACAATGGATTTGGCCCTGTTTTGGGAAAGAATTTGATTGTCTGATTGCTTGCCAATATTATCGGTATGTCCGCTAATAATTACTTGAAGAGAAGGATTTTCGATAAGGACCTGCAATAATTTTTCTAATTCAATATAGGCGTCTTGTGGAAGTTGAAATGAATTGGTAGTAAATTGAATATTTCTAAACGTTAATGAAGCATTCAACTCAATTGGTTGCAATGCAATGTCTTTTTGATAAACACTGTCTGCTTGTTTATTGCTGAGTTCGTATAACTCATTAAAGTATAAATATCCTTTTCTGTTTACAGAGAAAGTATAATCTTTTCCTATGGGTAATGTAATAAAATACTCTCCTGTTTCATCTGTTTGAACTTTCATCAACACAGTTCCAGTTGCATTATTGATCAGCTCAACTGAAGAAGGTAATTTCTTGCCCGTTTTTTTATCGATGATTTTTCCTTTTACATATAAAGTTCTGTTGGGTCTGATATCTGGCCGCATTTCAAATTTATACAAATCAAGTTGCCCTCTGCTATCACTTCTGTCACTTGCATAATAAGCGGTTAATCCATCTGCAGAAACTGCCAGACTACCTTCATTTTCAATGGTATTAATGGGATAGCCCAGGTTTTCCGGAATACCCCATTCTCCTTTATTGTTTTTTCTAACGATGTATAGGTCTGATCCACCATAACCAGGTAAACCATCTGAAGTAAAATACATGCTTTGATTATCAGCATGAATAAAAGGTGCTTGGTCATCACCAGCGGTATTGATGGTTGGGCCCATATTTACAGCAGCAGCCCATTTTCCATTGGGTTGTAAACGACTCATGTAAATATCTGAACCTCCAAATCCACCAGGTCTATTACTGCTAAAATAAAGTACTCTTTTATCTGGGCTAATGGTTGGAGAACTTTCCCAGAATTCTGTATTAATACTTTCTCCCAGGTTTTGTGGTTCACTCCATCCCTGTGGTGTGTAATACGAAATATACAAATCGAAATTGCCATACCCACCTTCATTAAATCTTGCAGTAAACAACATCCATTCACCATCTTGAGAAACGGTGATGGCACCTTTTTGTGCTTCGAAATTAATATCACCTTTAATTAAACTGGCTTTGCCTAGTTGATTTCCCTGTATGGTGCTTTGAAAAAAATCTTCTCTAATTTGATTGCCTCTTCTTGTAAAGACCAATAAGCTATCGGTTACTGTTACAGATGGATAATATTCTGCAGCTTGGGAGTTTACACTATCTCCTAAATTTACCGGATTAAACTGATAGTTATTGGCAGGATGTTTAGCGGCGTAGTCCAATGCAAATTCAAAACATTTTTTTCTAAAACTGGCACTCTTAACACTTCTATCATTCAATTTTGGAATTTGTAAAAATTGATTCACTGCTTTTAATGCATCTGAGAATCGACCATTACCCGCCAGATTAATTGAATATGGAAGCTGGTATACTGAAAAATAGATTGAATCTTTTTGTTTGGCTATTTCATAAAACTGAATGGATCGCTGGTATTGTTTTAATTCGCCAAATGTTCCTGCAAGTGATAAATAGCCATCTACAAAATTACTGTCTTCTTTAACCGTGGTTAATAATAGTGGAACAGCTTCTTTGAAAGACTCCTCTCTTAATAGTGTTATCGCTTTTTCATAAATGGCTAACACTTTTGGACTTACCCGATCTGCACTATAATTGAGTTGTGCATCCGATGATAATGCCAGCAGAAGAATCAATATGGTAAAAAATGCTTTCATCTATTTCAGTAAACAATATCGGAAAAATATGGGCACTATTTTGTTAAAATAAAAAACCCTGCAATTTTGGGTTGCAGGGTATCAATCAATACATCTAACTTAAAAATTCTTTGTTCCGTTTGGTTGATAGGTAAATCGGAAAGTATAATAGCGTTGTTCATTTAATTTAATCGCATCTGATGCAGATGCAGCAGGGGTTGTGCCGCCTTTGTAATAACTTAAGATTTCTACTTTGGCATATTTGCCTGATGCAGTTCTTATTACTAGAACCCTTCCAGGAATCGGGTTCACTAAATTATTGATGGCATCATAAACAAACCATCCTCTATTACTCCCTGCTGTAATTGCATAAGAAGTAGGCGCATTATCCACTTTAAAAGTAGAATCAGCAGGAATGGTACTTAGATTATTGTATAACCCAACAAATACAAAACCACCACCTGATCCTGGTCCGCTATTGCCGCCATTTATAATGATGGAAGTTCCTCTGAATCCTAGATCCCATTTAGTGGTTGCGCTGTCTGAAGATGGCACTGATTTATTGGATTCTAAACTATAAAAAGAGTATTTGCCTGCTCCAAAAGGGATGCCCTGACTAGTTAATCCTATAATTGTATCAGCTGCAAAATTATTGACTGTTACAGAGGTAACAGGAGTATTGTTGGAATTGGCTGTGTTGGTGTCTTTGCTGCATGAAGCCAAACTAATACTCAATGCAATCATTATGATTCCTTTTTTCATATATCTATTTTTTAGTTTTTTGTATAAATTGATAGGTTATGGTTGTATAAAAATTTCTTCCAGGCATATTGGGTAAATTGCTGATATCAGCATAATCCAATAAATTGTTTACGCCGATTTGCAGATTAAATTGCTGAGCAATTGTTTTTCCGATTGCGGTATTTACCTGTACAAATCCATTGGCAAATGCATCGTTGGTATTGAATAGTCCATTGCCATCGGTATCTGTAACTGCCCATTTACTTCTATATATCAAACGGATATTGGCAAAAGCATTATTTTTTTCATATTGCAATTTAAAATTGGCCATATGCTTGCTTCTATTGGGCAAACCAACGTATTCACTTCTTTGCATCAATCTGCTAAATCCATTTGCATCTCTCGTAAATACTTTTCCATCGTTTATTTTATTGATCTCATCTTTGTCTCCAGTGAGTAATAATTGATAGCCCGCATTTACATTGAATGCATTGGATAGTTGATAATGGAAATCTGTTTCAATACCCTGTGTAAAAGCATTTTTTACATTCAGGTAACTAAAAATTTGTGAACCACCAGTTCTATATGCTACCAGTCTGCTATCGATCAGGTTTTCGATATTATTTCTAAAGACATTAAAAGTGAATTGTAATTTGTCGTTTGGTTTAAAACTTCCACCAATATTGATTCCAGTTGAAAATTCTGGTTTGAGTTCTCCTAATTGATAAAAGTCATTTTCGAAACTGGCTATTTGACCAATACTGTTTAATTGGTTAATTATTTTTTGTGCTTCAACAGTTCCGAAAACGCTGTATCCGCCTGCGGCTGCATTGGTGAAATTGAGGTAGAGTTGTCTGAAGTCTGGTGCTTTAAAACCTCTTCCAATACTTGCTTTAAGTTGAAAGCTTTTATTGATTTTATATTGCAATGCAAGTTTAGGGCTGAATGCAGCTGCATATAATTCGTTGTTGTCGTATCTGGCTCCCGCAATCAGGGTTAATTGCGATAACGGTCTCCATTCAGTTTGTAAAAAAGCATAACCGATCTGATTTTTTTTGGTGCTCTCTGTTTTGTCGTAACGGTTGCTATTGGCTGTTTCAATTGTATAGCCAACGCCAGTGTTTATTTCAATTAAGTCATTGATGGTATAATCGGTCTGGTTCTCTATTCTTCCAAATTGTTGTTTAAAATAATCTGTATAGGGTGAGCCATTGCTCGTAAGGAGTTCTTGAGAAGATTCGAATTTTGTTCCGTAAATTCTGGTACTGTTTTTTAAGTGATTATTGAATCGATGGGCAAGCTGAAAAGTAGCATTATAGTCTTTGTTTTTCTCTACGCCATTTGATGTAGTAACTGCACCATTATTGGTTACTGCTATAATATTGATGATCTTCTCTTCATTCATCCTATAGTTGAAAGATGCGCTTGTTTTAGGAGAAAAATAATAATTCAAATTGTGTTGCATAGTAAAGCGCTTAATTGGCGCTATTGACCTTTCAACACTATTGGGCCGAATACTAAAACCATCAGTGGCATAGCCATTTACAAATCCCTGATAGGCAAATTTATTTTTGCGAATACTTCCACTCAAATTCAAATCTGATGTATTGTAACTTCCATAACGGGCTGAAGCTTTTAAAGTAGTTCTGTTTGGCTTATCTGTAATTATATTGATTACACCAGCCATTGCTTCACTGCCGTATAGGCTGGAAGACGGGCCTTTTACAATTTCAATTTGTTTGATATTACCTACAGTGATTCTGTTTAAATCCAGTACTCCAGCCGTTCTTCCAACCAAAGGTTCTCCATCAATTAAAATCAATGTATAGTCTGGACTAAGCCCCTGCATTTGAACTCCTGTGCCAAAACCGGAAGTCAAAAAAATACCTGTTTGTTCCTGAAGAATATCGTTTAATCTAAGGGATCCTGCTTGTTGAATTTTTTTTTGTGAAATGATGCTAACAGGAACAGCTACATTGCTTAATCTTCTTTCTGTTTTAGTGGCAGTTACCACCACTTCGTTGCCAACGCCAGAAAGTGTATCCGATTGTTGAGCATTGGCAGTAATGTATGTAAAAGATAATATCAGTCCTAGTAAGTAACTCTTCAACATAATCCGAATTTCTTATGCAAAGGTGCCACTACTAAAAAAAGCAATTGTCATGAAACTGTAGAACGAGACATGTTCTCTGATTATTGACGTATCTGTGACAATTCAGGAAGTCTTAAGGAATATTTAGGTACTTATGTACTTGTGTACTCATTCTCCATTGAGGGTTTAATTGAATATACTCAATGATGAAAGGGGTTATTTCTGCTGCTTTATCCCATTCAGGTTGTAAATAAAGTAAACATTGATCATTCACCAATGCAGCATATTGTTCTGCCCATTCAAAATCGTGCTTATTGTAAATCACCACTTTCAATTCATTGGCTTTAGTGATAATTTCAGGCAAAGGTGCTTTGAATTTTTTGGGAGATAAACAAATCCAATCCCAGGTGCCAGATAAAGGTGATGACCCCGAGGTTTCAATATTTGTTTCAAACCCTTTTTGTTTTAACAGATTGGTTAGTGAATTTAAATCATGCAGTAATGGTTCTCCTCCGGTAATCACTGCTAATCTAGAAGGATGAGCTATAGCACCATTAACAATTTCATCAATCCTTAATTGCGGATGTTTACTGGCATCCCAACTATCTTTTACATCACACCAAAAACAGCCCACATCACAGCCTCCCAATCGGATGAAATAGGCAGCCCTTCCTTGATGAAATCCTTCACCTTGTAAAGTATAAAAAGCTTCCATTACTGGAATGCTGCTTGCTGTTTGAATGGTGGTCATACTACCCTCTGTTATTTTGATATGCTTGCATGGTATTCTTCAATAATCCAGCAATAGTCATTAAACCAACACCTCCAGGCACTGGCGTGATGGCGCTGCATTTTGGAGCAACTGTACTAAAATGGACATCTCCTTTTATTCTAAAACCTTTTGCAGCTGTAGGGTCTGTAACTCTGGTGATACCAACATCAATTACCACAGCTCCCTCTTTTACCATTTCGGGTAAAACAAATTCAGGTTTACCCAATGCAGCTACAATAATATCGGCCTGTAAACAAATTTCCTTCAGGTTATGCGTATGAGAATGACAAATGGTAACTGTACAATTTCCTTGAGCAATATTACTACTCAACAAAATACTCATCGGTCTGCCAACAATATTGCTTCTTCCGATCACAACAGCATGCTTGCCTTTTGTTTGAATGTTGAAATGTTCGAGCATTAACAAAATGCCATAAGGTGTTGCCGGAATAAAAGTAGGTAAGCCTTGTACCAGTTTTCCAATGCTTGAAGGATGAAATCCGTCCACATCTTTAGAAGGATCAATTGCTTCAATTACTTTTTGTTCGCTAATATGTTTTGGCAATGGAAGTTGAACTAAAATTCCATCGATGTCTTGATTGCTGTTCAAGGTTTGAATCGCCGACAATAATTCGGCTTCATCCACTGTTTCTTCAAAGCGAATTAAGGTAGATTTAAATCCACACTCTTCGCAACTTTTTACTTTGCTGGCCACATAGGTTTCACTGGCTCCATTATTGCCAATTAAAATGGCTGCTAAATGAGGTGCAGGCTTTCCGGATGCAGCAATTGAAGCAGTCAATTTTTTTAAATCTTCCTTCACCGATGCTGCGGCGATTTTTCCATCAAGTAATAACATGCGGCGAAATTAAGTTAAATAAAGTAATTCTATCTTTTAGTAACTTTTAAGGATATCGGTTTGGCGCCCTTTATAATGATGGCTGGGTTGATTGTTGGCTCTTTTTTGGAGATTTTCTCAAACCTAAATTCACCAATCAATTTTGATAATATGATCTGCATTTGAATATTGGCAAGTGCATGGCCCAGGCACATTCTTTTTCCCTGGCCAAAAGGCATATAAACAAATGCTTTGCCTTGTAAATTCTCTTTCTCAAAATTTTCAGGTTGGAATAAACCAGGGTTTTTCCAGAAAGATTCATGCTGGTGAAGTGCAAAAGGACAAATAAGTATCAGACTCCCTTTTGGGATATATTTATCTCCAATATAATCATCTTCTAAAGACTCCCTTATATATAACCAAACGGGAGGATAGAATCGCATGGATTCTTTGATAAATCTGATTAAAACGGGTAATTCATTGACCTGAATTAAATCGGTATTATTTTTAATTTTAGTTTGTAGAATTTCATTGGCCACTTTTTCTTGTTCAGCTGGATGCTTTGCCAGGCAATACAATGACCATGAAATGGCAGCAGCACTTGTTTCGAAACCAGCAAAAATAAAATTCATTACAGTGTCTCTTACTTCCTGGTAGGTTATCTCTTTTGCATTGTATTTTTCAAGCAATAGCTGGGTTAATGCTCCGCATTCACTTTTGTTGTTTTGAAGTCTTTCAATCAGCTGTTTTACAAGGAGGTCTAATTTTTCAACATGTATTTCATGATCTATTGGTTTTCTTTTTATACCTATGGCTCTTAGTAGTCCTATTTTAATAAAGTTGCTAACCGATTCTTTAAAACTGGCAGCCTTCATTATATTCTGGAAAGTATCAAAGATCTCCAGATAGTTGAAGTCTTCTGCAGTGATTAAAAAACTTTTAAAAAGAATTCTAAGCATTCTAAAATGGACACTTGTTTCTATGTCAATTTTATTTGAAATAGCTATTTTTTCATTCCATTCAAGTATTAACTGGTCTGTTTCTGATTGAATTGTTGCATGTGTTTTTTCCAAGGATTCACCTGAAAATAAAATGCGTAACATTTTATGTTGTTCTTCCCAAACTGCTCCGTCGCTCATGAATATTCCATTGCCTAAAAAGCTGTCTATGCAAGCCAGATCTTTCCTTTTTTTAAATACAATTCCTCTGGAATAATTGGTTTGATTGTCTTTTAAAATATGTTTAATGTAGTCAGGATGATGAACAAAAACGGCTGGTTTACTTGATTGTTTCGCGAAAGTATTGATATTGCCCAGCTCAAAAATATCACCATATTTTTTTGACATTAAAGTGATTTCTTTAATTGGATTGCGTAACAGACCCAGTGCATGAAATACAATTTTTATAGATGGAACGGAAGTTAATTTAGATTGCTTCATATTATTGGAAAGAAAACTGTTCTACGTTGGAAATAAAGTCATTGCAAAATCTACCCAAATCTGCTCCGTTGATAATTGCATGATCGGCAGAAACACTGACTCCGATTGTTGTTTTGGTCTGCCCGTTTTCGTTTTTACAGCTGGTAAGGCTTATAAACATTCCAATTGGATGAAAATTAAATGGCAAGGAATAGGATGAAAAAGAATTTGTTTTCACTGAATTTACCAGCATAGAAAAAAATGCATTGCCAAACATTGCTTTTCTATTTAAAGGCCTTTTAAAATGATAATCATAAATCCAATGTCTGAGAAACTTGGGTAAAGCCAGAAACTTTTTTTCTTGAGCTGTTGTTACATCGGATGATTTAGGTAAATCATTTAGTTGAGCCGCAATTTCATTCAGTGAAAGTTGGTTGGCTTTTTTAAATATTTTTCTTCCAATATTTTTTTGAGTTGAACGGCTATCTATTTCATAAGGGAAAAAAACATCGGCATCCTCAAACAGATATAGTTTGTCATTATTATTTTTTAAAGCAAATACCCGCTTATGTGCAGCTAATGTTTTTGTATAACAAAAAAACAAAATTGCAATTATTGAAATGTTCGGTTCTTTTTTTTGTGATTTGATCTTTGATCTTAATGCAGTAATATCCATCTCAAAAAAAGTGGCCATTTTAACCACTTTAGTAGATAAGTATGTAGAATCTTCTATTAATCTTCTATCAATGCCATATGTTTCTATCACATATTCTTTATTCATGTTTAGTTCTTAAAGTCATTATTTAAGATATTTGTATTCATTTTTTAATGAACAAAAATTGCATTTGTCAATTTATAAAATTAGCACTTTTTTGCAATAGACGTATAAGTTAAATCACGCATATACTCTTAACGTGTCTGGTTTTAAATGTTGTTTGATCTAAACTAATTGCGCCATACATTAAGTTCTATCATGTAAAGTTTTTATTATTTATTTTAAAATATTAAATCCATCCGTACATTTGTTCTTAATCATTATTTATGGAGCAACAACCAACCAATCAATTGAATATAGAAATCAGCGAGGAAGTAGCTGAGGGATCTTATGCCAATCTGGCGATAATCACCCATAGTAATGCCGAATTTGTGATTGATTTTGTGAATGTGATGCCGGGCACACCAAAAAGCAAAGTAAAGTCAAGAATCATATTTACCCCTATGCATGCCAAGCGTTTTATGAAAGCCTTGGAAGAAAATATTGAACGTTTTGAAGCTGCCAATGGTGCTGTTCAGGATTTAGAGCAAATTGAAATTCCAATGCATTTCGGAGGACCAACTGCGCAAGCGTAATTGTTCTTATAAACAAATAATTAGTTTAAAGTGAGGTTGGAAAAAACACTTCTTTCACGTTTATAAATACCTATAATTTTTTCGTTCAGCTGCAATGAAATAACTCGCCCCGTTGGGGCTCAAACAGATTTCATTGCTCACGCCTCTCTCAAAAATTACTTAACGGTATTTATAAAATGTTCACTCAGTATTTTTTTCCAACCTCACTCTGCCATATTATTAATAATTGGTAATATCACTATCGCTTGGTCAAATTCACGTATAGAAATACCTATAATTTCTTTCGTTCGGCTACAATGAAATAACTCGCTCCGACAAGTCGGAGCTCAAACAAATTTCATTGTTTACGCCTCTCTCAATCAATTATCGACGGTATTTCTCTAAAGTTCATTCGTTATTTTTTCTCCAAACATTTCTAAAAACACTTCTTCATAATAATAGAATATATGATTCAATGAAGTTGCAAAAACGAGCCTTTTAGAAATGCGGAGAATAGAAAGTTTTGCAATACTGGGTTGCATTTCTAAGCAGCGAGTGTTGCAATTTCATTGAATCTATACAATTTGATTGTAGCATTAAATGAAGTGATTTTTTAAATCATTCCTTCATCTGCAAAACTGAAATATCCTTCTTCGCTAACGATGATATGGTCTGTTACTAAAATGTCGATAAATGATGCCGCGGTTTTGATCTTTTTGGTGAGCATTTCGTCTGCTGTGCTGGGTTTGAGGTTACCGCTGGGATGATTGTGGCATAGAATAATTCCTGTGGATTGGTGTTCTATTGCTTTCTTTAAAATGATTCTGGGATCGGCCACAGTGCCGGTTATACCACCTTCGCTCACCACTTCAAAATGAATAATTTTATTGGCCCTGTTTAAAAACAATACGGCAAATACTTCTCGCTGGTGATATTGGAAATTGGCTTTTAAAAAATGGGCAACATCTTTGCTACTGGTTATTTGAACCTTCACGTGTTTTGAAACATCTCTCCGTATACCTAATTCGAGGGAAGCCTTAATTGCAATGGCTTTAGCCTCTCCCAGACCTTTGATTGGAAGCGTTGCCATCTCTTTTGCACTCATTGTTCCTAATTTGAGTAAGTCATTTCCAACAAATTGGAGCAATTGCTTCGCAATGTCCAATGCAGAATGAGTGGGAGTGCCAGAATTGATCAAAATAGCGAGTAATTCAGCATTCGTTAATGCTTCAGCGCCCTTTAAAATGAGTTTTTTGCGTGGTTGATCATCATTTGCCCAGTCTTTGATAGAATATTTCCTCATATTATAAACAATTGCAAAATCAATATACAATTTGTTAATCGGTTTAATATCTTCGCGCAACCCAACTCACTACTATTATGAATCCTTCTGTTAAGATATTCTCCGGCACAGGTTCTCAAAAGCTGGCAGAAAAAATTGCTCATCGTTTTGGCGCTTCTATTGGAAAAATCAATATCCAAAAATTCAGTGACGGAGAGTTTCAACCTATTTTTCTGGAAAGTATTCGTGGTGACTATGTTTTTTTAGTGCAAAGCACTTATGCACCCACAGAAAATTTGATGGAATTATTGTTAATGATTGATGCTGCGAAAAGAGCGAGTGCCTATAAAGTAATTGCAGTAATTCCTTATTATGGTTTTGCTCGTCAAGATAGAAAAGATAAGCCCCGTGTAGCTATTGGCGCTAAACTGATTGCAACATTGTTAGAAGCTGCTGGTGCTGATCGTATCATCACGATGGATTTACATGCTGCACAAATTCAAGGATTCTTTGATGTGCCAGTTGATCATTTAGATAGTTCAGCCATATTCATTCCTTATATCGAACAATTAAAATTATCCAATCTTGCTTTTGCTGCTCCGGATGTAGGTAGCACCAATCGCGTAAGAGAAATAGCCAGTTATTTCAATGCAGAAATGGTGATTTGTGATAAACATCGCAAAAGAGCCAATGAAATTGCCAGCATGGTAGTTATTGGAGACGTTACAGGAAAGGATATTGTATTGGTAGATGATATATGCGATACCGGTGGCACATTAGCAAAAGCTGCGGGATTATTGAAAGAAAAAGGAGCTAAAAGTGTTAGAGCTTTAATTACGCATCCTGTTTTGAGCGGCAATGCTTATGAAAATATCGAGAACAGTGTTCTAGAAGAATTGATCGTTTGTGATACTATACCATTACAAAAAGAGTCGAGTAAAATCAAAGTGATTTCTGTAGCCGATCTGTTTGCCATAGCAATTAGGAATGCATACGAGAATAAAAGCATCACGAGTTTGTTTATTCATTCTCAGTTGAAGAGTAGGGATAAATAAGCAGGGGTTTTTTAAAAGGTTGCTATATAAATCAAATTTTCATGACTATTTTGATTTAATATACTCTCTTTCAATATATTATAAATATTAATTATTTATATATATTGATAACCCTTTTTTGACCAAGATTTAACTCTTTTACATATTATCTCATAATTCATATCTCATATCTTTTATCTCTTATTTCATCTCTCTAAATTCATAATTTTCCTTACCTTCGCCGTCCAAAAATTTAAACAATGAATACAATTACAATCGAAGGTGTTCTGAGGACCGAACATGGCAAAAAAGCCGCCCGCCAAATTCGCTCTCAAGAAAATGTGCCAGGTGTAATTTACGGGGGTGCTGAGGAGGTGAATTTTTACGCTCCAGCTAAGGCTTTCAAGCCCTTAGTGTACACTGGTGAATTTCAGTTAGCAGAAGTTAGCGTTGGTAGCAAAAAATACAAGTGTATTTTGAAAGATCTACAGTTCGACAAAGTAAGTGATCAACTAATCCACGTTGATTTACTTGAGTTAGTAGGAGACAAAAAAGTAATCGCTACTTTACCTATCAAATTTACAGGAGTTTCTGTAGGTGTTAAAGGTGGTGGTAAGTTGGTTACTAAGATGAAGTCTTTAAAAATTAAAGCTTTACCTAAGGACCTTACTTCAACTATTAATGTTGATATTACTAATCTTGATCTGAATGGTAATATTCGTGTAGAAGACGTGAAAACGGCTAATATCGAAATTTTAAACTCACCACGTATTCCTATTGCGTCTGTGGTGATGACCCGTCAGTTAAAGCAGGATGAAGCAACTGCAGCAAAAGACGAGAAGAAGAAATAATACAAGTAGAAACTATAAAAGAGTCCGTTTGGGTTTACCTGAACGGGCTTTTTTTATGGACTAGCAATCAATCTAAAAGCTATTTTTGTAAGCAGTATGCATAAATTTTTAATTATTGGATTGGGCAATATTGGCGATGAATATCGGCATACGCGTCACAATATTGGATTTGATGTATTAGACGCTTTTGTACGCAGGCAGAACGGGTTTTTTAAATTAGACCGCCTCGCAGAAGTGGCCGAAGTAAAATGGAAGGGAAAAACATTCATTTGCATCAAGCCTACCACTTATATGAATTTAAGTGGGAAGTCTTTTAAATACTGGCTGGATAAAGAAAAATTGGATATCGCTTCAACCCTAACAATAGTGGATGATCTGGCCTTACCGATCAATAAATTAAGATTGCGTGGTGCTGGCTCCGATGCAGGCCATAATGGATTAAAAGATATTCAATTGACCCTGGGAACTGATGTTTATGCCAAATTAAGGTTCGGTATAGGGAATGATTTCCCCAAAGGTGGTCAGGCAGACTTTGTTTTAAGCAAATGGCTACCCTCAGAACAGCCCATTGTAGACCTCAAAATCAAGGCTTGTTGCGATATTATTGAGCAGTTTGCCGCTATCGGCCTCGAAAAAGCCATGAATATGGCAAATACTTTAGCCTTCACATAATAAAAAAGCTTATTTCATAGTTATAAGCATTGGAAATATAATTTATGTAGTCCGTTCTGTACCCAAATCGCTCAAAAAGTGATACATCAAAGGACTACCTGGTTACTATTTTAAATGAAACTGTACTATGAAAATTTTTTGCGTAGGCCGAAATTATGCCGATCATGCAAAAGAACTAGGCAACGCCGTACCGGAGGAGCCGGTGATTTTCATGAAACCAAAGACTGCGCTGTGGCAGTCTAACACGCCTTTCTATTATCCGGAATTCTCCAACGAATTACACTACGAAATAGAATTGGTGCTACGCATCTCTAAAAACGGAAAGTACATCCCCGAAAATCAAGCCGAAAATTATTACGATGCCATATCTATTGGTATCGATTTTACTGCAAGAGATATTCAAGCTGAATTAAAAAAGAAAGGATTGCCTTGGGAAAAAGCCAAAGCATGGGATAATTCAGCCATTGTTGCTGATTGGATGCCATTAACAGAAGAGTTATTGAGAAATCCCATTCATTTTTCATTGTTGAATAACAAGGAAACGGTGCAAGTGGGTAATTCAACGGATATGATATTTTCATTTAACAAGATCGTGTCGCATATATCTAATTATTTTTCGTTAAATATTGGAGATATGATCTACACAGGTACACCTGCAGGAGTAGGTGAATGTGTAGTAGGAGATGTGTTGGAAGGATTTTTTGAACAACAAAAAATGTTTGAACTCGAAATTAAATAATGCTAACACCCAACATACTATTACAAGCATATAAACTCATGATGACTGCCAAGTCTATGAGTGAAACCTACGATGCCAATCGGACGGTATGCAAGTATGTGCATTCTACATCGAGAGGACACGAAGCCATTCAATTAGCAACAGGATTACAATTATTGCCTTGTGATTGGGTAAGCCCATATTATAGAGACGATAGTTTAATGCTGGCTGTTGGATTTACTCCTTATGAGTTAATGCTTCAGCTATTGGCAAAAAAGGATGATCCATTTTCTGGTGGTCGTTCTTATTATTGTCATCCTAGTAGTAAAGACGAGAACAGACCTTCTATTATACATCAAAGTAGTGCCACTGGAATGCAAGCTATTCCTACAACCGGTGTTGCACAGGGGGTTCAATTCTTAGAAAAATCCAATCCAAATGCATTGCGCAGATCGGCCGATGGAAAATCTCCAGTGGTGATTTGTTCTTTGGGAGATGGAGCGATGAGTGAAGGAGAAGTGAGTGAAGCATTGCAGTTTGCAGTGTTGAAACAATTACCGATCGTATACCTGGTTCAAGATAATCAATGGAGCATTAGTGCAAGTGCAGATGAAATCAGAACCATGAATGCATATGAATATGCATGTGGTTTTAAAGGGTTGAAAAGAATGCAGGTGGATGGAAGTGATTTCATGCGTTGTTACGAAACCATGGAGCAAGCGGTTAACTATGCAAGGAACGAAAGAAAGCCAGTGATTGTGCATGCGAAAGTGCCATTGCTCGGACATCATACCAGTGGAGTTAGAAAAGAATTTTATAGAAGCAGAGAAGATCTATTGAAGCATGGACTATACGATCCAATTCCTAAACTAAGAATGTTGTTGAATGGAGTTGGATTTTCTGATCATGAAATCAATCAAATAGAAACAGATACACTTGAACTAGTGTTGAATGATTTTAAATTGGCACAAGCTGCTGCTGAACCAGATATCCGTTCGGTTGATGAGCATGTATTTGCTCCAACAACCGTTCGCGAAGAAAAAGGAATGCGTTCTCCAAAATCCGGTGAGCGTGTAATTATGGTGGATGCTGCATTGCATGCGATTGATGAAATAATGGACGAACATCCGGAAGCAGTTTTATATGGACAGGATGTGGGTGGAAGATTGGGTGGTGTATTTCGTGAAGCTGCAACACTTGCAGAAAAATATGGAGAGAACAGGGTATTCAATACAGCAATTCAGGAAGCCTATATTATTGGATCTACAGTAGGTTTGTCTGCAATGGGATTAAAGCCGATTGTTGAAATTCAATTTGGCGATTATATCTATCCGGGATTGAATCAATTGGTTACTGAAGTAGCCAAATCATGTTATTTATCGAACGGAAAGTTTCCTGTGCAAATGTTGTTGCGTGTTCCGGTAGGAGCATATGGTGGAGGCGGTCCTTATCATAGTGGAAGTATTGAGAGCACTTTATTATCTATTAAAGGAATAAAAATTGTTTATCCATCGAACGCTGCAGATATGAAGGGTTTGATGAAAGCAGCATTCTTAGATCCTAATCCGGTGATCATGTTAGAGCACAAGGGATTGTACTGGAGTAAAGTGCCAGGAACGGATGATGCAAAAACTATAGAACCAGCAAAAGATTATATACTTCCTTTGGGTAAAGCCAATGTGCTTTTACAGGCTGATATGGAGAAAATCAGAAGAGGAGAAACAGTTTGTATCATTACTTACGGAATGGGTGTGTATTGGGCTAAAGCAGCAGCTGAAAGATATCCAGGGCAGATTGAAGTGCTCGATTTAAGAACATTGTTCCCATTGGATGAAGAAACGGTGTTTAATTCGGTAAAACGCCACGGAAAAGTGTTGGTTTTGAGTGAAGAACAACAGAATAATTCATTTGCAGAAGCATTATCATTAAGAATATCCAACGATTGCTATCATTTTCTAGATGCAAAAGTGGAAGTAATGGGGGCCAAAAACCTCCCTGCAGTGCCTATTAATGTGGCATTGGAATCGGCCATGTTGCCTACTGCCAATAAGGTAGCAGAGCGAATCAGCAAATTGTTGGCCTACTAGCCTTTTTCCTTTTACAGAAACCCCCTATATTTGCAGCCCGAAAGGATATTTTATCTTTTTACGGCGAGGTAGCTCAGTTGGTTAGAGCGCAGGATTCATAACCCTGAGGTGATGGGTTCAATTCCCATTCTCGCTACACAAACCCCTCAACGGAAGTTGAGGGGTTTTTTTGTGGCTGAGCGTCACGAGCTTGCTCGTAAAAGCGATGACACGAAAAAACCACAACGGCGAAGCCGTGGGGGTTTGTGTAAAGCCCCACCCCAAGGAAAGTCGGCGCAGCGAAGCGGAGCCGACAATTCTTTGTACGGCAAAGCCGACAATTCTACAAATAGAATTTGATTCTTACTTATATTTATAGATGAAGTCAAACTATTTAAAATAGCAGCTGATTTTATTATTAAGTTCTAAAACTCAAAAAATGAAAAAAGTTTTTGCCATATGCTGCTTAATCATTTTTTTCTCTACAGCAACTATTAATGCCCAGCAAATAAAGTCTCCTCTAGAAAACTCATTTCAAACATTTAAAGAAATGAAGAGGAATACTAAATATAAACTTGACTGGGTTTCTATTGGGCCTGCGGTAAATTCTGCAAGAGCTGATGTGGTGCAGGTGGATGCTGCACATCCCGGTACGATGTATGTTGGTTTTGGTTCGGGTGGATTATGGAAGACAGTAAACAATGGCGTTAGCTGGGATTGTGTTTTTCAGGATCAGGCATCATTGGGTATTGGCGATATGGAATTAGCACCATCTGATCCTAATATCATTTATCTCGGTACTGGAGAAAATTTAAAAAAGCCTAGAAACTTTACTTTGCCGGGAACAGGAATGTATCGATCCAGTGACGCAGGCAAAACATGGCAGCATATTGGGCTTGAAGATTCATGGTCTATTGCAGAAATTGCAATTCATCCTACAAACCCTGATATCGTAATGGTAGCAGTGCTGGGTCATTTATGGTCAACAAACAAGAACCGTGGACTTTATCAAACAACGAATGGGGGCAAAACCTGGCAACAAGTATTGTATATAAATGATTCAACAGGGGCCAATGAAATTGTGATTGCGCCTTCTAATCCAAAAATCATGTATGCTTCTATGTGGGAAGTTCATCCAGGTATTAGTGGAAAAAACAGTGCTGTTTACAGAAGTGCTGATGGGGGAAAAAAATGGATAGCTTGTAAAAACGGATTGCCATCTGGACCAAAGACAGGACGTATCGGTTTGACTGTTTCCTATACCAATCCCCTAAAAGCATATGCTCTAGTTGACAACCTTGATAATTCTCCAGGTACATCAGGAGAACTTTATAAAACTACAGATGGTGGTATCAGCTGGAAAAAAACGCATAAAGATTCTTTGAAATTTTTCTCAGTTATTGGTTGGTACTTTACTGATGTTTATGTTAACCCCAAAGATGATGAAGAAATATATTGTCTTGGCGTACGTCTTATCCATAGCAAGGATGGAGGAAAAACATTTTCTACTATCGGAGGAAAAGTTAACCGTGTAAATAACGGATTGGCAAAAGGATTTCACCTGGATCAATGTGAGTTATGGATCAATCCAAAAAATCCAAACCATATAGCTGCCGGAAATGATGGAGGATTTTATGTTAGCTACGACAAAGGAGAATCCTGGCTACATTATAATAATATTCCCGTTGGTGAATTTTATGACATCACTATCGATCAGAAAAATTATATGGTTTATGGCGGCACTCAAGACAATGCAACAGTGTATGGACCTCCTAAAGAATTTAATCCAACAATTCCTGACCCCTGGAAATATATATGGATCGACCCCTGGGATGGAGGCGATGGTTGCGTAACACAGGTGGACCCAGAAGATGATATTACCGTTTATTATAGTTCGCAACATGGCGGAATTGTACGGCTTGATAAAAGGGCTGACACTACAAAGGGTATCCGTCCTAAACTTCCTTCAGCAATAAAAGATGAGTTGTTGTTTAATTATATGACACCATATTTGATCTCACCACATCAAAAGGAAACACTGTATCATGGAGGCAATTATATTTTCAAAAGTTCCAATAGGGGAGATGCATGGAAAGTAATCAGTCCGAACCTTACTGTTACATCTAGTAGTGAGAAGAAATCATTTTCCACTGGGGCATTGGCAGCATCTTATCTGCAAAAAGGGTTGCTCTATGCAGGAACCGATAAAGGTGCATTCTGGGTTACTCAAAATGATGGAGAAAGTTGGGAAGAAAATGATAAAGGTCTTGCCAATAATTATATTCGGAGTATATGCGCATCCCGTTTTAAAAAAGAGAGAGTTTATGTTGCCATGACGGGTATTAATTATGATGATTTGAAAAGTTATTTATACGTTTCGGAAGACTATGGGAAAAATTGGAATAGCATTGCAGCTGGCCTGCCAGATGAGCCAGTAAATGTTATTTTGGAAGACCCTTCTAATGAGAATATTTTATATACAGGCACTATTCGTGGAGTTTTCATTTCAATTGACAGGGGGAAAAACTGGTCTTATCTCGGTAACAATATGCCCGGAGCTGCTATTGCTGATTTGGAGATTCATGAATCAAGTGGTGATTTAATTGCAGGAACTCATGGCAGAGGTATTTATAAAATAAATCTTGGCCCTGTTCATGATTTTGTAAGCCAACAATTTTCAACTGATAAAGATTTCCTTTTTGTAACGAAAGAAAATCAGTTGCCCTGGTTTCAGTCTGCATCTAATTATCCTGACTATCGCAGTTTTGAAAAAAAGGATATTGTGTTTTGGTTAAATGAAATGAAACCGGTAACGATTTCTATATTGGATGCAGCCAATAAAAAAATCTGGTCAACCAATTTACAAGGTCAGAAAGGTTTTAATCAATACCGGTGGGATATGATCATAAGCCGTCAAACAAGTGATTTGCCTTACTTTACACAGTATGAAAGATACCTGAGAGCAGGGACTTATAAAATGATTTTGTCTGATGGTAAATCGGAATTGTCACAACCATTCATTGCAATAAAAAATCTAACTCCTTCTAAAAAATAATGCTAATGATCACTTGAATGTAATCTTTCAATTATTATTTTATTTTTCAAATTCAATAAAATGTTCCGAAGCATATTCATCATCTCCAGGCTTGATTCGTTTTACAAAAAAACGTGCACGCTTTCCTAATAGAACAGAAGTATACTTTTCTTTGATGTCATTGGGGTCGTTTAATGGTTGTAAAGAAGGGTACCAGAGAATATACCCAGGTTTCTGAAAAACCAATGCAGGTTTTGACCAATCCTGACTATTGTTCCCCGCGCCCAGGTCTTTATTTTTATTAAATGAAATAAAGATTTTATCTCCCTGCCAAGATTTGCCTTCTACTTTACCCATCATCATTACCCAACAATCTAAATAAGTGTTCCAGCTTACTGATGGTCCCCAATGAAATCCACCAGTTGGAGAAGAAGCAGCTCCGCCACCTTCTTCTAAAGGAATTTGTAATGAACGAACAGGAACTCCATAACTATCATATGGAATCGAAAAAGATTTGCCATCCCATCTTTTTGCTTTTCCTACAGGATTGTCTAAGTCTTTTAATGCAATGCGCGCAATGCTGATACATTGTCCGCTCCATTCGGTTTTAGCGCTGTATGTTTTTTCATTATAGATACCAGGATACCCGTACTCGCCATAAAATAAATACAAATAGTCTCCACTTGCTACTGCTGAAGGATCTCCAACACCACCTGCAAAAGTATTGGAAGTATTGAATGGTTTACGAATCATCCTTGGATCATAGTCTTCTATGAAAATGCCTTTATTTATCCAGCTTTTACCGCCATCAATCGATTTCATAACACCAATGCGACAAACCGCTGCAGGACTTTCCGGACCTGTTAATCCCTGGGGCCAACGCAGGTTTCGATACCCTTCTTTTGTTATTGAATCATAGGGTAAAGTGATGGGGTAGTTTTCGTTGTGATAAATTCCAAAAAGCGTTTTACCTGAAGGATCTTTTTTATCTTGATAAACAGTCTCAAACCAAACTGCACCATGTAATCCTTTCTGACCAACAGGAACATTGTTGGGCATTATAGGATTAAAAAATTTGTCAGATGGATTTTTAAAAACGGCTTCTGCATTTTTGCCATCAGAATATTTTAAATCTCTAGCATATCCCCATAAAGGATCTTCTCCATATTTGCCAGGAAAAATTCTAAAAGTATCTTCAATCCAAACTTCTGCCATATTGCAATCCACAAAAGAATTGAAAGTTATTTTAGGGGCAGGGATCAATTTAAATTTTGGTGTAGGGGATGCTTGATTATTGATTGGAATTGTAGGCTCTCCTAAGAGTCCAAGTATAATGGGCAGCCATGTAAAAATTAATAAAAGTTGCATTTTCATTTATATTTATAATGGAAGATCTCGATATTTTAAATTTAAGGATATTCAGGAGCCCCTGCAAGAAATTTTTAACGGATGGCTTAAAAAGCTGAACTAATTTAATAATACGCTTAGTATCAATTTATTTTATATATTCATATTCCCCCAATTATTTTACTCCAATTTAAACTTTTTACTGCTGACACAATTTTTAAGTAAATGTGGGTCAGGTGGCATTGCCGTAATAAAAATTAATTCCTAATTTAGACGTACAACAGTAACCCCTACAAAAAACTGGCAATAAAGATTTGCCGCCACTGTTGTTATGCAAAAAATAGTTTTAAAGACCTTTCAACAAAAAGGGCCCGCTGCTATCATTAAATCCTCGGAAGAAAGAAATGATTTTGACTCAGTAGTAGACCCCATCAACTTACATGTTCTAAAGGCAATGAGGGATCATTTGATTTTGAAAGCTTATAGTAAAAGCACTATTAAAACCTATATCAATGAGATGCAACAATTGTTGTATAGATTAGGAAAAATACCTGCCGATGATTTACAACCGGAACACTTAAAAAGGTATTTTGTATACTGTTTCGAAAAATTGCATTTATCTGAAAACACCTTGCATAGCAGAATGAATGCTGTAAAGTTTTATTATGAGCAGGTATTGCATCGGGAAAGATTTTTTTGGGATATACCCAGACCCAAAAAGCCACTTCAACTCCCGAAACTTTTAAACGAAGACGAATTAAGAAGATTATTTAATGCTTTAACCAATAAGAAACATAAAGCAATGTTGTTTACCGCTTATAGTGCGGGGTTAAGGGTGAGTGAAATTGTGCAATTGAAGATAAGCCATATCGATAGTGAACGAATGCAGATATTCATTGAAAATGCAAAAGGTAAGAAAGATCGATTTGTGAATTTGAGCCCAATGCTGCTTGATATATTGAGGGCGTATATAAAGGAATATTCTCCAAGGCCAATCACCTATTTATTTGAATCTGAACAAACTGGGGCTGCGTATCCCACAAGAACAGTTCAGCAAATCTTTAGTAATGCAAAATCCAAAGCAGGAATATTGAAGGATGTTGGCATCCATAGTTTGAGGCATAGTTTTGCCACTCATTTGCTGGATAAAGGAACCGATATTCGATATATTAAAGAATTGTTGGGTCATTTTGATATCAAAACAACTGAGCGCTATTTGCATGTAAGTAAACGACAATTGGTGAATATCTTAAGCCCCTTAGATGAATTATTTAAAAACAAAGAGATTGAATGGTAACTCAGACTCCTTTGCCGACAATTCAAAATGTATAACCAGCACCATTCCCCCCGACAATACAAAATTTATAAGTGCATTGACGTTACGACAATACATAAAGTATAACAATAAGTCTATGTCTATAAACGCTTACTTTTTTGATAATTATTCGAGAGTGGCGTATATTTAAGTGTTAGTGGCAAACTGCATTATTTCAACTTCGAAGGGTCTTAAAAAATATTTAGTATCTTTATCTTCAAAATTATTAACAATGAAATACGGAGAAATAAGCATCGATCCTGAAGTGATGAGTGGCGCTCCTGTATTTGCAGGAACTCGAGTTCATGTTCAAACTCTTTTCGACTATATCGAAGGTGGCGAAGATCTAGCGGAGTTTCTTGACGACTTTCCCTCGGTTTCTAAGGAATCAGCTTTAGCTGTTTTAGAAATGGCTAAAAAATCTCTCACTACCGAGAAAATGCTCCATGAAAATTTTGCTTGACGAAAGTTTGCCGCGGAAACTCAAAAATGATTTCGGAATAGATCATGAACTTTGGACTGTTCGTGATAAAGGCTGGCTTAGTAAAAAGAATGGCGAATTACTAAAGCTCATGATTGACGATGGCTTTGAACTTTTTGTAACTGCCGACCAAAATTTACAATACCAGCAGAAACTCGAAAAACTTCCTCTAACAATTGCGGTTTTACGTGGATCAGATAATCGACTAAGGACACTGAGTAATCTCGTACCACTTCTATTCAAAAGAATCAATGAAGGAAGCCTTCCTAATGTAATTGAAATCTCTGCAGATTGACCGTCAGCCACTAACAAAAGGCTTTGCGCAATTTGGGCTTCCGCTAGTGGCCTATCATCTTTTGGTATTGCTAATCAACTTCAGTAATTTGGCTTTAGCTAATCGCGTCAGTAGTGGCCAAGCCAGCAGTAGTATCACGGATTATCCAAACTGCGCAAAGCCCTGGACGTTAGTGGCAAGCTTATTCAGCACCAAGCGAGATTCATAAATTTTAGATTATGAAACATTTTATTCCTTTACTCATTTCTTTTTTTGGAGCATGTTCAAATCAAACGAATGAAAATGCTTCTTCACAAGCGGACAAGCCTATTTTTAAAGCCGATACTTCCTATGTTTGGACAAAAGTTCTAGATAGTGCAGATTGGAGGAAAAATTATAATTTCCAAATGTTCAGTAATAGAGATACTTTATGGACATTCCATCCAGATGGGAATTGGTTCTCAACGAATGGCATCAATTGGATAAAATCAGAACTAGCAAACACAATTCATAATCTTGCCTTTTTGGACTATGTTCAGTACAATGAAACTGTATTAGGACTTGGGCACTTTGAAGGAAATATCGAGCAATTCACATTCAAGCCAGAAATATATAAAACTACGGACTTTAAGAATTGGGCTACTATATCAAAACAAAGCAACTTGCCAAAGCGATTCTTTTATCATCCCTTTGTATTTGACAATAAAATATGGATAGTTGGCGGTGAGGATAATCAAACAAAGTACTCAGACATTTGGAATTCATCCGATGGAATAAATTGGACAAAACAAAAAGAGAACCTGCCTTTTGGAAAAAGAAGCGGAAGTCAAATAGTATTATTAAATGACAAATTGTATTTGCTTGACAATGACGTATGGAGTTCATCTGATGGATTGATTTGGCAAAAGGTTACAGATGAAATTGTAAAAGGCGAACAAATATTTGGGTATTCAGCACAAGTATTTGACAATAAAATTTGGTTGCTTGGTTGCAATAGAAATGGACAGTTTTCAAGCCAGGTTTTGTTTAGCTCTGACGGCAAAAATTGGCAAACCCAAAATGCACCTTGGTTACCTCGTGGCGGCATTGCAGCAACAGTTTATAAAAACAAAATTTATATGACTGGTGGTAAGTATGGCGGAACACCAAATCATCCAAATTTTAGATACGACAATGATGTTTGGATGCTTGAGAAAAAATAAAATTTTGAAAGCCTGCCACTAACAATTGGCTTTGCACAATTTGGGCTTCCGCTTCTGGCCCTTCATCTTTTGGTATTGCTAATCAACTGTAGTAATTTGGCTTTAGCTAATCGCGTCAGTAGTGGCCAAGCCAGCAGTAGGATCACAGATTATCCAAACTGCGCAAAGCCTGGGACGTTAGCGGTAATTTTAAACAGACTACAAATGAAATTAAAGACAATCTTATTTCTTCTACTATTAACTAATTCAACCTTTGGTCAAAAAGCAAAAGTGGAGTTCTTACCTGACTTGCCATATGACAAATACGAACTAAAAACAGGAAAGGATACAATAACTTTCTATCTTTCGGTTTCGTCAAAAAAAGGGAATTTACCTTTAATAGTATTTGTACAAGGCTCTGGAATGAACTCTTTATTTATAAAATCTCAAAATGGACAAATTCGACCTGAGTATGGACATATTGCTTGGTTCGATGTTGCCAAGGAAGAGTATAGAGTATTAATAGTTGACAAGCCAGGAGTAAAGTATCTACAAACAGGAGAATCAAAGTCATTTGACAGCAAATTCTCACTTGAAAATTGGAGCAATACAATAGTCAATGCAATAAACTACGTAAGCAAATTTGAAAATATTGACACTAATAAAATTTTCGTTGTAGGTCATTCAGAAGGAGGGATAGTAGCATCAAGAGTTGCTAATATTATGAAAAGCAGAATATCTAAAGTAGCAATAATGGCTGGTGAAGGGCCCTCTCAACTTTATAGCTTATATAAATTCGCAGATGACGGAACATTTTTCAATACTAAAGAACATAACATGCCTACTTCTGAAGAGAGGATAAGGTATTTGACAGATACATGGAAAGATATTTTAGCCGAACCTAAAAGTATTACGAAAAAGTTTTGGGGATTTACCTATTTGAGATGGTCAAGTATGCTAAAAACATCTGTAATAGAAGAGTTGACAAACTTTAACGGAAAGATTCTACTGTTACAAGGTACATTAGATAAAAATGTTTATCCAGAAACTGCATCTATTGCTTATACTACTTTGTTGACAAAAGGCAAAAAGGTAAACTTACAACTTATTGAAAACGCAGACCACTCTTTTAACATTTTAGACAAACCCGAAATAAATGGCTGGAAAATGGTACTTGAAAAAACAATTCAGTGGTTAAACGAATAAAAACTACCGCTAACATCGTATTGGCAATAGTGGGGCTGACAGTTGTAAACTCAACATTTGTAATTCTATTGGGCATTTGTACAAATGTTGGGCTGACGTTTTCCAAATGCCCCACCATCGCCAATACGTAACCGTTAGCTGTAACCATTTTTAGAACTCAATAACCTTTCCTCAAATATGGAATTTATAACTACAGACGGAAAAATAGTAATCAAGGACAATATAATTATTCAAAAGAGACTTAAAAATGATAGGCGACAAAGAATCCTCTTAAATTTCTTTTTTTTTCTGTTTATAATAAATATTTTTCTAAAAGAACTTGATAAATTAAATATCGAAGGAAAGCAAAGTGCCTGGGTGGGAATAGTTATATTTGCAAGTTTTATATTTCTTTATATTTTTTTAACTGGATACTTTCTACTCACACGAATCCTAATAAACAAACTAGATATTTCAAAAATAACTGAAGTTAAACTGGAAGACATTGAATTCGGTCTTGAGAAAATTTTAAAAATTATGACAGGCTCAAAAAGATACAAGTTGTATGAGTTTAGGCGTTTGGAAAATGAGTACGATCGACTAATTCAACATTTACTAACTCTAAATCCTTCTATAAAAGTCATATCAGATTAAGGCTACAGCTAACAAAAGGCTTTGCGCAATTTGGGCTTCCGCTTTTGGCCCTTCAACTTTTGGTATTGCTAATCAACTGTAGTAATTTGGCTTTAGCTAATCGCGTCAGTAGTGGCCAAGCCAGCAGTAGGATCACGGATTATCCAAACTGCGCAAAGCCTGGGACGTTGTATGTAACCGTTTAGAGGTTTTCTTCCAATGGGAATGATTCATGTAATGCCATGACTTTATAAGCAGCCAGTTTATCTTTGACATTTTCCACTTTAACATCTACAACATAGCCAGTTGTTAAAGGGTTCTCTTCGCCTTTTAGTATTTTTTCTTTTAAGTCGTCAGTGTCGAAAATGACCCTTGCAGACTTTTTATCAATGCTTTCAATAATTGCTTTGTTGCCAGTATCAGCTTTTATATTGCTTTTTGTTGTATCAAAATACATGACAACTTTTTCATAATTGCCTTTCAGTTCTGGCAACATCATTTGTTTTGACTCTGACTTTATAAGATTTTGAAACGCATTTGCTTCAAGCGAAGTCATTACTAAAACGTTAGTTACATCTCCATTAATCGTAGTGCTAATGTTAAATTGTGACCCATTATCCTTTGCAATAGGGTTTACAATTTGTGAAAAATCGGTACAATCTTTAGTTGAAAATTCTGGATTTTTGCCTTCTTTATTGCCGAGAAAATATTGAAAGCCAGTTTTTAAATATTCTGCAAAGCCAACTATTGTATTAATGTTTTCAATAAACGGCAAAGCGCCGATTGTAGCAATTTCAATCAAATCAAGTATGACACTCCCAGACTTAATTTCTTTGACATAAAGTTTAGCTTCTCTATGTTCAACGTTAGCAGTAGTTTTTACATAATCATTAAACTGGCTTGCAAGCGAAACAAGAGATTTAGTTAAATCCATCAATTCAATTGGTTTCTTGTTTTCAATATGAATAACTAGACGGATATCTTTTATTTGTTCGACTGATGCAGCCATAATCTTTATACTTTACATAAAAATATAGCTTTTAAACTAAATGACGTAATACGGCTACATACAACATAAGGCTTTGCGCAATTTGGGCTTCCGCTTTTGGCCCATCATCTTTTGGTATTGCTAATCAACTGTAGTAATTTGGCTTTAGCTAATCGCGTCAGTAGTGGCCAAGCCAGCAGTAGGATCACAGATTATCCAAACTGCGCAAAGCCTGGGACGTTAGTGGCAAACTGCATTATTTCAACTTCGAAGGGTCTTAAAAAATATTTAGTATCTTTATCTTCAAAATTATTAACAATGAAATACGGAGAAATAAGCATCGATCCTGAAGTGATGAGTGGCGCTCCTGTATTTGCAGGAACTC
>CALRYA010000008.1:0-205567 GCA_943372285.1 Sphingobacterium thalpophilum | reverse complement strand
TATGAAAAAACGATTGCAGATGCCAATAGAACAATGGATAGTAATATTGAAACCATTTTTTTAACAGGAGAGCCAAAATACACTTCAGTGGCATCTACAATCGTTAGAGACATAATTAGAAATGGCGGAAACGCTTCTCCTTTCCTGCCACAGGCTGTCATCAATTCGCTTTAATTTATTGCAACTATATGAATATTTGGTTCAAAAAAGACGTCTCATTAGCCGATTTTGAAGGGATGCAGAGAAATACATTAGACACGCATCTTGGAATAGAATTAACAGAAATTGGCCCTGATTATTTAAAAGCCCGAATGCCAGTAGACGATCGTACAAGGCAGCCATTTGGTTTATTGCATGGGGGAGCATCACTTGTATTGGCAGAAACCCTGGGTAGTTTTGGTGCAGCAATGGTGATCGATTTAAATGAATTTATTTGTGTGGGGCAAGAGATCAATGCCAATCATTTAAGGAGTGTAAGAAGTGGATATGTAACAGGAATTTCAAAGCCGATACATATCGGTTCGAGTTCTCAGGTTTGGGATATCAAAATTTATGATGATCATGAAAGAATCATCTGTGTCAGTAGAATTACGGTTGCTGTGATGAAGAAAAAAGCGAAATGACCTCAATAATATTTGCATAAGTATTGGTTAAATAAGAAGGTAGTAAATCCGCTCCAACCCACTTGATTAATGTAATATCTTCTTCTGTTTGAGGAGATAATGGCGGATTGCCTTTTACTCTCATATGATACCAGTGGCTTTCTTTGATAACATCTTCTTTCAAGTAAGGATCAAAATATTCATGAAGGGTAATGGTGATAAATTTCCCCAATTTAATTTTTATTAAACCTGTTTCTTCCTGTACTTCTCTAACAGCACAAGCTTCAATTGTTTCTCCTGGGTCTAGTTTTCCTTTAGGGAGGTCCCAAAATCCACGTCTGTAGATCATGAGTAATTCATTTTGCTCATTAAATACCAAACCACCAGCTGCAATTATTCGCTTTTTATCCATATTATCAAAACTCAATTAATTTTTGTCATTTTCCAATTCAAAAATGGTTTTACTTTCGTTGCATGACAAATGAAAAAGCAGTAGCAGAAAAATTGTTACAGGTAGAAGCGGTAAAACTAAGCCCCAACGCACCTTTTACATGGGCAAGTGGCTGGAAAAGCCCTATTTATTGTGACAATAGAAAAGTCTTGTCCTTTCCATATGTGAGAGATTTTATAAAAAGTGAGCTCTGCAATGTTATTTTCGAACATTTCCCCGATGCGGAAGCATTAGCCGGTGTTGCTACTGCAGGCATACCCTGGGGAGCAATGGCTGCAGATCAGTTAAAGTTGCCATTCATGTATGTTCGACCAAAACCAAAAGAACATGGTTTAGGTAATCAAATTGAAGGTGCTTATACAAAGGGGCAGCGTGTTTTGGTAATAGAGGATCTCATTTCTACGGGTAAGAGTAGTTTGCAAGTAGTAGATGTTTTAAAAAAGGCTGAAGTAGAAATAGTAGGGATGGTGTCTATATTCACTTATGGGTTTGACCATGCCATTAAAGCTTTTCAAGAAGCAGGCGTTGTTACCAGATCATTAACTGATTATGCAACAATGATTGATTTGGCAGTAGAAAAGGGAATTGTTACAACTGAAAATAAAGCCCTTTTAATGGATTGGAGTGTAGACCCAAGCAATTGGGGCAAATAAGAGATAAGAAAGAAGAGATAAAAGATAAAAGATAAGAGATAAGAGATAAGAGATAAGAGATAAGAGATGCAAATATCCTAATAGCCAATAACCAATAACCAGTAACCAATAACTGTAATACATGAAATGTATACTAACCTCCATATGCATATTGGTTGTCTTTATTGGAAACGCCCAAATGCCGAAGCAGCAATGGGTAACCATTAAATCAGTTAATCTTAAATGCTGGGAATGCAAGGAGAGATTGGAAAAATACCTGGTTGTAGAGAATAAGGCCAATATGGAATCAGGCATGATTCAATGGAAAATAAATCTATTGCAAGGGGAGATTAAAGTCCAATTCTGGCCAGACCGAACAGATGAAAGTGCTATTAGAACGGCTTTAAATAATGCAGGTTTTGATGCAGATGAAGAAAAAGCAGAGCCAGAAGCGTATAAAAAGCTTCCGCCCATTTGTAAGCGTTCCGAAGATGGGGGCGGGCCTCAACCCAAAAAGCCTTGCCATATTCAACCCTATAATTAATGAATCACCGCTTAATTTAGTCGACAGACCCTGTATTTAAAACAGATTCAAGGCTTGTTTCGACTGATAATTGAACGGTACAGTCTTAAAAAGACCTCCTTTTCCCACTTTTACAGTACCTCTGGCTTCTAACAGCACTTCTTTATGGAATAACATACTTGCAGAATGTTTGAGTAGATTCTTCATATCTAATTGAATGGTTGCCGGTAGGGCAAACTCACTCATTCTCTCTATATGCATGATGGTATCTAATTGAAATTTGCCCAAAAAAAGGCTATCTATAAAAACATCACTGTCTACTTTTCTTAAATCTAGCCCAAATTGATTGGGGTTATAATAGACAATTTCAAAGCTTAGGGTACTTTGATTAAATCCCAAAGAATTCAATTTTACTTTCCGAACATCTCGATATTCAAATTCTTTTGGCTTAGAACAAGCCATAAAAATCAGGCAGCAAAAAACTAAAAGTAGGGGAGTCTTCAAATTGATGATTTTAATGTAGTGATGATTTTGTTGCAAATTAAGATTAAATTGCCTTTCAATTGATACTAATAATCTTAGTTTTTTATGATATTTTTTATGTAAAATTACTTACTATTATTTTTAGTATAAAAAAATATGTTCAATAGATTGATTTAAAGTGTTTTAAGGTGATATATTTAATAAATTAGTCAATATAGTTAATGGTCGAAATAGATTTATTTGCATCAAAATGGGTATTGCTTAAACAGAATTAAAAATGAAGACATTATTAATTGAAAATCAATACTTTGGAACTGTTAATTACTATAAAATGTTGTTTGACTATTCATATATTCAAATTGACCAATATGAAAGCTTCCAAAAAATGAGTTTCAGGAACAGGTGCATCATTCCTGGATCAAATGGGTTGATTCAATTAACGGTGCCAGTAGAAAAAGGGAGGAATCAAAACACTCCAATAAGAGAGGTTAAAATTGCTTATAAAGAAAATTGGGTGCTACAGCATTGCAGGTCGATGGAAGCATGTTTTAACCGAGCCCCTTTTTTTGAATTTTACAAAGAGGAGCTTTTTGGCTTGCTGGAGAATCGGCCAGTTTTTCTGTTCGACCTAAATTGGACCATTTTTCAGTGGGTGTTGAAAAAGCTTAAATCGCCCATTGAAATAGGGCTTTCCCCATTAGAAGAAAATACCCCCAATATTTTAATGGAGGATAGGAGAAATAGCCAGTTGCCTAAGAACTATGACCAGGAAGCAAAAACGATAAAATACACCCAGGTTTTCGAAGATCGGATTGGGTTTAAACCAAATTTGAGCGTTATTGACCTTTTATGCTGTACAGGACCTGCTGCAATAAGCTATTTAAAAAGCAACGATTCGTTAAATTAATGGGTCTTTTAATTGAACTTTAGGTACTACATGTAGTTTTACAAAATCGCTAACCCTGCTTCTAAAATCAGGCTACCATTAATGAAGTTGATTAAACTGTTGCTGTTTTCTTTGATGGGATTGACCTGTTTGTGCTCTTATGCCCAGGAGTTCTCCAATAAAGGCAAGGATTTTTGGTTGGGATATAGTTATCATGTTCGAATGGCAGTAGGAAAACTACCCGCAGCAGATAATGGGCAAAACTTGATATTGTATTTTACTTCAGACCAAAATGCCAATGTTTTGGTGGAGATACCCGGGGTAGGATATTCCAAAACCTATCAGGTAATTGCCAATCAGGTAACTATTACCGAAGCCTTACCTAAATCTGGTTCACAGGATGTACGCTTAACTGATCCAGGATTGTTTGATAAAGGTATTCACATAACAAGCGATCGTTCCATTGTTGCTTATGCCCATAATTTTAATCAGAGTGTATCTGGCGCTTCCGTTTTATTTCCTACCAATACGTTGGGAAAAGAATATTATTCTGTTGGATTTACCCAAAGTTCCAATGAGGGCTTTTCCAATGCTTACTTTTTTATTGTTGCAACTGAAGATAGTACAACAGTAGAAATTACTGCAAGTGCGGCTAATCTAAATGGGTTACCTGTTGGAGTACCTACTCGATTGCCTTTTAAATTAAACAAAGGGCAAATTTATCATGTAATGGGAACAACTACAGGAAATTTAGGTTCTGATCTAACTGGTTCAAGAATTCGATCTATCAGTGGAACAGGATTGAATAGTGGTTGTAAACCGATTGCGGTTTTTTCAGGAACAGGTAAACTGAATATTGGATTATTTGGCAGTAATCAAACTTCCGACAATGTAATAGCGCAGGCTTTTCCTTCTAACGCATGGGGCACTAAATATTTAACGGCACCGACAGGTTCTCAGCCCAATAATTTTTTCAGGGTTTGTGTAAAAGATCCAACTACAATTGTTAAGCTAAATGGTGTTCAATTGCCATTTTCTATGTTACAAAATGGATTTTATTACGAGTTTAAAAATGGCAATCAATCAGGAGCTAACCCTCCAACTCCGAATAGTATAGAATCCGATAAACCCATTCTAGTAGCTCAATTTTGTACAACACAAAATACTGAAGGAAATACTGGAGATGGAGATCCAGAAATGATTTACTTGAGCCCTGTAGAACAGACCATTAATAAAATCACTGTATATTCTGCCAATAATTTCCAGATTAATCAAAGTTATATTAACGTAATTATTAAAAATGCCGGAGTAGCAAGCTTTACATTAGATGGTTCAAGTGGCGTTAGTTTTCAACCTCACCCTGGTGATCCCAATTATTCCTACGCAATTATACCTGTCAGTTCCGGCGCAGCTCATGCTTTGTATTCGGATAGTGGTTTTAATGCCATTGCATATGGATTTGGTTTTGCAGAGAGTTATGGATACAATGCTGGAACCAATATTGTAGATTTAAACCCACCAATAGCAATTAAAAATGAATTTGCAAGTAGCGGAATTAGTTATTCTGCAACATGCACCAATTCACCATTTAGAGTAAAAGTTACTGTTCCATATTTGGTAACTAAAATCAATGTAGATTTTGGTGCCAGTTCAAATCTTACAGGAACCAATCCATTTTTATATAGACCTACGAGCACACCTTCGATAGTTCCCGACTCAAGTTATACATCCAATGGAAAAACATTTTATGTATATGAAATTCCAAATACCTATAAGTTTAATAAAACAGGCACTTTCCCGATAAAAATTATTGCCACTTCTATTGTACCTCAATCAGACGGTTGTAGTAATAATAACGATGAAGAAATAAATGACAATGTTGTGGTGAATGATCCGCCCATTGCCAATTTTTCTATATCTACCAATGGATGTATTAATACCAGTGTATTATTCAGTGATTCAACAAATGGTTTTGGAAGAACAGTATATAAATGGTTTTGGGATTTCGGTTCAGGTGCACAAGTTACCACACAGAATGTTGCACGAAATATCGGCGCATATACCACTACCGTTAAACTCACTTCTATAACTGATTTTGGTTGTGTAGCAACAACTACCAAAACGCTCGAATTGTCTAATAAGCCCGTTGCTGGTTTTACTATTTCTGCTCCCAATTGTTTGAATACGGATATCGTTTTTAAAAGCACTTCTAGCTTGGTGCCTGGTCCCAATAACAATACCATTCAATCCTGGATTTGGAATTTTGATAATGGATTAAAAATTGATACACTGAGTACTGGTCTAGACCAAACCAAACAATATATTACAGAGGGGGTAAAAAATATCAGTTTGATTGTTCGATCTAATACGGGTTGCCCGAGTGATCCATTCAAGCCACTATTCTCCATTAAGCCAACCCCTGTAGTTATTTTTAAAACTCCAAAAATATGCTTGGAGGATCCTTTTGCACAATTTCTCGATGAAAGCACCATTGCAGATGGAACAGGAGCTTTTCTCACCAGAAAATGGACATTTGTTGGAGGGCTTCCTGCAACTAGTACAGCAAAATCTCCACAGGTAAAATATCCAGCACCTGGTCCCTATAATGCAATCTTAGAAGTTACCGCTACTTCTGGTTGTTCTATAAAAGTAGACAAACCATTCTTTGTAAATGGTTCAAACCCAAAGGCCGATTTTGAATTTGTTGGAACCAGTCCTTTTTGTCAACCTGCACCCATTCAAATTAAGAATAAATCTGTTGTAGATATTGGAGCCATTGCAAGGGTGGAAATTTATTGGGACTATTTAAACAACCCAACTCAAAAAGAAACTGACGATAATCCTTTAGCTGATAAAATATATGCTCACAAATATCCCGATCTTCAATTGCCGAGCGCACAAAATTATACCATACGTTTCGTAGCATATACTGGAGGTGGGGCTTGTGTTAATTTTATAGAAAAAACAGTTTCAGTTTTTCCTCAACCCAAAGCAAAATTTGCACAATCCCTTTCACAGATTTGTGTTAATCAATCGGTTAATTTCCAGGATTTAAGTAATGGGGTTTCAAGTGCAGGTAAAATATGGAATTGGAATTTAGGGAACGCAAATAAGTCTTTCATCCAAAACCCTCGACAACAATTCCCTGATTCTGGTCTGGTAAATATCAGCATGTATTTTACCAATAATGATGGATGTATCAGCGATACTGCAACTTCTACTTTAACGGTATTTCCGAATCCCAAATTATTTTTACGCAGTACTCAGAATTTATTTTTTGGAGAATCGATACCACTTATTCCGGATTCTTTGTTTGGAAATAACTTATCCTATTTATGGACTCCACCTACTTATTTGAATGACCCAACTGCGGCAAATCCAATTTGTTCCGCTCCAGACGATATCACCTATACTTTACAAATAACAGGAGATGGAGGTTGTAGCACTTCAAAAGATATTTTCATTTTAGTCTTAAAACCACCTAAAGCACCCAATGCATTTTCACCAAATGGAGATGGAATTAATGATACATGGAAGATTCAATATTTAGAACGATACCCCGATGCTACTGTGGATGTATTTGATCGTTATGGGCAATTGGTGTATCAAGCAATTAATTATACAAGTCCCTGGAATGGTACTTTTAAAGGAAAGCCTTTGCCAATCGGTACCTATTATTATGTAATCAACCCCAAAAATGGAAAACCTACTGTAAGTGGTTCGGTAACTATATTGAAATAATTTCTTATGTATATTTAGCAGGTTAAAAGCAACAATAACCGATATTAATGCCTCTTTTATCTGTTAATAGGATGGATTGAGTTATTTTTAACGGCTTATTTATTGTGTAACCCCCCGGTAGTAATGAAGTTTAGTAGATTGATTGTGTTTATTTGTATGAGTTTGCTTGTGGGGCAAATTACTGCACAAGATTTTTCTAATAAGGGGAAGGATTTTTGGGTTCCATATCCAGGTCATATTGATGGTACTATATCTAGAATGGCTTTGTACATATCATCCACCGAAAACACAACTGGTGAGGTTCAATTAGATGGTAAAATTATTCCATTTACAGTTGTAGCCAATCAAGCAACTACAGTTCAAATTTCTCCGGTCATTTATAATGTATACAATTCTCAATCTGATGGTACTGGATCTGCTAAAGGGATACATATAATTTCTCAAAAACCAGTGGTGGTTTATGCGCATGTTCTAAATGCAGCTCGATCTGGTTCTACTTTGGTTTTCCCAACTTCGGTTTTAGGTAAGGATTATATTGCTTTATCAATGACTCAAAACATTTCTCAAGGAAGAAGTCAAATTACTGTTGTTGCTACGGAAGATAATACGACTGTTGAGTTTAATTTAAAATATCCAAGTTCTGGAAATCCAATTAGAGCTGCAAATACACCATTTCAAATTTCTCTAAACAAGGGTGATGTTTATCAAATTCAATCTTTGTCTGATTTAACCGGTTCTACTATTCGGAGTATTTCATCAGGTGCTTCTAGTTGCAAACCAATTGGAGTTTTTACAGGGTCTTCATGGACTGGATTTTGTTCTCCGACTATATCAAGTTCAAATGGAGGTGATAATCTGTTTCAACAAGTATTTCCATCTAATGCATGGGGTAGAAATTATATAACTGCTCCTTTTGCACGTAAACAAGGGGATATTTATAGAATTATTGTTAAGGACCCCACAACAATCGTTAACTTAAATGGAACAGATATTAATGTAAATACATTAAAGCAAAATAGCTATTATGATTTTGTAAATAATCAACCAAACATTATTACTGCAAATAAGCCCATCTTAGTTTTACAGTATATGACTTCTCAAAGTTGTGATGTAGCAAATACAGGTGATCCAGAAATGATAACTATCAATCCTCTCGAACAAACTATTAATAATGTTTCAGTGGTATCTGCTCGAAGAGATTTAACGCCACCAAATACCAATATTACTTTTCATTATTTAAATGTTTTAATGAAAACAGCTAATACTGGTACTTTGAAAATTGATGGTGCTCTTCCTACTTCCGCTTGGTCGATTATTCCCAATTCTGATTACTCTTATTTGAGGGAAGATGTTTCTTCAAGTACTTTATCAAACCCAAGTCATAATATTAAAGCAGATAGTGGATTTATTGCATTGGCTTATGGGATGGGAAATGTAGAAAGTTACGGCTATAATGCAGGAACCAATATTATAGATCTCAATCCTCCAGTGACAGTTCAAAATGATTTTTCTGCAACCAATGTTTCCTATTCGGCAACTTGTACCAATTCTCCATTTAAAGTAACCTTATCATTAACTTATCAGCCTGAAAAATTTGTGTTGGATTTTAATGGAATTGCAGGATTAAATGGGCCTCAACAATTTACTTATACGCCAGTTGTTAGTGCAGCTACACCAAATAAATATGATTCAACCTATATTTCAAATGGTAAAACTTATTTTTTGTATCGAATTCCTCAATCTTATTCTTTTACTGCTGGTGGCACATACCCAATAAAAATAACCACTACAACTACATCGCCTCAATCCGATGGTTGCAGTAATACCAATGAACAAGAAATCACTGATAATATTATTGTCAATGCTCCACCAACAGCAGACTTTACAATTTCATCTAATGGATGTGTAAATAATGCAATAGCATTAACTGATTTGTCGGATGGGGTAGGAAGACCTTTGGTTAGATGGATTTGGGAATTTAGTGATGGTACAAAAGCATCAACTCAAAATCCTTCTAAAACTTTTACAACAGCAAATAACTATTCAGTAAAATTAACCAGTGTTACCGATTTTGGTTGTATAGCCCAAACTTCAAAATCAATCAATATTTCTGCAAAACCAATTGCGAACTTTACAATTCCTACAACTCTTTGTTTGAATAGTAATATTGTTTTTACTGATGCATCTTCGATAGTTGCAGGAACAGCATCAAATACTATTGCCCAATGGAAATGGAATTTTGACAATGGAGCTGGAGTAATTACTTCTACCAGTAATGCAACACAAAATGTAACCTATAGTTCTTGGGGCAATAAAAATGTATCCTTAATTACAGTGTCCAACACCGGGTGCACTAGTGATCCTTTTACAATTCCAGGATTTAAAATCAACCCTTTACCAGAAGTAAATTTTGTAGTTCCTGAAATTTGTTTAGATGATGCAAATGCTCCATTTAAGGATGCTTCTAAAATTGCTGATGGAACTGAGGCGCAATTTCTGTATGCATGGAAATTTAATGATGGGAGCCCCGCAATTAGTCCTGGCCCAACGTTTACGCCAGCTATGGTAACTCAAAAGAACCCTGAACCCAGATATAATTTGCCAGAAAATTATACAGTATCCTTAACCGTTACTTCTAATAATAACTGTGTTGCATCTAAGAGTAGCCCATTTACAGTCAATGGGAGTACTCCAAATGCAAGTTTTGTTGTACAGCAATTAAATCCGCTTTGTAGCAATGATTCAATTAGAATAATCAATACTTCATCAGTAAATTTTGGAAGCTTAACACGTATGGATATTTATTGGGATACAATTGGTTCCCCTTCGCTTTTTACGAGAGATGAAAATCCAACTTTTAATAATACCTATGCCAATAAATATGCAGCATTTCAAGCTCCAACAAGTAGAGATGTTGGAATAAAAATAATTGCCTATTCTGGTTCACTCAGCTCAGTGGCATGTACAAGAACAGTTAATCAAAAAGTCGTAATTCTAAATGCCCCTAAAGCAACTTTTACAGATATCAGGGACATATGTTATGATGCAGCTCCAAGACAATTGAATCAAGGATCATTTGTTCCTTTATCAGGAGTAAGTGCTGTTTATTCTGGTAAAGGAATTAGTGCTGCTGGATTATTAAATCCGGTTACAACGGGAGTAGGGAATGATCAAATCAAATACCTTGCAACAACAACGGCAGGCTGCAAAGACTCTGCTTTTCAACCATTAACGGTGTGGCCATCTCCCGAAGCTAAATGGTCTGTTCAAACAGTTCTATGTGAAAAAAATGACTTAGCGTTTACCGATAATTCTGATGCTAATTTCAGCAATATTGTTTCGCGAAAATGGATTTTTGGAGACGGTAGTTTACTCACCAATACTGCGGCAGGTTCATTCAATAAAAAATATACCAATGCACAAAATTATTCAGTCAGTTTGCAAGTGTCTACCGATAGCGGTTGTGTGAGCACATTAAACCAGCAAGTCATTAAAGTAAATCCATTGCCAATTCCTGCATTTACTTTGCCACGTATTTGTTTGCCCGATGGGCGTGGTACTTTTACCAATCAATCTACTATTGCTGACAATTCAGAATCCTTGTTTAGTTATAGTTGGAATTTCGGTAATCCCAATGATCCATCTTCATCTACATTAAGAGAACCGACACATAAATATTCTGCACTTGGCCCTGTAAATGTTCAATTAAAAATTACTACTAAAGATGCTTGTGTAGATTCATTGACCAAAACAATGAATACTATTTATCCTTGGCCTAAAGCATCATTCTCGGCAACACCTATGGAAGTTTGTGTTGGTGATACAATTCAGTTTAGAGATTTAGGTGATCTAATAAATAGTGGTAATACCGCTAGTTGGAATTGGGATTTAAGTAGTGGCAGCAGTTCAACAGTTCAAAATCCACTAAGACGATTTGCAGATTCTGGAACTTTTACAATTAAATATTTCTTTTACAATGTGAATGGATGTGTGAGTGATACCGTTAGTAAAAATGTAATTGTACATCCATATCCAAAATTAACCTTGATTTCAAAAGAAAATGTATTAGAAGGAAATTCCTTCAAAATAGTCCCTAAGTACAAATATGGAACCAACCTGACTTATCAATGGACTCCACCAACATATTTAAACAATGATGTGGATTCTACTCCTATAACCACACCTTTGGCTGATATACGTTATCGATTATTTTTAACTGGTATTGGAGGTTGTACAGTTTCAGATACTATATTTATAAAAGTATTATTTGCGCCTATTGCACCAAATGCTTTCTCTCCTAATGGAGACGGTATTAATGATCGTTGGAGAATTAAATATTTAGAAAGTTATCCTGGTGCAACAGTAGAAGTGTTCAATAGGTATGGCCAATCTGTATTTAGTAGTGAAGGATATGATGTAGATTGGGATGGTTCAGTAAATGGGAAAGCATTGCCTATAGGAACTTATTATTATGTAATAAACCCAAAGAATGGCAGGAAAATTGTAACGGGTTCAGTAACAATTATTCGATAAATGAAGCGAAGAATAATTATCATATTGTGTTGTTGGATTAGTATTGCTGTAACTGCGCAGCAAAGGCCATACTACACCCAATACATCATGAATAATTATATCATTAATCCTGCAGTTGCTGGGATAGAAAATTATTGGGATGTAAAAGCCAGTCATCGAATGCAATGGGTTGGTTTGCAAGATGCGCCTGTGACTACTTATTTAACCATCCATGGTCCATTAAAAAAAAGCAATTACGATAGGTCATCTGCAACAACATTTAAAGCAAGAGGCGAAAACCCAAGAGGAGAAGCTTACTGGAGAGACTATACAGTAGCAGATCCTCATGCTGGTATTGGGTTTACCATTATCAATGATAAAACTGGTCCTTTGAATCGTTTCGCAGCTTATGGTACTTATGCTTATCATATTGGATTGTCACCCAGAACCAATTTATCTGCAGGTGTTTCAGTTGGAATGACCAATGTGAGTTTGGATGCATCTAAGCTGGATTTTGGTTCAGTTAGTGTAGATCCTGCTGTAGGCAGTAGTGGTGTAATCAATCGATTGAAACCAGATGTAAGTGCTGGACTATGGTTGTATTCAAAAGACTATTTTATAGGATTATCCGCGCAGCAAATTGTTCCTCAAAATGTTTCCTTTTCGGATAATACCGTTTCTTTAACTGGTGGAAAATTGATCCCGCATTTATTTTTAAGTGCTGGTTATAGAATGCAAATGTCTGATGATGTTACATTTCTGCCATCTATGTTGATTCGTTATATTAGTCCTTTACCGGTTGGTTACGATGTTAATGCAAAATTTCAGTACCAAGACATCATGTGGTTAGGAGCATCATACCGATACAATGATGGCTTTGCAGCAATGTTGGGAGTAAACCTCAATCATTCCATCAATATAGGATACTCTTACGATTTACAAACTTCTAAACTCAATACTGTGAGTAAAGGAACGCACGAAATATTGATCGGCTTTTTATTAGGGAATAAATGGGGAGATTGGTGTCCTAGAAATTTATGGTAATCAAATATTTTTGATCATCCATATATCACAACCATTATGGCCGCTATTGCCCATCGGTCCATCCAAATAACTAAACCCAAATTGCTCATATACTGAAACTGCCTTTTTTAATTCGGGCATGGTTTCCAGATAAACTTGTGAGAATCCTTTTGCTTTAGCAGTTTGTAAACAATGGTCAATCATTTGCTGGCCAAATCCCTTTCCACGAGCGGTTTTAGAGAGATACATTTTTACCAATTCGCATGTAGTATTCGGTAATCCTTCAGTAGGATAGATGCCTGCTCCGCCAATTATTTCGCCATTGAATTCTGCAATAAAATATGCGCTTATTGGTTCATTGGTAAACAGCTCATACAAATGATCGGTGCTTTCATCAAAATAAACAGTGCCTGGTTTATTGGCGCCGAATTCAGTTAATGCAGTTCTGATGATTCTTGCAATTGCTGCGTTATCTTTTTGTTCGATCGATCGGATAACTAACTGATTCATAGATTAGTTAGTTTTTGCTCATTACTTTAAATGCATTGATCAAACCATTGGTAGAGCTGTCATGGTCTTTTACTTTATCATCATTCAATAATTCAGGCAAAATCTTATTGGCCATTTGCTTTCCTAATTCTACACCCCATTGGTCAAAACTGAAAATATTCCAAATGACGCCTTGTACAAAAATCTTGTGCTCATACAATGCAATGAGCATACCCAATGAATGAGGATTGATTTCCTTTAACAAGAAAGAATTGGTTGGTTTGTTACCAGGAAAAACTTTAAAAGGAGTAATGTTCTGGATTTCTGCTTCACTTTTATTGGCTTTCATTCCTTCAACCTTTACTTCGTTTTCAGACTTGCCATTCATTAAGGCTTCTGTTTGAGCAAAAAAGTTAGACATCAATTTTGCATGGTGATCACCAATAGGGTTATGACTAATTGCAGGAGCAATAAAATCGCAAGGAATCATTAATGTTCCCTGATGTATGAGTTGATAAAATGCATGTTGACCATTCGTGCCAGGTTCGCCCCAAATCACTGGACCCGTTGTATAATTTACCGGATTACCCTTTCTGTCTACACTTTTACCATTACTCTCCATATTGCCTTGCTGAAAATAAGCGGCAAAACGATGCATGTATTGATCGTAAGGAAGTATGGCTTCGCTTTGTGCACCAAAAAAATTAGTGTACCAAATGCCCAACAATGCCATTAATACAGGAATATTTTTATCAAATTTCTGGTGTCTAAAATGATCATCCGCCATGGATGCCCCTTTGAGTAATTGCTCAAAATTGTTATAACCAATGGTCAAAGCAATGGATAAACCAATGGCACTCCAGAGTGAATATCTTCCGCCAACCCAATCCCAGAATTCAAACATATTGGCTTTGTCAATACCAAATTCAGTAACTAATTTTTCATTGGTACTTAAAGCAGCAAAATGTTTGGCTATGAATTTTTCATCTTCAGCGGTTGCTAAAAACCAAGCCCTTGCAGTATGAGCATTGGTCATTGTTTCCTGTGTAGTGAAAGTTTTAGATGCAATTAAAAAAAGTGTTTCCTCAGGGTCTACTTTTTTTAATGTTTCTACTATATGGGTGCCATCAATATTACTCACAAAATAAGTGGTAATTCCCTCTATCCAATATGGTTTTAAAGCTTCTGTTACCATCACAGGACCTAGGTCACTTCCGCCAATGCCAATATTTACGATATACTTAATTTTTTTGCCAGTATATCCTTTCCATTTTCCACTATGAACTTTTTCACAAAATAATTTCATTTGCCCCAGCACTTTACTGATTTTTGGCATAATGTCTTTGCCTTCAACTAAAATAGGCGTATCACTAAAATTGCGTAAAGCCGTGTGTAATACCGATCTGTGTTCTGTTTCGTTAATCTTAATACCTGCAAATAAATCGTGAATTGCATCGCTGAGTTTGCACTCTTCAGCTAATTGAAGCAATAGTTGTAATGTTTTTTTATTGATGATATTTTTAGAATAATCAAATACCATTTGATCCAAGCAAAGTGAAAATGCTTGAAATCTTTCAGGGTCCGCAGCAAACAAATCCCTCATATGTTTGCGGCTCATTTCATCTTCAAAGTGTTTCTTTAATAAAAACCAGGCTTGTGTATTCGTTGGGTTAATTCTAGGTAACATATATTAGATAAAACAGTTTTTAAATAGGAGGGTTGCAAAGTTATCTATAAGCTATCAATTACCCTAATCGTTTCTGCGACCATTTTTGGACTGATGTCCAAATGAACTACGAATCGAATCTGGGTAGTAGTCATCGCAATAGTATTGATTCCATTATCAAGCAATTTTTTTACTAAATCTTTCGCGGTAAATCTGCCTTTAACTTCAAATAGAATAATATTCGTTTGAACAGGATTGATGGTGCCTACAAAATCTTTTTGTTGCAAAGCTGCTGCAATCATTTGTGCATGTTCATGATCTTCCTGTAGTCGTTCAACCTGATGTTGAATGGCGTAAAGTGCGCCTGCAGCAATAAACCCAGCTTGCCTCATTCCTCCCCCAAAAACCTTGCGTATTCTTCTTGCTTTTTTAATAAAGTCTTTATTGCCCAACAATACACTTCCAACTGGAGCGCCTAAGCCCTTACTCAGGCAGACAGAAATAGAATCGAAAACTTTTCCATAATCAGCAGGGTTTTCTTTTTGGGCAACAATTGCATTAAATAGGCGGGCCCCATCTAAGTGGAGCTTTAAATTATTTTGTAAGCAAACTTCTTTAATTAATTGAAATTCAGTAAATTGATAACATGTACCGCCTCCACGATTAGCTGTATTTTCTAAAGAAACAAGGGTGGTTATAGGCTTATGAATATCATCTGGATTGATGGCTTGTTGAACCTGACTTGCATTGATTCTTCCATAATTGCCCTCTAATAGTCGTACTGAAGTGCCCGAATTAAAAGCTATTCCACCGCCTTCGTATTGATATACATGCGAAAGCTGCTCACAAATTACTTCGTCCCCAGGCTGGGTATGGCATTTAATCGCTATTTGATTGGTCATTGTTCCACTTGGGCAAAAAAGGGCAGATTCAATACCAAAAAGACTGGCAGTATAGCTTTCCAATGCATTTACTGTCGGGTCTTCCCCAAAAACATCGTCCCCAACTTTGGCTACATGCATAGCGGTTAGCATTTCTGGGGTTGGTTTTGTAAGTGTGTCTGAGCGATAATCAATCATATCTTGCAAATCTGCCTATTTTTTTCAATATAAACTGCAAAAATTCGGGCTAAAATGCGTAATTTTGCTCGCTTCGAACAGTTTCAAACAATTTTGCATTTCTTTTACAGCATTGTTGAAACATTTGGAGTCTTATTCTCGTTATACACTAAAGCAATAATTCAACATGAGGCAACTCAAGATCGCTACACAGATTACCAACAGAGATTCACAAGCAGTTGAGAAGTATTTACAGGAAATTTCTAAAATCCCTATGATCAATCCCGAAGAGGAAACTACTTTGGCGCAGAAGATCAAAATGGGAGATCAACGTGCTTTGGACAAATTGGTTCAGGCCAATTTACGTTTCGTAGTGTCAGTTGCCAAACAATACCAACACCAGGGGCTTTCTTTAAGTGATTTGATCAATGAAGGAAATCTTGGATTGATTAAAGCAGCTCAGCGTTTCGATGAAACCAAAGGATTTAAATTCATTTCCTATGCGGTATGGTGGATTCGTCAATCTATTTTACAGGCTTTAGCAGAACAAGGACGTTTGGTTCGTTTACCACAGAATAAAATTGGAACATACAATAAAGCCAATAAAGCCTATATGGCTTTTGAGCAAGAGCATGAGCGTGAGCCTTCAACCGAAGAATTGGCAGAAATTTTGGAAATGAGCGAAACCGAAATCAACAATATTTTTCAAAGTAATACCCGTCATACTTCATTAGATGCACCTGTTCACGAAGCTGAAGATGTGGCTATGGGTGATTTATTGGAAGGTTCTGATGACACCGATGAAGATGTTATGAAAGATTCTTTACGCGAAGAAATTCGTCGCGTACTTAAATCTTTAAGTCCGAGAGAAGCAGAAATTGTAAATGCTTATTTTGGTTTAGATGGTGAGAATGGTGTTACTATCGAACAAATTGGAATGAAATACGATTTAACCAAAGAACGTATTCGCCAGATTAAAGAGCGTGCTATTAAGCGTTTGCAAAAAGCTCGTTATAGTAATGCATTGAAAGCATATTTAGGTTAAATAATCAATAGCAGGGCGATTTCCTGTCAAGAATGTATATTTTAGCGCCTCTGTAAAAACAGGGGCGTTTTTTTTAATCTTTTTGGGCTAATTTTTGTTAGGAGTATATAATGAATAGAATTGTCTACATAGTTTTGGTGATTTTTATTGCAGGGCTGATTTCCTGTGAAAAAGACATTACCATTGCTCCTCCCAATTTAGCACCTAAATTGGTGGTAGATGCACAAATAGAATCTGGTTCTCCACCAGTAGTTGTTTTGTCTACCTCACTCAATTATTTTTCTACTATTGACACTGCGGAGTTAAGCAATTCATTTGTAAGAAATGCAAAAGTTAGTTTGTCGGATGGCACTAGAACCAGTCAACTCAAATTGGTTGATGTAATAGTCCAGGGATTTAGATTGGTATATTATACCAATGATCCTTCAAATCCATCAGCTGCTTTTTTTGGAGCTTATGGAAAAACCTATCAATTAAAAGTAGAGTTAAATGGACAAACCTATGAAAGCACTACGACCATTCCTTTGCTAACAAAAACCATCGACTCATTGTGGAGTAAGCCAGTGCCCAATAGGCCAACAACGGATAGTTTCAGGGTAATTTCAGCAACAATCACTGATCCTATAGGTTTGGGTAATTATATCCGTTACTATACAAAAGTAAACAGACAGGAATTTTTACCCGGTTATACTAGTGTGTTTGACGATAATGTAATTGATGGTAAAGTTTATTCCATTGATATACCCAGGGGGGTAGATAAAAACTTTCCTTTAGAAAGAGAAAATTATGGTTTCTTTAAAAAAGGAGACACTGTAATGATCAAATACAGCAATATAGATAAAGCTACATACGATTTTTGGCGTACTTGGGAGTATACTTATCAATCCGTTGGTAATCCATTTTCTTCTCCAGGTGTAGTTAATGGAAATGTAAGCAATGGAGCACTTGGCGCATTTTGTGGTTATGCTGCGTCTTTTAAAAATATCATTATCCCTAAATAAATATGGAAGTACACCATCATTCACATCCTCATGCAGGCAAAAAAAACTGGCGCAATTATTTTTGGGAATTTTTGATGCTTTTTTTGGCTGTGTTTTGTGGATTTATTGCAGAATATCAATTGGAGCATAAAATCGAAAAAGATAGGGAGAAAGCATACATACGCTCAATGATAGAAGATTTGGAAGCAGATACATTAAACCTTCGAATATCATTAGAAGATTTTACCAGAAGGGATAAAAATTTTGATACCATATTCCCCCAATTTTCTTTGATCAGTAAAGGTTATAACCAAAGCTTAAGAACTAGCATTGAAAGAATAGTAGGCTATAAAGATTTTTTTCCAACAGAAAAAACCTTACAGCAGTTAAAGAACTCTGGTGGAATGAGATTGATTCAAAAAAAGAAAGCACTGGATGGTATTGTAACGTATGATGCTAAAATCATGATGTATCAGAAATCATTACATGATCTGGACCAGATGTTTGCCAAGTTTTTGGATATGAATGAATCTATTCAGGATAGACAAATGCTGGAAAAAGATAGAAAATTGATTGGTATTGAAGCTATGGAAAAAGGCAGCAAAAATTATTTACTAAAGGCCGATGAAGCCACATTAGGGCATTACTATAACCGAATCAAATTATATCAATTGCTTAGACAAGTAGTTGAGCGAAGGATGGAAAGTTTAAAAAAGGAAGCTACAAGCCTAATTGGCATTTTAAGGGAAACCTACCATATTAATTAAGGATTTTCAACAAGTTTCCCATAAAGTAGAATAGGGTGGCAGTGGCATCGTTTTCTATGTTATTTTTACCAACTAAAGTTTAAATATGAGTGATCTTACAATAGAGAAAGTGCATGTGTTAATCATCGGATCAGGTCCTGCTGGGTATACAGCTGCCATTTATGCTGCAAGAGCCAATATGAAGCCATTGTTGTATCAAGGAATACAACCAGGAGGTCAGCTAACCATTACAACTGAAGTGGAGAATTATCCAGGCTATCCCGATGGAATTCAGGGTCCTGAAATGATGATTCATTTTGAAAAACAAGCGGCAAGAATGGGAACGGATATCCGCTATGGATTGGCTACAAAAGTTGATTTTAGTGCTCGGCCGTTCAAAGTTTGGATTGATGAAGAAAAAGAAATTCATGCTGACTCAGTAATCATTTGTACAGGTGCTTCTGCTAAATGGTTAGGTATTGAAAGTGAACAAAGATTGAATGGATTTGGTGTGAGTGCATGTGCAGTATGTGATGGATTTTTCTTCAAAGGAAAAGAAGTAGCTATTGTTGGTGCTGGAGATACAGCAGCAGAAGAAGCCATGTATCTATCTAAATTATGCACTACCGTACACATGTTTATCCGAAAAGATAAAATGCGTGCCAGTAAAATAATGCAGGAGAGAGTGTTGAATACGCCCAATATCAAAGTGTACTGGAATACAGATACCGATGAGATTTTAGGGGAAAAGAAAGTAGAAGCTGTTAGAATAAAAAACAATCAAACCCAACTTACCCAAGAGATTCCTATCAGCGGTTTTTTTGTGGCAATCGGGCACCAGCCGAATAGCGATATTTTCAAAGGGTTTTTAGACATGGACGAAACTGGATACATTCTTACTCAACCAGGCACCAGTAAAACCAATATCGAGGGTGTATTTGCTGCAGGCGATGTTCAGGATAAAAACTATCGTCAGGCTGTAACTGCTGCTGGTAGTGGTTGTATGGCGGCGTTAGATGCAGAAAGATATTTAACTTCAAAAGGATTATGAGTTTGCTGCAGATTCATTTAAAAAATTTATCCATTTATGCCTATCATGGAATTTATTCCGAAGAAAGGAAATTGGGTAATTATTTTGAAGTAAACATAGATATTTGGCATCAACCAAATGCTTTGCCTGTTATACATATGAAAGATACCATTGATTATGTGCGTGTATATGAATTGGTAAAGCAAAGAATGGCCAAGCCAACTCCTTTATTAGAAACAGTGATAACGGAAATAGCACAATCAATTTTGGCACAATTTTCTCTAGCTAAAAAGGTAACTATATCCATTGATAAAGTTTGTCCACCTATTACTCGTTTTGAGGGTAAAGTAGGTGTGTCATTTACGCTCGAAAGAAACTAATATGAAAGTCCTTATTCGCTTTATTTGCTTTTTTGTATTCAATCTTTGTATAATGAATTTGAATGGGCAAGACCTTTCAATACAACTTAAAGAAGCGGAAAATTTAGAAAAACAATTGAAGGAGCCTGAGGCATTGGAAAAGTATAAGCAGATTTTGCTAACTAGTCCTACCAATATCAAAGCTTTGGTAAAAGCGACTGAATTAAATGTGCTTTTAGGCGGAAAGGAAAAAGAAAAGAAAACTAAAAGATTGTATTATGAGTCGGCGCTGGCATTTGCACAGAGAGCATTGCAGGCCGATGCGAATAGTGCTGATGCCAATTATGCAATGGCGATGGCATCTGGTAAACTAACTGATGTAGAATCGGAAAACAAAAAAATTGTCGCTTTTGTAAAAGATGTTAAGACCTATGCCGACAAAGCCATTTCCATTAATCCTAATCACGCCAAAGCCAATTACACATTGGGTAAATGGCATTACGAAATGGTCACGCTTTCCGGCATAAAAAAAATGGCGGTTAAATTATTTTATGGTGGACTTCCTGATGGAGACTTAGACAAAGCAATTGCTTTGATGGAAAAATGTAAAACGATTGAGCCCTATTTTGCTCCCAATTATTTAGACTTAGGTAAGGCCTATAAAGAAGCACATCAACCAGCAAAAGCAACAGAAGTATTAAATAAATTAGTTAAACTTCCTACACGAAGTTCAGAAGATATTGCCATTAAAGCAGAAGGCGCCCAACTATTAGAATCATTACAATAAATCAACCAATATGGAATTAGTAGAATTATTTCAACAAGCTGTAGCAAATAGCAAAACATTGTCAGCAAAGCCCGATAATGAAACTTTATTAAAGCTATATTCTTTATTCAAACAAGGAACAGAAGGAGATAATAATGAATCTGGTCCTTCAAATGCATTTGATTTTGTAGCTAAGTTTAAACACGAAGCATGGGCTAAACTAAAGGGAATTAGCAAGGAAGATGCAATGCAACAATACATAGATCTGGTAACTCAATTGAAAGCTTAGATTTCCAAGGACTTCCAGCGATTGCTTTTGATATACCAATAGGAGGGAATAAACATAACTCCCCAATAAAGCCATTCGCTCATCCAGCCAATTGTAATAGGAAGATAATACCTTTCTAGCACTATATATACGTATAAAACATAGAATACGATAGTAGCTATTTCGGTATATAAATTCATTTTTGAATTGCCTGTTCCTGTTACTGCATTAACCCAAACGACGGCAACAGACATCATTAACATTGCGATAGACACAACTCGCATGACCGGTATAGCGGCAATTATAAAATCTTCCCCCTGACCATATATGCCTAAAAATGTTCTTGGTGATAAATTCAATATTATAAAAACGATCAATGCAAATCCAAAACTCCATTTAAGAATTCTATGTATTAAAGGAATTACTTCCTCCTTTTTTCCCTGACCAATTACATTACTTACCATTGTATTGGTGGTTGCAGCAAAAGCCCAGGTAAAGCAACCGAAAAACCCAAACAAATTTCTCATGGTATTAGACACAGCCAGATCTCTGGCTCCATGGTGCTCAATTAAAATATAGAAATATTCCCAACTTAAAATACTTATGGCGTGTTGCAAAATCAGAGGGTAAGATTGGACTAAGATCAATCGAATATACTTTTGCTGGTACTTAACTTTGTCAAATAAATGGAGTTGTTTGCTGATTCCAATTGATTTGATTACTAGAAATACTGCCAATAAACCTGCTATTTCTGCTATGATTGATGCATAGGCAGCCCCATTAAAACCCAATTTTGGCAAACCGAGTTTTCCGTAAATAAAACCATAATCAAGTACAACATTTACAATTGCTTCGGTAGCAGTTCCCAAAATCAGGTATTTACTCTGATTGGTTCCTACCAAGAGCGCATTCCTCATTTGATAGATGTACAAAATAGGTAAGCCCAAGATTCTGATGGAAAGAAAACTAATGGCCATTTCTATTCCTATTGAATCATGTAAGGACCAGCTAAGCACGGTTGGTGCAATAAACCAGGTACATAAAATGCCAAATAAGGCAAAAACCAAAGAAATTCTTACTCCATGCCAGAAAATACTGCCAATCTCATCAATTCTATTTTCACCAGCTCTTCTGGAAATTAAAGCCTGTAAGCCATTGTTCAGTCCATTGCCAATTACCGCAAACAATAAATAATAGACGCCTGTAATACCCGCAAGGCCAAGTTCTCTCTGACCCAATCCACTCAAAAAAATATTATTGGTAATGAAATTAATTTGAGGCACTAAAATGGAAGCCGAAATGGGTAAGGCAATACGAAGTATTTGCCTGTTTCCTGTATCTACTTGAAGGTTTAAAGGGGATTTTGAAAAGTTCATACAATGGAGTAAAGGTAGTAAATTGAAACCTGAACTAATTTGAATATTGAAGAGAATGATTTTTTATATATAATTGTAGTAATTTGTAAGAATGGCTAGGAAAAAAATAGGTTTGTATAACGAGGAAACCATTAATGGTTCAACCCACCAACTGGTGGTAGAGATTGCCGATGAAGCATTTGTTTGTATGGCAAAATCTGACCTTACCGGTGAAATTGATGCTTTTGAATTGTTTAGTCTAGACAAAAGCGAGCAGGACGATTGGAATGATATTTTTTATGAAATCAAAACCGGTTCTTCGATTTTCAATAATAATTACAAAAAAGTTACTTGTTATTTTAATACAGATGAAGCCATCATGGTTCCTGAAAAATTGTTAACGGCCACTTCTGCTGAAGACTATCTTAATTTAATTTACGGTGAAAGTGTTCGACATGAAGTGAAATATGAAAAATTAATTGCTACTAAGGTTTTCATCAATGCTTATAGAGTCCGAAAAGCAATTACAGAGTTATTAGGCAGGCAATTTATCATTTTTCAAACTGCTCATACTTATTCAAATCTGCTGAATGATGTGATGCGTAGACCCTTTATTAATCAACAGTTTATTAAATTACAGTTTTATTCTAATCACTTTATTTTAGCTGTTTGGAAGGAAGAGCGTTTTCAATTGATTCAATCATACAGATATAATACACCTGAAGATGTTTTGTATTATTTATTGAGAATTGTACAACAATATCAATTTGAATTATCGGAAGTGTCGCTTGAGATAAGCGGAATGATTGAAGTGGAAACCAGCTTGATGCTACAGTTGTCCAAAATATTTCCAAAAATAGAAATGGATAATTTGCAAGCCAGTGGAATTTTTAAAATGGCCGAATCAGAGTATCCATTGCATTATTTTACTCCCTATTATAAGCTCAGTGTATGAGAATTATTTCCGGGAAATGGGGTGGAAGAAAAATTCATCCCCCTACAAATATGCCCTTTACACGCCCCACTACCGATATAGCTAAGGAAGGGCTTTTTAATATTCTTCAAAACAGAATGAATTTTGAAGGAATCAATACCCTTGATTTATTCGGTGGAACTGGTTGCATAAGTTATGAACTGGGTTCTCGAGGGGCTGCACATTTAACCATTGTTGAAAAAGACCCAATCATGCATTCCTTTATTGCAAAGAATGCGGCAATTTTAGGAATGCAAGATATTACCTTGTTAAAGATGGATGTGTTTAGTTTTTTAGATACATGCACACAAACATTCGACTTTATTTTTGCAGGACCACCTTATGCGCTGGGTACAATTGATGAATTGCCAAAGAAAATTGTTGCACAACAATTAATTGCACCAGGTGGTTTTTTTGTTTTAGAACATACTCCTCGAAATGCATATGAAAAATTTCCAGGCTTTTCCTTTGTAAGAAATTATGGTACTACAGTATTCTCTTTTTTTACAAATGACAATTAAGCCGAATAACCGTTATTGGTGATGAATCTTACTAAGCTTCTTTTTGCAATTGGCAATAATGTTTCTTCTATAGGTAAACTTAAATCAGTTTCCAAAGCATATACAGCAGGGTTAGGCAATTCGGCCCTTTGCTTGATCAACTGATTTTTGATATTACCGTATATGTTGACTAAATTTCTTTGCCATACGTCTACAAATTCGGTTTTAATACTTCTGTATTTTTCATCGTGCTTTTCGAAAATACTCAACCTGTATTGATACACCCAGGTGTTCTTGCAAGCACCTTCACATAACAGGAAATATCCTTCATGATGATCAATGGGCATGATGCCAACAGGTTCTATATTGATTTTGTTCTCAACAAATTCATAAATCTCCGTTCCACTATTAATTGTTTTTTTCATTGTAGTTGAAGCATAATGAATAATTTCTTCCAATTCCTTCATGAGATCATCATCTTCAACCATTGATTCGTATAGCAATTGTAACTGAGCTATTTGAATGCCATTTAATTTTTTGGGAAATTGTTCTTGCAGGTATTTTTTATTTTCCCGAAAAGCCACTAAATTATTGTAATGAAAAATCACATCTGCCAATAATGGATAAAGCTTGTTCTGACAGAAATACTTATTTACTTCTTGTAAATAAGCCAGTAAAGTATATTTCTTTAATTCAAAATCGATGTATCCATCTGCAAACCAGGTTTGTGATAAACTTCTCATCTGATTGACTTTGTTTGTCCAATTTACTTATTCAGTAAAGGCAATTAAAATTTCTTTATGCACAGGTGTTGATTAGTCAATCATTAATCCACTGAACTTGGATGCAATTCTCTTCCAGATTTGAATTCGTTTAAAGAAAATAAAAGCACGGTTTGAAAGAAATTTTTGTTTTGTTGTTTTCCAGGACCCAAGTTGTCCATTCGATTCATATAGCCTACTTGAAGTGTAAGTTGCTTATTTACCTGATATCCTATTCCGCCATATATTCTATTTTGCTCAAAGATCATCCCATTATTATTTAGAAAAACTTCATTGTTCAAGCTCAAGTACCAAGTCTTTTCCTTTATTATCAAATTATTTATCGGGTAAAGCGCATTTAAACGATACCTAAATCTGTTGCGATATCCATCACTGAGAAATCGTTGTTCTATTCTATATCGGTGTTCAATTTTTAATCGGTTAATATTATTGTTGAGCACAAACTGTTCCCAAATCCTAAACTCATTGCCTAATTGTGGTGATTTAAAATTTCCGTCTGGTTGATAAGTTACATAGTGTCCCATCGCTAAAATGGCACTTATGCTTTTTGGGAAATTATAACCGATGCCACCTTTATATTCGTGATAACTGAAATTATTATAGAAAGCCTGCGATCTTAATTGGGCCTCAAAAAAAACATTCCAATGTCTATCCAAAGTGTACTTGGTGGAAATAACTGACCAGGTTCCTAAACCCGGCGTTTGGGAGTAGGCAGTTGTAGCAAATAAAAAAGCCATCAGAAAGATGGCTTTTTTAAAATATGTATTAATAATCTTAATCAAGTCCATCGTTAGAGGTAATGAAACCAATGTTTATTTAGGTCCCAGTTTTCAAATTCTTTGGCTACAGCCGTTAAAAAGCTTGCACCAATACTTCCATCTACTATGCGATGGTCATAGCTTAAAGATAAATACATCATGTGGCGTATCCCAATGGTGTCTCCTTCAGCAGATTCAATAACTACAGCACGTTTTTTAATGGCACCTACAGCCAATATAGCAACCTGTGGTTGATTGATAATAGGAGTGCCCATTAAACTTCCAAATGTGCCAACATTGGTTAATGTAAATGTTCCGCCTGTTGTATCTTCTGGTTTTAATCTTGCATTTCTTGCAGCGTCTGCTAATCCATTCACTGATTTGCTTAAGCCAACAATATTTAATTGATCTGCGCCCTTTATTACAGGAACAATCAAATTGCCGGAAGGCAATGCAGTTGCCATTCCAATATTGATATCTTTCTTGATAATTATTTTATCTCCGTCTAAAGAACAATTAATTAAAGGGAAATTTTTCATCACTTTCACTAAACATTCAATAAACATGGGTGTGAAAGTGAGTTTGGTTCCCTCTCTTTGTTCGAATTCCTTTTTTACTTTTTCTCTCCATACTACCATATTGGTAACATCTGCTTCTGCAAAGCTGGTAACATGTGGACTTGTATGCTTACTGTTTACCATGTGATTGGCAATCAGTTTTCGCATTCTGTCCATTTCAACAATTTCTGTTAATCCTGTAACTGCCACATTTGAAGGATCGGAATATTTTCCAGATGCTGCAACAGTATTTGTATAAGTTGAAATTGGTTGAGGTGCTGAAGTATAAACCGGCGTTTGTTGAATTGGAGCAGTTTGAGGTGCTGTTGGTGCAGTTTGCGCAACTGTTGGTTCAACTGACACTGTTTGAACAGGTGTTGGAGCAACATAAACTGGTGTAGGTGGTGTTGGTGCTGCAAACCTTTCTACTGGTACCAATTTTTCAGTGTTGCTCGCTTCAATCATTGCATTGATAGCATCTTTATTTTCTACAACAGGATCTATGCTTGCATAAATCGGTTGAATAGTTGGTACAATAATCGGCTCTGCACTTGGTTGTGGGGTATCAACTGTTGGAATTTCAACAGTTGGCAATTCCACTGGAGTTGCAGTAGCTGCTATATTTTGAGCAATTGGTTGCTCAACAATTGGTTGAGGTGCCTGATAAGCTGGAGTAGGTGCAACATACACTGGCTGTTGTGCAACAGGAATAGCAGTTATTCTACCGGCTTTTTTATCGGCAACATATTGTAAAATATCTTTTTTAGAAACTCTTCCATCAATGCCAGTTCCTGGTATTCTCTCTAATTCGCTTAAACCAACGCCTTCGCTGTTGGCAATATTTAAAACCAATGGAGAATAAAAACGATTCGCAGCTGGTTTAGACAATAGTTCTATTGCAGGAGATGATGGAGTATAAGGTACTTCATTGATAAATGCAGGTGCCTGAACAGTCTCGATTTTAGGTGTAACAATCGGCGCTGCAGCAACTGCCGCTACTGGCTCCATTACTGGAATCGGGGCTTGAGCAACAGGAGTAGGGGCAATTGGTTGTTGAACAATTGGTTGTTGAACTGTTTGAGTTTGAACAGGTACAACAGGTGCAACTGGTGCAGTTTTTACACTGTCTACAGTTTGTATTTTTGCAATGACTGTTCCAATTGGAACCACATCATTGATATTGAATAATAATTCTGTGATAATTCCTTCAACAGTAGATGGAACTTCGCTGTCTACTTTGTCGGTAGCTATATCCAATACAGTTTCATCTAGCTTCACATGATCGCCCACCTTCTTATGCCATTTAAGAATGGTTGCTTCCATTATACTTTCGCCTAATTTAGGCATGATCAATTCAGCTATTGCCATCTGTACTACTGTTTTAAGTGGGTAAAAAAAAGTCCATCACCCGGTCGATATAGTTTGATTTTGTATGTACAAAACACTACTAATCAACAAATATAGCAGTAAAGCGTATATATTTATTCAACTATTATCCACAATTATAGCTCTTAGCATATTCAATGCATTTGTGGTAGTTAATTCAATATTTCTCCTTCTATCGAATCTAAAGTTAAAGGACTTTGCCACCACTTTATGGGCTGAAGCAACTGCAATCCATACCAGCCCTACCGGCTTTTCATTGGTAGCACCTCCAGGGCCCATAATACCGCTTACGGCAATGGAATAATGGGTATTCATCGATTTTCTAACAGATTGAGCCATTTTGGTCACCGCTTCCTCGCTAACAGCGCCAACAGTGGTTAAGGTTTCGTGAGAAACATCTAGCATCATTTCCTTAATGATATTGGCATAGGATATAATGGATCCAGTGAAAAAAGCAGAAGAACCTGCGTGAATGCTTAACATATGGGCAATATATCCCCCAGTGCAACTCTCGGCTGTAGAAACAGTTTCGTTTCTTGCTTTTAATAGATTTCCGATGGCCACTTCAATGGGTAAGTCTTCATCAATAATCAAATATGCTTTTACCTGCTCTTTTAAACTGCTAAACAGCATATTTAATTCATTTTGTAAAACTGATTGATCCGAACCCCATCCCGAAAGCCTTAATCGAACCATCCCGAAATTGGGTAAATAGGCCAATTTAATATGAGCTGGTAATGCCAATTCAAAATTTTGAATTAATTCAGCTAAAAATGATTCCCCAATTCCAGCTGTGAGTAAAGTTCTATGCTCAATAAATCCTGTATTGAATAATTGAGGAATTAAGGGGAGCACGTGATTGGTCATTATCCATTTCATTTCGTGCGGTACACCTGGAAGGGAAACAAAAATTTTCCCCTCTCTTTTAAACAACATCCCAGGAGCAGTTCCTTTTTCATTTTTTAATACAATACAATTGTCCGGTACTTCGGCTTGTTTTGCATTTCTTTCGATCATCGGCCTTTTGAGAATATGCTCAAAAATATGTTGAACATGATCTAAAGTAGGTTGATGAACAATCATTTTCCCTCCAAAGTATTCAGCTAATAGGGGCTTGGTAATGTCATCTGCTGTTGGCCCTAAACCACCAGTAATTATAATAATATCAGTTTTTGCAGATTCTTCATCGAGTGCTTTCCAAATATCATCCCAAATATCACCTACTGCAACTCTATGTTTTACAGTAACACCTATTTTATTTAATTCTTGAGCAATCCAGCTACTATTGGTGTCAATAACTTGACCTATCAAAAGTTCATCACCAATAGTAATAATTGAAGCAAATGTTTTATTCATCGTTTCACTTTTTCAAATCCTAAAAACTTAATAATCCAATAACCTATAACTCATAACTAAAATCTATTTAAAAAAAACCGCTAAGGTTTTTTTTAAATCCTCAGGCATAACAATCCATTTCCCTGTTTTAGTATCTATGAAAAATAAACTAACTTTTCCTGTTGTAATTAATTTCTTTTTCTCATTAAATACCTCATGATGAAAATGAATTTCATGCTTTAATGGCAGTTCTTTTAAAACGGTTTTAATAGTAATTAAATCATCATAATGTGCGGCTCTCAAAAATCTTGCTTCCATATGAACTACTGGCATTCTTACCCCCATTTCTTCCATTTTTTTGTAGGTGAATCCCAAAGCCCTTATACATTCTGCTCTTCCCACTTCAAAGTATTGCGCATAATTGCCATAGTACACAATATCCATCTGATCTGTTTCTGCATACCTAACCCTTAATGTGGTGAAATGTTCGTACATTTTAGCATTTTGTTGACAAACTTACAACCTTCAGTTGTTTTTCCACAAATAAAGGCTTAACAAAGTCTTACAAAAGTCTACGGTTATCTTTATCCAGCAATACAACTGGATTACCTATGATCAAAAGAACAGGTATATTGATTTTATTTTTCTTGTCAGGTTCAATATTGGTAAAGGCGCAATTAACGCAGGCTTTGATTGAACCAGATGCCAATTTCAAGCAAGCAAAATTATTGTATCAACAGAATCAATTTAGTTTAGCCTATCCTTTATTTAAATTGTTTTATAATAATGGAGTAGCCGGTAGTGCAGTTCCCAATCATGTTCGAACTGAATCTCTCTATTTTTATCTTATTTGTGGATTACAACTGGATGATGAAACCGTATTGAAAACTGCTCAATCATTTATTGAATTAACAACTGAAAATGTTTATAAACAAATTGTAAGTTTTTATTTGGGAGAGTTTTATTACAGAAGAAAGGAATACGGCATTGCTATTACTTATTACGACAAATCAAATATTGCCAATTTAAATGATTCGCAGATTGCAGAACTACAGTTTCATAAAGGGTATTGTTATTTTGTTACTCAACAATTTGATAAAGCAAGTCCTTTGTTCAACAGTATCAGGCAATTGCCAAATGATCCGAATTATATCGATGCCAATTATTATTATGGATTTCTTTTGTTTAACAATAAGCAGTACACTGAAGCGATATCCTGTTTTTTAATTGCAGAAAAAGATCCGGCGTATCAAAATGTTGTTCCTTTCTACCTCACAGAATTGTATTATTTCAATGGAGAAAATGATAAGGCATTGAAATATGGCGAAACTGTTTATCAGCAAACAGACATGTATTATTCTGTTCAATTACAACAGTTATTAGGGCATTTATGGTTTGAGAATAAAAAGTTTGATAAAGCATTGCCCTATTTAGAAAAATATGTTGCAGCCAATACAAAAGTTAGAAGAGAAGATTTATATGAATTGTCTTATTGCTATTACGAAGCTAGTCGCTATGACAAAGCAATAGAGGGGTTTAAACAAATAGGAGGGGCAGAAGATTCATTGGCACAAAATAGCATGTATTTATTGGCTGATGCCTATTTAAAAGTAAATGACCGTCAAAATGCTAGGAATGCATTTCAATTTTGTTCGGCCAATAATAGCAATAACACACAGAAAGAAGTAGCCACTTTTTATTATGCAAAATTAACCTATGATTTAAATTATTTTGGAGAAGCAGCAAGCAGTCTCAGAGCCTTTATTACAGCATATCCCCAATCGGCTTATATCAATGAATCAAAAGAATTGTTGTTGAGCGCTTTGTCTAATACCAGTAATTATAAAGATGGATTGGAGATTTATTCAGGATTAAGTACAAAGTCAATCAATGCTGAAAAAATATTGCCAACGTTATTATATGGCAGGGCAGTTGAATTGATCAATGATCAACAAATAATAGAAGCCGAAAAAATATTAGACTCAATCACTAAAGTAAGATATAATTCAGCGCAAATTCAGTTAGTTAATTTTTGGAAAGGCGAGTTGTCTTATAGAGCGGGAAGAACTGATTTAGCCGTTTTTTATTTACAAAACTTTTTAAAGAATCCAGTTAGGAATGGTGAAGTTAATTCCGCAAATGCAAGGTATAATTTAGCCTATTGTTTTCTTAAACAAGAAAATTATCGTTTGGCGAAAGAACAATTTGAATTGGTTAATAAATCATCTATTGGAATCAATACCGATGTAGAAAAAGATGCTTTTTTGCGTGTTGGAGATTGCCATTTTATGTCCAAGGAATATAAGTTGGCATTAACGATATATGATCAAGTGATCCAGAATGGATGGCCTGCAGCTGATTATGCAACTTATCAAAAAGGAATAATTGCGGGAGCATTCAATAAGCCAAATGAAAAAATTCAATGGCTTAGTTTTCTAGAAAAACAATATCCTGCTTCGAGTATGATTCCTCAGGCTCAATTGGAAATTGCCAATACTTATTTATCTGAAGAAGATTACAATAGTGCCTTATCTCCTTTATATAAAGTGATCAATAATGATAATGCAATTCCTTTTCATCCTCAAGGGTATTTAAAATTGGGAATTGCATTATTTAATTTGAATAAAAACGATCCAGCATTGGATCAGTTCAAAATTTTGTTGTCTAAATTTCCAAATAGTCCTGAAACAGAATCGGCAGTTGAATATATTCGAAACATCTATATAGAAAAGCAACAGCCAGCCGGATTTGTAGAATTAATGCAAGCAAATGGTAAGCCTATTTCTATTAATGAAGCTGATTCTTTAACCTATCGTTCAGCATTCAATAGATATGAGGCCAAAGATAATGCAGGCGCACAAAACGGTCTTACTGAATACATTTTGAAATACCCTAATGGAAAATATAGCATTGAAGCCAATTACTTTCTGGCCGAAATCAATATTGTACAAAAGCAAAACAATACTGCTTTGCCTTTTTATAATCTGGTTGCTTCTAAATTTCCGAATAAGTATGCAGAGCGGAGCGCTTTGCAATCGGCAAGAATCTATTATTTCGATTTAAAAAACTATCAAGAAGCAAGCAAGTATTATTTACTGCTTAAAAATATAGCTGTTCAGCAAGAAAATCGATTAGAGGCAATGAGGGGTTTGTTAAGGTGTCAATTTAAGACGGAAAATTTTGTGGAAGCTGCTCCCAATGCAATAGAACTATTGTCGCAAAAAGGAATTGCCACAGACGATCAATTGATGGCTGGATTTGTCATTGCGAAAACAGATCAATTGAATGGTAGAAATAGCGAAGCATTGATTGGCTATAAAAAATTGTTGGGCTTTGGAAAATCGGAAATAACTGCTGAAGCACAATATAGAGTAGCAGCATTATTGTTGTTGAATAATCAATTGCCTGAAGCAGAAAAAGCTGCTTTTGAAGTAATTAAACAATATGGATCTTATGATTATTGGGTGACCAGTAGTTATATTCTGATCGGAGATGTTTATTTAAAACAGAACGATTTATTCAATGCAGAAGCAACTTATAAAAGTGTTTCCGAGAATGCTACCATCAATGAGTTGAAAAAATTGGCTGGTGAAAAATTATTAGGGGTGATTGCTTTAAAGGAAAAAATTAATAAAGTTCAATAGATAATAGAAATGAATATGACCAATAGAAGGATATTTTTTTTACTCTTGCCTTTATTACTATTAATAGTGCATGATGTTGCTGCCCAAAAGAAAAAATCTTCTCAAAAAAAATCGACTAAAACTGTTGCTCCATCAAAGAAGAAAAAGCAAGCTGAACCCATAGATTCAACTGGTAACAGAACTGTAGTAATTATTTCAGATTTTAAACCTTCTTTGCAAAATGCGGCAAAAATTAATTTCACTGCTGCTACTGGTATAGCTGATACAACTAAAATTCCACTCAATTATAAAGTACCTTCTTCTAATTTATTTTTTTCTTATGAACCAATAGCTATTAAACCTTTAGCAATGCCTGCTGATTCAGGTTTAGCTTGGATCAATCAGCATCAGATTAAATTAGGTGCTGGCAATCTAAGTACATTTTTTGGAGAAGGAAGGTTCTCATTTGGAGATGGGAAAAAAACCATTACTACTGTAGAAGCAGACTATATAAGTTCAAAGAGTAATTTATTTGCACAACAGTTTAGTAAATTGAATCTGGATGTAATTTCAATCTATAATAGCCCAAAAAATATAGAATGGACTAGTCGGGCATATTTTAATTCGGTAACACAATACATGTATGGATTTAAGCCTTCTACATTAAATTACACAAAAGATCAGTTAAAGCAGTTATTCAATACTGTTTCATTACAAGTAGGGGCAAAGAATAGTACAGCCAATGAAGCTGGTGTGAATTTTCATCCACAATTAAGTATTTATCGATTTACCGATAATAATAGTGGAGCAGAAAATAACCTTGTTTTCAAATTACCAGTTGAAAAAATATTTAGCAAAATCATGTCATTTAAATTGACTTTCGATGCAGATATTGCTAATACAAAGTTGCCAACTGTAACAATCAACAATAACTTGTTTTCTTTAAATCCTGCCGTTGTATTTAGTACACCCAATTTTATTTTAAATATTGGATTGCGGCCTTCCTGGGATAATAACCAGTATAAAATGTTGCCCAATTTTACAGCAGAAGCAAAATTATCCAACTCTCCTTTAACCTTGCAAGCAGGCTGGGATGGAAATTTCCAAAAAAATAGCTATCGGTCTTTAGTAGCCTTTAATCCTTGGATAGGCCCTTTTTCTACCATATTAAATACGCAGATCAACCAACAATTTCTTGGGGTAAAGGGTAATTCAGGGAATCATATTTCTTATAATGCAAGAATTGCCTTCCAACAACTAAAAAATCAACCACTGTTTTTAAATGACGCAATTGATGGTAAAACCTTTATTACGGTTTACGAATCTACTATGAATGCTATAAAGCTCCAGGGGGAATTTGGATATACCGTTCAAGATAATCTCTCATTGTTGGCTTCTGCTAATTTTACGCAGTTCAATGCTTTTTCAGTAAATAATTATGCTTGGGGCTTGGTTCCAGTGGAAATTACAGGTTCTGCCATCTGGAAACCGCTAAAAGATTTGCAGGTTAAAGCAGATTTGTTTTATTTAGGTGGTAGCATGTACAAAACAGGCTCAATTCCGCCAACCAGGCTATCTCCAGGGCTAGATTTGAATATAGGTGGAGAGTTTTACGTGCAAAAAAATTGGCGGATATGGCTCCAAATGAACAATTTATTCAATAATACATACCAAAGATGGAATCAATATCCAGTTTTTGGTTTTAATGTTATGGCAGGAGTTGTATATTCGTTTTAATAAACGGAGGGAGCATGAACCAATACTTGAATAAATATCTATCGCTTAATAAAAAGTTAAGCATTCCTGATATTGGCAATCTCGTGATTGAGTCTAGTGGAGCTCAACTAGATGCCATTAATGGATTATTGTACGCACCCACTCAGGTGATTCAATTTAAACAAGACAATGCAACAGCGGATAAGTTTTTTTTCGATTTTTTGGCCAATGAGTTAGGGGTTGACGAAGTGGTAGCCATCAGAAGTTTTCATGATTATTTGTATAAGATCAAATCAACCATCAATACACCACAAGGTGCAATAATTCCCGGAATTGGTCGTCTCAAAAAAGAAGACAATGGGTATATACTATTTTCTCCTGAAAAAAATTTATTGGAGTTATTACCTCAAGTAAAATTGGATGCAACTTATCCAATGCCTAAAAAAGCAGTAAGTATAGATTACGATCAAGAAAAAGAACTGACATTTCAAGAAGAAGAAGATATTCGAGAATTATTGGGCCAAGAATCTGAAGGAGAAGACTCAGATAATTGGTGGATTTATGCAATCATATTATTACTCATTGGAGTAGGAGCACTTTTATTTTATTACGTTTAGCGTATGCTGGGAAATATTCATTTATCAAAATGCCCGGCTTGTAGTGATTCCACAGTCAATCATGTCATATCGGCTATTGATTATACGGTCAGTAATCAAACTTTCGAAATTTGGCAATGTAACAACTGCAAACTTAGGTTTACACAAAATATACCTGATATCGATCATATTGGACCCTACTATCAATCCAACAGCTATGTCTCACATTCCGATACCAAAGAAGGGTTGATTAATCGATTGTATCATCTAGTAAGGAATTATACTTTAAAATCAAAACAAAGACTGATCCAAAAATCAACTAACAAAAGTGTTGGTCAATTACTGGATATAGGAGCTGGTACTGGTGCATTTGCACATCAGATGCAATCGAAAGGATGGAAGGTAATAGGATTAGAGCCGGATTCATCTGCAAGGAATTTGGCTAGTACAAATTATCAATTGAAGCTGGATGAACCTTCTGCAATTAATGATTTGTCTGCGCATTCTTTTGATGCTATTACTTTGTGGCATGTTTTAGAGCATGTACATGATTTAACGGGATATTGGAATCATTTTAAAAAATTGATTGCGCCAAATGGTAAATTAGTAATTGCTGTTCCGAATTATACTTCTTATGATGCTCAGCATTATCAGCAATATTGGGCTGCTTACGATGTGCCCCGACATTTATATCATTTCTCACCTAATTCAATAGAACAATTAGCCAATGCAAATGGGTTTGAATTAGTGAAATGCTATCCTATGTGGTTTGATTCCTTTTATGTTTCCATGTTAAGTGAACAATATAAAAATGGGAAGTCCAATTTGGCAAAAGCATTTTGGATTGGCTTAGTTTCTAATGCAAAGACAATATTTGATCATAAAAAATGTAGCTCCGTCATCTACATTTTTTCACCAAAAAAATAGTAAAGATTATTTACTTGAAAGTAATTTCAGCTAAAAAAGGCCAGCGTTTTCCAGTAATAAAAAAATGTTGATTGGCAGGATTGTAGGCAATACCATTTAATACAAACCCCGCATCAATTGTTCTCGGATCATAGGAAGATCCTGATTCTTTCATTAGGTTAGACAAATCTGCTTTTCCTTCGATATTGCCAGTTTGAGGATTAATTTTAAGTATCAAATCGCTCATATATTTATTGGCATAAATAAACCCATTTACCCATTCTAATTCATTAATACTATCGATGTATCCATTGTTATCGGATACTCCAATGGTTCTTTCGATTTTCATTGTTGAAGGATTTACAAAATACAAATTACTGCCTCCCGTACTAATGATCAACTGAGTGCCATTATTAGTAAGACCCCAGCCTTCGTAGGGCCAATCCATTTCATTTGTTTTTTTAAAAGTGGTTGCATCATAAACAATTACTTTATGGTTTTGCCATGTTAATTGATAAATGGAATTGTTCATTAAGGTAATGCCTTCGCCAAAATATTCATAAGGCAATTCTATTTTTTTAATTGGTTTTCCTGTGTTTATGTCAATAGTCATTAATTTACTTTGTCCATTCCATCCTGTTCCCTCATACAATACATTATTATCCAAGAAAAGCCCTTGTGTATAAGAGGAAGTATCATGCGGATATATTTTTAATACAGCATATTGAATAGCTGTAGGTGCAGGAACAACATTGTTTGCCATTGCATCCTGTTGTTCTGTATTCTTACATCCAATCAATAATAAAGGAATAAATAGGTAGATGATAAATTGCTTCATAAAAAAAGTTCAATTAAAAATAATAAAGAAACTGCCAAATAGAAGTTAAAGCTAATTTAATAATTCGAAAGCAACTTTTTCGGAAAAAATAGGGGTGAGGGCTACACCCATGCCATTACATGCAATAGATACTGAAACATTTGATTCTATTTGTTGAAATAATGGAAGCTTGTTTTCGGTAAAACCCATGATGCCGCTCCAACTTTGTTCAATAATGATGGGCTCTCTTGTGTCCAAATGTATATTCAAGAATTCAACTAATTTTTGTCTTATTAATTCAGAACCCTCTAAATTAGTGGTTCGTTCATTGGCGAAATCGCAATTTCTTGCTCCACCCAAAAGAATTCGATCTCCAAGATTTCTCCAATAATAAAATCCTTCATCAAAATGAAAAGTGCCCTTTGTGCTCAATCCTTTGATTGGTGCAGTGAGCAGAATTTGACCTCTTGCTGGCTCAATGGCTAAGGATGGAATTAATTCATTGGTAAACCCATTCGTGCAAATGAGTAGTTGATTTGCTTTGATTGATTTTTTTTGGGTTGATTGGATGGATATTTTATCATTCAATTTTTCCCAGCCAGTTATTTCAATACCATTCAATATGCGAACTCCTTTTTCTATGGCTAATCGTGTTAAAGCACTTACTAATTTGCCGCTATGTATTCCTGCTTCTAGAGGGTTAAAAATCAAATGGTCAAAGTTTTTTAAGCCAATTGAACTCATTTGATTGGATGCATTGGAAAAACAATTTGCCTTGCCTGTAATTGATGTAAGTAATTGATTGGTATAATTGATTCGGTCATTTATTTCTCCGGCCCAATTGATTGGCCCTAGTGCTTCATAGCCACCACATTCATCCAGCTGAATTTGTTGGGAATTAAAAGTTGATTTGATTTTTTCAATGCCTTTGTAACGCATTTCAACAATTTCCAACATGGCGCTGGTGCCTATTTTTTTTTCGTCTGCAAGCAGCTCTGTAAGGCTTCCAAAGCAAGCAAATCCTGCATTACGGGTTGATGCGCCGAGTGGGGTAGAACTTCTTTCTAGTATGGTTACAGTGGTTCCAGGAGATTGTTTTTTTATTTCCAAAGCAGTCCATAAGCCCATTAGCCCAGCGCCAATGATGGCAATGCCTACATCATTATAAAAACTATCTTTTTCCCAAAACGATAACATAATTAATAGTTATTGGTTATTGGTTATTCGTTGATTGTAATTGAATTATACGTTGAATCTGAAATGCATTACATCTCCATCCTTAACAATATATTCTTTTCCTTCAATTCTCAATCGGCCGTTATCTCTACAAGCTGCTTCACTTCCGTATTTTACAAAATCATCGTAGGCAATAACTTCTGCTTTGATAAAACCTTTTTCAAAATCTGTATGAATAACACTTGCAGCCTGAGGCGCTTTCCAGCCGTGATGAATAGTCCATGCTCTTACTTCTTGCACACCTGCAGTAAAATAAGTTTCAAGGGATAATAATTTATAGGTGGTTCTAATTAAACGGTTCAATGCAGGCTCTGTCATTTTGTATTCTTCCATGAACATTTGCTTGTCATCAGCATTATCCATTTCAGCAATCTGAGCTTCAATATTATTGCACATTACAATTACTTGTGCACCTTCTGCTTCAGCTGCTACTTTTAATTTATCCGAAAACGCATTACCTGTATGCATAGAAGCTTCATCTACATTGGCAACATACAATACCGGCTTATCTGTTAATAGAAATAAATCTGCAATGGCTGATTTGTCTTCTTTACTCAAACCCAATGTATGAATTCCTTTTCCTGCATCTAAATGCGCTTTGCATTTAGTCAAAATCTCATATTCTGCTTTTGCTTTAGTATCGCTTCCAACACGTGCCATTTTCTCCACACGCTGCATTTTCTTTTCTACACTTTCTAAATCTTTGAGTTGCAATTCTGTTTCAATGATTTCTTTGTCGCTGATAGGATTAATAGCACCTTCTTCTCTTAAAACATTTTCATCTTCGAAACAACGGATCACATGTATGATGGCATCTACTTCACGAATATTTCCTAAAAATTTATTGCCTAAACCTTCTCCCTTACTGGCTCCTTTAACTAAACCAGCAATATCCACTATCTCCATTTGAGTTGGGATTATTTTGTTGGGTTGAACCAATTCAGCCAATTTATTTAGTCGCTCATCTGGTACATCCACTAAACCGGTATTGGGTTCGATGGTGCAAAATCGATAATTGCTTGCTTGTGCTTTAGCACTATTACTCACTGCGTTAAAAAGGGTTGATTTTCCTACATTGGGTAAACCTACTATTCCTGCTTGTAAAGCCATTTTTTTAATTTTTGAAGGGGCGAAGTTATCGAAAGAATTAAGAAATAAGAATTAAGAATTAAGAGAGATGAATTAAGAATTAGGAGTTTTTTGAATTCAGATGGTGTTTTGGGTTAAATCAGCTTTGTAGTAATAACTTTTGCAATTTTTCCACGCCAATTGATGCCGGGGCTTCAATGGATGTTAAATTCAATACTGATTGGGTAAATGGGATATTTTTATCAATGATATATTTGGGAATTTCTCTAGGAGCATAATTTACTAATCCTGCTGCAGGATAAACCGCTAGGGAAGTGCCAATTACCACAAAAATATCTGCTTCTTCTACCATTGATGCTGCTTTGTAAATCATAGGTACGTCTTCTTCAAACCAAACTATATGTGGTCTGTATTGACCTCCATCAGGGGCGAGATCTCCCAAATGAATATCTCCGGTTATTGTTTCAATATGAAGATGGCTGGTGTCTAAAACACTTCTCATCTTAAATATTTCTCCGTGTAAATGCAACACCTGACTACTGCCTGCTCTTTCATGCAGATCATCAATATTTTGTGTGATTATTTGAACATCAAAATGCTTTTCTAAATCAGCTAAAATGGTATGTGCTTTGTTTGGAATTGCACTGGTAACATTTTTTCTACGCATGTTGTAAAAATCGAGTACTAGTTGCGCATTCTTTTTCCAACCTCTTGGATTTGCTACTTCATTTATATCGTACCCTTCCCATAATCCATCGCTGTCCCTAAAAGTTTTTATTCCGCTTTCTGCACTAATGCCAGCGCCAGTAAGAACAACTAATTTCTTCATCAATTCAAATTTTTGTTTCACTCAATTCCATGATGATTGCCCATTCTTCTTCGGTAACAGGTTGTACCGATAACCTGCTATTTTTAATCAATGCCATATTGGCTAATCTTTTTTCTCCTTTAACATCTATCAATGTAACGGGCTTTTTTAATTTTTTGTAAGGAGTAAAATCAACCACTACCCATGCTGTTTCTTCTGTGGTGGGGTCTTGGTAAAATGTTTTTACAACTTTGGCGATTCCTACTATCTCCATGCCAAAATTGCTATGGTACCAAAAAGCTAAGTCGCCTTTTTGCATAGCTTTTAAGTTATTTCTTGCTTGGTAGTTTCTAACCCCATCCCAAACAGTTTTTTTATCTTTTTCAAATTGCTCCCAACTGTATTTAAAAGGTTCGGATTTAATTAACCAGAAATTCATTATTAGTTATTTGTTATTGGGTTATTAATTATTGGTTATTCAAAATTGTATCTCTTATCTTTTATCTCATATCTTTTATCTCATAATTCATCTTTCTTAATTCTCTTCAAATCTTATTCCTTCTACAGCTAATTCCTCCAATACAGGCTTGTAGATGGATTCTACAATGGGTATATGCAACCCACGCAAATTCAATTTATTCTCTAAAATTAGTTTGGCCGCTATTCCCAAAGGAAGCCCAACCGTTTTTGCCATGGCGGTATTGCTTTCATCATCACCCTTCACAATCAACGAACTTTTCACTTGATGTTTTTCATTATTCAAGGTATAATCTATTTCATGCAACATCACAATCATGTCTTTATCGCCCTTTTCTAATTTCCACTTTTCTTCTAATAATTCTTGCAAAATTGCTGCATAAGATTTTTTTCCTTCATGTATAGATCGATTGTTATACAATCCAAGAAACTCAAATTGTTGTTCAAGTAGGGGCGTATCTAAGCTGATTTTTTTGGATGATAATCGATCACGTAAAAATCTTCCAAAAGAAAGTTCATCTGTATCTAATAATTCATCGTCCATTGTAAATCCGGCTTCTACAATTTTTTGCCATCCACTACAAAATTCGGGATATCTTAATGTGGTTCTGATAAAAGTTGCCGCAGTTTCTAATCCATACAGGCTAGCATAACTCAATGAATCTCTGTTGGGGTAATAAGCCAGTGTTCCAAATGAAGGTATTTCCACTGAACCGCAATCTTGAAATATTTGATGATGGCTTATTTCTTTTATTGCATTGTTTTCCTTGTAAATGGCTCCTGCTTTTCCTGCAGTGATAATATTTCTTGGATTCCAGCTGAATTTATATTTCCATGGATTATTGTTGCTTTCTGGTGCTACTAATCCCCCGCAATGCGATTTAAAGGAATCAATAATGCCCCCTTTTTGCTGAATTGAATGAATGAGTTGCATCGCACTCATGTGATCAATTCCTGGGTCTAAACCCATTTCTCCTAAAAACAACAATCCTTTTGATAGGATCTCTTTTTCCAAGATTTTAATGGAATCATCAATATACGAGGCTGTTAATAGGTGTTTGCCCAATTCTAGACAGGATGTAGCCACCAAATTATGTAAATGAGGGGGCAAAAGAGAGATTACTAATTGGGTGTTAGCAATTAACAATTTTCTTTCAGCCTCATTTTCAATTGGGATCGATTTTGCGGTTAAAAAGGGGGAATCCCCGATTTTTGATCGAACTAATTTTTCATCGATGTCTACGATGGTGCAATGCCATTGATTTTGAGCACATATTTTAGCTAAATAATGGATAAGCACTGTGGCAGATTTACCTGCTCCAAAAAGCAATATTTGTTCGTTATTGGCCATAAAAAAAATAAATATAGAACAATTGCTGCCGATGCATGAAAATCAATCAATTATAGCTCTTAACAACTGTGGATAAAACCCTTAAAAAAACCTGTTTTTTAGCGTATTTAGAAGGGTAAAAAAGGTATCTTCGCAGACCTTTAATTGAGTGGTTATTTTGCCACTTAACAGTTAACAATTTTGAACGAGAAAAAGATACATGGAAGAGAATCAATTACCAGCCCTTACAAACGATAACGATCGTATTATTCAGGTAAATATTGAAGAGCAAATGAAAACTGCCTATATCGACTATTCAATGTCGGTAATAGTAGGTAGAGCATTGCCAGATGTCAGAGATGGATTTAAGCCTGTTCACCGTCGTGTTTTATACGCAATGAGTGAATTGGGCAATAGTAGTAATAAGCCCTTTAAAAAATCAGCACGTATTGTTGGGGAAGTAATGGGTAAATATCACCCCCATGGAGATAGTGCTATTTATGATACGTTGGTTCGTATGGCTCAGGAATGGACCATGCGTTATACTTTGGTTGATCGACAAGGTAATTTTGGTAATCAGGATGGAGATCCACCTGCAGCTATGCGTTATACCGAAGCAAGACTTCAGCGTATTGCAGAAGCTATGTTGGATGACATAGAAAAAGAAACGGTAGATTTTCAGCTAAATTTTGATGACTCTTTAGAAGAGCCTTCTGTACTTCCTACAAGAATCCCTCAATTATTGATCAATGGTTCATCTGGTATTGCTGTGGGAATGGCCACCAATATGATGCCGCATAATTTGAGTGAAGTTATTGATGGTTGCGTTGCCTATGTAGAGAATAGATCTATTCCGATCGAAGACTTAATGAATTTTGTAAAAGCACCAGATTTTCCAACAGGTGGTGTGATTTACGGCATGGAAGGAGTAAGACAGGGTTTACTTACTGGAAGAGGTAGAGTAGTGGTAAGAGGTAAATGTAATGTAGAATCCAAGCCGAATGGCCGCGAAATGATTGTCATTACCGAAGTGCCTTATCAGGTTAGCAGAGACGTTTTAACCGATCGTATAGGGCAATTAGCCATCAACAAAATTGTAGACGGAATTTCTGATGTTGGTAATCAGAGTAATAAAGATGGTACCAGGATTGTTGTTGAATTAAAGAAAGATGCTGTTGCGCAAGTGGTGATCAATCAATTGTACAAGCATACAGAATTACAAACCAGCTATGGTATTAATAATGTTGCCTTAAGCAAAGGAAGACCTAGAATCATGAACCTTCGCGATTTAATAAGCGAATTCATCGAATTTAGAATGGAAGTGGTTATTCGCAGGGCTAAATTCGAATTAAGAAAGGCAGAAGAAAGAGCACATATTTTAGAAGGATATTTAAAAGCACTTGATCATTTAGATGAAGTGATCAGGTTGATTAGGGCTAGTAGAACGCCTGATGAGGCTAAAGAAGTGTTAATTGCAAAAAGTAAAGAGGAGAAATGGTATTTGAATGCTGCTATGTTCTCCGATTTGGCCAATGATATTTATTCTCAGGAAGAAGGTTTGTCTGATGCTCAGGCAAAAGCAATATTAGAATTGCGTTTACAAAGACTTACTGGAATGGAACGCGATAAGATCATTGAAGAATTCAATGGTTTAATTGCCACTATCAAGCATTTGAAAGCATTGCTTGCAAGTGAAGACATGCGTTACGATTTAATCAAAACAGAATTGTTAGAAGTAAAAGCCAAGTTTGGAGATGAACGCAAAAGTGAAATTCAATATTTGGCAGATGAAATGAGGATTGAAGATTTAATTGAAGATGAAGATGTAGTAATCACCATTTCTCATTTAGGATATATTAAAAGAACTTCTGCAACAGAATATCGCCAGCAGAAAAGAGGAGGAAGAGGTGCAATTGGTTCTAAAACTAGGGAAGAAGATTATGTAGAACATTTATTTGTTGCATCTACCCACGACACTATGTTGTTCTTTACTGAAAAAGGAAGATGTTTCTGGATGCGTGTATATGAAATTCCAGAAGGAGAGAAGCAAGGAAAAGGAAGAGCAATTCAAAACTTGATTCAATTGCCTGGGGATGATAAAGTAAAAGCCATCATCAATGTTAAAAAATTGGATGATAAGGACTTTGTTCAAAATCATTTCATTGTACTTTGTACCAAGCGAGGAATTATTAAGAAAACTTCTTTAGAAGATTTCAGCAGACCAAGAGCAAATGGTGTAAACGCAATTAATATTAATGAAGGCGATGAATTGTTAGAAGCTAGGTTAACTGATGGCAATAGCGAAATCATGATGGCTGTGAGAAGTGGAAGAGCTATTCGTTTTCCTGAAGTAAAAGTGAGACCAACTGGTAGAGGAGCAATTGGGGTAGCAGGTATTGAAGTAGATGATAATACAGATGAAGTAGTTGGTATGATCTGTGTAAACAAAGATGATACTGAAAGAACTATCTTAGTAGTAAGTGAAAAAGGATTTGGAAAAAGAACAGCTATTGAAGATTACCGAATTACCAATCGTGGAGGAAAAGGAGTAAAAACAATTAATGTTACCGAGAAAACAGGTAGATTAGTAGGCATTTTATATGTAAAAGAAGTGGAAGATTTAATTATCACTTGTAAATCAGGTATTACCATTCGTACTGGAATAGTTGATATCAGAGAGGCAGGAAGAGCTACTCAGGGTGTTAAATTAATTCGCTTAGACGATACAGATGAAATTGCAGCTATTTCTCAGATCGAAGAGCAAGTAATTGAAGAAACGCCACTTGAAGAAGCAATAATAGACCAAACAACAATTGAAATAGAATCAACTGGTGATACAATAAGCGATGATACACCATCAGAAGATTCAACAACAGACGAAACAACAAACAATTAAACAACTTTAAAACACCCCATATGAAGTATTTTTTCTCCGTTCTTTTCAGCATTGTATTAATGAATGTTGCGATTGCGCAGGATTTCAAAAAAGTGCAAACCTTAATATTACTAGGGAAAACTGAAGAAGCTAAAACTGAAAACGATAAATTATTGGCCGATCCAAAAGGAGCTGCAAAAGCAGAAGGCTGGTATTGGAAAATGCGTTTAAATGCTTCGTTGGCAAAGAATGAAGCCACTAAAGCAAAATTTCCAAATGCATTGACTGATGCTGCAGAAGCAACAAAAAAGTATGTTTCAATGGATCCTTCTTTTGCTATTGTAAAAGAAAAAGGCGCTGATGGTTTTTTTGATCTCTATTCAATGTCTTTTAATTCCGGCTTGTCAGATTTTAATGCAAAAGCATGGCCTAAAGCTGCTGAAGATTTTGAATCTGCAGTATACTATAGTGATTTTATTTTCCAAAATAAATGGGCAAATTCAAAAGCAAATTTCGATACAACATCTATTTTATATGCTGCATATTCAAATCAAAATGCACAAAAAATGGACCGAGCTACTTCTTACTATATTCGTTTAGCTGAAGCAAAATGTACAGGTGAAAACTTTCAGGATATCTATAAGTTTTTAGCTGATCAAGGGATTAAGAAGAAAGATAAAGAAAGCTTTTATAAAGCCCTTGCTTTAGGAAAAGAAGTGTATCCAAAAGAGAATTGGGATGATTACGAAGTAGAATACATCGATCAAAATTTCACATTAGCTGAGAAGACTGCGTTTTATGATAAAGGAGATGCAGCAGGAACATTATCTGAAATGCAATATTTACAGTTTGGCGATGTATTTGTGAATGTTAAACATAAAGAAACAGATAGTTCTATTTTTGAAAAGTACACTGTAAAAGGTGTAGAAGCATTCAAAAAAGCTTATGCTAAAAATAATCAAAATGCTTTAGCAGCTTATAATGTGGCAGTTATTCATTACAACTATTTTAATGATGCGGACGATAAGTATGGTGCTAATATCAGAGAATTGCAACAATTGAATGCTAATAAAACAGTTGAAAAAGATCCTAAGAAAAAAGCAGCAGCAGATGCTAAATTAAAAGAGCAAACTGATGCTATCAAGAAAAAGAATCTTGAAGTTGATAAAATTGCGCAAGACAATATTGATACTGCTATTGATTGGTTAAATAAAACCTATGTTATTTTAAAAGACAAAAGTCCTAGAACAAATGTAGAAAAAAATGTACTGAATAAAACAGTGGATTTCTTGGCTAATTTGTATTCTTATAAAATGAATAAAGTAAGAGGTAAAGACCCTAAATCATTTGATGCATTTGAAGCTAAATACAAAGAGTTTGATGCATTGCATGGAACTTTCAAATAGTTTAGAAATAACAATTCTAATTAAAGAAGCCCCTTAATGGGGCTTTTTTAATTTTATGCAATGCATTTTATTTGATTTTTTTTGTTTGAAATAAATACATCGCTCGCTGCCGAGAAATGCATTTACTCAATTACTGATTTACTTCATTAATGCATTTCTCAAAGGCTCACTCTTGTATTTATTTCAAACATTTCAATATAAAAATGAATAAATTTGCTTTTGAAAATTACTAATAAGCGCATTTTGAATAGTGCTACTTTTTGCTAGACTTACATAATATAAAATAAATAATGCTTTGAAAAATTTGCAAAAACGAGCCTTTTAGAAATGCAAAATGTAGAAACCAAAAAAAATCGGAACTGCATTTCTAAGCAGCGAGTGTTGCGAATTTTCAAAGCATTAATAGTATAATAATTTATTTAATTCTACAATAAATTCAGCAGCGAACGATGTATTTGATTCAATCATTGTTATAATTAAAAAGCAGCGAGTGTTGCAAATTTTTCAAAGTAGTATTTATAATTTCATTTTTAATCCATCCCAATTCTTTTTCAATCCATCAAATGAAGTATTTAATTCTTTAATCGTTTGAATGGCAATATCTGTAGGAGCGAGGTCTGCTTCTTGTAAATTGCTCATTATAGTTTCATAAGAACCAGCTAAAGATCCAAAACTAGCATTGCCAGATCCGCCTCGTCTTCTGCCAGCTGTTCCTGATAAACTAATCAATTGTTTTTTTGTTTCTTCATTGATATTTGGAGTAGCAATGTATTTACCAATTTCTTCCATCAACTTTTTTGCTTCGATGGATTTTTCATAACACTCCATAGAATATTGATTTTGCAATTCTATATCTTTCAAAGGCGTTTTTACTCTTGGATCCATTCTAATTGAAAAGGATTCTGTGTAAGATTGACCATCAACATTTAATGTAACCGTATAATTTCCTGGTTTAGCCCATGGCGAAGTTGGAGAAGGAGCGGTGTTGCCTTCAATAGCTGCGATAGGATAACTTGGTACATTATTAAGAGGAGCATAATGCATATCCCAAACAAATCTTTGAGCACCAGCTTCAGCAGATAATATTTGTTGTGGACGAATCCAATACAAAGGAATATTTACTGGAGGAATAGGATAGGGCTGATCATTGCTACTAAACTTCCTAACTGTTTTTCCTGTATTATCTTTTATCTCCAGTGTAATTGGGCTGCTTGATTTTTTGTTCAAATAAAAATCAATAATGGCTCCATCGGGTGGGTTTTGGCCACTTGGCTCTTCCTGGGGGATTGGAGTATCTGTATTCATATTCCATCTTACCCTTGTAGTAGTTGCTGGTTTAAAAAGCACGATATTCTTGTTTTTGGCAAGCTGACGAAGCGGAGTGATATTATCTAAAATCCAAAATGATCTTCCATGTGTTCCTACAACAATATCCTCGTCTTTAATTACTAAATCTCGAATAGAAGTAGCTGGCATATTTAATCGGAGTGGTTGCCATTGCTGACCATCATTCAAAGAAAAATAAACCATTCTTTCTGAGCCAGCAATCAATAATCCTTTGGTATTTGGATCTTCCTTTACAGTATTGATAGGATCTGCTGGCAATCCATTTACTATTTCATTCCAGGTTGCACCACCATCTGTTGTTTTATAAATATGTGGCTTCATATCGTCGCAACGAATTCGATTCACAGCGGCATAAGCGGTATTTTCATCAAAATGACTGGCTTCCATAATGGAGATTTTACTCCATTCTGTGATAGAAGGAGGTGTTACATTTTTCCAGGTTTTGCCACCATCTTTTGTAAGCTGAATATACCCATCATCGGTTCCACACCAAATAATATTCGCATTCTTAGGAGAAGGAGCAATGGTATAAATAACTCCACGTCTTGGCATTTTTTTCATTTCCTCCGAAGTATAAATTCCAACACTTTCAGGAATAGTAGAATAACTCTCTCTCGTTAAATCTGGACTAATTACTTGCCATGATTTTCCTCCGTTATTGGTTTTAAACAACACATTGCCTGCATAAAATAATGTAGTTGGATCAACGGGTGAGAACAACACTGGAGCTGTTCTTACAAATCGATATTTTCCTGTTGCAATTGCTTCAGGAGATATATGTTGAACCTGGCCTGTACGCTTATCAAATCTTGTAATTTTTCCTCCATAAATAATATTGGGATCGAGTGGGTCAGGAGCCACATATCCATATTCTTCTACGCCAACAGGATGCCATTCTCTGAAAGTAATTTGTCCATCATTTCCTCTGGACGCAATACCCACTGATCCGCTTTCTTGCTGACCTCCATATACATTATACGGGAATGCATTATCTGTACTTACATGATAAAATTGAGCAGTTGGTTGATTGTACCAGGAAGAAAAACTTTCCCCGCCATTTACGGTAATGATAGCTCCTTGATCGGAAGCCATTAGAATAATTTTATTGTTAGTTGGATTGATCCAAATACGATGATAATCATCCCCACCTGGAGCTCCTCTGAAGGCTTTCCAAGTTGTAGCTCCATCAGTAGATTTCCAAGCCACCACATTGGCTGTATAAACGATATCGGCATTCAAAGGATCCGCTTTTATTTCAGCAAAATCTGAACCGCGTCCCCAGTATCTGTTATCACTACTCATGTTTTTCCATGTTTCACCCGCATCATCACTTCTATAAATTCCTCCTTTTTCTCCGGCATCTACAGTTGCATATAATCTATTGGAATTACTCGGAGCAATGCAAAATCCGATTCTACCTAAACCTTGAGCTACAGTAGGGAGGCCGGTGACTAATTTTTTCCAGGTATCACCACCATCAGTTGATTTGTATAGACCACTTTCAGCTCCGTTCCATGCGCCGTTTTCCCAGGGGCCTTGTCGGCCAGCCCATAAATCGGCATAAATAATATTTGAATTATTAGGGTCGATGGTTACTTGAATGGCTCCGGTATTTTCATCCTTATACAAAACCTTTTCCCAGGTTTTTCCTCCGTTTGAAGTTCTGAAAATACCTCTTTCAGAATTTGGGCCATAGGGATGACCCAATACTGCAACAAATACTTTGTTTTCATTTTTAGGGTCGATAGCAATCCCCCCAATTTGTTGGCCATCCTTTAATCCAATATTTTCCCATGTTTTTCCAGCATCAGTTGACTTGTACATTCCATCACCAACTGATAAATCGGGGCGTTGAATTCCTTCTCCAGAACCTACATAGATCGTATTTGGGTTAGAAGGGGCTATAGCAATATCTCCAATAGATCCAGTAGGTTGATCATCAAAAATAGGTTTCCAGGTTCTTCCAAAATCGGTCGTTTTCCAAACACCACCATTGTTTACACCTATATAAAATACATTGGGTTGGTTGGGAATGCCAACAGCTCCAACAGTTCTGCCGCCTCTGTGTGGGCCGATCATACGCCATTTCATGGCTTTTAAATAGCTAGGGTCTACCTGAGCTGAAGCTATCAGCGTTAATAACGTAAAACTGAATGAAAGGATTGAACGGGTGATCAATTGCATGAGCTGATTGTTTAGTAATCGGAAATTACAACAAAAAGCCTTAATTGATCAAGAACTCGATTTGTACGATATAATTATATAAGGGTTACTTTTTTGGAAAAATGGGTTGTTTAGATCCTCGGCGATCTATACCATTAGGAGTTTCAAAAAAGGATTTATTCTTTATTTGATTGATTTGCTTTTGTTGGTTGGCAACTTTATTTTCCAGCACCTGAATTTTTTGGGTATTGGTGCTATCAGATTTTACTTGAGCAAAACTGTTGGTAGTAAATAAGAGGGTAGCAAAAATATAACTACTTAATAGAAGGGCAATCTTTTTCATCTGGCAATTATTGAATGATTTCAAAAATCAAAGGTAGTATGAGTGGATTAAATTGTCAAATAAACTATTTAACATAATATTAATTATAGGATAATTGTATTGTAGATTTTAGATCTGAATAAAGGCTAATATCCTGATAATCATTATATTCATACTATAATATAAACGAATCAATCTCATGAAAAGTATTCCTCGTAGACAGTTTATTCAACAAGGCACAGCAGCAAGTTTAGCTTTTGGTGCATCGCTTAGCAGCATAAAATTATTTGCGGCTGAGCAAACTAATATGGTTAGAATTGGAATTATTGGTGTTGGATTACGCGGACAGAATCATCTGGAAATGATGTTAAATCGTGCCGATGTTCAGGTAATTGCCATGGCTGATCCTAACCCAATTATGATGTCCGCAGCGCAACAAATGATCACCAAATCTGGTAAAAAAGCCGCTGTAGAATATGGTAAAGGAAACCTCGATTATAAGAATTTATTACAAAGAACTGATATTGATGCAGTGATTATTGCTACCCCTTGGGAATGGCATGTTCCTCAAGCCATCGATGCTTTAAATGCAGGTAAAATTCCTGGTGTGGAAGTCTGTGGTGCCATCAAGCTCCAGGACTGCTGGGATATCGTAAATGCTTCTGAAAAGACCAAGATTCCTGTAATGGTACTCGAAAATGTATGTTACCGCAGAGATATCATGGCTGTATATAATATGGTCCGAAAAGGCCTTTTTGGAGAAATTTTACATCTACAAGGTGGTTATCAGCACGATTTGAGGGGTGTTAAATTCAATGATGGCATAACTCCTTACAATTCTGGAGTTGAGTTTGGTGAGAAAGGTTTTAGCGAAGCACAATGGCGTACCAATCACTCTGTTAATCGCAATGGAGACCTTTATCCTACCCATGGTTTAGGGCCTGTAGCAATGATGATTGATATCAATAGAGGTAATCGACTTACGCGATTATCATCGGTTGCTACAAAAGCAAAAGGTTTACATAAATATGTAGTTAACCATCCTAAAGGCGGTGAAAATCACCCAAATGCGAAAGTTAATTTTAAATTAGGAGATATCGTTACTACGCAAATTCAAACCCATAATGGTGAAACTATTTTGTTGACCCACGACACCAATTTGCCTCGTCCATACAATATTGGGTTCCGCGTTCAGGGAACTGAGGGATTATGGCAAGACAGTAAAACTGGCGCATTTAATGCTGGTATGTTGTATATAGAGGGGAAATCAGAAAAATCACACCAATGGGAAAATCCGGAGAAATGGCTAAAGGAATATGACCATCCTCTTTGGAAGAAATATGAAAATGCAGCGGTTGGTGCAGGACATGGCGGGATGGATTTCTTCGTAGACAATGCATTTATTGAGTGCATCAAGCGTAAGATCAATTTCCCCTTGGATGTATATGATCTTGCCACCTGGTATGCAATAACACCGCTAAGCGAAAAATCAATTGCAGAAAATGGACAGGTTCAAACCATTCCAGATTTCACCCGTGGAAAATGGCAAACTAAAAAAGCCGATTTTGTGATGGGCGAATATTAATTAGTGAATGGCTTCCTGAAATAATTGCAATAATCGATCCTGATTGAGTGCCCTGACCAGATTATGGTCGGGGTATTTTTTGCCATAATAAATATCGTTCTGCAAATAATCTGTAATAAAACGCAATGATTGCATATAAATTAATATCTCACCACTTAAGTAAAAATGATCTAGTTCAAATGGCGTAATGGAATCTTTGATGGTTCCTATATAACCATCGTAAATGGCGCTCAGAATTTCTTTTCTTACTTCAATTTTATCAAGCTCTTTTTCTTCTTCCGAAACAGGGGAAATATAGGTTCTAAGCATATCTCCTATATCACTAAATACATATCCTGGCATAACTGTGTCTAAATCGATTACACAGAGCCCCTTCCCTTTTGAATCAAACAAAATATTGCTGATTTTGGTATCGTGATGCATCACTCTTTTATACGCGTCCGGATTTGATATATATTCTTTGAATTGTTGAACGATCGAAACATTGTCTTTTAATGATTCAATGAGCGATTTACAATTGCTTAGCCGATCGGTATTATTGTTTTGTATGGCTTTTTCAAATTGTTGATAGCGTAGATCCAGTTGATGAAAATCAGGTAAACTAATATGCAGTTGATCAATGGGAAAATGTATTAATTCCTTCGTAAAACTGGCAAACTGGGCTGCAGCTTCCTTGGCTTGAAAAGGAGTATCAACAACAGCAAAAGTAGTTGTATTAGGAATAAAAATAAAAGCACGATACACCAATTCATTGTCAATGATCAATCGCTGATTATTTTTATTGGCAACCGGTATTGTAAATAAATAATGAGGTGCATGTTGTTGCAGATATTGTGCGATCATTCCAATATTGTCATCAATCCATTCAGGATGATGAAACACTTGGGTGTTGATGCGTTGCAAAATAAATTCACCCTGATCAGCCTTGATTTTCCAGGTATGATTGATTAATCCACTAGTTAAGGAACTAAAACCAACATTGGTCCAACCAAAAGAATTAAATATGGTATCGAGTTGATTTGTAATCACCCTTTCAAAATACGAATTATCGACAAGGAAATAAGTATCTTAGTCAACTTAATTGATAAACTTTTTTATCTCCTATTTAATAATAATCAATCATGATAGCTAGAAGACAATTTTTACAACTAAGTTCTTTCGGTTTAAGTGCAATTGGCTTATCTGCGTTTAAAGGAAAATCGGCCGTTCAAAAGCCAATCGTTATTTCAACCTGGGATGCTGGAATACGCGCCAATAAAGCAGCTTGGCAAGTCTTAAGAAATAATGGAAGAGCCCTCGATGCAGTAGAGCAAGGGGTAATGGTAACGGAGAATGAAAGAAACTGCTGCGTTGGTTTAGGGGCCAATCCAGATCGAGATGGCTTTGTTACATTGGATGCTTGTATTATGGATGAATTTGCCAACTGTGGTAGTGTAGCATTTTTGGAAAGAATAAAACATCCCATTCAAGTAGCCAGAAAAGTAATGGAAAATACACCCCATGTTTTTTTAGTTGGTTCAGGTGCGCAACAGTTTGCGCTATCGCAAGGCTTTGTTTTAGAAAAAGAAGGATTGTCTGAAGATGCAAAAAAGGAATATGAAAAATGGTTAAAAAAATCGGAATACAAACCTCAAATCAATATCGAAAAAAATCAACAAGCATTCGTGCCAAGTCGATTGTCTGATGGTTCATTTAATCATGATACTATTGGAATGATCGCGATGGATGCAGCGGGGAATTTAAGCGGAAGTTGCACTACAAGTGGTATGGGATTTAAAATGCGTGGACGTGTTGGAGACTCCCCTATTATTGGGGCCGGATTATTTGTAGACAATGAAGTAGGCGCTGCAGTTGCAACAGGCCAAGGTGAAGATATTATTAGAGTGGGTGGATCACATGCAGTTATTGAGATAATGCGTCAAGGTGTTGCTCCAGAAATTGCATGCAAAAAAGTGATAGAACGATTGTATAAAATAAAAGGTGCTAAAGCCAAAGATATTCAGGCTGCTATTATTGCGATCAATAAAAATGGCGAATATGGTTCTTTCTGTTTACAGAAAGGATTTAATTATGCAGTATGCACGGGTGACAATAACAATCAATTAATGGATGGTAAATATTTAATTTAAGATGAGTCAACATATATTACTCGAAATTTGTGTATTCAATGTGGCCACTGCAATTGCAGCTAGCAATGCTGGTGCAGATCGTATTGAGCTATGTGAAAATTATGCCAATGGAGGAACAACCCCTTCTTATGGGTATTTAAAAACGATCAGAGAAAAAATAGCTATTCCTGTTTTCCCGATGATCCGCCCCAGAGGTGGTGATTATTTTCATACTGCCGATGAAATAGCCATCATTAAAAAAGACATTTTATTATGTAAAGAATTAGGATTTGATGGAGTCGTTTTTGGATTGCTGAATCAAGATGGAACAGTTGATAAAGACAATACAGCTCGTTTAGTAGAAGCAACCTATCCGCTTGAAGTTACTTTTCACCGTGCATTCGATCGATGTAAAGATCCATTAGAAGCTTTGGAAATTTTGATAAAAGCTGGATGCACCAGAGTATTAACATCTGGCCAGGAACCAAAAGTTACTGAGGGGCTTAATTTGGTAAAACAATTGGTTGACCAGGCCAATGATCGAATCATCATTTTACCAGGTAGTGGTTTGAATAGTTCCAATGTAAAACATATCATTGATTCTACAGGTGTTTCAGAAGTGCATACTTCTGCAAGAATTAGAGTGCCTTCTTCTACCCTTTTCAGAAACGAAAAAATGCCCGAAGATTTTGATATTGATTTTGTAGATGTTGAAGAAATAAAACGACTCAATCAAATCATCAAGACCCATTAATAGAGTAACCTTACTTTAATAGTATGTTTTACTTCACGCAACAATGCCAATGCCTGGGTAGATAATTTTTTGTCTACATCCAAAACAACGTAGCCAATATCTTCATTGGTTTTTAAATATTGGCCAACAATATTGATATTGTTTTTAGACAAAACCGTATTGATGGCACTTAACACACCCGGAACATTATGGTGTGTATGCAATAAACGATGTGCTCCATCAATTGGTGGTAAACCAATTGCGGGAACTGAATGAGAACCATTGGTAATGCCTCTTTCGAGGTATTGAAATAATTTGATACTCACATCTTCGCCAATATTTTGTTGTGCTTCTTCAGTTGAACCGCCAATATGTGGAGTGAGAATAACATTTTTTAATCCCTGCAAAGGAGTTTCAAAACGGTCCCCATTTTTTTCTGGTTCTACAGGAAAAACATCAATTGCTGCACCGCTTAATTGTTCTTCCGATAAAGCATTGGCCAATGCTTTTAAATCTACCACTTCACCTCTAGCATAATTGATCAATATAGCACCTTGTTTCATTTGTTTGATCGTGTTCTTATTGATCATGTTTTTTGTTTGTGCGGTTTCTGGCACATGCAATGAAACAATATCAGAAAGTCCTAATAACTCTTTCATGTTTTTTGCAGAGTGGGCATTGCCTAATGGCAGTTTGGTTTCAGTATCATAAAACAACACTTTCATTCCCAAAGATTCTGCCAGCACACTTACCTGAGATCCAATATTTCCATATCCAATTAACCCCAAAGTTTTTCCTCTTAGTTCAAAGCTTCCTTTTGCTTCTTTCAACCAGATGCCATCATGTGCTGCTTTGTTTTTATCAATGATTCTTCTGATGAGCATGATGCTTGAACCAATCACTAATTCGGCCACACTTCTGGTATTGCTATATGGGGCATTGAATACTACTACTCCTGCTTTGGTGGCAGCTTTTAAGTCAACTTGATTTACCCCAATACAGAAACATCCGATCGCTTGTAATTTCGTAGCAGCTTCCAATACTTTTTTAGTGATCATGGTTTTAGAACGTATTCCAATTAAATGGACGTCTTTCACTGCTTTGATCAATTCATCTTCGCTTAATGCACCGCTTAATTTTTTGATATTCGTATAGCCATTCTGTTTGAATTGTTGAACCGCTCTATCGCTGATATTTTCTAAAAAAAGTATATTGATTCTTTCTTTTGGATAACTGGTTGTTTTTACTGCTGTGCTCATGTTTGCAAAATAAATGTTTATTGTTTTCACACCAACCGCATAGTTTTCCACTTTGAGTGGCAAAAGTACATTGTACAGTTATATTTGTGTTTTCGTACCAATGTAATCCTAATGCCCAGAAAGATGATTATTCCAGTGCTTTCTTTTTTAATAATGGCTTGTAGTGGTTCAGACAGGTCTTCAATGCAAAAAGAGCAGGCTTCTTTTTCTCCAATCAACGATTTTTCGCCTATTTCAACCAAATCAAAAGAATATTATGCCAGTTTGATTGAGCCACTTTACCAAAAGCAATTGGTTGCTACGGGGTTTAATGGAGCCATCATCATGGCCAAAAACGGGGAAATTGTATTTGAAGATTACCGAGGGATGATCAATTTTAAAACCAAGGAGCCGATTACTTCTAGTTCTACTTTTCATATTGCTTCTATTTCTAAAACTTTTACAGCTATGACCATCCTCCGTTTAATGGAAGATGGCAGATTAGATATAGAAGAAACGGTAGCTAAATACCTCAATGGCTTTCCTTATGAGACCATTACCATCAAAAATTTATTGTCTCACAGAAGCGGTCTGCCAAAATATGATCATTTTATGGCTGGAACAAGGTCATATGTGAGTAGAAAAAAGAATAAAAGAGGCAAATGGGTTAAATATACTGTGTATGTAAAAGATCCGATTTCGGTGACAGGAATGAGCACTAACTACGATGTACTGCGTTATTTGGTAGAATTAAAGCCTGCTTTAGAAGCGACACCTAACCGTAGATATAGTTATTGCAATACCAATTATGCTTTATTGGCGCTAATCATCGAAAAAATAACGGGTCAAACCTATCCTCAATACATGAAAGACAGTGTTTTTACCCCCTTGGGTATGAAAGACAGTTATGTATTTAGTTTAAAGGATACGGCCAGTTATGTTCCATCTTATAATTATAATAAAGCCCCTTTTCCTTTGGAGAAATTGGATTGTGTTTATGGCGATAAGAACATTTACAGCACGGTAAGAGACTTGTTACAATGGGATCGGGCATTGTATCAGGGTACTTATGTAAACCAATCTACCCTGGACATGTCTTATGAACCTTTGAGTAATGAAACCAGGGGTACCAAAAACTATGGATTAGGCTGGCATTTATATATAAAGCCCCCCGACCCTACTATTGTTTACCACAATGGCTGGTGGCATGGAAATAATGCAGTTTTTAAAAGATTGATCAATGATACGGCTACCGTTATCATTTTAGGAAACAAGTTTAATAGAAATATATGGTCTGCAGGTAAAATGAGTTCGGTTTTCACTGGAAGAGCCGATACTGCTTCCCTAGATCAATAATAAAAAGACTGTTAATACGTTTTTAACAAGCAAATGGGTTTAAACCCTATTTTTGCCAACTTGAACCAAATAAATATCAGACACAATTGCTTATGAACAATCTACTGTTTTATGCCGTTCCGGCGATGGGAGTTATAGGACTCCTTTACACGTTAATCAAATTTAACTGGGTTTCTAAACAAGATGCTGGTAACGCCAGAATGAAAGAAATCAGTACTTACATTGCTGAAGGCGCAATGGCCTTCTTAAAGGCAGAATGGAAAATCCTAGCCTACTTTGTAGCCATCGTTGCTTTATTATTAGGATTTATGGCAAAGAGCAATCCAGAAAGTCACTGGAGTATTGCTATTGCTTTTGTAATTGGCGCTGTATTTAGTGCAACTGCTGGTTATATTGGAATGAAAGTAGCTACTAAAGCCAATGTAAGAACAGCAGAAGCTGCAAGAACCAGTTTAAGTAAAGCCTTGAATGTTTCATTCACAGGTGGAGCGGTTATGGGCTTGGGCGTTTCTGGCTTAGCTGTATTAGGTTTGGGCGGTTTGTTTTTAATATTGAAGCATTTCTTCTCTCCTGATGGCGACGCTGAAGGAATGTTGCGTACTATAGAAGTATTAACCGGCTTTTCATTAGGTGCCGAAAGTATTGCCTTATTTGCCCGTGTGGGTGGAGGTATTTATACTAAGGCTGCCGATGTAGGTGCCGATTTAGTTGGTAAAGTAGAAGCAGGAATTCCTGAAGATGATCCTCGTAACCCAGCTACTATTGCCGATAATGTTGGTGATAATGTGGGTGATGTTGCAGGAATGGGTGCCGATTTATTTGGTTCTTATGTAGCAACAGTTTTAGCAACAATGGTATTAGGACAAGAAACTAAATCTGTAGATGAATTTGGTGGGTTAGCTCCTATCTTATTACCAATGATCATTGCTGGTGTAGGTATCATTTTATCGATCATAGGAACATTGTTTGTAAAAGTGAGTGATTCAGTAGGTGCAAGTACACATGCTGTTCAACGTGCTTTAAACATGGGTAACTGGGGATCAATGGTGTTAACTGCTATTGCTTCTTATTTTATTGTAAACTATATTTTACCAGAAACCATGAATTTGCGTGGCTTGGAATTCTCTCGTAATGGAGTGATGGGAGCTATTGCAGTGGGTTTATTGGTAGGTGCTTTAATGAGTATCATTACTGAATATTATACTGCTATGGGCAAGCGTCCTGTAATGAGTATTATTCGTCAATCTGCAACAGGGCATGCTACTAATATCATTGGTGGATTAGCAGTTGGTATGGAAAGTACATTCTTACCAATCTTGGTATTGGCTGGTGGTATTTATGGATCTTATGCTTGTGCAGGATTATATGGGGTAGCAATTGCTGCTGCAGGTATGATGGCCACCACTGCTATGCAATTAGCCATTGATGCATTCGGTCCTATCGCAGATAATGCGGGTGGAATTGCAGAAATGAGTGAATTACCAAGCGATGTTCGCGAAAAAACAGATATTCTGGATGCAGTAGGTAACACTACCGCTGCTAGCGGAAAAGGGTTTGCAATTGCTTCTGCTGCACTAACAGCGTTGGCTTTATTTGCAGCATTTGTTGGAGTAGCAATGCCAGATAATCAACATATCGATATTTATAAGGCCGATGTATTGGCTTCATTGTTTATTGGTGGAATGATCCCATTCATCTTCTCTTCATTGGCTATAAGAGCGGTGGGTGAAGCGGCTATGGCAATGGTAGAAGAAGTGCGTAGACAGTTCAGAACTATTCCTGGAATTATGGAAGGTACTGGTAAACCAGAATATGATAAATGTGTGGCTATTTCAACAGAAGCTTCTTTAAAGAAAATGATGTTGCCTGGTGCAATTACTATTGTTTCTCCATTGTTGATTGGTTTTTTATTAGGACCAGAAGCATTGGGTGGATTCTTAGCAGGTGCAACAGTGAGCGGTGTTTTAATGGGAATATTCCAAAACAATGCAGGTGGTGCATGGGACAATGCTAAAAAATCTTTTGAGAAAGGAGTTGAAATTAACGGTGAAATGTATTTCAAAAAATCAGAGCCACATAAAGCTTCTGTAACAGGTGATACAGTAGGTGATCCATTTAAAGATACATCTGGTCCATCTATGAATATCTTGATCAAATTGATGTCGATTGTATCATTGGTTATCGCTCCTACTTTGGCAACAATGCACCCTACAAAAGGAGCTGCTCTTACCGAAAAGAAAGTAGAAGTTACCATCAAGCAAACCAGCACAGACAGTGCTGCAACTGTAACAATTGATGCTAATGGCGATAAATTGAAAGGGTTGATCGAAGCCTTGAAAAAAGATGGTTTAGCAAAAGGTGATGATTTTAAATTAGAAATCAATAATGGTAAGATCACCATTAATGGCACTGAATTAACAGCAGATGTTGCAAGTAAATATGCAATGTATATAGATGGAAAAGAAGGCGTTAAAATTGCCATCAATGAAACTGAAAAGAAACAGTAAGTAGTAAACTACCTATACAAAAAAATACCCCACCAATTGGCGGGGTATTTTTTTTAGCAAGCAATCGAAAAAAATATTACCATTTATCTACTTCTTCAGTAGCTGTTGGATTAATTACTGGTTCGTCTTCTACCTTAGGTGTAACTACTGGTGCAATTGATTCAGGAGCGGAATCCTGTATCATATCAACAACCGGGGCTTCCTGTTTTGGAGCTGTAGATTCACCTCCATTTTCGTCTTCGCTGTATTCGTGATTGAACGCATCAAAATCGAAATCGGGCATCAACTCTGTTTTTACATAATCAATGGCTTCTACCATTGCTTTGATAAACTTGTTGAAATCTTCTTTATACAAAAAGATTTTATGGCGGTCGTAGCCATTGTTGTCGAAGCGCTTACGGCTCTCTGTGATAGTGAGAAAATAATCATTGCCACGTGTTGCTCTCACATCAAAAAAATAGGTTCTTCTTTTTCCTGCACGGATTCTGGTGCTGTACACACTCTCCATTTTCTTTTCGTTGTTCTCGTACTCCACTATTGATTGTTTTGGTTAAAGCTTTGTTAAGTGATTTACAAATATAGGGAAGTTGACGAATTGACCAAGTTTTCAGCTTTCTGCTTCTTCGGTAAGCTGTAAACGGTATAATTCAGCATAATATCCGTTGGTTGCCATCAATTGGTCATGTGTCCCCATTTCGGCAATGCATCCATCCTCAAATACGACGATTTTATCAAAATGAAAGCCAGAAAAGATTCGATGGGTGATAATTATGGCCGTTTTGTCTTGTAAATAGCCATATAAATGGCCAATGATTTCTTTTTCTGTTTTGGCATCTACAGCACTAAGGCAATCGTCAAAAACAATGATCTCAGGCTCTTTAATTAAAGCCCGGGCAATGGAAATTCTCTGCTTCTGTCCTCCACTTAAGGTCACTCCTCTTTCTCCAATCATTGTTTCATATTGTTGATCAAAGCCCATGATGTCTCCATCTACATTCGCAAACTGAGCCGCTTCTTTTACTTTTTCGAAAGGAGTATTAGGATTTACACCAAAACGAATATTATTACTCACCGTATCACTGAATAAAAACACGTCTTGCTGTACATAACTAATTTGTCTCCGTAATTCATTCAATGGAATTTCATTCAAAGGTCTTCCACCTATTTTAATGGTTCCGTTATCTGGTTCGTAAAAACGAAGTAATAATTGTGCAAGGGTAGTTTTACCACTTCCGGTTTTACCTAAAACCAATACTTTGTCTCCTACTTGAATTTCAATATTTAACTGTTGAATGGCTTTGATGCCTGTATCAGGATAAGTGAAATTGACATTTTCAAAACTGATTGAACCTCCCAGGTTGCCGCTGTATATTTTAGTAGATGGGTTGGTGATAGCAGGTTTTACATCTAAAAATTCGTTCAATCGTTTTTGCGAAGCTGCTGCTCGTTGAATCATACTGGCCGTCCATCCTATAGCACTTACCGGAAAAGTTAGCATATTGATATAGATCACAAACTCTACAATCATCCCCACTTTTGTTGGATCCTCAATGGCTTGTAAACCCCCTATAAAAATTGTTGCCAATGTACTGATGCCAATCATCAAAGCCATGCTCGGAAAATACACTGCTTCTACTTTTGCTAACCCAACTGCATTTTTTTTATAGGCTTCACTATTTTTTTCGAAGAAGCCCAACATGGCTTTTTCTTGAACAAATGATTTAATCACTCGAATACCTGAATATGATTCTTGAGCATTCGTAGTTAAATCAGATAAATTACTTTGAATGATCTCGCTTTTTTTGTTGATGATACTATTGACAATATATATAGTGATTGCTAATATGGGCAAAGGCGCTAAAACAATCAAGGTTAGGTGAACGTCTTTGCTCAACATATTTACGATGCAAAAACCAATCAATGTAACAAGGTTGATCAAATACATCACAGCCGGTCCGGTGTACATTCTTACCCTACTCACATCTTCCGCCATTCTATTCATTAAATCACCCGTGCTATGTGTTTTGTAGAAAGCAGTATCCAATTGCTGATAATGTTGGTAAATTTCGTTTTTTTGATCAAACTCAATATGTCTGCTCATCACAATAATAGTCTGACGCATAAAAAACATCAGTACTCCTCTAATTACAGCAATCAATAAAATACATAAACTGCAAATAGCCACCAACCATCCGAAACTGAATGTAAATTGATTGATGAAACTGATGAACCAATTTACAATTGAATCATGGGCATTATAGATACCTGTTGGTTTTGCTCCAGGCAATTTTTGTTGTACTAAACTGATAACATAGCCGGTTATCTGAGGTGCCAATACTGCAAAATAGTTGGAAGCAATAACAAAAAACATCCCAATAAAAAATCGCTTACGGTATTTCCAGAAATAGTGATTAAGAGATGCTAGATGTTTCAAATTGGGTTATTAGGGTGCAAATATAAGGCATGTAAATTTGTGCAGGGATTGCCTTCGGCCATCCCATTAATGGGGGGTGCTTAAAGAATTCAAAGCTGGATCTTCGATCCATTTTTTTTATCCCCTCAATCTCTTGCGAATAAATTCGCATCGATTTCGGGCATAAAAAAACCCGCATTCGCGGGCTTTGAATTCTTTAGCGGAGAGCGAGGGATTCGAACCCCCGGACCTGTAACAGTCAACAGTTTTCAAGACTGCCGCAATCGACCACTCTGCCAGCTCTCCGCGGCAAAAGTAAGGGTTGGGGGTTTTTTATCCAAAACTTTTTAAAATAATTGAAAATCAATGATTTAATTAGTTAGAAAGGTCATCATTTCTAATGGATCTTCTGTTTTTGGGAATTGATTCTTTCAGTTTCCCAAATCGGTAATTTAAACTGAAACCATACATTCTGAAGTAATTTTGAGAAACATTTTGTTGGTTAAAGTCAGCACCCTGTATTTTTTCAATATTGTCTCTAAACTTTGTAAATGGATTGTTTAAAAAGGCAGAGAAACCTAATTTATTTTTAATTAGATCCTTACTAACACTCACTGAACTAGAAATTATTTCATTTATCACACCTTGTAATCCACTGGGATTTTTACTATTGGCATTCATATTTGCATTGAATTGCCAACCAGATTCGAGCTTATATCCTACAGAAATATCAACATAATAAGTAAATAGATCATTGTTGATTAGCACATTGTTCACCAATCCTTCAATGTTGAACTTTGCTATGTTCCCATTTATACCAATGTTCAAATTTGAAGTTATTGGGTATCCCAAACTAAAGTCTAGTCCCATTCTACTGGCTTTTCCAGTATTTTCATAAGTGGTTCTGGTTATTCCAGAACTGGAATTTAACCGCGAAACTTTCAAGTCAATGTTTTTTGAAAATGAATAGTCAATACTAAACATCACCGTTATTTTTCCATTTCTACTATAACCCATATTTACACTATTGTTTAAAACAGCTTGCAATGCAGGATTTCCTGTTATTTCAAATGCTGGATTAGATCTATCCACAAATGGATTCAAACGATTGATTCCTGGTCTTTTAATACGTTGAGAAAATCCAGCATTTAGGCTACTGATTTCTGTGAGTTTCTTTTGAATATTAATAGTAGGAATAATATTTAAGTATTGCTGATTTACAATAAGAGCATTGGTGATAAAATTGGCATTTACAGAAGTATATTCCATTCTTAATCCAGTTTGAAAAGACAAATCTTTTATGCCAAATCGTGCAGACTGATAGAAACTGTAGACATTTTGTGTATTCGTATATAAATCAGATTTGTTGGGATCTTTTACAAGCGTATTATTTATTGAATTGAAAACAGAAAAATCACTGTTGTTTTTTCGCAGGATAGCCTTCAATCCGGTTTCAAAGTTTATTTTCTTAATTGGTGTAACAAAATCTATTTGTGCTGTATTTTCTGAAGCACTGCTTTGGTTGTCTTGATAAAAATCTGGTTCAGAAAAGTTAAGTTTTTGTTGGTAATTGATTTGATTGGCTTTACTATTTGAGAACGCTCTATTTCTATAGGAGAAAGTCAATAATTGTTGCTTGTTTTTCTTAAACCCTAGTTGGTAATCGAAGCTAAAATCATTCCCATCTCCTCTTCCATCATTTTGGTTATTGGCAGTATACCCTTGTACTAAGTTAACCGGATTCAATAACTTTGAAATTTGATTTTCAAGCCCATCTGAATTGGATTTGTTTTTTGAAAATTGAATGGATAGTAAATGAATACTATCTATTTCATAACTTAATGATGTTCCAAAATAACCCGATGTTTGATTGGATGATTTATTTCCTATTTGTTGCACTATTAAGTTAGATGACATTTGATTGTTGTCAAAAATGGTGCTTGGGATATTGTTTTTATTTATTCCTGCAAATCCGCTTATCCCCCATTTTTGTTTTTTAATATTAATATTTGCACCAATTCCAGGACCTCCAGTTGGAAAATTTTGATTGAAGTTTACATCTCCAGCATATCCTTCTGCAATCTTTTTAACGGTAATGATATTGATGATTCCAGCTAATCCCTCAGCATCATATTTAGCAGGAGGAGTTGTGATCACTTCTATTTTTTGAACAGAAGCGGCAGGTAAATTTCTTAAAAAGCTTTTTGGGTCTCTTTCGATGATACCTGAAGGTTTACCATTTAATAAAATTTGATAACTGCTATTACCTTTTAATAATAAGTTTTCTGATGCATCTACTGATAAAAAAGGGATTTTTTTCAAGATCGAAATGGTATTCTTTGAGCCATTTTCCGGATCAGCTTGAACATTATAGATAATTCGATCAATTTCTTGTTTAATTATTGGCTTTTTTGATTGAACTGTTACTTCTTTTAAAATACTTGTCTTTATAGTATCTGATTGAGCACAAATTGAACTAGTCAAGAATATAAAAAAAGCAGTAGTCAGTTGTACAATAAAAATTCTTTTCAACATAGCAATAGTTATTTGTTAGGGAATAAAATTCCCTTTGGGTAAACCCATTTAAGTAGAATAGTATTTTTAAGGAGGATTCGGTTAACCTTGTTTCTTTGCTACAAAGTAGTAAGTCAAAAATCCAATGGAAACAAATATGGCTTCAACGCCATATGGTAAAGGAGAATCTTGTTTATAAGGAATGAATTCCAATACAACTAGTCCAATACCTCCGAAAAGGATAATTAGCCCCCATTTTAATACTTCTGAACCAAGGCCAGATAGTTTGTTTAAAAAAAGCAAAGAATTTTCGTCAATTGGCCCACGATCTATAATTCGTCTTTTCAGAATATAATTGGTAATTGTTACGATTGCAACAGCTATTGTTATCAATAAAGCTAACATGACAAAGAATGGGGCTAAATTTTTCATTTCTTAAACTATTGACTTGGTTAATATAATCAGTAGACAACTATTTTTCGCAGAAAGTTACAGTTTCATAAAAAAATGTAACATTTAGGTATAAATAATTGTCCAATAAACAATGATTGATGATCAAGAACTAATAAATCAGGTATTAGAGGGCAATATGGTGTCTTTTACATTATTGGTAAAACAATATCAGAACCTGGTTTTTTCTATATTGATCAAGATATTAAAGAAAGAAGAAGATGCAGAGGATGCTGCCCAAGAAGTGTTTTTGAAAGTTTATAAACACTTGAATAGGTTTCAGTTTCAATCGAAACTATCCACCTGGATTGCGGCCATTGCTTATTCGGAAGGACTCAATTATCTTAAAAAATCAAACAGAAATCTTTCTCAAGGATTAGATGAGGATATCGATCATTTCAATTTTAGTAACGAAACACCTCATTGGATTCTTGAAAAAAAAGATTTGAAAAGATATGTGCAATTTCTAGTAGATCAATTACCAATGCAGTATAAAACTGTTTTAACTTTATTTCATTTGAATGAATTCAGTTATCAAGAGATTCAACAAATTACAGGTATGCCCGAGGGGACTATTAAAGGATATTTATTTAGAGCAAGAAAACTATTAAAAACAACAATAGAAAATCATTCAATATTATTTCATGAAACAAGTAAGTGATTCCGCCATTCAAGAAATGTTGAGTAATAAACAAAACACTCAAGATGCCTTTCTTACTAAAGAAGATGAAGTATCATTTATGCTATATCAGCAAGTGGTTGAAGCCATTCAAGCATATCCAGATCCTGCAATTAAAAGCGATTTTTCATCAAAAATTACTGAAAATATCATCCGTAAAAAGACAAGACACTATCAGTTGTTGTTAAATTTTTTGATGCTTTTTTTAACCCTGTTTTTATTTACCGGATTAGTTTTCTTTATAAAATCCGACATGATTAATATGATAAAAGCCATATTATTTCAATTTAAATGGATATTTCTATTTACAATAACGATGATGGGTTTAATTCAGCTATTTGACGCGAAAAGCATGCGAATGATTGACAAAACGATATAATCAGACAGATACTTTCATTACAATCTTTTTAATGGAACCTGCTCCAATCATTGGTGCATGAACATCATTGGGAAAATATATACCAAATTGCCCCTTATGTAATTGAAAATACATATCAGGTGCATCCTTGAAAAAAAGCACATCTTTTTCAGCACTATAGTCCCCTTTTGGAGAATGGCAAGTATTCCTTGGCTTCCATCCTACTGTTTCAGAGCCTTCCAAAATGATTTGAATATCAATATTTGCGTTATGACACTCAAATGCATCAATTGATATTTCTTTTGCAACCAATTGATCGTGAATTACAATGATTCTTAAGGTTTCATCGATGGTAATTTCGCCAGGAGTCAAAGTATCCAGGTCATTGGATTCTATAAATGCTACTGCTTTTTGAAAAACTGGATGTATATGAACGTATTTCTGTAATTGGCTTAGTTGGTCGATGATCATTGATTAATTTTTTTCGGGTGCTATTTTTTAAATTGAATGATTTTGTCAATGACGAATTTACGAGAAGCTTCACCATTGATCAATTTGTATTGAATTTGTTTAATAGTGTCTGATGGATTGCTAGTGGGTTCACTTGAATGATAAACAGGGTATCTGCGCAATAGTCTTCCTTCGCCTATTGTAAATTCATCATGCCCCATATATCCAATTGCCGCTTTTTTATTATCAGTAATAGCTGGCATATAAATTCGACTCATTGATTTTCCATTATTGCAAGAATATCCAATAACATCTCCATAGCTTCCACTTCCTGCTGAATTGGTATATACCAAAACTTCAGGGAATCCATCTGCGTTGATATCTCCAATTTCGGCATTGGTTACAGATCCATCAATGGAATCAATTAAAGGATCATTGATAATGCTCAAAGCATTTGGAAGGATTGTTAATTCTTGAATAGAACCATCTCCAGTGGAGGAAATAGTAAAACTATATTTTCCAAATGCTAATTTCTTTGAAAAGTGCATTGGTATTATTGTTGCACTGTCTTCCGTTTGAACTGTATTGAATGTAGTGTCGGAAACAGTAATCGTTTTTACTTTTTTTTCTGAACTGATATTGCAAGAAAAACAAGCAATTAAAAAGGCAAAAAGAAGACATCTTTTCATAGTTAATAGTATGATTGTTTGGAAATAACGTTTCAATTTTCCCCTATGAAATGTAATCTATCCAATATTTACATTTCATCTTCAAATTTACCATTTAAACACATGATAAGTATTGAATATACTGTTTAGTGTATTTAAAAATAAATGCAAAAAGAGTCCACAAAGCGCTTCATTTTGGTAAATCGTTAAATTTTTCAAACTTTTTTTAATTCGTTTTGTTCAATTTTTTGTAATGCTTGCTTAAACAAAATGTTTAAATAAGTAATTAATTCAACCTCAAATTTTTAAACATGTATCAAAATTTCCTGTCAGCACTCCCCGTTGCTAACACCAATTATGTAGCTTTTACCTTCTTTATAGGTACAATGGCTATGATGGCAGCAGCCGTTTTCTTCTTTTTTGAATTATCGAACGTTGATCAAAAATGGAGAACGTCAATTTTAGTATCTGGTTTGATTACATTCATTGCCGCAGTTCACTATTATTACATGCGTGGCTACAATTTAGAAACTGGTGAATCTCCAGTATTCTTCCGTTATGTAGATTGGATTTTAACTGTTCCTTTGATGTGCGTTGAGTTTTATTTGATCACCAAAAAAGCAGGTGCAAAAATTGCTTTGTTGTGGAAATTGATTTTCGCATCATTGGTGATGTTGGTTACAGGTTATATTGGTGAAGCAATTTATGGTAATGAAACCCAAAGCTGGATATGGGGTTTGATTAGTGGTATTGCTTATTTCTACATTGTTTATTTAGTATGGTTTGGTGAAGTAGCAACACTTGCTACAAATGCAGGACCTGCTGTTGCAAAAGCAGTAAGAACATTGGGTTGGTTTGTACTAGTTGGTTGGGCAATTTATCCTGTAGGATATATCGCTGGAACTGCTGGTGGATTATTTGGAGTAAGAGTTTTTGAAGGATTGTCTATGGATATTGTTTACAATATCGGAGATGCTATCAATAAAATTGGATTTGGTTTAGTTATTTATGCATTAGCTCAGTCTGATAAGGCTAAAGCTTAATTGTTATAAAGGGAGTGCATTTATTTTGCACTCCCTTTTATTATTCATCTAATTTACAGAATTGCCATGATAAGAATTTGCTTACTAATAGCGGGGTTCCTATTGTTATTTACACAACAATATATCTACTCATTCAATATCAATTTGCAATTTGTTTTTTTTATTGTAGGTGTTTTATTATTAGGTGTACCGCATGGTGCTGCAGATCTTTTAGTTGCCAATCAAAATGCAGAAAGCAACAAGCAATCATTTTCAAAATTTCGATTTTTAGGGATTTACCTAGGTAGATTATTTTTATTTGCAGCTGTGTTGTGGTTCTTTCCTGTAATAGGTAATATTCTTTTCATATTTTTTGCAGCCTATCATTTTGGAGAAACTGATCTATATCAGTTTAAAACGGATACTTTTTTTGGAAAAATATTTATAATCAGTTACGGGCTATTAATACTTTCTGTAATTCTATTGCATCATTTTGAAGATGTAATGCCGATTTATTTACAATTTGAATCAGGCAAAAAAAATGCAGCATTTATTAATTGGATCGATTTACATCGGTATACTTTGTTGTCGATTAGTGGAATCGCTTTCTTTTCTACAACCTTTATTTATTTTTTAAAAAATAGGGATACTGCCACTAATGCTAATGGACATTTTTTGATTCGTTTTGCGTTAATTTTATTTATACTATTTAGCTTGCCAATGCTATTAGGTTTTACTTTTTATTTTGTTATCTGGCATTCCTTTTTATCCTTAAACAATATTGTGAACTATTTGCGTAATAAGAATCGCTTTAGTAAGAAAATCATCATTCAACAGATTATATTTTATAGTAGTTTAGCTATTGTAGGTATTGCGCTTGTTGGGTTTGCAGGATTCATGTTTGCAAGCAATACAGCCACCATGGGCTATTTATTTTTAGGACTCGCTGTACTTACAGCACCGCATATGCAGATCATGCATGAGATGTACAGCCATTTTCGATTAGGCTTTAAATCGGAATAATAAAGATTTATATTTTCTCCTCAATCTTCTGCACTGAAATCAAATCCGCCAATTCCACATTGATTGGCAATGATCCAATTTGAACAATGGCCCGTTTGCCCCTTATCTCTTTTACTTCACCAACTTGATAATTCTTTTTCAATTTCACTAAGCTACCAACTGAAATAGTTTGTGTAAGTTCTTTGTATTGTTTGTCTACTTTTTTTGCGAGTTTGTTTACTACGATCTTTTCTTTTTGTTTGAATAATAGATCTTGTAAGTTTTTTACCACTTCATTTTTATTATCACTTTTTTTCCAATCCAAAACAATCTGCTTCAACTTTCGTTCCATGTCTTTTAAATAGACCAAACGATCTTCTGTTATTTGATTTTGATTGCGTAATATCTCTACCTGTTGACGGTGTTTCTCTTTATTCAATACCTGCTCCATTTCTTTTTTCAATCGCTCATTTTCTTTCATCAAGCGATTCAGCTCTTTTTGTTCTTTCTCTAAATGCTGCAGGTCTTGCTCGGTTCTATTCAATAATTTATCTAACTTAAAATGATCGTCTTCTACCAATTTACGTGCACGATTGATCAAGTGCTTGGGTAAGCCAATCCTTTCTGCAATAGCAAAAGTGTAGGAACTGCCTGGCTTGCCAGTGATGAGTTTGTACATGGGTAGCAAATTCACTTCATCAAACTGCATGGCTCCATTTAAAATTCCCTGGGTATGATTGGCCATTACTTTCAAATTCAAATAATGGGTTGTTACTACTCCATAGGAATGCTTTCTGGCCAGTTCTTCCATGATCACTTCTGCAAAAGAGCCTCCTAGGTTGGGGTCGGAACCACTTCCCAGTTCATCTATAAAGAACAAAGTCTTTCCATTGGCATTTTCCATGAAATGCTTCATGTGCAATAAATGACTGGAATAAGTACTTAGTTCAAATTGTAAATTCTGGGTATCGCCAATATGTATGAATAATTGTTTGAAGATCCCTAACTGAGACAATGCGCTCATGGGTACTAATAAACCAGCTTGCACCATCATTTGATTAAGCGCGATGGTTTTCATGGTTACGGTTTTGCCACCTGCGTTGGGCCCGCTGATGACCAATATTCTATGTTGCTCATTGAGCGTGAGCGTAACTGGAATTGTTTTCTTGCCAGCTTCTTTATTGTAGAGAAATAATAATGGATGATAAGCATCTGCCAAAACCATCTGTGCTTTATCAGCAATTTCAGGTAAATTCCCGTTCATTTTTACAGCCAATTGTGCTTTGGCCTTGATGAAGTCATATTCTCCAACTATTTGCAAATAACTATCTAATAATGGCGCATATACCGATAGTCTTGCTGTTAATGCTTTTAAAATGCGTTGTACTTCTTGCAGTTCTTCGTTTTCTAAAGAGAAAACTTCATTATTGAGTTCAATGGTTTCTTCTGGTTCTATAAAAGCTGTTTTTCTACTATCACTCTCACCATGTAAAATACCTTTCACTTGTCTTTTATGTTCTGAGAAAACAGCTACTACCCTTCTTCCATTGCTAAAACTTTCATCGATATCTGCAGTGTAACCAGCTTTGGCCATTCTTTGAATGACTTTCTCAAACATGCGTCGTAGTTCATTCCTACGTTTATATAAACTCATCCGAATTTTCTGTAATTCGGGCGATGCATTGTCTTTTACTACACCACTATCATCCAACACTTCATTGATCATTTCCACAATAGCTTTCTCATAATAACTATCACGTAAAACCAAAGTCAAAGCAGGAAAAGCCATTCTTCGTTCATTATCAAACCACCTGAAAATGCTTCCAATGCTTTCGGTGAGCTTTTTAATTTGCATCCATTGCTCCCCTACCAATAATGCTCCAGGAATAGATAAGAGTTTGATGTCTCTTTTTATATTGATCAAGAAATCGTTGGGAAAATATTGGCCTTGTAATAAAATGAGTTTGAACTCATTGGTTTGGTGTAAATCTCTATCAATAAAATCTTTTCGAGTATGAATGCGCAAGTGTAGCGCCTTTTCTTGAGCATAATCGGTTTTACATAGCTCCGCCAATAGTGTTTTTACTTTGTCGAATTCTAATTGAGTTAATGCCGATTCGGGATATAAACGCATTGGTTCTTTGCCTATTTTATCGGCAAAGGTAAGTGCTTGTGCTAATTTGCCTGAGAATACTCACGAATTTCCTCTTTCTGCTTTGAAGGGAACATCAATATTAAAGCATACATAATAAAAATAACCTGAATTAATAATTGCAGCCCTAGCACTAAATAAGTTCCAGCAGTAGCTTCCATTCCTGCTACTGTTTCAGGAGCAAGGCCAAAAACGGCTACACTATCTTCTCTTCCTGTGTAGGATAATGGAACATTCAGTTGATAAGTAAATAGCATTCCAAATAATAGCCCAATAGATAATAATACATGGCCATAATGAATGGCTTCTGATCCTAATTGTTTGTCCCTTAAAAAGCGATGCATCAAATAGGGTACTGAATACAATCCTAAATGAATGATAATTACGTTATTACTTATAATAAACGGGATGGAAATAGTAAAATATGGATTGATATTCATCCCCTTATAAAAGAAGTAAAATATCACAAAGATGATGATCGGGCCTAATAATAATAGGGTCTCTATACTTAATGAAAAGTATTTCTTGAGTTGGGATTTGAAACTCATAGCTGTACGGTTAAAATAAAACTACTAACTATTATGATAATTTTCACATTTTCAAAATAGGATTCTTGTAAGGAAGGCTAATTTGCAACGTAAATCAAACAAAATACCACGAGGTTTGTATATACAAAACGTAGATTTACCAATTATGAAAAAGAACTTATTATTTAGTGCATTGTCTTCTATTTGTCTGATAGCATGTGCAGCTGCACCTTCTAAAGAAAATGAGGCGGATAAAAAATTAGTTTCTAAAAATCAAACTATGACAACTGAATTAAATGAACCCAATGTTACCGGCCCAAATATGGATACTGCCACTTTTGGTGAAGGTTGTTTCTGGTGTACAGAAGCTTTCTTCCAAAGAATTAATGGCGTAGAGAAAGTTTTAAGTGGATATGGCGGTGGATTTGTTGAGAATCCTACCTATGAGCAAGTTTGTGATAAAAACACTGGACACATAGAATTGTGTAGAATCATTTACGATCCTGCTAAGGTTTCTTACGATGAATTATTAGAAGTGTTTTGGAAAACCCACGATCCTACCACCATGGATCAACAAGGCAATGATGTTGGGCCGCAATATAGAAGCGCTATTTTTTACCATAATGCCGATCAAAAAGAAAAAGCTGAAAAGTATAAAGCAGCATTAGATAAATCGGGTGCATGGCCTAAGCCAATTGTAACAGTGATTGAGCCTTTCAAAAACTTTTATCCGGCCGAAAGCTACCACCAGAATTATTATAATTCCAATCAAAATCAAGGCTATTGCCGTTTTGTAATTCAGCCAAAGTTGGAGAAATTCGAGAAAGTGTTTAAAGCTAAGTTGAAACATTAACCCCCAAAAGCTAACAACGAATGAAATTTATTAAGTCGCTTGTTCTTGTTGCGCTTCAATTTATGATCATTTTTTGGTTAGTCATTGGTTCCTCTATCTCTAGCTTGTCATTTTTATCTATAGGATTTATTGTTCTAGCATTTGCGTTACTCGTTTGGGCAGTGTTTATTATGCAAAAAAGTAAACTACGTATTTTCCCAGAACCTTCTTCCCAAGCAACTTTAATTATTGATGGACCATATCGTTATATCAGGCATCCTATGTATACGTCAATTTTATTGGGCATTTTTGGGTTGCTGATTGGTGATTTTACGTTTTTCCGATTGGGATTGTCGCTTGCTTTATCAATTGTGCTAATATTTAAACTTAATTGGGAAGAAAAATTGTTGTCAGAAAAGTTTGACGGGTACAGTCACTATATGAAGTTTACGAAAAGATTGATCCCTTATATTTATTGATGATACAAACACCTTTTTTGTAGTACTCCTTCATTTATCTTTTATCTTTCTTCTTTCAATTTTCTTAATTCATTTAAGTTGTATTTTTAATACATGAAATGGTGTTTCCTTATCGGATTGGTTATTGTCAGCCAATCAGTTAACTATGTTAAAGCTCAAACTGTTGCAGCTCAATCTAAAAAGCAATTTTCTAGAAATGATTCCCTTCGTGGGAGTATTACTCCCGAAAGAGCTTGGTGGGATTTGCAGCATTATACCATTGATATAAAGCCCGATATATCTAATAAGACCATTACTGGAAAAGTAGCTATTCGCTTCAAAGCCATCAAAGCTGGAAAAACAATGCAAATTGATTTACAGCAACCGCTGATTATGGATAGCGTCTTGTATAATCAATCGAATGCCAAATCAGTAAAGATTCCATTCAAAAGAGATAGCAATGCAGTATTTGTGCAATTACCTGTTGCTATACCTATGGGCAAAATGGCCAATATCACCGTTTATTACCATGGAACACCAAGAGAAGCCAAACGTGCTCCATGGGATGGTGGAATAAGCTGGAAGAAAGACTCTACGGGTGCTCCTTATATTGCAACATCTTGTCAAGGGCTTGGGGCTAGCGTTTGGTGGCCTTGTAAAGATCATCAATATGATGAGCCAGATGCTGGAGTAAACATTAATATCACTGTACCAGATTCATTAACGGCTGTTTCTAATGGTCGGCTAATTAAAACTGTTACCAATAAGGATCATACAAAAACATTTAGTTGGCAGGTAAAGAATCCTATTAATAATTACGGAGTGAGTATGAATATTGGGAAATATGTACTCATCAAAGACAGTTTTAAAGGCGAAGGAGGTTTATTAGACCTTTCATATTATGTACTTCCTTCCAATAAAGAAGTTGCCATCAAGCAATTTGCACAGGTTAAAACCATGTTGGCCTGTTTCGAATTTTGGATGGGCAAATATCCATTTTATGAAGATGGATATAAATTAGTTGATGTTCCTTATTTAGGAATGGAACACCAAAGCAATGTTGCTTATGGCAATAAATACCTGAATGGTTATTTAGGAAGAGATCAATCCAAAACTGGTTGGGGTTTACTTTGGGATTTCATTATTGTTCATGAAAGTGGGCACGAATGGTTTGGCAATAATATTACCAGTATAGACATTGCTGATATGTGGATCCATGAAGGGTTTACCACTTATACCGAAACCTTGTTTACCCAATGGCAATCAGGTAACAATGCAGGGAATGAATATAGTTTGGGAATTAGAAAAAACATCAGAAACAATGCTCCAGTGATTGGAGCTTATAATGTTCAAAATGAAGGCAGTGGAGATATGTATCCTAAGGGGGCAGCGATGATTCACAATATTCGAATGGCTATGAATAACGACACTTTGTTCAGAGCAATGTTAAGGGGAATGAATAAAACGTTCTATCATAAAACAATTACTACTAAAGATGTAGAATTATTCATGAGTAAATATGCAGGTTTCTCATTGACTAAAACCTTTGATCAGTATTTGAGAACTACCCAAGTGCCTACTTTAGAATATTATTTTGCAGCAGATGGAAAATCGCTCCATTTCCGTTGGATGGAGGCTGTAGATGGATTTGACATGCCTTTAATGATCAATTTGGGTTCATCCATGCAGCGCATTCAACCAAAATACAAGGAATGGTCTAACATACCATTAACATCCGAACCCATTACTGATGCACAAATAAAAGCATTAGTCCCTTACTTTTACATACAATTGATGGAAAGAAAAGAAATGACCATCAAAGTAAATTAGCACATGGGAAGCATCAGAAAGCAAACAATCATTTCGAGCATATTGGTGTACATCGGATTTTTTATCGGTGCCATTAATATGTATTTCTATACTAAGAATGGATTATTTACACTGGAACAATATGGAATAACACGAATATTTTTTGATTTTGCTCAAAACATGTATGCATTTGGAGCATTGGGCATTATCCCAGTGATCTATAAATTTTATCCTTATTACAAAGACAATCTCGAAGAACATAAAATAGATCTGATGACATGGGGAATGGTTTCTGCATTCGTCGGTTTTATAATAGTGGTTGTTTTAGGTTTATATTTCCAGCCAGTTTTTGTGCAGCAATTTTCTGAAAAATCTAAACTGATTGTTGATTATTATTATTGGATGTTCCCTTTTGCAATGGGGATGTTGTTTTTTTCGGTCATTGAAAGTTTTGCATGGGCATTACAAAAATCGGTGCTATCCAATTTTTTAAAAGAAACAGGGTTAAGAATTCTTACAACCATTTTAATTCTTTTATACTTTTTCAAACTGATCAAATTCGAAGACTTTGTACATCTTTTTGCTTTTTTATATTTAGCCATTTTTCTGGTGTTGGCTGGTTTTTTATACAAGAGTAAACAATTGCATTTTCCAAGAACAGTTAGCAGGGTGAGTAAAAAGTTCTGGAAGAAAATGATGAGTATGCAGCTACTGATTTATAGTGGAACGATCATCGCTTCTGTAGCAGCAACCATTGATAGCTTTATTATTGCTAAGTTTCAGGGATTAGGAGTCGTGGCTGTGTTTGGATTGGCTCAGTATGCAGCCAATTTAATTCAAGTGCCACAACGCAGTATACAAGCGGTTTCTGCAAGTGTGCTCTCCAGGGCCTGGAAAGAGAAAAACATCACAGAAATCAAACGGATCTATAATCGCTCTTGCATCAATTTATTATTGATGGCCTTATTTATTTTTGGGAATCTATGGCTCAATGTGCAACAAGGAATGATTGTGCTCGATATTCAAAAAGATTATGAAGCAGGGATTGCTACGATTTTTATTTTAGGAATAGTGCGAATTATTGATGCAGGAACAGGATTAAATGCCATGGTGATCAATACCTCCACTTTTTGGAGATTCGATTTTTTTAGTGGAGTAGTTTTATTGGCTTTTCGATTGCCACTCACTTATTTTTTGATTAAAAATTATGGGATCATTGGTTCTGCTTTTGCAGAATTAGCAGCATACTCCGTATATAATTTTATTCGATTTGAATTCTTGCGACAAAAATTCAATATGCAACCATTCACCTATAAAACATTGCTTTCCATTTTGGTTGCAGCCATTGCTTATGCGCTAGCTTATTTTCTATTGGATGGAATTGCAGGATGGGTGGGAATATTTGCCAGATCAATTGTATTTTCTGGGATTTTAATTGGTGCAGTTATTCAGTTGAAGCTCACCCCTGATGCCGGTCAGTTAATTGATAATTTTAAGAAACGATTTAACTAAATCGAAACTACACTATTACTACCTCCATATATATTAGGGGTTTCGCTGTCTGCTGTAGGATCATTGATCCATTCTGATGCATTGATGCGATATTTGAATTCGTGTTGAGAATCTTTTTTTAAAGAAACGTCTGCAGAAAAACTGCCATCTTTCTTTTTGCTCATTACTATAGAATTCTCCCAATCACTATTTAATCCCAAAATTTCAATGGTTTCTGCGTTCTCAACAGTAAAAGAAAACTTTACTTTACAATAGCTTTTGGTCTTAAAATATGTTTTTTGTATCATTTTTTCGTTTTATAGGGGTTTATACCTTTTTTACTAAAAAGTAACCCTTCAGGGAATTATGAATTAAGAATTATGAACTATGAAAGATCAAACCAATAGCCAATAACTCATAATTCTTATCTCTTAATTCTTAATTAAAAAGGCGTAGCCTCCCTCCTCCCACAAATTTGGGCTTCCAATACTTATCATTCAAATCGGTAATGGTAACACCCACCGAAGTAGAAGCGTGCACAAATTTGTTGTTCTGTAAATAAACACCCACATGGCTGATGGATCTTCCAGAGCCAAAAAACACCAGATCACCTTCTCTTAAATCTTCCAACTCTACCCTTCTTGATTCTTTGTATTGTTCCTGTGATGTTCTGGGCAATGTGGTATAAAAAATTTCTCTTTGCAAAATCTGCGTAAAACCGGAACAATCAATGCATTTTAGGGTATTTCCTCCGATGCAATATTTGGTGCCCCACCATTTATCTATTAATTCCAGCAATTCAATATTCTTCAATTTATTAGTAGGAACATCTATAAACACAGCATATTTTAATTGCAGATAATGGGCTTTTTCTTTTTCAGATTTACTGGTGTAATTCTCGGACTCTTTTTTGGTATTTCCGTTAGGGTCGCTATTGGTATTGTGCTTGGTCTTGGTGGTTGAGCCCAATGTTACTTCTATCCCATTGATGAATTCCCTTTTCTGAGCGCTTTTCTTTTTTGTACTGGTTGTTTTTTTCACGGAATGACAACTGGCAGTTAGCACCAACATGATCACAATAATGATATATGAATTCAATCTCATATGAGGCACAATTTAAGGCTTTTATAAATGTGGAAAATTGTTGCTTTTTTGGAGGGTATCTTTCAACGAACTTCGTCGGATCATGAATCGTTTTTCTCATTTACACGTACATACGCAATATTCCTTATTAGATGGAGCTGCATCTATTGCAGATTTATACAAAAAGGCGGCAGATAATCAAATGCCAGCTTTGGCAATTACCGATCATGGTAACATGTTTGGAGCCTTCGATTTTGTGAGTCAGGCCTGGAAGAATACCAAAGTAACCGGCAAAGATGAAAATGGAAAAGATATAGTTGAGCCTGTGGTAAAGCCTATTGTGGGTTGTGAATTTTATGTGGTAAAAGATCGTCATGTTAAAGCATTTACCAAAGAAGTAAAAGACGATCGATACCATCAGGTGCTGCTTGCAAAAAATAAAATTGGCTACCAAAATTTAGTGAAGCTTACTTCTCTTGGTTATATCGAGGGAATGTACAGTAAGTATCCGCGAATAGATAAAGAATTGATTGAAAAATACCATGAAGGCTTAATTGCAACCACCTGTTGTATTGGTGCATATGTACCTCAAACCATTTTGCATCAATCCGAAGAAAAGGCAGAACAAGAATTTAAATGGTGGCTCGATTTATTTGGAGAAGATTATTATATAGAAATTCAGCGGCACAATATCAAAGAACAGGAAATCATCAACCAAACATTGTTGAAATTTTCAAAGAAATACAATGTACCTGTTATTGCTACCAATGACAGCCACTATGTAGATCAGGATGATGCCAATGCACACGATATTTTATTGTGTATCAATACCGGTGAAAAACAAAGTACACCTGGTTTTGATGATTTTGTAAATGATGAGGTTCAAATAAAGAACAGACGTTTTAAATTTCCGAACGATCAGTTTTATTTTAAAACGCCGGAAGAGATGCAGAAACTCTTCCATGATATTCCTGAATCGCTCGATAACACCAATCAAATTGTAGATAAAGTTGAAGTACTCAATTTAAAAAAGGATATTCTATTACCTGCATTCCCCATACCTGCTTCATTTCAAGTGCATAAAGATGCCAACATGAATCAGTGGGAATTTTTGCAGCATCTAACGCGTGAAGGAGCAGCAAAAAGATACAGCGATTTAACTCCTGAAATTCAAGAGCGAATTGATTTTGAGCTTTTCACTATTCGTACCATGGGATTTGCAGGGTACTTCTTAATTGTAAGTGATTTTATTAAAGCAGGCCGTGAAATGGGTGTATTTGTTGGACCAGGACGTGGTTCTGCTGCAGGAAGTGTTGTTGCTTATTGTATTGGAATTACCAATATCGATCCGATCAAATACAATTTACTGTTCGAAAGATTCCTGAATCCCGATCGTAAGAGCATGCCCGATATTGATACGGATTTTGATGATGAAGGCAGACAAAAAGTGATTGATTATGTAGTGAATAAATATGGCAAAAGTCAGGTAGCACAAATTGTTACCTATGGTACAATGGCTGCAAAAATGAGTATCAAAGATGTAGCTCGTGTACTCGATTTGCCATTAGCGGAAAGCAATATGTTGGCCAAATTAGTTCCAGATAAACCAGGTACTGAATTGGGCAGGGTATTAAAAGCACCACTCACTATTAAAGAAGGTGCTAAATCACTGGAAGAAAAAGAAGGCTATCAACCAGAAGATATTGAGAATGTAAAAAAACTCAGAGAGATTTATAAGGGTTCAGATATTCGTTCGCAGGTGTTGAAGGAAGCAGAACGTTTAGAAGGATCTGTTAGAAATACTGGTATACATGCGGCAGGAATCATCATCGCTCCTACGGATCTTACCGAACTATTACCGGTTGCCACCGCAAAAGATTCTGATTTGTGGGTAACGCAAATTGAAGGAAGTATTATTGAAGATGCTGGCGTAATTAAAATGGACTTTTTGGGATTAAAAACCCTCTCTATTTTAAAAACAGCGCTGGAGCTGATCAAACAAAATCATGGTATCACCATCGATTTAGATACCATTCCTTTGGATGATGAGAAAACTTTTTTATTGTATCAACGTGGAGAAACCAATGCTACATTTCAATTTGAAAGTGTGGGCATGCAAAAATATTTGCGCGAATTAAAGCCCGATAAATTTGATGATTTAATTGCGATGAACGCCCTCTATCGTCCAGGGCCGATTGCCTATATCCCACTCTTTATAGATCGTAAACATGGCAAGGAACCGATCACTTATGATATAGAAGATACGAAAGAATATTTAGGAGAAACCTATGGTATTACTGTGTATCAAGAGCAAGTGATGTTGCTCAGTCAAAGCCTTGCGGGCTTTACAAAAGGTGATGCCGATGTATTGCGTAAAGCAATGGGTAAGAAACAAAAATCGGTGCTCGATAAAATGAAGGCCCAATTTATAAGCGGTGCCACAGCTAAAGGGTATGCATCTGATAAACTAGAAAAAATCTGGACCGACTGGGAAGCATTTGCGCAATATGCATTCAATAAATCGCATTCAACTTGTTATGCATTTGTAGCTTACCAAACAGCCTATTTAAAAGCGCATTATCCGGGTGAATACATGAGCGCTGTATTGAATCACCAGGGCAATATTGAGAAGATCACTTTCTTTATGGAAGAGTGTAAACGAATGGGCATAAAAGTATTGGGGCCAGATATTAATGAATCGCTGAAAGGATTTGCTGTAAATAAAAAAGGAGAAATTCGATTTGGTTTAGGTGGTTTGAAAGGTGTTGGTGAAATGGCCATAGAACAATTGATTTCAGAAAGACAAAAGAATGGACCATATTCCGATATTTTCGATTTTGTAAAAAGAGTACTCACTAAATCGGTCAATAAAAAATCGATGGAAAGTCTTGCTTACTCCGGAGCATTCGATTGTTTTCCAGCATTTCATCGGGCACAATATTTTAGAATTGCTGATGGAGAAAGGGTAACCGGTTTAGAGAAAATCATTGCATATGGTCAGCAACAACAAAGCATGAACCATGGTACTACCAATACATTGTTTGGAGATTTACCAGGTGCTATGACCGTTCCTACTCCAAAAATTCCCAATGCAGAACCATGGACTTTGACCGAACTACTCAATTACGAGAAAGACGTAACGGGTATGTTTATGAGTGGGCATCCTTTGGATCATTTTAAGTTCGAACTCAAACATTACGAGATCACTAATATAGCCGATTTCAATGAAGCGAAAGACGCCATTGCATTGCAACCAAACCCAGGAAGAATGTGGCGTGTAGCGGGTTTGGTAACGGATGTACAACATCGTGTTACTAAAACAGGAAAGAATTTCGGTTCATTTGTAATGGAAGATTACAGTGGTAAAACAGAATATGTTTTATGGAGTGAAGACTATGTGAAATTTCAAAACTATTTAGAGAAAGGTCAAAATATTTTGATCAACGGATTTTTCAGAAACAGGTACAATCAACCCAATGTATTTGAGTTTAAGATCAATACAATGAGTTTGTTGGAAACGGTGAAGCAAAACCTTACCAGAAGTGTAGAAATAAGTATGCATCCTAGTGCAATGAATCCTTCGATGTTACAATTTTTAGAAAAAAACCTTAAATCGAATCCAGGAAAATCTACGCTAAAATTCAATGTTTACGAGCCCAAAGAAAATCTGCGCATTAGTATGTACACCATTGAAAAAGGCTTTTTAATGAACGAAGAAATGGCCGATTTCTTAATGAATAATCCTGATGTGGATGTTCGGGTGGGTTTGGTGGGATAAATTCATCCTTCTATAATTGGCTTCATACTTGATTTGTTGCGTTTGTACTTTTAGGTTTGATGATAAGCGTTTAATTGACTTACTTGAAGTTGAAACAATCAAATTTTCATGGAGAATTTAGTTCAAACCAATAGAATTCAAACAGTAGATGCACTTAGAGGTATAGCCTTATTAGGCATTTTATTGGCACATATGGTTTTTTGGTACAGTGCTGGCTCCCTACCACAGGAATTATTTACCAAGCATAAAGACATAGGAAGCATCATTGTTCCTTATATAAATGATATTTTGATCGCTGGTAAGTTTTTCGCCTTCTTTTCTTTTTTGTTTGGATTGAGTTTTTACCTGCAAATGCAAAGCATGGAGAAACGACAGGATAATTTCATTCTAAGATATGGATGGAGAATTATTTTGTTAGGCATTATTGGATTAATACATCATGCTTTTTGGCAAGGTGATATTTTATCGATCTATGCACCATTGGGCTTGTTGTTATTGCCTTTGCGCAAGGCAAGTAATAAATTGATTTTAGTGTTGGGAATATTGTTCGCTTTAAATGTTCCAGGCAAATTAGTAGAAGTGATCAAGTTTATCATCAACCCTAAAAATGCTGGATTTGATTATGGAGAGGATCCCCTTGCATATTATAACACAATTAGTAAAGCTGGATGGGTGCAATTACTAAAATACAATTGGGATAACTTGTATATCAAATTTCGTTTTCAGGTTTTAGGTGGAAGAATTTACATTACCTATGGATTCTTTCTCTTAGGTATGTATGCTGGCAGAATGGGTTGGTTTAGGAATATTGAAACGGCTAAACCCATTTTCAAAAAATTATGTAAAAAAACGGCATGGCTCGGATTGTTTTTATTGATACTTGGTTTTGGCATTATTGGAGCCAACGAATTATTTAAATTGAAATCGGAACAAAACCCTTACGTAGTATTTGTTTTCGGACTCATTTATGATGGTTTTAATGGTGCATTGGTTGTTTTCTATGTTACAGGGCTAAGTTTATTGATGTATAGACCTTCTTGGCAGAAAGCTGTTCAATCATTTGCCACTGTTGGTAAATTGGCTTTAACCTGTTATTTGACCCAAACAGCTTTAGGACTCCTGTTGTTTTATCATGTTGGTTTTGGTTTGGTTGGAAAAACACCGCCATTTTTAAATTGGGGAATAGCCGTCTTATTCTTTGGTTTACAGGTGATTGTAGGGAAATGGTGGCTAAAACGCTATAATTATGGCCCAATTGAGTGGTTATGGCGCTCAGCTACTTTTTTCAAATGGTATCCAATGAAAAGAACAGCGGAAAGCTTGTCAGTTGCAAATGACAAAACAATCTAGTCACACTGGTGGAAAAGTCAATTAAGCAGTTAATTAGCTTTGGCAGTAAATTTGATTTATGTAAGGAAATAATTGCTAAATCGTAATTATGATAGACATATTCAAATCATTCAATTAAAATAAACAAAATGGCATTAGAATTAACAGACGCAAATTTCCAGGCAACGGTACTGGATAGTAATAAATTAACCGTAGTAGATTTCTGGGCAGAATGGTGTGGACCATGTAGAGCAATCGGACCAGTTATTGAAGAATTGGCAAAAGAGTACGATGGTCAAATTAATGTAGGTAAAGTAAATGTAGATACCAATCCTGGATTAAGTGTGAATTATGGTATTACCTCAATCCCTGCAATTCTTTTCATTAAAGGAGGTCAAATTGTAGACAAACAAATTGGTGCAGTACCAAAATCTGTTTTGGATAAGAAAATCAAGACTTTAATGTAATCTTTAGTTCTTATCTCTTAGTAATTAGAAAATAACTAATTGTATAAGCCGTGTATAGAAGCCTTTCTATACGCGGTTTTTTGTTTGAATAAAACCTCCCAACTATTGATTTTCCAATTCATTCCGTATCTTCCGAACCTAATTGATCGCTAACTAATTGCTTATGGAAAGGTTTCAAGGAATTTTTGGAATTATATTGATCTTAGGGATCGCTTTTTTGTTCTCCAATAACAAAAGAAGAATCAATTACCGTTTAGTAATTAGTGGTATTCTATTGCAAATTGTAATAGCTGTCCTGATTTTAAAAGTACCACCTGTTACCCGTTTCTTTCAAATATTGGGTCATGGAATGGAAAAAATTGAGCGTTTTGCCCGTGAAGGTGTTGCATTTGTATATCGCGGTGTAATGGTTAACACTCCTGCTGGTGTGAAGGATTTTGGTGAAAGTGGGTTTGTATTTGCATTCTCCGTTACTTCTACTATAATATTGGTTTGTGTGTTGGTAGCTATTCTATATCATTTTGGTATTATGCAATTCATTGTTTCATTGATTGCTAAAGCCATGAATTTTATCATGCGTGTAAGTGGTGCAGAAGCCTTGAGTAATGTAGCGAGTGCATTTGTAGGACAGGTAGAAGCGCAAGTAATGATCCGTCCCTATTTAAGTTCTATGACCAAGAGCGAATTATTGGCCAGTATGAGTGGTTCTTTGGCATGTATTGCAGGGGGTATATTAATTGTGTATGCCAATATGGGCGCTAAAGCGGAATATTTGCTGGCAGCCAGTTTGATGGCGGCACCAGGTGCATTGGTGATTTCAAAAATTGTATTTCCTGAAACAGAAGAGTCTCAAACAATGGGCGAAGTAAAGCTAGAAGTAAAAAGCCCATACAGTAATATCATCGATGCTATTTCTCATGGAGCCAGTGATGGAATGAAAATCTCTATCAATGTAATTGCCATGTTGATTGGTTTTATTGCCTTGATCGCTTTTATCAACTGGGGTTTGGGTAAATTTATTCCTGGCGTTACACTTGATTTTTTATTCAGTAAAATATTCTACCCAATGACCTGGGCAATGGGTGTTCCTTCAGTGGATGTGGCCAATGCAGCATCCTTATTGGGGCAGAAACTCACTATTAATGAATTTGTAGCATTTAATAATTTGACCACCAAAGCAGTGCCGATTGTTTCTGAAAAAGGCTTGCTCATTGTAAGTATTGCCATTTGTGGTTTTGCCAATTTTAGCAGTGTAGGAATGCAGATTGGAGGAATTGGAGAATTGGCGCCCACCCGTAGAGCTGATCTGGCTAAATTGGGATTGAAAGCTTTATTGTGTGGAACGCTGGCATCTTACTTGTCTGCGACTATTGCAGGAATTCTGATGAATTAGTTCTCAGTTATTGGGTTATTGAGTTATTGGTTGTTATTAAGTTATTGGTTATTGGGATATTGCTCACCAATATTAAACAGATCGCCAAATAAGTTGCTTATTTCGTAAATTTGCACTCTAAAAGAGTACAAATGAACAGTGCAGCGATAAAAGTTTTGGTAGACGCAGAAACAGACCCCCTATTACAATCCATCGGATATAAGATCTTAAACAAAGAGCGTATTCAATTTGATGAAGGTGTTGCTTTGTTTGAAAAAGCATCTCTCTCCTATGTGGGTGCTTTAGCCAATTGGGTGCGCGAAGAAAAGCATGGAGATAAAACTTTCTTCAATAGAAATTTTCATATAGAGCCCACGAATGTTTGTGTTTTTTCTTGTTCATTCTGCTCCTACTCTCGTTTGTATTCCAATAGAGAAGAAGGTTGGGAATTAAGCATCGAACAAATGATGCATATTGTAAAAAGTTACGATGGAAAACCAGTAACTGAAGTGCATATTGTTGGCGGAGTTCATCCAAAAATGAATCTTGAATTTTTCCTGGAATTATTAAGAACCATTAAAGCTCACCGCCCCGAATTACATATCAAAGGATTTACCCCTGTTGAGTTAGATTATATGTTTAAGAAAGCCAAAGTTTCTGTAGAAGAAGGCATGCGTTTAGCGCATGAAGCGGGCTTAGATTCTTTACCAGGCGGAGGTGCCGAAATATTTCATCCAGATATTCGTAAACAAATTTGCGATGATAAAGTAGATGCGATTGGTTGGTTGAAAATTCATGAAACTGCCCACCAGTTGGGGATGCATAGCAATGCAACTTTATTGTATGGTCATATTGAATCCTTTGCGCATAGAATAGATCATATGGAAAGATTGAGAAGCCTTCAAGATAAAACAGGCGGCTTTAATACCTTTATTCCATTGAAGTTTCGCAATCAGGATAATGATATGAGTCATATCAAAGAATCTACGATAGTAGAAGATATGAAGATGTATGCAGTCTCCAGAATTTACATGGATAATTTCCCACACATTAAAGCATACTGGCCAATGTTGGGAAGGAAAAATGCGCAACTTACTTTATCATTTGGCGTAAATGATATCGATGGAACCATTGATGATTCAACAAAAATTTATGCCATGGCAGGATCTGAAGAACAAACGCCTACCATGAGTACCGCTGATCTGGTTAGATTGATTCAACAAGTAAAACGTCAACCAGTAGAAAGAGGAACGCTTTACAATGAAATCAGAGATTATTCATTAGTGGATGCAGCAAGTTTAGAATTGGATCCGCAGATGAATTAGCATTTTCTATTTATTTTGTTCATTTCCTTTCCGGCTTCAAGATCAACCTCAACGTAGTGTCATTGGTAAAATAACTAATGGCCCAGTTGATGAAAATAAAGAGCCTGTTTTTTACACTTACAATGAGCATTAGATGTAAAAACATCCAAACAAACCAGGCCAGCCTGCCTTGAAAACTAAAACCGGGCAAATCCACTACTGCTTTGCGTTTGCCTACAGTGGCCATAGTGCCAGGGTTTTTGTAACTAAACGGTTTTAAAGGTTTATTTTGGGAAAGGGCATTTAAATTCTTTACCAGATTTTTTGATTGTTCTATCGCCACATTAGCCAATTGTGGATGCCCTTTTGGAAATTCGGCTGTTTCCATATAAGCAATATCTCCTAGTGCGAATACATTGTTCAAACCTTCTACCTGATTACATTGGTCGACCTTGATTCTATTTCCTCTCACCAATTTATCAGCGTCTATTCCTACAGGCACATTGCCAATAATTCCGGCAGCCCAGATCATGGTTTTGGAATGAATTTCTTTTCCATCTCCCAAAACAATTGTTGTTCCATCAAAGTCTTTAACGGCAGTATTGGTGAGTACATGAACCCCCATTTTTTCGAGGTATTGCTGAGACTTTACTTGTGCTGCTTTACTCATTACACCTAGTGTTGCAGGGCCTGCTTCTAACAAATAAATATTCAAAGCGGAGAAATCCATATCAGGATAATCCTTGGGTAAAATATTGGTTTTTAATTCAGCCAAAGAGCCTGAAAGCTCCACTCCTGTTGGACCTCCACCTACTACAACAATATTCATCAATGCAGTTAGTTGCGCTGTGTCAGCTGTTAATGCGTCTTCAAAATTTTGTAAAATATGATTGCGCAATGCCAATGCCTCATTGGTAGATTTCATTGGATACGCATGTGTTGCTATATTTTTATTGCCAAAATAATTGGTAGTACATCCTGTTGCAATGATCAATTGATCGTATGGATAAATTGCAGCATCGGTAACAACTGTTTGATTTGTTGTATCGATAGATTGGATATTTGCCAAACGAACATGTACATTCTTTTTTCGTTGAAATACTTTTCTTAATGGAAATGAAATAGAACTGGGCTCTAATCTTGCTGTAGCTACCTGATACATCAATGGTTGAAACTGATGGAAATTATATTGATCAATCAACGTAATATCAAAAGCAGCTCCGCTTAATCTTCTGGCTACTTGTAAACCTGCAAATCCTGCACCAAGTATCACAATTCTTTGTGGTTGCATAACTAAAGCATTTGCGCAAAGTTACACCTTACTGAGCAGCAGACTTATTCTATTAAAGGTTCTACTTCAAATACAGGTCAAACCAATCCACAAATTGTTGCAATTCAGGTTGCATATCATTGGCATTGTGTCCGCCACCTTTTTTAGTGATGAACTGGTTGGGAACACCTGCCTCTTTCAACCTTGCAATAAAGCTGATGGATTGTTGAATAGGTACTGTTAAATCTGCCGTTCCATGAATAATGAATGTTGGTGGATCATCCGAAGTCACAGCATAAATTGGTGAAATCTCTTTGGCAATTTTAATGCGCGCAGCTGTATCGGAAATAGGCATCAATGCCATTGTTGCTTGATCTAATTTTTTAAAATCCAATGCACCATATATTTTATTGGCATATAAAATGGAAGGCATGTTCACGAAATTTATTCCTGGTCCACCCCAATTCAAAACATCAGTGGGTGGAAATAAAACAGCTACCGCTTGCACCCTTGCAGATAATCGATCGATTGGGTCAGATGCATTAGGGTTTATTTTTTCATCAGCAGTTGCAACAGCCAATGATAAATGACCGCCGGCGGAACTTCCTTCGATACCTAATTTGTTAGGATCGATACTATATTTGGTTGCATTATATTTGATGAAACGCACTGCTCTTTTTATATCATCAATCTGACTGGGTATCGGGTACATTGGTTGTGATCCAACAATTACTAAAAAACATGTATAGCCTTTCTCTAAATACATATTGGAGGGCCTAATATAATACTCCGCACTTCTATAAGATGAAAACCATGATCCAGCTATTACTCTAATAATTGCTTTGCCATTTGATTTTCCTTTTGGTTTTAATTGCAACATGGTCAATGCCAATCCATCTTTTCTTCCATAAATAATTTCCTCCATGGGATAATTGGCACTCGCTTTTTTCAACAAGCTTTCTTTAATTCCTTCCCATCGATTGTCTTTTTTGGCATTTTGAAATTCATTTAAGCCATTGATATAACTAATGTCGCCTTGTGAAACTTCTGCAGATTTGTTGAGTAAATTAATTAGGTAAAATGCACTATCAATATTATTGGCTGCAGCATATGCAGCAGTTCCTGCTAAAACTGCATCTATATTGACATTCTTTCCTTGCAACAGAATGCCCGCTGAATAATTGCTTGCGGCTTCTTGGTAATTTTTTGCAGCAAAAAATTTCGCAGCCTTAGCAAAATAATCATATTCGTTTTGTGCAAAACATTGAATAGAAAAAATTAATGCAGTAAATAGAAAAATCTTTTTCATCATTATATATTTTATAATTGAATACCAATTTGATACCCTTGCTCTATCGCTCGCTTTGCATCTAGATCACCGGCTTCTAAAGCCCCTCCAATTAAATGAACATTTTCATAGTTTGCTTTTATATCATTATAAAGTTGATTATTAGAAACCTGTCCTGCGCAAATAACAATATTGTCTACATCAAGTATTTGAGGTTGACCAGCTACACTAATATGAAAACCTTCACTGTCTATTTTTTCATAGGTTACTTCAGCAATCATTTTCACTTTTTTCATTTTCAATGCTGCTCGATGAATCCAACCGGTAGTCTTGCCCAAACCATCTCCCAGTTTGCCTTTGGAGCGTTGCAATAAATAAACCTCTCTTGGAGATTTAGTTGCATGATTTTTTTGCAATGCCCCTCTCACAGCGTAGTTCATGTCTACACCCCACTCTTCCATGAATGCAGGAATTTCCATATTAGCATGATTGGTTAAAAATTCAGCTACATCAAAACCAATTCCTCCAGCACCAATAACCGCTACCTTTTTTCCGACAGGTTTTTTATGCAAAACAACATCGGTGTAAGTCAATACTTTAGGATCATTAATTCCTTCAATCGTTAAAGTTCTTCCGCTCACCCCAGTTGAAACAACTACTTCATCAAAATTCGTTGCTTGTTCCTTTGCAAAAACAGTATTTAAATGAATTTGAACTTGGTGCAATTCCATTTGCTTTTTATAATAGCGCAAAGTTTCTATGAATTCTTCCTTTCCAGGAATTTCTTTGGCAATATTAAATTGTCCCCCAATGGTTGCATTGGCTTCAAACAAATGCACTTCATGCCCGCGTTGTGCTAAAGTAATGGATGCAGAAAGCCCAGCAGGCCCTGCTCCTACAACAGCAATCTTTTTTTTGTTAGTAGCTGGTAAAACAATAGTCGATAATTCTTTACATGCTCTGGGGTTCACTAAACAACTGGCTGTTTTTCTTTCGAATACATGATCTAAACAAGCTTGGTTACATGCTATACAAGTATTGATTTCATCGGTTCTTCCTTCCAAAGCTTTTTTAGGAAATTCAGGATCGGCTAAAAACGGTCTGGCCATCGAAACCATATTGGCATGACCATCTGCTAAAATTTTTTCTGCCACATCGGGCATATTGATTCGGTTGGTAGTAATTAATGGAATGGATAATTTCCCCATCAATCTTTTGGTGACCCAGCTGAATCCACCTCTCGGTACCATGGTGGCAATAGTTGGTACCCTCGCTTCATGCCAACCAATACCTGTATTAATTATAGATGCTCCTGCTTTTTCAATTTCTTTTGCTAATTGTTCTACTTCTTCCCAACTAGATCCATCTTCCACCAGATCCAACATCGATAACCGATAAATGATGATGAAATTTTTACCAACTGCTTCTCTGGTTCTGCGAACAATTTCAATTGGGAACTTAATTCTATTTTCATAAGATCCGCCCCATTCGTCGGTTCTGTGATTGGTTTTTGAAACAATGAATTGATTAATTAAATAACCTTCAGATCCCATTATTTCTACTCCATCATAACCTGCTTCTTGCGCCAATTTTGCACAGTTTACAAAATCATTGATGGTTCGTTGAATGCCACCCCTGCTTAGTTTCCAGGGCTTGAATGGAGAAATTGGAGATTTAATAGCAGATGGTGCAACACATATTGGATGATAGCCATACCTGCCTGTATGTAAAATTTGCATACATATTTTGCCCCCTTCTGCATGCACTGCTTCAGTAATTAATTGATGTTGTTTAGCTTCTGACCGAGTAGATAGTTTGCTTCCAAACGGAGATGTCCAACCTGCTCTGTTAGGTGCTACTCCTCCGGTAACTATGAGCCCCACTCCTCCTTTGGCACGTTCAGCAAAATAAGCGGCTTGTTTAGCAAAACCATTTTTGCTTTCTTCTAAACCTGTATGCATAGAACCCATCAGGATCCTATTTTTCAACGTTGTAAACCCTAAATCGAGGGGCTCAAAAAGATGTGGGTAATTCATGATTTTTTGAAGATACAAAAAAAGCAATTTGAATTGTTCTTGTATTGAACTTTATTATTAAGGTTTAAACACATAATGCCCATTAATTGGATACCTAAACAAACAATCTTCCATCACTTGGCCTGCACCAACATTATGCACGATTAGGTACCTTTTGGAAAGGGTTGACCGAACATTCACCACAATTCCAATATGAGGTAATTTGTTATTGATTAACCAGCAAACAATATCTCCAGGTTGATAATCCTTATCATTCAAAGTAATGGGTAATTTGATTCCATAACGATCAAAATACTTCATCATATTGGGTACCCTTCGATGATCGATATTTTTATCTGTTTTTTGTAACCCCCAATTATGAGGATAGGTTGAAAAATGCTTACTCATGTCTTCATGAATCAATTGCTGTAGATCAATGCCTAATTTTCTATAAGCCCGTATCACTACATCTGCACAAACTCCTTTATTAGAAGGTACATCTCCCATGGGGAATGGAATGGTATAATAACTTGGATCGTATTGCACTTTTTGTGCAGTTAATTCTTTTGCCGCATTGCTCAGTTGAATGCTAATCTTTTCTTGTGTATTCGCAGTAATGCAAATAAGTAAAAAAGGAAATAATAGTTTTGTAGAATGCATTAAAATTTAGATGCAATCATCTTCACGTTCCACAATAATTATAATTAGAGAATTGTTAAATCTTTTATCTTTTATCTTTTATCTTTTATCTTTTATCTCTTATCTAACCCTGTATCTCTTAATTCATAATTCTTCTTTCTTAATTCTAACACTCGCTCAATCCCAATGGCACTTGCACCGCCAATCCTCCATCAGCGGTTTCTTTGTATTTACTATTCATATCCAAAGCAGTAGACCACATGGTTGCAATTACTTTATCTAAACTCACCAATGCAAAATCTGGTGTGCTTTGCAATGCCAATTGAGAGGCGGTAATGGCTTTAATAGCGCCCATGGTATTTCTCTCAATACAAGGAATTTGCACCAAACCACCAATCGGATCGCAAGTAAGGCCCAAATGATGTTCCATAGCAATTTCAGCAGCCATCAATACCTGCCTCTGTGTTCCACCCATACACTCTGTTAACGCTGCTGCGGCCATTGCAGAAGATACACCAATTTCTGCCTGACATCCACCCATTGCTGCAGATATAGTTGCACCTTTTTTAAAAATACTTCCTATCTCCGATGCAGTTAATAAAAATTTGATAATACTTTCATCCGTTACGTTTTCACAAAATGCAATATAGTATTGTAACACAGCTGGAATTACTCCAGCTGCACCGTTGGTAGGTGCCGTTACTACTCTGCCAAATGAAGCATTCTCTTCATTCACAGCCAATGCAAAACAGCTTACCCAATCCAGTATATATTGAAAACTTCCTCCACCTTTTTTAATAGCACTAATCCATTCTTCATAACTAGTATAAACTTGTTGATTGATTAGTTTTTTATTGAGATTAAAAGCCCTTCGTTGTACTTGCAAACCTCCAGGCAATTCTCCCTGGGTATGACATCCTCTAAAAGTGCATTCCTTCATGGTTTCCCATATTTTCCAAACACCAGCTTTTACATTTTTCTCCGTATTCCAAACCAATTCATTTTCAAAAACAATTTCATTGATGGACATTCCTGTTTTCATGCACCAATGCAATAAATCATCGGCTGTATTAACGGGGAATGGCAAATCAACGGGTTCTTTGCCTCCTCCATTTTCACCTTCTTTTACAACAAAGCCACCACCTATTGAAAAATAGGTTTCACTAAAATGATTGCCATCTTTAGTACTAATTAAAAATGATAAACCATTCGGATGAAATGGCAAGGATTCATTCATTAAAAATTGAACATGGTCTTGAATAATAAATGGGATAGTTAGTTTGCCGCCTAATAAAATTGATTGAGTTGTTTCAATCGATTTAATTTTTGCATTGATACTATTTACATCGATGGTTACAGGGTCTTCTCCACTGAGCCCCAATAAAACGGCAATATCTGTTCCATGTCCTTTGCCTGTTTTAGCCAAAGACCCGTATAATAAAACGGTTATAGAAACAACCTGATCTAATGGGTATTTTGCTTGAATGGATTCTATACAACGCTGCGCGGCTCTCCAAGGGCCTAAGGTATGCGAACTAGATGGGCCTACCCCTATTTTAAACATATCGAAAACCGAAATAGATTCATGTGGCATTTTACGAAGTTAATAGTTATTGGTTATTAGTTATTAGTTATTGGTTATTGAGTTATTGGGATTTTATTTTAAGTTTGATGGATGAGAACCTTTATTTATATAGCCCTGTTTTTAATGGGCATCGAAATGTTATCCGCTCAAAATATTCAACAAAGTTCAAGCCCGAATCCGTTGGAAATCATACTGCAATCCAGCCCTGCATTGAAAAGCGCCTTATTGAATAAAGACAGTTTACGCATTCAAATAGTATATACCCAGATCGATCGAAACAAACGGAATAAACCAAGCTTTACTGAGTATAATTATAACCTCAATAACAATACTTATTTCTATCCGGCTAGTACCGTAAAAATGCCCATTGCATTGTTGGCTTTGGAAAAACTCAACGAACTCAAAATAAAAGGCCTTACCAAAGAAACCACTATGATAACAGATAGTGCTGCTGCAGCGCAGGATCATGTTTATACTCAACCCAATGCTGCAGATAGCAGGCCAACAATCGAAAATTATATCAAACAAATATTTTTAGTGAGCGATAATGATGCATATAATCGCTTATATGAATTTTTAGGCCAGGAATACATTCAAAAAAAATTAAGTGAGAAAGGTTATTCTGATGCCATTATTCGCCATCGATTGCAAATTAGCAGAACCCTCGAACAAAATGCCACTACCAATCCAGTAAAATTTTATGATACTTCTGGTGCCTTAGTATATCAACAACCAATGCAAACAAGTAATGCACAATATCCTTTACTGGAAGCCAAGCTGGGCAAGGGTTATATGAGTAGAGGAAAACTGGTGAATGAGCCATTCTCTTTTGCAACAAAGAACAGGGTTTATTTGCAAGACCTGCATCATATACTTCAATCTGTTTTATTTCCTGAGCAATTGAAAAAAGAACAACGATTTAATTTAACCAGAGAAGATTATGCATTTGTTAGAAAATGGATGAGTGCTTTCCCGAGAGAAAGTGATTTCCCTAATTACGATACTACCCATTATTGGGATGCTTATTGCAAGTTTTTATATTATGGTTCTGAGAAAGGTACTAAACCCAATAATTTTAGAATCTTTAATAAAGTGGGTGATGCTTATGGGTTTTTAATTGACGTAACCTATGTAGTGGACCTTGCCAATAATATTGAATTTATGTTAAGTGCAGCCATCTCATGCAATCAAGATGGCATTTACAATGATGATCATTATGATTATGATACAATTGGCTATCCATTCATGAAAAATTTAGGACAAGCAGTGTATCAATATGAATTGTCACGAAAAAGAAAAAATGAGCCTGATCTGAAGAATTTTCAGTTTCATAAAAACTAATTTTTAGCGGATACTCAATACAGAATTGGGTTCACGAATTGTTTAGTCCGTTTAATTCCTTTTTCCGAACTTTACCGACATATAATAATAAAAATAATATTTAATCGAATGGAACTTTCTTCTCTGTTGAACAGATTTAGCGAACCAGAAACCCTTAAAATGGCCAAATTGGGCCGCGAATTAAGGGCTAGTGGTGTGGATGTAATTGATCTTAGTTTGGGTGAGCCCGATTTTGATACGCCTCAACATATTAAAGATGCTGCCATAAAAGCAATCAATGATAACTGGAGTCATTATACCCCAGTTCCAGGTTTTTTAGATCTAAGAGAAGCTGTTTGTACTAAATTAAAAAGAGACAATCAACTTGAATATAAACCAGAAAATATTGTCAGCTCTACTGGGGCAAAACAAAGTCTGGCGAATGCAATTTTAGCATTGGTGGATGAAGGCGATGAAGTTATCATTCCAACTCCTTATTGGGTAACTTATTCTGAATTGGTAAAAATAGCCAGAGGTAAAGTAGTAGAAATAAGAACTTCTGTTGAGAATAAATTCAAAGCTACTGCTGCACAAGTAGAGGCTGCTATTACACCTCGTTCTAAAGTGTTTATGTTCTCTTCTCCTTGCAACCCTTCAGGCGCTGTTTATAGCAAAGAGGAATTAGCAGGCTTGGTAGAAGTATTTAAAAAACATCCCAATATTATTATCCTATCCGATGAAATTTATGAGTACATCAATTTTGTTGGAAAGCACGAGAGTATTGCACAGTTCGAAGAGATCAAAGATCGTGTTGTTTTGATCAATGGATTAAGCAAAGGATTTGCCATGACTGGTTGGAGATTAGGTTATACCGCCTCCAATACAACCATTGCTAAAGCGATGGAAAAAATTCAAGGACAGTTTACCAGTGGTACATGTTCTATCACGCAAAAAGCAGCTGTAGTAGCACTTACAGGAGATTTGCGTCCTTCAGAAGCAATGACTGAAGAATTTACCAGAAGAAGAAAACGCAGTTTAGAATTAGTAAAAGCAATTCCTGGGTTTAAATGCTTTGAACCAGAAGGAGCTTTCTATGTATTTCCGGATGTGAGTTATTATTATGGAAAATCAAATGGCACAGAAATAATAAAAAATGCGGCTGATTTTAGTATGTATTTATTGAATACAGCACATGTTTCTTCTGTAATGGGTGATGCATTTGGTGAGCCTTTGTGTGTTCGTTTTTCTTTTGCCAATAGCATGGAAAATATTGAACGTGCATGGAAGCGCATAGCAGATGCATTGGCATTATTAAAATAATAGATTGCAAATAAAAAAAGAGGAGCACTAGAATTAGGCTCCTCTTTTTATTTAAACGATTCAGTTTTATTTCCCTCCTTCTACTACTCCACCTTTCTTACTATCAATGGTAATAGTGAAAGGCCCTTTACCACTTACGATCCATTTAACAGTTACGGTACCTAATCCGGGAATATTATTTACTTCTATAACACCTGGATTGTTTTTCTGTTCCGTGGTTAAATTCAGGTCTGCATTTTCTACGGTCATACCAGCTACTACTTTAGACTTAGTATTTAAAGTAATATAGTCTGGTCTTTCAATTTTATTTTTCACATCCTGACTACTATGCGTTGGCATAATTCTGCTATTGGAAATAACTGCTGTTACTTCTGTTAATCCATCTCCTAAATCTTTTTCTGTTAGTGAAGACACTGCCAACTTTGGAGTGTGATAACAATGGTAAATGGAGAAAGCCATATTTCTATGGGCGTCTGATTCCAATAAAAATCCTGGATGTGCTCTTCCGAAATTCTTTTTGAATCCGCCGATTTCAATTTTTCCATATTGAGGATGATCGAATTCTTTCCAAGGAACAAATGCATCTTGAAATAATAAATAACGATCAAAGCTATAAGAAGTATTGTCAAATGGATCACGAGTGGATTCTTTCATGAACATTAAATAAGGCGTCCATAATTCATTTGAATAAGTATAGATGCCTCTTCCTGCATAGAACCAATCCAATTCTCCTCCATAAGCCGAATACAAATCTTTGTACACCACTAGGTATTTATAGCCTGGCATTAGTTCTTCTCCTTTTTTAGCAATGGCATCATATACTGCAACATCTTGTGCATTGTAAGTCCCAACATCTTCTGCTCCACCTGGGCCTCTTAAAATCATTCCACCTGCATTGTGAAAAGATTGCGCAGCTGCAATATTCGGATGCTTCATTACAAATTCCATCACCGCTCTATTCTCAGGAATAGAGAATGGATATTTATAAGCACCATTCTGAATATAATTCGGTTGCCATCCCCAACCCCAATCACGGTTAGGATCGTATTCAAATGCATAACCATCTTCATTCACTCTTCCGTCGCCATCATTATCAACACCTTCAATACCCAATAGTTCATAATCACCTTTTTCGTCAGGCCCCACTTGAATCATATTGCGTGGATCTTTTGGGTCAATTTTATACCTACCGTTCGGATTTTTTCTGCGCATTAATGTGATATGGCTATCTCCATCTAAATCATCGTAATTGTCTTCATTTACCAGACCATCTCCATCGTTATCAATGGGCTTAACTCCAGAACGAGGTGAAGAAGAAGTATTTGGTTTATGCATATAACTATCACGTGCATCTGGGTTAATGCTTGGAATGATATAAAAAACTTTATCAGCTAATAAGTCCTGAATAAATTTTGTATCTCCAAAAGCTTCCGTTAAATACCATGCAGTGTACATGGCAAATTCGGCTCCCTGAATTTCATTGGAGTGGATATTTCCGTCAATGTACATGCCTGGTTTATTCGATTCTACTCCCTTCTTAAAATCGGTAATAGTTAAGCACCACAGATCTCTTCCATCATAAGATTTACCAATGGATTGTAGTTTAGCTAGATCTGGATAGGCAGCAGCAATTTTTTTGCAGATTTCTGTAATGCCTCCATGGTCGTAATATCGGTTCCATGTTACTGTTACTTTTGGATTAGCAGGTGTACCTGATGCTTTAAAAATTTGCTCTGGGCTTTGCGCATAAACATTGTTTGAAAATGCAAAGGCACAAAATAATAAGGTTGATAAGAATATTTTTTTCATGTTAGCTCAATTAATCGTTAAAGTGAAATATCAATATTTTTGGTTCCAGCTGTAGGGCAACCAGCATCGATGGTTATTTTTCCTTTCCCTTTAATTAACCAGCTAAAACTTTGCTTGGTAGATGGTTCCATATTATTAAGCAACAATATTTTTTTACCACCAACCAAACTTTGTTTATCGGAAAGTGTAAGGCCTACTTTTATTTTTTTAACGAAATAATTTCTATCAGCAAATTTACTATGGGTGGCCAATGCACCTTTATTGACTACATCTACAGTTACTCTCGTAAGTCCATTCGCTACAGATTCTGTTTTAATATTGGTCACATCAATCTCTGGTTGAAATGAAGCCGCTTTAATTAAAAATTCAGTATGCTTTTTAGCTAAATCTGCAACCAGTTTATAAGGTGGGTTGATTAAAACAAATGGATCTATTCCTCCAACCTCTACTTTTTGACTGGGGAAATCTGGATGGGAAAATATTTTCCATTCTGTAAAAACATCGGTAATTCCTTGTTGAGCACTCCATCTTAAATAATTGGCAATCGGATCTTCAACGGTAAATGCTTTTTCTTTTTTAGCTGTATCAGGTTTAGATTTTGGAACCCACCATCCCGGTGTACTGAAACTATACCTGCCATAATGTTGATAAGCCCAGGAAAGAAAATCGCCACCAGCAACTGTAGTTCTGGGGGCATCTTTCGATCCCAATACTTTATTGTATAAATCACTCACAATGGTGGTTGCCTTGTCGTCGTTAGAACTTAAGTTATTGTTTGATCCAAAACTAACTACAGCATATACATTGAAAGCGTCATATAAAAAATCCAATAACGCACGGGTTTCTTTTTCACTTGCAGGATAATCTCCAGCGCCCGGTGCAAATGTTTTGTGTTTGTAAGTCAGGTTTTTATTAAAGGCAATTCCACCTTCTCCATCTTCGTTAAATATGCCATCTTTATCATTGTCTAAGCCTTCAGAAAGAATCAAGTATTTTCCTTTCTCTCCTTTTGTGGGATCTGCTTTGATCAATACTCTTGCATCATCAGGATGTAATTTTAAATCACCAATGGGAGATTCAATTCTCATTAAAGTGATTTTACCATTTCCATCTAGATCATCAAAAGGGTCTTCATTTAAACGCCCATCTCTATCATCATCCGTTGCTGTTGCATTGCCGGTTCTTTCATGTTTTAATTTGGCGAAATATTGCTCCGAAGCATCGGGGCTCATATTAGGGAACAAATAATAGGTGGTTTTTTGGAGCAAATTTTTAATGGAATCTGTACCACTTGCTTTTAATAAATTTTCCGCAAAACCAATGACCAATTCAGCTCCTAATAAATGATTGCCTTCTACACCACCCACCACAGCAATGGCAGGTTTTGTATCGGTTTTGCCAGTACCGATGGTAATCATCCAAATGTCTTTGCCGCCATTGGTTTTTACAAGGGACGATACCGTTGCTAATTGCGGATAGGCTTTTACAATGGTTTGAATTCTTGCTTGTTGCTCAGCAAGAGTTGAATAGTTCTGCGCAAAGGAGCCCGAAAAACAAAGCATTCCGATGGCAAAAAGAAATTGTTTTCTCATGAAGCATGTTTAAGAAATAAATATAATCGAATTGTTTCTTGAAAAATCAAAAAAAGGATAAATGGTGCATGATTTTATGCTTAATTTTCACCAATGATTGACCCGGGTAAGGCAGAAATGTTCAAAAATAGATTGACCAAAGTGTTTAAACATAAAAGCAAATTGGCCAAGCGGCAAAATATTACCTGTTATCGAATCTACGACCACGATTTGCCTGAATTTCCCTTTAGCATTGAATTGTATGAAAACAATATTTATATAGCGGAATATCTTAGAAGGCATGGCATGGAAGATGATGCGCATGAAGCCTGGTTAATGGCTTGTCTTGAAATTATTCAGGACATTACCGGAGTTCCTACCGATAATATGTTTTGCAAACAAAGAAAAAGACAATCACATAGAGAAGGCCAATATGAAAAATTAGCAACAGAACAGGAGTTTTATACGGTTAAAGAAAATGGCGAGCTTTTTTTAGTGAACCTCACCGATTATTTAGATACTGGTTTATTTCTCGACCATCGAATCACCCGAGAAAAAGTAAAGCAGTTGAGTAATGGAAAGCGGGTATTGAACTTGTTCTGTTATACAGGTTCTTTTTCGGTCTATGCTGCAGATGGTGGAGCTGCTTCAGTTAGCTCAGTTGATTTATCAAAAACCTATTTAGCATGGGCAGAAAAAAATATGGCACTCAATCAATACACCGACCCTAAGAAATTTCATTTCATTCATGCAGATGTGAAGCAATATTTAAAAACATTAGCACCCAACAGTTTTGATATTGTCATCATGGATCCGCCCACATTCAGCAATAGCAAAAGAATGAAAGATATTCTGGATATTCAACGAGACCATGCCGAATTAATTAATGATGTGTTGAAAGCAATGTCCGCCGAAGGGATTCTTTTTTTTAGTACTAATTTTTCTAGATTCGAAATAGATAAAGCAGCCATTCATTCAACACAAATTAAAGACATTACAAGAGCCACTACCCCATTTGATTTTGAAGGGAAATTAAAACGTTGGTGTTTCGAAATTGTAAAATCATAATGCAATTATTTGTTTGCCAATTGGAGCAGTTTCTCATGCAATTGAATGACTTGAGGAATCAATAATTCCTGTTCGTTATTAGTAATTACCCAATCACATAATTTCATTTTTAAATGATCATCTATTTGCTGATTCATTCTTTCTATTACTTGCTCTCTGTTAGACCCATCGCGGCTCATTACCCTTTGAATTCTTAATGCAGAAGGTGCATACACGCCAATGATTCCATCCAATCCTTCGGCAGAACCAGATTCAAAAAACAATGCAGCTTCTTTTATTACATAAGGAGCATCTTGTTTTTTTGCCCATTCAATACTGGCAGCAATGGTTGCGGGATGAACAATTGAGTTAAGCACTGATAATTGAAAGGGATCTTTAAATACAATTCCTGCAATAAAATCTCTATTGGGTAAATTATTGATAAAAGCATTGGCACCAAAAGCGGATACAATTTTTTGTTTTACGCTTTCATCATGTTGCATGATTTCTTTTGCCAGTTGATCGGCTTGTAAAATAGGTACACCCAATTGCGCAAATATATTTGCAACAGTAGATTTACCACTTCCTATTCCGCCTGTTAAACCAATTTTTAGTACTGACATAAAAAAGCCGGCAACATTAGTTACCGGCAATAAATTTACTGTTTAAACAAATACAGTTAGCTTTTCTCTGCTACAGGTTTGTTGACAGCCAATGTCCATTCCATGCTGATAGAAGATTTTTCAATCTTTAGGTAACTACCTGGGTTTACTTCCATTTGAATGGTTGCGTCTTCATTGATTTTATTGATGGTACCATGGATACCCGCAATGGTTACAATTTTATCGCCTTTCTGCATATTGTCGATGAACTTTTTTTGCTCTTTTGCTTTTTTTGCTTGAGGACGAATCATGAATAACCAGAATACCAAAATGATGGCACCCATCATGATCAATTGAACTGTGCCACCCGATTTTGGGTCGGCAGATAAAATAATTGCTACTAAAGGAAACATATTATGGTGTTTTTAATTGTTGAATTTCTCCGTTAAAGGTAAGGGTATGTGTAATACCATTACTCGTATTTGATGTTACAAATATATTTTTTGCAACTGTTCCTGGGTGAGATTTATTACTATCAAAAGAAGCTGTAATGTTTCCTTTGCCTCCCGCCGGAATAGCTCCTTTGGTAAAATCGGCTACAGTACAACCGCAACCTGGTTTCACTTCTGTTAAATACAAAGGCTTTGATCCGGTATTGGTAAACTCAAACAGAATATTTGTTTTTTCGCCCATATTAATGGTGCCGAAATTGATGATGGTATCTTTAAAACCAATGGTCGTGTACATGGCAGTATCCACTATATGTTTTGCTGCATCTACATTTTCAGAATTGTTTTTGCAAGCGCTCAATGCAAACATTAAAACACTACCTATCAATAATAATTTCATTTTAAATAGTATTGTTCTTAAAACTGATTTTATTGATCTTTCCTTCTGAAGTAAGTTCTTTATGAATATTATCTAATATACCATTTACAAATTGACCGCTTTGTGCAGTGCTATAATCTTTGGCTAAATCGATGTATTCGTTGATGGTTACCTTGGTTGGGATGGTTTCGAAATACAATAATTCACAAATACCCATTCGCATTAAGACCATGTCTAATTGAGCAATTCTTTCTGCGTCCCAGTTTTTTAATTTTGGCTTAATTAATTCCGCGCAATATTCTTTCTTCTCTATCGCTGTTCTCAATAAACCCCTTGCAAAATCCCATTTATCTTGGTTCATCAACTGGTCTAATGGTGTAGTGGCTGGCTTTTGAATAAAGGTCAGCATCATTTGATCCATCATTTCTCCATCATCGTCCCAGTTATTGAAATGTTCTTCAATATGGTTGATGAAATTTTCATCAGGCAACATCAGTTGAGTGAAAATCAATTTAATGATTTCTCTTTCTTTTGCCTTGTCTCTATTTTGTTCAGTAATGTATTTTTTGTATTCGGGGGTCTCAATTAATTGGTTGTAGATTTTCTTTACCAATTCAAGATCGATTCTTTTTTCGGGATGATCCGAATCAATGGCTTTTTGGTAAGATTTATTCTCCAGTAAGGCCCAAATAAATTCATTCCCAGCAATTTTGATATTTACATTCATATCACTGTGCGAAGGAAGGTTTTTGGAAGCTCTTTTAACCGCATTTGTTTCGGCGTACCTGGCCACTTCAGATAAAAAAAAGATCAAATAAATGAACAATTCCCTGCTTTTATCTAACTGCTTTTCTAATGTTTCAATGGGTTGTTTAAAAGTATTGATATTGTCTGCAGACTCAATCATATAGAGCAATTGCATTACTTTAACCCGTATATTTCTTCTACTGATCATTCAACAAGAACTTTTTAGCTGCGCGAAGGTAAGGCATTATGAATACTTATAGGCGCAAAATGCAAATTTGGCACATAAAGAATTGATAAAATGACTATCTCTGTCAGCCTGAACCCTCCAGAAACGGTGAATTATACTTTTACTGAAATATTGGCTTAATACCCGTTTTGGCATAATTATAGACATATTCAGAAAAAATCAACTTAATTAACCAAAATCAATAACGTATGGCTAAGAAAATCAACGTTACTCCTCTGCACGACAGAGTAATTGTAAAGCCTGCTGCTGCCGAAGAAAAAACGGCCGGTGGAATCATCATCCCTGATACTGCAAAAGAAAAACCACAACGTGGTGTAATCGTTGCAGCTGGTAAGGGAAAAATCGACGAACCAATGACTGTTAAAGTTGGGGATACCGTACTTTATGGCAAATATGCTGGTACTGAAGTGCAAATTGAAGGTCAAGACTTGTTGATCATGAGAGAAAGCGATCTTTTGGCAATTATCTAACATCTAAAAATTAAACAATATGGCTAAGCAAATATTTTTTGATATTGAAGCAAGAAATAAAATGAAAAAAGGCGTTGACACATTGGCCAACGCAGTTAAAGTAACTTTAGGACCAAAGGGTCGTAATGTAGTTATTGAGAAAAAGTTTGGTGCTCCTCAGGTAACCAAAGATGGTGTTACAGTAGCAAAAGAAATTGAATTAGAAGACGCTATTGAAAACATGGGTGCTCAGATGGTTAAAGAAGTAGCTTCTAAAACAGCAGATATTGCTGGAGATGGAACTACTACTGCTACTGTTTTGGCTCAAGCTATCATCAGCGAAGGGTTAAAAAATGTTGCAGCTGGTGCAAATCCAATGGATTTAAAGCGTGGTATAGATAAAGCAGTTGCTAAAGTAATTGATAGCTTAAGAGCTCAATCACAAGCAGTTGGTAACGATTCAAAGAAAATTGAACAAGTAGCTACTATTTCTGCAAATAGCGATAGCGAAATTGGAAAGTTGATTGCAACTGCCATGGCTAAAGTGGGTAAAGAAGGTGTTATTACAGTAGAAGAAGCAAAAGGTACTGATACAACTGTTGATGTTGTTGAGGGAATGCAATTCGATCGTGGATATATCTCTCCATATTTCGTAACTAATAGCGAGAAAATGGAAGCTGAAATGCAGAATCCATACATCTTGATCTACGACAAGAAGATCAGTGCTATGAAAGATATCTTACACATTTTGGAGAAAGTTGCACAAACTGGTCGTCCATTGGTAATTATTGCTGAAGATTTAGAAGGTGAAGCATTGGCTACATTGGTAGTAAATAAATTACGTGGTACTTTAAAAGTGGCTGCTGTAAAAGCACCAGGATTTGGTGACCGTAGAAAAGAAATGTTAACTGATATTGCTATCCTAACTGCAGGAACTGTTGTTAGCGAAGAGCAAGGGTTTAAATTAGAAAATGCTGATCTTACTTATTTAGGACAGGCTGCTTCTATTACCATCGATAAAGACAATACAATTGTTGTTGGTGGAAAAGGTAAAAAAGCTGATATCGTTGCTAGAGTAAATCAAATCAAAGCTCAGGTAGAAAATACTACTTCAGACTACGATCGCGAAAAATTACAAGAGCGTTTAGCTAAATTAAGCGGAGGTGTTGCAGTATTGTATGTTGGAGCTGCTACTGAAGTTGAAATGAAAGAAAAGAAAGACCGTGTTGATGATGCTTTACACGCTACAAGAGCTGCTGTAGAAGAAGGAATTGTACCTGGTGGTGGTGTTGCCTATATCCGCGCTGTAGAAAGCTTGGAGAAATTAAAAGGTGCTAACGAAGATGAATCAACTGGTATTCAAATTGTAAAAAGAGCAATTGAAGAGCCATTGCGTCAGATCGTTATCAACAGTGGAATTGAAGGTTCTATTGTTGTACAAAAAATCAAAGAAGGTAAAGGAGATTTTGGATTCAATGCTCGTACAGAAGTGTATGAAAACCTTTTCAAAGCAGGTGTAATTGATCCTACAAAAGTAAGCCGTGTTGCATTGGAAAATGCTGCATCTATCGCTGCTATGTTGCTCACCACTGAGTGTGTAGTTGCCGATAAACCAAAACCAGAAGCACCTCATGCACATGGTGGCGCTCCTGATATGGGTGGAATGGGTTACTAAAATTAGTTTGAATGATAATAAAAAAGTCCCGAGATTTTCGGGACTTTTTTTATGAAGTTTATCGAATCAATTAAGCTTTAAGATATCGTGCAAAACCTTGCACCATTAAACACTGCGCATATCCATAACTCAACATTACTACTACATCCAGGAAATTGTCTTTGTATAAAAAATGATTAGAAGCTAATACGGCATCTGAAAAAACAAAGAGCACAGCACCTGGTACAAAATAAGTAGTTGCAATTACTTTCAATAAATTATTGCTCAGTAAATTGGCAGCAGAAGCAGTCATAACTGCAATTGCAGCCATATAGATTTTAACCGGCCAGATCATATCTCCCAGATAAGGCTTTAGAAAATCCAGTAATTTAACTGCAACTATAGTTACCAATACAGATGCAATTACAAATTCAGTTGCTTTATTAAAACGTACGTTACTGGATTTTAAAAAAAAGGTGGTATAGGCAATATGCGTAATAATGAATGCCAACATTCCTCCAATAAAAAAAGATGTCCCATTAAATATCAATAATAGGTCTCCTATAAAAGCTGCAAACAAACCTATATAGATGATGCGCTTACTTGTGTGGTAAGCATTTTTACGAACATTCATTAGTAGGTAAGTAATTAAAATGGGCATTAAAAAAAGTTTACTGACATACCTGAAATCAGTTTTTTCATAATATATAAATGCACAATGAGCAAATAACACTACCCAAAAAATGACAATACCATGTTTTTTAATAATATGCATTCTTAAGCCTTTTATTGAAAGAGTGTAAAATAATGGGAAATTATTAATAAAAATGGAGCTAATTTTGCAAAATGCAAATGGATGATCCCCGTTTTTTTGACTATTGGAGTAAAAATAGACAAAAAGAAAAAAGCAATAAAAAGGCTTTTATTTTAGGATTGTCTACTGGATTTGCAATTGGAGGTGCTCTTTTAATAGCTATACTTTCTGGTTGGTATCCTCGTGCAACCATGCAGGCAAATAGTAAAATGAGTGCTTTTGTTCTATTTTTGGCAATTTTGTTGATATCTGTATTTATTGCATTTATTTATCAAAAATTCAAATGGGAAATGCATGAACAGCGATATCTAGAAATTGTAGCGAAAAAAAATAAAAATCAACAGATGCAGCCATAATTGGCCAATTTGCGTCTATTTTAAAAATCAAAATTAGGAATGAAAAAATCAGTTATTGCCTTTATTGGAATGGTATTGTTCTCTTTGTCTTGTGGAAAAACAGTTGATTCTGGATGCGCTCCTGCAACTGTTGCTAGTGAAAAATCAGCAATGATCGCTTATTGTACTGCTAATAGTATCAATTATACAGAACATCCTAGTGGAATTTTATATGAAATTGTAAGCCCAGGAACAGGATCTACACCTAATTTATCCTCAACTGTTGCTTGTCTTTATACAGGTAAACTAATGAATGGTAATATTTTTGATCAAGCTACAAGTAATCCAATTGAATTTCCATTAAATCGTGTAATTGAAGGTTGGAAAATTGGCATTCCGCTTATCAAGGCTGGAGGTAGAATTAAATTGGTCATTCCTTCTGCATTGGCTTATAGTTGTGTAGGACAAGGTTCAATTGCTCCAAATTCACCATTATTTTTTGAAGTTACTTTGGTTCAAGTAAGATAATATATTATAATTTATTAATATGTTGAATATTGGTGCTTAAAAGAGCTGACCAAAATATACCTCATTCCCCTATCTTTGCCAACCTGAAAAAATCAGGATTAAACAATACGTAAACCGTTACTAATATGCAACTGAAAGGTTTAGTGCGTTTTTTTGCAATAGCACTTACATTAATTTGTCTTTACCAATTATCTTTTACTTGGTTTGTTCGCAACCATGAATCTGAAATGGATGCAAAAGCCAGCACTTGGCTCAAGTCTTTCACTAGCCCCGAGCAAAAGTATCCGGGCAATAAAGAATTGCAATCTGCCTATGCGGATTCATTAGGTGATTTAAAAAAAGAAAGACTACAACGTCTGTTGGATAGTACCAAGGATGTTAAATTGGCCTTTGGCTTAACTACCTATCGTAGTGCAAAAGAAAAAGAGTTGATGCTCGGATTGGATTTGCAAGGTGGTATGAGTGTGACCATGGAAGTGGGTCTTGATGCGTTGATTAAATCTTTGTCAAACTATTCTAAAGATGTTAATTTAAATAAAGCATTGGATGCAGCCGTTGCTCGTAAAGCAAATAGTGGTGCTAATTTGATCGCTTTATTCTTAGAAGAATACAAGAAAGTTAGTCCTGATGGTAAACTAGCTCCTTTATTCACTGCAAGAAGCAATGGTGCTTTAAAAATTGACGACAGCAACGCTAAAGTAGAAGACTATTTAGCTAAACAATCTGATGCTGCATTTAGTAATACATACAGAATTCTTAGAACGAGAATCGATCGTTTTGGTGTAGCCTCTAACAATATCAATCCAGATGCTGCAAAAGGCAGAATCAATATTGAATTAGCTGGTGTGAGTGATAAAGAAAGAGTAAGATCTTATTTACAATCTACTGCTAACCTTCAATTCTTTGAAGTATATACTTTAGAGAACAATGATGTACAAAGTGGAATTGTTGCTGCAGATAAATCTGTTCAAGATTATTTGAATGGTGCAAAATTGCTTGATACAACTAAAAATACAACTGTTGCTACAACTGAAAAAGCGGCAACTAACGATACAACAAAAACTGCAACAATTTCAACATTAGCAAACGACACGAATAAAGCTGGTTCTGCAAAAGCAGATACTGCAAAAGCGAAGTTGAATGTTAATCCAATTGTACGTTTAATTCAATTCTCTCAACCTTATCGTGCGGATAATGGCAAAACTATTTTCCCTGCAGCTATTGGCTATATTCAAACAAAAGATACAGGTACATTGAACGATTACTTTAGAATGGAATCGGTGAAATCTAAATTCCCTTCTAATTTGCAGTTTTTATATGGTAAAGCAGAATTGAACGATCCTAAGTTAAAAGACATTTTAACTTTATACGCTATCAAAACTTTAGACAATGGCCAGGCAGAATTAGAAGGAGATCATATTTCTGGTGCATCTCAAGATTATGATGAGCGTGGAAGAATTGCCATTAAAATGAATATGGATAGAGTTGGATCTGCTATCTGGGCAAAAATGACAACACGCAATGTTGGTAAACCAATTGCCATTGTGTTAGACAATTTTGTTTATTCAGCTCCGAATGTAAACGACCCGATCACTACTGGTAATTCTCAAATCAGTGGTAACTATTCTATTAAAGAAGCAAAAGATCTTTCAGAAATTTTAGAGAGCGGTAAATTACCTGCTCCTGCTAAAATTGTTCAAAGCCAAACCGTAGGGCCAACTTTGGGTAAAGAATCTATTAAGGGTGGTGCAATGTCATTCTTAATTGCCTTCGTTGTGATTTTCGCTTTAATGTTATTGTATTTCAACACAGGTGGATGGGTTGCGAATATTGCATTGATATTAAACTTATTATTCACCATTGGTGTGTTAAGTGCTTTAGGGTTTACTTTAACAGCTCCAGGTATCGCTGGTCTGGTATTAACTATCGGTATGGCGGTAGATACCAACGTAATTATATTTGAGCGTATCAAAGAAGAATTATCAAAAGGTAAAAACTATGTAAGTGCAGTGAATGATGGTTACAAAAGATCTTTGTCTCCGGTTTTAGATGCACACGTTACTACTTTATTAACTGCTGTAATTCTAGCTTACTTTGGTCTAGGACCAGTATTAGGATTTGCAACAACACAGATTATTGGTATTTTATTATCATTGTTCTGTGGAATTCTAGTATCAAGGTTAATTACTGACTGGTACACTAATAAGAACAGACATTTTGAATATTTCACTGGAATTTCTAGAAGTATTTTCAAGCATGCTTCTTATAAGTTTATCGAGTACAGAAAGTATGCATACGGCTTATCAGTGGTGATTTTAATCTTGGGTATTGCATCTTTCTTTAATGGATTCGACGAAGGAGTTGAATTTGCTGGTGGTCGTAGCTATACGATTAAATTCGATAAAGCAGTAAATGCAGATGAAATTCGTGATGAGTTAAAAGTAACATTTGGTGAAGCTCCGATTACTAAAACAGTAGATACAAAGAATCAAATCAATATTACTACTTCTTACAAGATCAAAGAAACTGGTAGCAATATCGATTCTTTGGTAGAGAAAATGTTGTACACTGGTTTGCAGAAGCATTTGCCTGAAGGAACCAGTTTCAATACTTTCGAAACTGTCTATAAGCAAAGCTCTCAAACTGTATTGCCTACAATCTCCGACGATTTAAAAGCTGGAGCAACTAAAGCAACTGTGTTTGCCATATTTGCTATTTGTTTGTACATATTCATTCGTTTCCGTGATTGGAGATATAGTTTAGGTACGATTGTAGCTTTGTTGCACGATGTATTCGTTACTTTAATTGTATTCAGTTTCTTAAGAAAAGTAGTTCCTTTCCCATTAGAAATTGATCAACACTTTATTGCAGCTATATTAACGGTAATCGGTTTCTCAATGAATGATACGGTGATTGTATATGATAGAATCAGAGAAGACAGTAAGATCATGATTGGGGTTGATAATGCTTCTATTATTAATAAAGCGATCAATCAAACTTTGAGCAGAACCATCATGACTTCTTTAACAGTGTTCTTGACCATTTTGATCTTATTCATCTTTGGTGGAGAAGTGACACGTGGATTTGCATTCGCGATGTTGATTGGAGTAGTTACTGGTACTTATTCTTCAATTTTCGTAGCAGCCCCTATCCTAGTAGATTTTGGTGGTGGAAGAGCATTGGGAAGGGCTGAAACTAAAAAGTAAATCTCCTAAGTATTTAATAGAAAAACCCGTTCAATTGAACGGGTTTTTTTTATTGGTAAAAAGGTATAAATGAATGTTTATCATTTGAAATGATTTTCTATAAATAAAAACCTAACAGTATTATTGAATAAGGGATTTATACTGCAAAAGAAGTTCCGCATCCACAGGTTTTACTTGCATTCGGATTAGTAAAAGTAAAACCACGTGAATTTAGTCCACCCTGCCAATCTACTTCCATTCCATATAAGTAAAGTCCATGGCTTTTGTTCATGATACAAGGCACTCCTTCTATTTCAAATAATTCATCTTCTGCTTCTACTTTGTCAAATCCTAATACATAAGTCATTCCACTGCATCCACCTCCTTTAACTCCAATTCTCAAACGTTGAGTAGTATCAAAATCGGCTTCATTCATCAATCTTTTGATTTCTTCAATTGCTCCAGCTGTAAGGGTAACTGGAGAATTGGCGATTATTGTAGCTTCCATAATTATCAATTTGAATGACAAAGTTACGATTTTGTAATGGCTCTAGTCAAAACCCACTTTCGAATCTAGAAAAATCCCCACTAGCAGCCCAATAACCACAAACCAATAACCAATAACTGATAGCCCAGTAACCAATAACCAATAACTAATAACCAATAACCGATATGCCTTATCTTCGTAAAAATCAATCGGAGAATGGAGAATACTACTTTATTGAGTATCATATTTGGCCTGGCCATTGCAGCAATAATGGTGTATATATTGGTTATTCAACCTAAAAAAACAGAACCAGTTTCGAATGCTCCAAAACAACATAGTCCTTTACAGTTACAAGCGTATGAAAGGCTTATTTTATTGGTAGATCGAATTGCACTACCTAATGTGATCAGTAGAACGCCCAGCGAAGGATTATCGGCAAGAGATATGCAGCATGTATTAACCAAGAATATTCGGGAAGAATTTGACTATAATGTTACTCAACAGATTTATGTGACTCCTGAATCTTGGAATGCGCTAAAAAATTTAAAAGAAAAAAATATCCTCTACATTAATCAGGTAGCACAGGAATTAGCACCAGATGCTACAGGTATGGATTTGCAAAAATTTTTATTGAATTTTTTAGTGAGTGAGCCAAAGGCCAATCTGCACGAATTAGTAAGTGAAGCATTGAGTTTTGAAGCGAAAAAATATTTATAAAAGGTTGAAATAATTGACTATGCCTTCCAAGAAATTGTTTACCGACAGTGGAATAGAAATCAACAAGTTGTATACTGCTAAAGATGTTCCAGCTTCTAATACAGGGAATGATTTGCCTGGAGAGTTTCCATTTACCAGAGGAGTTCAGCCGGATATGTATAGAGGAAAGCTATGGACAATGCGCCAGTACGCTGGATTTTCAACTGCAGAAGAGAGCAATAAACGGTACCATTATTTATTGTCACAAGGCGTTATGGGATTAAGTGTTGCATTTGACTTACCCACTCAAATTGGTTATGACAGTGATCATGCTTTATCTGAAGGTGAAGTAGGAAAAGTAGGTGTTGCCATAGATTGTTTAGATGACATGGAAACCTTGTTTAAAGGAATTGAATTGGAGAAAGTGAGTACTTCTATGACCATCAATTCAACAGGGTTTATTTTATTGGCACTCTATGTAGCATTGGCCAAAAAACAAGGTGCTGATCTTACAAAAATTACAGGAACCATACAGAATGATATACTCAAAGAATATGCTGCCAGAGGAACTTATATCTACCCTCCTAAACCGTCAATGCGCATTATTACGGATATTTTTGAATGGTGTAGCAATGAGTTACCCAAATGGAATACCATCTCCATTTCAGGTTACCATATTCGAGAAGCAGGTAGCACAGCTGTACAGGAAATTGCATTTACATTAAGTAATGGTAAAGCATATGTTCAAGCAGCATTGGCTAAAGGTTTAGATATCAATGTTTTTGGCAAACGTCTCTCCTTCTTCTTTAATGCCCATAATAACTTATTTGAAGAAGTTGCCAAATTTCGTGCGGCTAGAAAAATGTGGGCTCAAATAATGAAAGACTTGGGGGCTACCGATGAAAAAGCCTTGATGCTTCGTTTTCATACACAAACCGGCGGCGCTACTCTAACTGCTCAGCAACCACACAATAATATCAGTAGAGTAACTATTCAAACCCTTGCGGCAGTTTTGGGTGGCACTCAAAGTTTGCATACCAATGGCTATGATGAAGCATTGAGTTTACCTACCGAAGAAGCTGCCAGAATTGCCTTAAGAACACAACAGATTGTAGCTTTTGAATCTGGAGCTGCTGATACAGTTGATCCTCTTGCAGGTAGTTATTTCATAGAATCATTAACCAATGAAGTGGAACAAAAAGCCTGGGATATAATCAACAAAATAGATGCAATTGGTGGAAGTGTTGCTGCCATTGAAGAAGGCTATATGCAAGAGCAAATAGCTCAAAGTGCTTATGAATACCAGCGTAATATTGAAAGTGGAGAAAAAATTATTGTTGGTGTTAATCAGTTTACGGTTGATAAAGAATTAGCCGTTCCAGGATTTAAAATTGATGAAAGTATACGGTCTATTCAATCTGAAAAGCTGGCACAATTAAGAGCTAAGCGCAATAATGTTAAAGTAAATGAATGTTTAGTAGCTATTGCAAAAACGGCAAAAGGCACCGATAATTTGATGCCTTTTGTAATTGAAGCCGTTGAAAATAATTGTACGTTAGGTGAAATTGCTGACACCCTACGATCTGTTTATGGTGAATTTAAATGATCTATAAAACTACAATCAAAGCATAAATAACTCCTGGGATCCAAAACAATAATGTCAATAAAATACTCAACCAGAATTTTCCATTGAATGCATTCTCGTGCAAGTAAACAGCCAAAGGAGGAAGTAAGATCGCTAAAATTGCCAATAACACAGTATTGGTGCTGGCATCTCCAGTAGCTTTCTGGGCTTTATACTCTTTCATTAATTTCTTAACTTCTGCATATTTCTCTTTCTTTTCTACTCTAGATAAACTTTTAAATTGAAGCATTGCATCTTGAACAACTGCATCATTCATGGTTGATGCTTTTGTTTCAGTGGAAGTTGATTTAGCGTCTTTTTCTGTAGTAGTTTCTGTTGTGCTAGCAAAAACATTTGCTGATAACATCATTGCAATTGCAGCAGTAGATAAAAAAGTGATTTTTTTCATAAGTTTAAATTTGGGTTGATTGAATAATAGTTTAAACAAAAATAACTTGCTCCCAATGGAACTCATTTCAATTTAAATCAAATTATTTACATAATTGTCATATTCAATATATTTCTTATTTATACTCAAATTTGAAATTGAATAAAATCAGTATCTTCCGTACAAAGAAAATTAGCTCATGAGAAAAATAATATTATGTAGTGTATTATCTGCTACAAGTTTTCTGAATGCGCAGAATGCTCCTGCCAATTTAGAACAATTAATTAAAGAGGAAACTTCAAAAGTAGTCAATTGGAGAAGGTACTTTCACCAAAACCCAGAATTAGGAAATCGGGAATTTAATACATGCAAAACAATTGAGGCCAATTTAAAAGAATGGGGCATTGCAACAAAAGTAATCGCCAAAACAGGTGTGGTGGGTGTTTTAAAAGGCGGGAAGCCTGGCCCTGTTATAGCTTTAAGGGCCGATATAGATGCATTACCTGTTGAGGAAAGAAACGGTTTGGCATTTGCTTCCAAAGCAAAAGGCGATTACAATGGAGCAACAGTTCCTGTAATGCATGCATGTGGTCATGATTCTCATATTGCAATGCTATTGGGTGCAGCAGAAGTATTGAGCAAAATTAAGAATGACATCACAGGAACCGTTGTATTCTTATTTCAACCAGCGGAAGAAGGCCCTCCGGGAAATGAAGAAGGCGGCGCACCACTGATGATCAAGGAAGGTGCCATGGACAATCCTAAAGTTGATGCTGTATTTGGAATTCATATCGAATCTAAATATGATCTTGGAAAGATTTATTATAAGCCTGGGGCTTTTATGGCATCCTCCGATTGGTTCACCATCAAGGTAAAAGGCAAACAAAGTCATGGCGCATACCCATGGAATGCGATTGACCCTATCGCTGTAAGTGCAGAAATAATTCAAGCTTTACAAACCATAGTAAGTAGAAATATTGATATTACTAAATCTCCTGTTGTAGTTTCTGTTGGTAAGTTTCAATCAGGTGTACGTTCCAATATTATTCCTGAAGAAGCTATAATGGAAGGCACCATTAGAACCTTAGATGATCAGGCGCAAAAAATGGTACATGAAAAAATAAAATTAATTGCACAGAACATTGCCACAGCCAATGGAGCAACTGCAGAAGTAAGTATAGATACTAAAACATTGGTTACCTATAACAATCCCGAATTGGTTGCCAAAAGCATTCCTTCCTTACAAAAAGCTGCCGGAGGTACTGAAAATGTTCAAATAACAAACTGGGTTACTGGCGCAGAAGACTTCTCCTATTATGGCACAAAAGCACCAGCATTTTTTTTCTATTTAGGTGCTAGAGATCCTAAGTTTCCAAATTTTGATGCTGCTCCAGATCATCATACACCAGGATTTATGATCAGCGATACAAGATTGGATGTTGGAGTGAGTGCTTTTGTAAACCTGGTTTTAGATTATACTAAAACAGTAAAAAAATAAAGCCATGAAAAAATATTTCTTAGTTACATTGATATCATTCTGTTGCATTATTACGCTAATGGCACAAAATGCAAGACTTAGCCCAGAAAGCCTTTGGCAATTAGGCAGGGTATCTGCACTGGGCATTAGTAAAGATCAACAATCCATTATTTATAGTGTGTCTACTCCTGATGTACAATCTAATAAGTCGAGTCGTAAAACTTTTCAAATACCAATAACTGGAGGTAATCCTATTGAATTAAAGGACTTTGCTGGTTTATTGACGAACGACCGAATTTCACCAGATGGAAAATATTCCATTAGTGCTGAAGAAGTAAAGATTAATAATGTTACTGGAGTTGATTATTATAAAGACCTACCTAAGTCGAATGCACAAATTTATACTTCACTCAATTATCGGCATTGGGATACCTGGGAAGATGGAAAGTTCAGTCATGTGTTTATTACGCCAATCATTAATGGCAAAGCTGGTGAGCCAAAAGACATCATGGTGGGAGAAGCATATGACAGTCCTCAAAAGCCTTTCGGAGGTGATGAAGATTTTATTTTCAGCCCAGATAGCAAAAAAGTATTGTATGTAACTAAAAAAAGTTATGGTACTGCTTATGCCATTAGTACCAACACCGATTTGTATGAATACGATATAGAAAAAGGGACTACCAATAATTTGACAGAAGCCAATAAGGGATATGATTTAGCACCAGCATATAATTCATATGGAGAATTGGCTTATTTGCAAATGAAAAGAGATGGATATGAATCAGATAAACAAGACATAATTGTTCTTTTAAAAAATGGTCAAAAAATTAATCTCACAGGTGCAAGAGATGAAATTCATGTAGAAGGATTTAAATGGTCTGATGATGGAAAATCTATTTTCTTCTGGGCTCCTATTAATGGAACACTTCAGTTGTTTAGTGTCAATAATCCTGGTATGAGTAAAATGATACCTGTGGTGAAACAAATTACCAATGGCGATTTTGATATCAGTGGAATTATTGGAGTACTAAACAAATCGGTGATAGTTTCAAGAACAGATTTTAATCATGCCAATGAATTGTATTCAGTGGATGTTAATACTGGTACAATGAATCAACTGACTCATGTAAACGATGCATTTTATAATACTATCGGAAAAGTGAAGTCAGAACGTAAATGGATTACTACTACCGATAATAAAAAAATGTTGGTATGGGTGGTATATCCCCCCGATTTTGATTCAACAAAAAAATATCCAACACTATTATATTGTCAAGGGGGGCCTCAAAGTCCACTCACTCAGTTTTATTCTTTCAGATGGAATTTCCAATTAATTGCTTCTCAAGGATATATTATTGTTGCTCCTAACCGAAGAGGAATGCCGGGACATGGAACCAAATGGAATGAACAGATTAGTAAAGATCATGGTGGTCAAGTGATGAATGATTATTTATCTGCAATAGATGCGGTGAGTAAATCATCTTATATAGATAAGAATAGATTGGGATGTATTGGCGCAAGTTATGGTGGTTATTCTGCCTTTTATTTAGCGGGTATTCACAATAATCGATTTAAAACGTTTATTGCTCATGATGGCATCTTTGATACCAAGAGTATGTATGGCACCACTGAAGAATTGTTCTTTGTTAACTGGGATTATGGTGGTAATTATTGGGATAAGAATAACGCGGCAGCACAAAAATCATATAACCAATTCAATCCTAGTAATCTCGTGAGTAAATGGAATACTCCGATATTTATTATTCAGGGAGGTAAAGATTATCGTGTGCCAATAGAACAGGGATTGCAAGCATTTCAAGCCGCACAATTAAAAGGAATAAAATCTAAGCTATTGTATTTGCCAGATGAGAACCATTGGGTAATTGGTGCCCAAAATGCCTTGGTTTGGCAAAGAGAATTCTACAAATGGCTGGACGAAACTTTAAAATAGTACAGTAAACAAATTGTCGTCCCGGCTGCTTAGGTTAGCCGGGATTTTTTTTGCAACATTTAATTGGTATAATTTCTTGCACCAAAAAGCAAACTGCCAATCCTTACCATGGTAGATCCACATTCAATTGCAAGTTGGTAATCGCCACTCATGCCCATCGAAAGGGTAGAAATTCCACTCTTAGTTGCATTCATTGGATGTTGTGTGGCCCAGTTTTTAAATAAATCAAACTGATTTTTTAAATGTAAAAATTCTCGTTTTACTTTGGTCATGTCATCACTAAAGGAAGCCATTCCCATAAAGCCTTCTATTCGGATATTTTGTAAAGTAGGCAAGGCTAATTTAATTGCTTCAATTTCTGCTTCATCCAGACCAAACTTGGTTTCTTCTTCTGCAATATGTAATTGCAATAAACAACCAATCGTGCGATTGTTTTTAATAGCTTGCTTATTGATTTCTTGTAATAATTTCAAACTATCTACTCCATGTATTAAATGAACAAATGGAGCTATGTATTTTACTTTATTGCTTTGTAAATGACCAATAAAATGCCAATGAATATCTTTAGGTAGCGCTGTTTCTTTATCTACTAATTCCTGCACATAATTTTCACCAAAATCCCTTTGCCCCAGCGCATACAATTCCTCAATGTCTGAATTGGGCTTGGTTTTACTTACAGCAATTAATTGAACATGCTTTTGCTGTAGTTCATTATTAATTGAATGAAAAGAATTGAAATTTACTGGCATAATATCAACGGCATTGCCTTATAACTTGAGTCATTAAAGCCAATACATTACCTATTTATTTTAAAATACTTCTGCTAATTACAATTCGTTGAACCTCACTGGTTCCCTCATAGATCTGCGTAATTTTTGCATCGCGCATTAAACGTTCTACATGGTATTCTTTCACAAAGCCATAACCACCATGAATTTGAACAGCTTCAGTAGTGATCCACATGGCAGCTTCACTGGCAAATACTTTTGCCATAGATGAACTCAATGTATAATCCAATCCATTGTCTTTTTCCCATGCAGCTTTCAAGCACAACAAACGAGCCGATTCAATTTTGGTTGCCATATCAGCTAATTTAAATTGAATAGCTTGGTGATGCATGATTTCTTTACCAAATGCTTTTCTCTGTTTGCTGTAAGCCAAAGCCAATTCATATGCACCACTTGCAATTCCGAGGGCTTGTGAAGCAATGCCAATTCTGCCTCCAGCCAAAGTTTTCATTGCAAACGTAAATCCAAAACCGTCTGCCCCTATCCTATTTTCTTTAGGAACTTTTACATCTGTTAATAAAATGGTATGCGTATCACTTCCACGAATACCTAATTTATTTTCTTTTGCAGATACTGTTACACCAGGCCAGTTTTTCTCAACAATAAATGCATTGATACCCTTGCTTTTTTTAGCAGGATCTGTTTGAGCAATTACTAAATAAACAGATGCTGATGAACCATTGGTGATCCAGTTTTTGGTACCACTTAATAAATAATGGTCTCCTTTGTCTTCTGCAGTTGTTTGTTGGCTGGTTGCATCACTTCCTGCTTCAGGCTCACTTAATAAAAATGCACCAATATATAATTCGCCATCTTTTTTTCCTTGCGCTAATGGAGTTAAATATTTTTGCTTCTGTTCTTCCGAACCAAAAGTTTCTAATCCCCAGCATACCAAACTATTGTTAACACTCATGCTAACACTGGTACTTGCATCAATTTTACTCACTTCTTCCATGGCCAAAACATAACTCACCGTATCCATTCCAGCACCACCATATTTGGGGTCTACCATCATACCCATAAATCCAAGTTCTGCCAATTTCATTACTTGTTCACGTGGGAACTTTTGTAATTCATCTCTTTCTATTACACCCGGCAAACATTCTGTTTTAGCAAAATCTCTTGCTGCTTTTTGGATCATTAAATGTTCTTCGCTCAATTGGAAATTCATGTTGTATAAATTTGAGTTGCAAAAATAAGCTAACAAGCGTTAGGATACAATTTTTGTTCTAAAAAACACATTGCTTTATTGTTAAAAATACTTCTTGTGTAAATTGAATAGAATTTCCTTGGCTGTAGGCGTCATTCCTCTTGTTGTGTCCTGTAAAAAATGCCTTTTAAAAGCAATAATAGCTGCACTGGTGTCTTTTACATCGTACCCCACTATTCTTAGCCCAACAATATGATTAAATGATGTAGGAACAGTATCTCGTTTTTCATCGAACCATAACCCAAACCCTTTTTCAGCTAATATTTTCCATGGGAAACGCCAATTTGGATCATTTTTTCTTGTTGGAGCAATATCCCCATGACCTATAAAATTGGCTGTTGGAATATTATAATCTTTTTTGAGTTTAGACAATACAACCAACAAACTATTGATTTGCAAACTGTCGAAATACTGAAATCCATTATTATCCAATTCAATTCCAATACTAGCAGAATTCATGTCTAATTGATTGCCCCATCTGCTCACTCCTGCATGTTGACCTCTGAAATAATCATTGAGCATTTGGTAAACTACCCCATCCTTCCCAATGACATAATGAGCACTTACCGCTGTTCTTGGAAGCGTAAAGGTTTTAAGCGTTTCTTCAGTTGATCCTTGCGCTGTATGATGTATGATTACATAGCTTGGTTTTCTGATACCAAAATTGGTTGTACCCACCCAATATGGAGATGGTTTTAAAGAATCAGAAATAATGGGACTCTCCGGCTTTGTAATGATGATTTTGGTATAATTTTTTGCTTGCTCTTTATAGGATTTGTTGGTTTCCTTGTATGGATTATTGTTACAAGCACTAATTACTATTAGGAATATTGCGAATATTTTGAAATAGCGTTTCATTTGGTATAGTTATTGGTTACTGGTTACTGGTTATTGGTTACTGGATTTTCAGTTACTTAAAAATCTTAAAATGTATCTCTTAATTCTTATCTCATATCTTATAATTCTTATCTTTTATCTCTTAATCGTATTTAGTTTTCTTTTCTTCCTTATAACTCAACTGTTCAAGCAATGCTTCAGGAGTAGGGTTTTTGGTGATCGATACGGCTACCTGAAACAATACTATCGCCATAATAATCGATATCATTAATTCCCCCCAAGTGATCCAATATCCCCAAAAACGATACACAGCCCCACTTTCAACATGTTCGTGTTCAACAATCACTTCAACTTTTTCCTTATTGATATAATTGATCAATGGATATGCTGCATTAATGGAATATTGCTTTCCTGCAATTTGATACACTGCTTTAACATCAATTGACTTAGTTGAGTCATTGTTAACTAATTCAATGATTGCAGGATATTTTTCGCCATCAAAATAATCTGGTATGCGCGTGAACAATATATAGCAACCAAAAATGATCAGGTATAAAGTAAATATTGACTTAAACAAATTGATTCAATTGGAATTAGAAAAATAATAAGCACAAAAAGATGGCAGCAAATACACAGATCAAATCAACCAATAACATAGCACCTAAAGTGTACCTGGTATTTTTCACTTTTATACTTCCAAAATAAACAGCTATTACATAGAAGGTAGTTTCTGCTGCACACTGAAACACACAAGCCAATCTACCTGTAAACGAATCCGCACCATAAGTACGCATTGCATCGATTAAGAATCCCCTGCTTCCAGCCGCATTAAAAGGTCTTAAAATAGCTATTGGTAAAGCATCTACAATTTCTTTGGTAACACCAATTGCCAAAAATCCTTTTGCTAATAATCCAGCCAGTATTTCAAATACACCACTGTTTCTGAACAATGAAATAGCCACTAACATTCCCAAAATATAAGGGAAAATAGTTCTGCCAGTTTTTAGTCCATCATAAGCGCCTTCAACAAATGAATTAAAAACATTGGTTCCTTGATCAGTAAATCTTTTTTCTCTTAAAAAACTATATGCCAGAATAATAAATATAATTCCCAACAAAAGCACATTCGAAAGATTGCCTGTAAAATGGCCCTTGCTAATTAAATCAAGCTTGGTGATATATAACAATAGCCCGGTAATAATTCCTATTACCACACCAATTGAACCAATTAAAGTGGCGTTCAATAAATTGATTCTTTGTTTGATGCCAACAATAATTAATGCAGCAATGGTTCCAATAAATGAAGTGATAATACATGGCAACATCACATCTGCAGGATTGGTAGCATGTTGTGCAGCTCTGTATCCAATGATAGAAGTAGGAATAAGTGTTAAACCAGCAGCATGTAAACACATGAACATGATCTGGCTATTGCTGGCTTTTTCTTTGTCTGTATTGAGTTCCTGTAAACTCTCCATGGCTTTTAATCCAAAGGGCGTTGCTGCACTATCCAATCCTAAAAAATTGGCTGCAAAATTCAACATCATATAAGAAATAGATGGATGATTAGCAGGAATTTCCGGAAACACTTTTACAAAAATCGGGCTCAATAATTTGGCCAGCCGCTCTGATGCTCCACTATTAATTAATAATTGAAGTATGCCACAGAAAAAAGATAAATAAGCTATTAATGGAAGTAATAAATCAAAAATGGTATTCTTACAAGTTGGCAATATCCCATCTGTTGCTTGTTTGCCAACACAGAACCGAACCGTTTGATTATCGAGAATATATAAGCTGTCTTTACCAACAGCATAGCGGTTGTCTTTGGCTTTCTTCAATGTATCCTGAATAGAAACTGGTAAGTCCTTTAGATAAAACTCGTTTCTAACAATGGGGTCATCTTTTTTTCCATTAACTGCGTATTCAATAGAATAATACTGACCGCTAAATAAAAGTACCAGTATATAAGTGATGGAGGCTAAAATAATTACCAGCCAAAATCTGCTTAATGCCATAGATTAATTTGAAGCGTTAAGATAACTAATTTTTCCTCCATCAACCTATATCCTATCCAAGCACTTGCTTGCGAATGATATTCAATGCGCCACCAGCTTTAAACCATTCAATTTGTTGTTCATTATAAGTATGGTTTACTGAAATGGTTTCAGTAGATCCATCTGAATGATTCAATACAACTGATAATGGTTTACCTGGAGCAAAACTAGTTAGACCTTCAATATTGATGGTGTCATCTTCTTGAATCTTTTCATAATCAGCCTTATCATTGAAGGTTAAAGCCAACATACCTTGTTTCTTCAAATTGGTCTCATGAATACGTGCAAATGATTTTACTAAAATAGCACGAACACCTAAATGTCTTGGCTCCATTGCTGCATGTTCACGAGAACTTCCTTCACCATAATTTTCGTCTCCAACAACTATTGATCCAATTCCTGCTGCTTTATACGCTCTTTGCGTTGCAGGTACTGGGCCATGTTCGCCAGTGAGTTGATTTTTTACATTGTCCGTTTTTTCATTGAAAATATTTACGGCACCAATCAACATGTTATTGGAAATATTATCTAAGTGACCACGGAATTTCAACCATGGGCCTGCCATTGATATATGGTCGGTTGTACACTTGCCTTTTGCTTTAATTAATAATTTTAATCCTTTTAAATCAGTTCCTTCCCATGCTGTAAAAGGATCTAGTAATTGTAAACGTTTACTAGTAGGGTCTACTTTTACAGATACTCCAGAACCATCTGCCGCAGGGGCTTGAAAACCTGCGTCTTCAACTGCAAATCCTCGAGCTGGTAATTCCATACCAGTTGGTTCATCTAATTTTACTTTTTCACCTTTGTCATTGGTTAAATAATCAGTGATTGGGTTAAAAGTAAGATCTCCAGCAATGGCCAATGCAGTAACCAATTCAGGGCTTGCTACAAATGCTAATGTATTCGGGTTACCATCGGCACGTTTTGCAAAGTTTCTGTTGAAACTATGTACAATGGTATTGCGTTCTTGCTTTTCAGCACCTACTCTATCCCACATTCCAATACAAGGCCCACAAGCATTCGCAAAAACAGTTGCACCAATTTTATCAAAAGCAGCTAAAAATCCATCTCTTTCAATGGTATATCTAACTTGCTCACTACCTGGTGTGATGGTGTATTCCGACTTGATGGTTAATCCTTTTGCATCAACTTGCTTTGCTAAACTTACTGCGCGGCTAATATCTTCATATGAAGAGTTGGTACAACTTCCGATTAAACCCACTTCAACTTTAGTAGGCCAGCCATTTGCTGCAGCAACTTCTTTCATTTTAGAAATAGGTGTAGCCAAATCTGGTGTGAAAGGCCCATTCAAATGAGGTTCAAGCGTTGATAAATCAATTTCAATCACTTGATCAAAATATTTTTCAGGAGATGCATATACTTCTTCATCAGCATTTAAATACGCTTTTATTCCATCAGCTAATTTGGCAATTTCTTCTCTGCCTGTGGCTGATAAATACCTGCCCATGCTTTCATCATAACCGAACGTAGATGTAGTTGCGCCGATCTCAGCACCCATATTACAAATAGTACCTTTTCCAGTACAACTCATATTGGTAGCACCTTCTCCAAAATATTCTACAATGGCACCAGTACCACCTTTTACAGTAAGTATACCAGCCACTTTTAAAATCACATCTTTTGGAGCTGTCCAGCCACTTAATTTGCCAGTAAGTTTAACTCCAATTAATTTAGGCCATTTCAATTCCCATGGTAATCCTGCCATTACATCACAAGCATCAGCTCCGCCAACACCAATTGCAATCATACCTAAACCCCCTGCATTTACTGTATGAGAATCAGTTCCTATCATCATTCCACCAGGAAATGCATAGTTCTCTAATACAACCTGATGAATAATACCTGCACCAGGTTTCCAGAATCCAATACCGTATTTATTTGAAACAGAAGCTAAGAAATCATACACTTCTTTACTTTCTGCATTTGCAACTTGTAAATCTTCTTTCGCTTCAACTCTTGCAGTGATTAAATGGTCGCAATGTACAGTTGAAGGAACTGCCACTTTTGGGCGACCTGCTTGCATAAACTGTAATAAGGCCATTTGAGCCGTTGCATCTTGCATGGCTACTCTATCTGGAGCAAAATCAACATAACTTTTACCTCTTTCAAAACCTGCCAAAGATTGATTGGCATGTAAGTGCGAAAAAAGAATTTTTTCTGATAAGGTAAGTGGACGTCCCAATGCTTTGCGGGCTGCATCTACTTTAGCAGGCATTTCTGCGTAAACTTTCTGGATCATTTCAATGTCAAAAGCCATATCGTTGCAATTTTATGCGCGAAATTAACAAAAAAGAGGCGCTATTTCACCAATGTTTTGAACTTTTATACTCCAATTCTGTTTAATTTTGAATAATCATAATTCCTCCCCCAGGAAACAATGCATATTTATGAATAAATTAAGAGAATTTTTAGAATTACACGCTTTTGGTGTGTGCACTGCCATAGGGGATAAATTAGGTATTGCTTCTTCCAAAATAAGAATGTGGTTTATCTACATTTCTTTTTTAACCATGGGCTCACCCATTATCATTTACATGATTTTAGCATTCTGGATGAATATCAAGGAATACATTTTAGCTGGAAAAAGAAATCCACTAAAGAATCTATAGAACGCTGTCTTTATCCTTTCTTAACTTCTTTTGCCCAGGCATCTTTTAATGTAACTGTTCTATTAAAAACAAGTTTGTTAGGAGTGCTATCTTTATCAATTGCAAAATATCCTTTACGTAAAAACTGAAACTGATTGTTGATTGAATCTTTTGCTAAAGCAGGCTCTGCATAAGCATTTGAGATGATTTGTAAAGAGTCTGGATTAATATGATCTTTAAAATCTCCTTCTGCATTGGCTACATCTTCTACTTTAAACAAGCGATCATATAAACGAACTTCTGCTTGAATGGCATGTTTTGCACTCACCCAATGCAATGTTCCTTTCACATGAATACCAGAACTATCAGATCCACTTCTGCTTTCAGGAATATAAGTACAATTTACTTCGGTAATATTTCCATCAGCATCTTTAATTACTTCATTACATTGTATAATATAGGCACTTTTTAAACGAACCATTTGACCGGGAGCTAGTCTAAAATATTTCTTAGGTGCAACTTCCATAAAGTCTTCCTGCTCAATATAAATCTCTCTGCTAAATGGCATTTCTCTAATTCCGCCATTTTCATCCTCTGGATTATTTTCACTGGTAAGTATCTCCAATTCTTTGTCAAAATTGGTAATTAACAGTTTAAGAGGATTGAATACAACCATTCGTCTTTGTGCAGTTTTGTTTAAATTTTCACGAACACAAAACTCCAATAATCCTACATCAATTAAATTTTCTCTTTTGGCTACCCCAATTCGATCGCAGAATTCACGAATTGCTGCTGCCGGATATCCTCTTCTACGCATTCCACTAATGGTGCTCATTCTTGGATCGTCCCATCCATTCACCATTTGTTCATTTACCAATTGAAGCAGTTTCCTTTTGCTCATAACGGTATAAGTCATGTTCAAACGAGCGAATTCATATTGCTTTGAAGGAAATGTGCCTAATTGCTCAATACACCAATCATATAAATCTCTATGTGGTACAAATTCTAGTGTACAAATTGAATGAGTGATCTTTTCGATTGAATCGCTTTGGCCATGGGCAAAGTCATACATCGGATATACACACCATTTATCGCCTGTGCGGTGATGATGTGCATGTTTAATTCTATAAATAATGGGATCTCTTAATAACATATTTGGAGATGCCATATCAATTCTAACCCGCAATACTTTAGATCCGTCAGGGTATTTCCCTTCTTTCATCTCCAAAAACAATGCTTTATTTTGATCGATTGATCTTTCTGCAAATTGATTACGAACACCAGCTTGTGTAGGAGTACCTTTTTGGGTGGCAATTTCTTCACTAGTACTATCATCTACATAAGCCAGCCCTTTTTCTACTAAAAGTAGCGCTAGATTAAACAACTGATCGAAATAGTCAGATGCATACAATTCTTGAGCCCATTCAAAACCCAGCCATCGTACATCTTCTTTAATGCTTTCTACATATTCTGTATCTTCTGTAACCGGATTAGTATCGTCAAATCGGAGATTGGTAGTTCCACCATATTTAATGGCTAAGCCAAAATTCAAGCAAATGCTTTTTGCATGACCAATATGTAAATATCCATTCGGCTCTGGAGGGAAACGGGTGGTAATAGATGAATGTTTTCCTGCAGCTAAATCTGCTTCAATAATTTCTTCTATAAAATTCAGGCTCTTTTCTTCGCTCATTCCACTGTTTTTGGAGGGCGAAGTTACGAAATTGAAAGGAGTAAGATTTATATATAATGCATAAAAAAAGTGAAACTATTGTTTCACTTTAGTGATTCGGATTGGATTCGAACCAATGACCTTCCCGACTTTAGTCGGGATGCTCTATCCAGCTTGATGAAACAGTAATAAAAATGCCCCACATTTCTGTGAGGCTTAAGTGATTCGGATTGGATTCGAACCAATGACCTACTGCTTAGAAGGCAGTTGCTCTATCCAGCTGAGCTACCGAACCATATTTACTTCCTCAACCAATGACCTTCCCGACTTTAGTCGGGATGCTCTATCCAGCTGAGCTACCGAACCATATATATTTTCCTTACCGAACCGGTTTTGGAGGTGCAAAATAACGGAAAAATACTCAGTTTTACAAACCAAACCTTCATTTCATTCCAATCAGCTATTTCTGTTACTTTGCAACAAACGATTCCTTGCATGAGTTATAATTACTTGCCACTCGATAGTAAATGGCTTCATTTTCAACAAGTTAAAGATTTTCTGGACTATAATCAGCTTGTTTCCATCACATTTGACGCACATGAAAAAATTAGTTTTTGCAGGGAATATTTAGATAAAAAGACCAATAATACCGATCAATTGTATTACGGAGTCAATACGGGATTTGGGTTTTTACAAAATGTAAAAATTGATGCTGACCAGATTGAACAATTACAATACAATTTATTGGTATCTCATGCATGTGGCTTAGGCGAAGAAGTTCCAGCTGACATCGTAAAACTGATGTTGATGCTGAAAATTAAATCACTCAGTTATGGGCATAGTGGGGTTCAAATTGCCACTGTTATTCGATTAATGGAAATGCACAACAACAATGTATTTCCAGTAATTTATACACAGGGATCTTTAGGCGCTTCCGGTGATTTAGCGCCATTGAGTCATTTGAGCATTCCATTGTTGGGCTTAGGTGAAGTAAAATATCAAGGTAAAAAAGTTGCTACAAATACGCTCATGAAGCAATTTAATTGGGATCCGATTCATTTGCAAAGCAAAGAAGGTTTGGCCCTGATTAATGGAACTCAATTTATGAGTGCCTATGGAATGTATTGTTTGAAAAAAGCAGAACATTTATTGGCAATGGCCGATTTAATAGCTGCTTTGTCATTTGACGCATTTGATTGTATACTAGAGCCTTTAAATGAACATATCCATCGAATAAGACCACATGCAGGACAAATTGCAACAGCAAAAAAACTGAAGCAACATTTAGAAGGAAGTGAAATCTCAATGCAAAAAAAATCACAGGTTCAAGATCCTTATTCTTTTCGTTGCATACCTCAGGTTCATGGAGCATCCAAAGATGCATTCGATCATGTTCTATCGGTTTTTATGCAGGAGATTAATTCTGTGACAGATAATCCTAACATTTTTCCGGATGAAGATTTAATCGTAAGTGGTGGAAATTTTCATGGACAACCATTGGCACTTGTACTGGACTATCTGGCAATTGCCATGAGTGAAATTGCCAATATTTCTGAAAGAAGAACATATCAGTTAATATCGGGTCAACGAGGATTGCCCTTGTTCTTAGTAAAAGATGCAGGCCTTAACTCTGGATTTATGATACCTCAATATACTGCTGCAGGAATTGTTAGTGAAAATAAGCAATTGAGTACGCCAGCTTCTGTTGATAGTATTTCTTCAAGTAATAATCAGGAAGATCATGTAAGCATGGGTGCAAATGCTGCAACCAAATGTTACCGTGTAATTCAAAATGTAGAGAAAGTACTTTCTATTGAATTGTTCAGCGCTGCTCAGGCATTGGATTTTAGAAGGCCTTTAAAAAGTTCGCCTGCAATCGAAAAATTATATACTGCTTTTAGAAATAAAGTGAGTTTTAATGAAGCCGATCGTTTATTGCATGATGATATGGTTCAATCGATTGAATTTCTAAAAAGTTATAACACCAATTAAATCAACTAAACTAACTAAGCAATATTTAAGCTGGAGAGGACACTAATTTGCTCGTACTTCTGTAAACAAAAGATTGAAAAATATGTCTTCTAGCAAATCGCTGTGGGGTTTCTGCGTTCACTAATTTTACATAAGTAGCTTTTGGAACACCATAATATTCATATTCTGTATCATCAGCAAAAACAACCCTTAGCACTTCTGATTTATACTCAAAATCTACAATGGCTGCATTGTTAATGGTATCGGTGTATGCATCGATTGTTTTGGTAATGGTCTCTGGAGAAATGCTCACTAAAAAATGATAGGCTGTTATGATCTTTTTACTCTTTTCTTCTGCTTCTTGTAACAAAACAGCATCTTCAGCAAATTTATCGGGGTGCCAGTCTTTCATCAAATTTCTATATGCCGATTTTAGTTCACTTAATGTAGCCGATTCAGTTACATTCAATAATTTTCTGTACCCCACGATTAGTCTCATAAATTGTTGTTTTTGAGTATCACTACTCTAAATTTGGCGCGAAGTTATTGTATTAATATTAAATGGATGTTGAACTAGGCTTATCGGCTCTTTTTGTACCCATGTACAATTCATACTCTAAGAGCCTGCAATCTATAGTAGCATTGAAGAATTCAATTCTTCTGCTTGGTTTAAGCCTTATTTTTTTTGCAAGATCTAAATTACCAGTAAATACATATCCTGTTAATCCTTTGCATTTATTTTTTAAAAAATCGCCCATTCTTGCATAAGTCTCTATTAATGCGGTTTCATCCCCTAACCTTTCACCATATTCTGGGTTAAAAAATATGACTCCATTGGCTGTTTCAGGAATCGTTGTTTGTTCAAAGTCCAGCACTTCAAAATCAATGAATTGTTCAACTCCAGCAGCTGCTGCATTCAATTTTGTTGTTGCTATAGCTTGGTTGCTAATATCTGATGCAATAATTTTCAATGTATCAGGTGATGTGATTTGTGCCTGAATAATTGCTTTTTCTTTATTATAAACAGAAGCATCATACCCTTTGATATGCATAAATGCATATTGATTTCTTAATAACCCTGGTTTGCGATTTGTCGCAATTAAAGCAGCTTCTATTGCCAATGTTCCAGAACCACACATTGGGTTAATGAAAGGAGATTGACGATCCCATTTTGTAGACAATATAGTGGCTGCAGCTAAAGCTTCGAGCATTGGTGCTTTACCGGGTAATTTTCTATATCCATGTTTTGCCAATGTTTCACCAGAACTATCAATGAAAATTTCGGCTTCATCGTTTTTCCAAAACAAATAAACCACTGCACCAGTTAATGAAGAACCAGTAGAAGGTCTTTTTCCAGTTTCATTGCGCATTCTATCCACAATGGCATCTTTGACCCTTAGATTCGCAAATAAATTGGTTTGAATAGAAGGGTGAAACACATTACTGGTAACTGAAAAATAGCCTTCAGGCTCTAAAATGGTTTCCCAGGCAATCGTAACCAATTGATTGTATAATTCGTCTGGGTCATTGCAAATAAAAGATTTCAAGGAATACATAACCTGGCTAGCACAGCGCAGGTTTAGATTCAATTTAATACAGTCAGATAAACTTCCTTCCAATTCTACCCCTGTTTGAAATGAACGAGTAATGTTGAAGCCTAAATCAATCACTTCTTTTTGTAGAACGGGGGATAACCATTTATGACAGGTGATGATTATCTTACTAGGTGTAGAAAATACTTGCATGAATACAAACTTATGCAATAATCCTTCTATAAATTGCAGCATGGATGTTCAAATAGAGCCAAGTTGGAAAGCAGTAATGCAAAAAGAATTTTCTCGATCCTATTTTCAGCAGATAACTGCTCATTTAAAATCAGAGAAAGCAACCAAAGCCATCATTTATCCTCCTGGCACCCTTATTTTTAATGCTTTTGAAAAAACACCCTTTGACCGCATAAAATTGGTGATTCTTGGTCAAGACCCCTATCATGGACCAGGGCAAGCGCATGGTTTGAGCTTCTCGGTACCTGATGGAGTGAAACCACCTCCTTCATTGGTCAATATTTTCAAAGAATTGAAGAATGATATTGGTATGTCTATCCCAACTACAGGTAATCTAACACCCTGGGCAGAACAAGGTGTATTATTGTTGAATGCAGTTTTAACAGTTAGGGTGAACGAGCCAGCAAGTCATGCCAAAATTGGCTGGATGGATTTTACCAACGCAGTCATTCAAAAAATATCCAATGAAAAGACTGGAGTCGTTTTCTTATTATGGGGTAAATTTGCACACGAAAAGCAAATATTTATTGATGCTACTAAACATTCTATTTTAAAGGCCGCTCATCCTTCACCCTTTAGCGCTGATAAAGGTTTCTTTGGATGTAAACATTTTAGTAAGGCCAATCAAATATTAATGCAACAAGGTATAGAACCCATCAACTGGAAATTGTAAAACATGAGTGTAAAAAAAATAGTATTAGGTATTTTTGCGAGAATCTGGGCGCTATGGGGACTGATTACTTTCATAGTTACTTTCTTAATCATTCTTATTCCATCCTTATTAACTGCCTTATTTCCTGACCCAAAAGGGATTGATTATTTTATCAGGATATCCAAACTATGGATGACTATTTGGTTGAACATGATTGGATGCCCTGTTAGTACAAAAGGGGAAGAAAATTTTAGTGAAGGAAAAACCTTTATTGTAACCTGTAATCACAATGCATTACTGGACATTCCACTCTCCTCTCCTTTTATTCCGGGAGCCAATCAGACCATTGCTAAAAAAGATTTTTTAAAAGTTCCTTTATTTGGATGGTATTATAATAGAGGATCTGTAATTGTAGACAGGCATAGCGATGCAAGCAGAAGAAAAAGTTTTGAATTAATGAAAGATGCTTTAGAGAAAGGAATGCATATGTGTATCTATCCTGAAGGAACAAGAAATAAAACGGATCAACCTTTGAAAAAGTTTTATGATGGAGCATTTAAATTATCCATAGATACCAATCATGCAATCATTCCCGCGGTAATTTTTAATACTAAAAAAGCATTGAGCTCAAAATATTTTTTTTATTTACTACCTAAGAAATTATCCATTCATTTTTTACCTCCCATCGAACCAGCTAATTTAACTGTTGAAGAATTAAAGCAAAAAGTATTCAACACCATGGCCGATTATTATACGGCTAACAATCGTTGAAGAATGAAATTAAAAAGTGGAGTTGGAAAAAGTTCTGCTACGATTGATTCTTAAATCCCTTAAGATACCAGATTTCGGACTGATGGTGATATTAAATGAACGATACAATCCAACAGGGTTTACATTGATCGAAAGCTGCCAGCAGTGCATTTCTCTTGTAATAAATGTACTTAATTGTTGAAGACTTCTTCTGGTGATATCATAATATCCAGTTGCTCCTACTTTCCATTTATCTGTTAAACTAAAATCTCCATTAAAATTAATGGACGAAAAGGTCTCGGTCTTAAATCCACTAAAATCAGGTAATAAAACCCTGGTAAAATTAAATGAATAAGATAAATTGATACTCCAGGGAATATTGAAGTCAGTAAACTCAGCCGGATTCGCTCTTGCAAATTGCATTTGACGTTGTTGTTCATCCGGAGTCATGAATGGATCAATGGGAAGACTTTTGTCATCTTCTTTTTTTCCATCTTTCGATTTGCTTTTGAATGAAGTTGACAATGCAATATTTCCGCTGGTAATTCTTCCGAATTTAAAATTGGCAGGATCCCATAAAAGTTTATTCACTCTAAATCCTTGCTTATCTACATCATATGGATCTAGGTTTGCACCGGCTGTAATGTTTACTTTTTCAAACAAAGTACTTCTTGCATAAATATTAAAATTGCCTAATTGAAAGCTATCTGCTAAAAAGTTATAAGAAGAATTAAATCCAAATCCATCGATCAATTTTACTTTACGTCCTTTTTTATCAGCGGTGTCTTTGGTATTTTTTAATTTCATTTCTAATAAATTATCTATACCAAAACCCATTCCTCCAAATGCTCCCTCACCAAATGAACCAATAATTCCACCTTGAAATTGTGACAACCTAATTGTTCTCCCACTGGTATCAACTTGTGTTGTATAATGATATTTTGAACCAAAATCAGGTTGATAATTAATAGAAATAGTTGGTCTGATTTCATGACGAATGGCCATGATATTGCTCTTTGGTTTAAATTTATAAGTACCAAAAATTCGTGTATTTAATCCAACTCCAAAACTCATTTGACGGGCTGTGTAAAATCCTCTTTGTTTTAATGTGTCCACTTTTTCTGTAGTGCTATTCCAAGATAAGAATGACCTTTGTCCATACCATCTTTCTTCATAAGATACACTTGGGGCAATGGTGATTGCTCCTAATGAAGGTAATGACAGTGTAATAGGAATATTGTGAATAGCACCATATTGCATGGTGTCTAATATTCTGTTGATATTAAATGCAGTGTCATAAAATGACAATTGGTTCTGAAAATTTCCACTATAACCCACACCTATTTTTTCATACCATTTTCCAGAACCTATCTGATCGGCTTTCTGGAAAGGATATTTGGTTACCATATTAAAATTCACCGTTGGTAAATTCATATTGACCAATCTGGTATTACTATTTTGATTGTGATTTAAGTTAAGCGATAAATTGTATTTACCTCTCCAGTCTTTTCCATAACTAATTGAAGAACTGATCTGATTCTGAAAATTGATAAATGGGTTATTGAGTACCGTTTGATTAAAACGAGTACTACCAAAGTTTACATTGGCAGAAAAACTAGTTCCAGGTCTGGCCCTATTGTCTCTGCTATGTGTCCAGTTAATCATAAAAGATCGGAAGCTATTAAATTCATCTTTACTTGAAGTGCTATTATTCAGAGATTTGGTATTTTGAAAAGTTAAATTCAAATTTCCAGTATATGCATATCGTTTAATATACTTGGAATTAAAATTCATGCTCCAGCCACCAAATGAATAAATATTAGCCCTTACCGTTGCATCCAAATTATCGCTTAATACTTTGTAATAACCCAGACCTTCTAAACCTAATCCAAAATCGGGGCTTGCATTAAAAGCTGGGGGCAATATGCCCGAATGTCTTCCTTGACTGAGCGGAAATATGCCAAATGGAATACCAATGGGCATAGGAACACCTTCAAATTCCGGAAATGAAGGGCCTGCAATCCCCAATTTATTATTGATAATCTTCATTTTGGCGGTTCGAAAATTATAATGGGGCGTATCTAAATTACAAGTGGTGAATCGTGCTCTACGTGCAAATACTTCAGTAGCACTGATTTTCTTTAATTCAACTGCGTTTACATAAATTTCTCCTTCCTGAAAAAAAGTGTTTTTGGTTAATCCTTTTCCAGTTTTCATGTTGAAGAAAATGGAATCACTTACCGATTTCATTGCCCCTTGAATAAATTGGGGTTTACTCATTGGGTTGCCCGTAGAATCTCGAGAACCATATGCTTTGACCAATTGTGTTTGTTGATCATACCGGATGGTTGCCGCGTCTAATTTAATATCGGTATAGTCTACTTTGGCCTTTCCATATAAAATGAACTCTTTGGTAGGAATAATGAGCACACCAGAATCCTCAGCCGTATATTGAATGGGTGCATCAATGGAGTCCTTTGAAATTTTTAACGTATCAACCACATTTCGGATGCTGTCTTTGCGAGTTGTATCTATTTTTTGCCTTGAAGAGTCCTTTTTGGGAGCTAATTGGTAAAAACTGGCGCCAAAACTGCTTTCTGTATGAAATGTTAATATCCCCAAAATAAGGGTCAGAACAATAGCCAGCCTAGTTTTTACGTTAATTTTAAGGATTCTACTCATGATCAGATTGGCAAAATTAAGTCTAAACTGTGTAAATGGGTAATATGCACTATTTCCTTTAACGAAATGATATGATGAAAAGATATATTGCTGCTTTGATTTTGTTAAGCTTTACCTTTTTTATTTGTTCCTCTTTTACAGATAAAGACAAGAAACCGCAGCAAAAACAGCCACTAAAAAAGATTGTTATAGATGCAGGACATGGAGGCAATGACGGTGGAGCAAGAGGAAAGTATTCCAATGAAAAGGATATTTGCTTGTCAATTGCTTTAAAGTTGGAAAAAATGATGGGTGAAGCAATTCCAGATGTTGAAATAGCCATGACTCGTAGAACGGATGTTTTTGATAATGTTACCAGAAAAGCGGAAATAGCCAATTCATTTAAAGGCGACTTATTTCTTTGCATCCATGCAAATAGTGCAGATCCTATAAGGCATAGTGAATTTATTGGTTATAAAACAGAAACTTATTACAAAGGAAAGGGCAAAAAGAAAAAGAAATATACCAGAAAAGTAAAAGAATATAGGTATTGGACCACCCCTAACCCAGCCCGAGGCACCGAAACATTTATCTATCCAGTGGATAAAACCAACGGCCGAATGAATGCATTGAGCAAAAATGAGGAAATGGATATGGACAGTGTATCATTAAAAGCCATGCAGGATTTGGAAAAAAATGATCCTACGAAAATGATGTTACTGAGCATGAAAACCCAAACCTTTTTCCAACGTAGTGTCGATTTAGCACTTACTATAGAAGACGAATTTAAAAAAGTAGGGAGAGTAAGTAGAGAAGCCAAGCAACGTAAAGAAGGCATATTTGTATTATATGCTGTTGCAATGCCTGCGGTTTTAGTAGAAACTGGCTTTATTTCTAACCCAGAAGAAGAAGATTACCTAAATAGTGAAGAAGGTCAAAATGAAATTTGCGAAGTAATCATAAAAGCTGTTAAACGATATAAGTATTCCTTAGAAAAACAGTTGGGAAATACAGGGAATGCCAATAGCCGTAAATAATTTCATTATTCTATTTTTAACAAATTACCCATTTAGAAACCCTAAATTTGTAGCTTCATTGAATAACAACAAAGACAATGACTATTTCGAACGAAACAAAAGTAGGTGCGTTAACGGCCATTTCTATTACCTTATTGATTCTTGGGTTTAACTTTTTGAAAGGTAAAACCATTCTTAAAACAGGGAATTATTTACATGCAAAATATGCAGATACAAAGGGAATCATGATTTCTAACCCTGTATATGTAAATGGATACCAGGTTGGTGCAGTTGCAGATATTGAAAATGAAGATGAGTCATTAAAGAGTATTATTATTTCTATCAAGCTAAAAGGGAATTATGAAATACCACAAAACTCTATAGCAGTCATTAATAGCAATCCACTTGGTTCACCAAGTATTGATATTCGGTTGGGAAATGCCAAAACATATTTTAAGTCTGGAGATACCATTACAACAGCGGCAAGTGCAGGAATATTAGGAGGGGTAATTGATAAATTGACTCCGGTTGCAGATCAATTAAAGGAAACCATCAAAAGCTTAGACGCTGTGATGAAAAATATCAACACTATTTTTGATCCAACTACTAAGAATAACTTACAATCAGTTATTGCCAATGTAAATAAAACAACGGCTAGCCTGGTAGCTTCTTCTGCTTCATTAGAATCCATGTTACAGGCGCAAACTGGAGCCATTGCTCAGTCAATGAAAAATGTAAACAGTTTTACCAAAAACCTTAGTGACAATAACGATAAAATCACTAAGACACTAGAAAATGTAAGTAAAGCATCTGATAATTTTTCTAAGGCAGATATCAATGGTTCTGTAGAAAAATTAAAAACAGCGATTACCAATTTGAATACAATTATGGCAAAAATCAATTCAAATGAAGGCTCAATGGGTAAATTGATGAATGATCCAAGTTTGTACAATAATTTGAATAATACAATCAAGAGTGCCAATATTTTAGTAGACGATCTTCGAATGCACCCTAAGCGTTATGTGAATATATCCGTGTTTGGCAAAAAAGATAAAACCGGCCCATTAATGGCTCCCATAGCAGATTCTACCAATCAAAAATAATAATGAGTGTAAAGAAATTAGGATATTTATTCTTGATCATTGCTTTGATCGGCTCTCCTTCTATCCTATTGGCACAAAGACAAAATTCAGATACAACTATTCGAGAAGGGAATCGTATAGATATTATTCGTGCCGATGAGTATAAAGGCCAAAAACTCGATTCTGCAAATGAGTTTATTTCACTTAAAGGAAATGTTGAAGTAAGGCAAGGGAATACATTGTTCTATGCAGACAGCGCAATAGTAAATCTTAAACTGAATTCTTTAGAAGCATTTGGTAACGTACATATTAATGATGCAGATAGTATTCATACATATGCCCAATACCTGAAATACGTAGGAAAAGAAAAAAAAGCATATCTCAAGAATAAAGTAAAACTGACCGATGGCAAGGGTGTGCTTACCACAGAAGAATTAGAATATGATGTGAATGTAAAGATTGGCACTTACTTAAAAGGCGGGAAATTGGTGAGTGAAAAAACCACACTGACCAGTATCGAAGGTTATTATTATGGTGATACCAGAGATGTGATATTCAAAAGAAAAGTGCTGATGATTGATCCGGAAAATAAAATCAACTGTGACACTTTGCAATACAATACAGGAACCAAGATAGCTACATTCACCTCTCCCACTACTATATTAAATACCAAAGAAAAAAGAACCATTAAAACCAGAGAAGGTTTTTATGATATGAAGAATAAGAAAGCGGAATTGTATAAAAGATCCATCATTGATGATAGCACTTATACTTTTACTGCTGATGAAATGGCATTTGATGATTCTACCGGATTGGGAGAATTCAGGGGTAATGCGGTTTACAGAGGAAAAGATACAGCACAGGGTTTCGATATGATTGCCAATAATATTAAAACCAATAAAAAAACCAATTCATTACTGGCAACACAAAAACCTTTGTTGCTCATTAAACAAGGGGCCGATTCCATTTATATTACTGCGGATACTTTATATTCAGCTAAATTATCTGATTTCATGAAAACCCGAAAAGTGCCGGAAATCAGAGAAACAAAACCAACTCCTATTGTAACAGATAAAAATGTAGAAGATAGCAGTGATAAATTTTTTGAAGCTTTTTTTAATGTCCGCATTTTCTCGGACTCCTTGCAGGCAGTTGGAGATAGCTTATTTTATTCATTAAAAGATTCTGTTTTTAGGTTATTCAAATCTCCTATTGTATGGGCTCAAGAAAATCAAATCACTGGAGACACCATTTATTTGTTTATCAAAGAAAAGAAGCCAGAAAGATTATTTGTTTTTGAAAATGCCATGGCGATAAATCGATTAGACAGCAGCGATTATTTTAATCAATTGAAAGGCACTACCATTAATGCCTTTTTTACTGATGGTAAAATCGATAAGATGAGATCAAAAGGAAATGCTGCGAATATCTATTACGCACAAGATGATTATAAAAAATTCATTGGGGTTAATAAATCTTCATCAGACATCATTGATGTTCTTTTTGATGATGGTAAACCCCAAAGAGTTTTGTTTTTAAGGGGTTTGGAAGGCACAACTTATCCTATGCGACAAATCAATCACGAAGACCTAAAGTTGAGGGGTTTTAAATGGCAACAGGCAAAAAGACCAAAATCTAAATTTGATATTTTGTCTAATTAATAGATTAAATAATTATGCCACTACTTACATTTTTCAAAAATACATTTGTTCATCCCTTACAAGAATTTATTCATGATAGCAGGTCAATCGGAGTTATATTATTATCAACTACTGCTATTTCATTGTTATTAGCCAATTTTTCAGCTACTTCCAACTGGTTCCAGAGCATTTGGCACTTTAGTTTTGATGGAACGGAAAGCCATCATATACATATTGGGTTTTTATTTCTACCTAATTCTGTTCTTACAGTGATCAATGATTTTCTAATGGCCATTTTCTTTTTTTTAGCCGGAATGGAAATCAAACGAGAATTAGCGCATGGAGAACTTTCCTCATTCAAGCAATCTTTATTGCCTGTGGTTGCTGCAATTGGAGGAATGATTGTACCCGCTATAATTTATACTCAGTTCAATAAAGGAACCCCTTTTATGCATGGATGGGCTGTACCTATGGCAACTGATATTGCTTTTACACTAGGTGTTGCATCATTGCTTGGAAAAAGAATTCCATTAGCATTAAAAGTTTTTATTACTGCACTTGCAATTATAGACGATTTAGGTGCTATCGTGGTAATTGCATTATTTTATGGAGAACAATTACAATTGCTTTATCTCCTATTAGCCGCTTGTATAATGGGTGTTCTATGGTTTTTAAATAAGAAAAAGATTTCATTTGGATGGTATAATTGGTTGCTTGGGATAGTTTTATGGTATGCCATGTATAATTCAGGCATTCATGCAACCATCGCAGGTGTTTTATTTGCGTTTATGATTCCAGAAAACAAATTGACTGCATTAGAAATGAAATTTCATTCCCCTGTATACTTTTTAATTATGCCTGTTTTTGCTCTGGCAAATACGGCCATTGTATTTCCAATAAATAGCTTACAATCAATAAACACCACTTATAGTTGGGGTATTCTTTTTGGTTTGCTAGTTGGTAAGCCTTTAGGTATAGTTGGTGCTTGCTTTTTGGTTATTAAAAATAAATTCTCCGATTTACCCATTGGCACCAATTGGTACCAGGTAATTGGAGCTGGATTTCTTGCAGCAATAGGATTTACTATGAGCATTTTCTTATCAACCCTTGCTTTTGCAAATCAACAAGAACAGGATATTGCAAAAATTGCTGTTTTAATTACAAGTCTATTAGCAATTATAATTGGGTATATTTGGTTTGTCCTTCAAAAAAACGATACTGGATTTCAAGAACAATTATAACATGTTCAGTCAGCTAAATACATCCATGAAATGTTCAATTTACATTTTAATTATAGCTGCTTTTTTTATTTCAACTACAGGGTTTGCTCAAAAAAAACCAACTGCTGATTCTGTTTTTTTTCTGGCCAACAAGAAAGGGCTATTGGGTAAAATAGGTAAATCAGTTTCTGTAAATCAAATTCCTGATATTTTGCCAGACAATGGAGCTTCTAAAAATGAGGAGGAATTTGCTCCTTATAAAGGAAAAATTATCAGAAAGATTTTAATACAAAAACTCGGGTTTAATAAATCGGTTTATGATACATTAAATAACAAAAAAACTTTTTTAACCAATCTGGGTGATGCATTTCATACTAGTACCAGAAAGCGAGTAATTAGAAATAATTTATTTTTTTCCGAAGGTGATTCACTACAACCAAACTTATTTGCAGATAACGATAAATTTTTGCGTGATTTAAGTTTTTTACAAGATGCAAAGATTTTAGTGAGTGATTCCTATGTCAATTCCGACTCGGTGGATGTTATCATTGTATCAAAAGATGTATTTCCTATTGGAGGTAGTTTGAGTGAAGCGAGTGCCGATAAAGTTATTTTCGAAGTAAATGATGATAATTTATTGGGCTCTGGAGATAGAATTCAAATTCAAAATTTAGTAGACGTAAATAGAGATCCTAGTTTTGGATTTGGTGCGGAATATCGAAAAAGAAATATGGGAGGAACCTTTATAAACTTAACAATTGGATACAATAACCAGAACCCAACATTTAACACAGGCAGAAGAGAAGAAAAATCTGTTTATGTAAGAGGAGAACTTCCACTGGTTAGCCCCTATCACTCCATTACTGGCGCATTTGAACTTTCTAGAAATTCAACAGTTAATCGGTATATCAATGATTCTATTTATCAATTATTCAATCAATATAGTTTTACGAATATTGATGCATGGATAGGTCTAAGCATAGGTGCTAAAAGGAATTTAAGGTATAATTTTTCAACAAGAAAGAAAGAATTGATTTCACTGCGTTTATTAAATAGGGATTTCAATAATGTGCCTACAATCACTTCTGTAAAATACGATAGCAGGTATACAGATCTAAGGGGTTTGCTCACTACCTATACAATTTTTCAACAAGACTTTTACCATACTAATTTTATTTATGGTTTTGGTAGAAATGAAGATATACCTGAAGGTTTCAATTTATCATTTACTGGAGGATGGACCAATCAAAATGAATTTTCGAGATTGTATTTAGGTGCTGATTATCAAAGAAGTTATTTTGACAATAATAGCAGATATTTAAATTACAATATAAAGTTAGGAGGTTATTATAATAACAAAAGATTAGAAGATATAAGTTTTTTAGCAAGTGTAGAAGCGTTTACTAAATTAAGAAAGCTTGGTGCATCTACATGGTACTTAAGACATTTTCTATCTGGTAGTTTTACCCAGCAGTTTAATACTTTTTTGAATGATCCACTAAGGCTTTCCAGTATCTATGGTTTGCCTGTTTCCAGAGATCCAACAACCATTTCTTCAGGAAGGGTTACTGTTAATATGGAATCAGTTTTTTACAATACCTGGAGTTTTGTGGGATTTAGGTTTGCGCCATTTTGCTTTACTAACTTTTCTTATTTAAAAAATACTGGTAAAGCAATTCTCGAAGGAGATTTATACAGTGCAGTTGGTGCAGGCGTAAGAACTCGAAACGAAAATCTGGTTTTTGGAACCATGGAACTGAAAGCATTCTATTTCCCAAGAACCATTGATAATATGAGGCAATGGAATGTAACTTTTACCACTGATTTAAAGTTTAGATATAGTACTCAATTGGTAAAAAGACCTGATGTGGTTCAAGTAAACTAATTAGCCGTTTATCCAAAAAAATTACTCCTTTTCAATTTTTTTTTGTCAATTTGGTTAATAATAAAAAAAACAACAATGAAAAAATTCGTAATTCTTTCTGCAATTGCCTTCATTTTTATGACAATTGGAACAGCATGTGCTCAAAAACCAAGCCCTTCGGAAACAGCTACAGGCACACTTCAAAGTGGAACAGTTATTACCATTAACTATAGTTCTCCCGCACTAAAAGGAAGAACAATAGGCAAAGATGTTGAACCAATGCAAGGTAAAGTGTGGAGAGCTGGCGCCAATGATGCTACTGTATTTGAAATCAGCAAAGATGTTACGATCAATGGTAAACCATTACCAGCAGGGAAATATGGCTTTTTTACCATTAATAATGGAACAGATTGGACCCTTATTTTCAATAAGACCTGGAAGCAATGGGGAGCATTCAGTTATAAAGAAGCGGATGATGCAATTAGAGTAAATGTTACACCAACAACTACAGCATCTTCAATGGAACGTTTAACTTACACTATTTCAAGCACCGGAAAAGTAACCTTAAATTGGGGCACTGTTCAGGTTGATTTTACAGTCAAATAGTATGTTGATATAGCCTACAATAAGTTGAAAGATTTAAAAAATCCCGGTTGCTTCAGGTTGCCGGGATTTTTTTATTTACTTACTTCAACTTTTAGATTCAATTTTTGTTAGAAGGATAGTTAAATGTAATAATAGATGGTTCAAGCGTATAATTTTTTGGCTAGTTGGCAATTGTTTCCAGAGAAATGCAGTTACGAGTATGGCTTGGCGCCAAAAAATGGAAATTACAAGATTGAAAGTACACAGAATGGACAAGTCTTATCTTTTATTTCAAATTGGGTAAGTTTAGATAATGAAGCATTTTATAGTCAATATGAAATTATACCAGATGATCAATTAAGACCATTCAGTAACCTTGAATTAGCGGATACCTATAGTTCAAGTATTAGCAACACTACTACACTTCAAATACAATTCTTTAAAAATGAGGTTTTAATTTTGAATGTTTTGCATGAAATAATGCCAAATGGGTATTTAAAGGTTAGCCAAGAAGGTACCAACAAATCTCAGGTAGCATTTAAGAATGTAGAAATTTATCATAAGCAGTTAAGTGTTTTGCCTTATGCATCATCTGTGTCTGGAGTTGTAATTCGACCTACTAAAGAAGGCCTGATCAAACACAAAGCCTTGAGTGCTATGGAAGATCAAACCAACATGCAATTGGATCAGATCAGGCAACAAATAGAATTATTAGCCAAACAAGCACAAGAAATCAGAAAAAGAAAAGAGCTAAGCATGATGATTTATGATGCCAAGCTCTCATTTAAGCCTCAAATTGGCCATATTTATCATTTATATGAGAAGAAGGACGGGAATCATTTATTGTCGCTTATTGGGCCAAATGAATGGGGGCAATCAGGACCATTCCAACAATTTATATCCTCAGTAAAATTATTGGCTGACCATACTTGGGTAGAAATTTCTGCTTAATTTTAAGCAAACAATTTTCTGAAAATGGCAAAGCCTACATTGTACAATAGTACTACTTATCAATTAATACGCTCCAGAGTCGAATCGCTTTCTGCAGATAGTCAACAAAAATGGGGTAAAATGAATTTACCACAAATGATGGCACATTTAAGAAAAGCAGTTGAAACTGGACTTCATAAAGGGCCGGCTAAATTCTCTATCATTTCGTTTTTGTTTGGACCATACATTAAAAAAATGGTCATGAGTGATACTCCTTATAAAGAAGGGTTACCCACTGCTAAAAAAATGATTATTACCGATGAACGAGATTTTGATATTGAAAAAACCAAATTACTAGCCATCTTAGACAAGTTTGTAAATGCTAAAGATGAATTTCCCTCTCCTATTAATCATCCATTATTTGGTAAATTAACAGAAGAAGAATGGGGCTATAGTCAATGGAAACATTTTGACCATCATTTAAGGCAGTTTAGTGCTTAGCATAAATAGTTGAAACAAAAAAAGCTGTCCGATTGAGACAGCTTTTTGATTTAAATAGTTGTTGCTTATTTTGCTAATTTCTTTTGAAGCTCTGAATCAATTGCATCTAAAAATTCTTCAGTATACAAATAGTGTTCTCCATGTTTTACTTTATTGCCATAAATACATACGGCTAAGTCTTTGGTCATTTTGCCACTCTCTACGACTTCAACGCAAACTTTTTCAAGCGCAGTACAAAAATCAATCAATGCTTGGTTATTATCCAATTTACCCCTGAATTCCAATCCCCTTGTCCACGCAAAAATCGAAGCAATTGGATTGGTAGATGTTGGATTGCCTTTTTGATACTCTCTGAAATGTCTGGTAACTGTACCATGTGCAGCTTCAGCTTCCATCACTTTTCCATCAGGAGTAACTAAAGTAGAAGTCATTAATCCCAAAGATCCAAAACCTTGAGCTACGGTATCACTTTGTACATCGCCATCGTAATTTTTACAAGCCCATACAAAATTGCCATTCCATTTCAAAGCACTGGCAACCATATCATCAATTAAGCGATGTTCGTAGGTAATGCCAGCGTCGGCGTACAATTGTTTGAATTCTTTCTGATAGATGTCTTCAAAAATATCTTTGAATCGACCATCGTATTTTTTTAAAATGGTGTTTTTGGTAGAAAGATACAATGGCCATTTCTTAATTAAGGCTTGATTAAAACATGCTCTAGCGAAGCCAATAATACTTTCATCGGTATTGTACATGGCTAAGGCAACACCATCTCCTTTAAAATTATACACTTCAAATTCCTGCACTGTACCATCTTCCCCTTCGAACTTAATGGTTAATTTTCCTTTGCCCTTTGTTACAAAATCAGTGGCACGATACTGATCTCCAAATGCATGTCGGCCAATACAAATTGGGGCAGTCCAGTTAGGAACTAACCTAGGAACATTGTTACAAACAATCGGTTCTCTAAAAACAGTTCCATCTAAAATATTTCTGATAGTACCATTGGGGCTCTTCCACATTTGCTTGAGCTTAAATTCTGCAACTCGAGCTTCATCTGGAGTAATGGTGGCACACTTAATACCAACACCATATTGTTTAATTGCATTTGCAGCATCAATGGTAACTTGATCATTGGTTTCATCACGATACTCCATTCCGAGATCGTAATATTTAATATCCAATTCTAAGTAGGGTAAAATCAATTTTTCTTTAATAAACTTCCAGATAATCCTGGTCATTTCGTCTCCATCTAGTTCAACTACTGGATTTGCTACTTTAATTTTCTGCGACATTCTATTTTTATTTAGTGATTCAGGGAGGTCAAATATATTGAAAAAATCAGAATTATGCTGCATTAAACATTGACTATCAATACAGGAATTGCTAACTGATGCCGAACATCTTCTATTGTTTCACCAAAAATATAATCCTTTAGTCCTGCATGACGATGGGCCCCCATTACCAGCATATCTACATTTGATTCTTTTACTATTCTTACAATTTCATTTACCCGATTATGGTATCCTAAAACGCCTTTCACTTGATACCCTTTTTTGGATAATTGATTCACATAAGATTCCAGTCTTTCCTTGTCTTTTCTTGTTTCAGCATCGTCACTGGCTGCTTCCAAGTATTTGGCGGATACACTTTCAACAATATGCAGTAAAATGTAGGAAACTTCTTCATTCCCTTGTGCAAGAGCGTGTGCAATTAATTTTTCATCGGAAGTTGAAAATTCTAATGCAATTGCAATACGCTGAACTTGATTGACTTTTAAATCTTCTAATAAAGGAGCATCACCATGCAACAAAGCATCTTTGGCAACTTTTCTTTTTTTAAGGATTGGATAAAAGGTCATCGTAAGAAATAGCCAGATAAAGGCCAGAATAGCAATTACAATGAAAATTTTGGGAACAACTCCGATGGAAGAACTCAAAAGAGCTTTTGCCTCATTTGAAACCAGATTCACATTCAAAATGATCAATATAGTGGCAACTAACCAGGCAAATATTTTGGTTGAAATGCCAATGGCAAACTCTCCCATGGCAGATTTATCGCTTACAAAATGTATCAATGGTATTACAGCATAGCCTAATTGAAGACTTAAGATTACCTGACTAAAAACCAATAAATCATCTACTTTTTCAACTCCATAAATTAAAATGACTAAAACCGCGGGTACAATAGCAATCAATCTGGTCAGTAATCTTCGAAGCCAAGGATTAATTCTTAATTGCAAGTAACCTTCCATAACTATTTGACCTGCAAGTGTTCCAGTTAAGGTAGAACTTTGCCCAGCAGCAATCAATGCAACTGCAAAAAGTATTGGAGCCAAGGCAGATCCCAATAAAGGTTGTAGTAATTTATGTGCATCTTCTATTTTGGCAACCTGTGTATTCCCCGTTTTAAAAAATACAGTTGCTGCCAGTACCAAAATGGCTGTGTTCACCAAAAATGCCGCATTCAATGCAATTGTACTATCTATAAAATTGTATTTTAGGGCAGTTTTAATGCCTTCTTTTGTAGGAGCTATTTTTCTGGTTTGAACCAATGCGGAATGTAAATACAAGTTATGTGGCATTACAGTAGCGCCAATTATTCCGACAGCAATATATAAAGCCTTATCATTGAGTGTTGATGGAATTAGTCCTTTTGCAACTTCCAACATGGGAGGCTGTGCGAGCAATATTTGCACCAAAAATGATGCTCCGATCACCGCTACAAGTCCAATAATAAAAGCTTCCATTTTTCGAATGCCATATTGCTGTAACAATAGAAAAAGAAAAGTATCCAATACAGTGATGGCTGTACCCCAAACAATCGGAATTCCTGTTAATAAATGGATACCAATGGCCATCCCCAATACTTCAGCCAAATCACAAGCTGCTATAGCCAATTCAGCCAATATATAGAGACAAAAATTAACCAATGGAGGATAGACTTCCCGATTGGCTTGCGCTAAATCCCTTCTTCTAACAATACCTAATCTGGCGCTTAAACTTTGAAGTAAAAGGGCCATTAAATTACTCATTAATAATACCCAAATCAATTTGTATCCAAATTGTGCCCCACCTTGTAAATCGGTTGCCCAATTTCCAGGATCCATATAACCCACACTAACTAAATAAGCAGGTCCTATATAAGCCAATACCCTTTTAAAGCCTTTTCTAGGCAAAGTGGTATCAACCGACTCATGGACTTCACTTAAAGAGTTTTCTGGATGTTTCCTCATTATTAATAATTGGGATAAATCTAAATTTATTCGGCCATCTTAACAAACAAAAAATGGACAAAGCCACTAATAAGTGTATTTTTATTACAAATATTCAGGTATGAATAAATGGATTGGAGCATTCTTGATTGTTCTCATTTTTAGTTGCAAAGAAAAGCAAATAGACTTTTCGGGTGATGTGCCATTAAAACAAAAAGACTTCTTTGGTATTTTCAAACCAATCAATCTCCCCTATTCTATTAGCGATACTAATATCGATAAAAATGCAGATACACTGAGTATTGGTATAAAAGCATTCTTGCAATTTTTTCCGGATAGTGCATTCGCCAACATAACAGGGAAAAATAGAAAATTAATCATTCATCCAATAGGTAAGATCGAAAAAGAAAAAGAAGATTACTATTTAGTATTGATTACACAGCAAAAATTAAAAAAGATAGTTGTGTTTGTTACAGATAAAAAAAATAAATTCCTTGGCGTTAAAGAATTATTGAACAACAATTACAACGATGAATATGCGCATTCATTATACATTAATAAGGAGCCAACATTTTTGATCAGTAAAGAAAAAATGGGCAAAGACAATCAGATACAATTTTCAAGAGCTGGATGGGTATACAATGATGTGGGTATTTTTATGGTCGTAATTAATGATTCAAATGAAGATCCAAAAAAGTCGGAAGTGATCAATCCATTAGATACTTTACCAAAGAAGAATAAGTTCAGTGGAGATTATGTAAAAGACAAAAAAAATTATGTTTCCATTAGAGATGGTAAAGATGTAAATAATTACTCATTTTTCATTCACTTTGAAAGAAATGAAGGTGCTTGTATTGGAGAACTGAAAGGAAATCTTCAAATGAAAAAACCTAATAGCGGTGTATTTAATGAAAATGGAGACCCTTGTATCATTGATTTTATTTTTGAAGGAAATGAAATAACGCTAAAGGAACAAGGCAGTTGTGGGAATCATCGTGGAATCAAATGTTTTTTTAATGATTCCTTTGTAAAAAAGAAAGAACCCAAACAAAAACTCGCCAAAAAGCGATAGTCAACGTTTGCATAAAGGTTTATCCACTTATGTTAATGTGTAAAAATTACATTTTTGCTATTTTCTCTTATATTGCACCGAGAATAGTTAACCAAACAAATAATTATGAGTTTTAGAAATTACCAAGTTCCTTATGCAATTAATGAGCAGTATGCTAAAAAAGCAGCATATTTCTCCATGGAATTCGCTATACATCAACCATTAAAAATATACAGCGGCGGGTTGGGTTATTTAGCAGGCTCTCATTTAAGAAGTGCCTATGAATTAAGACAAAACATGATCGGTATTGGTATATTATGGAAATATGGATATTATGATCAAGCAAGAAATCAGGATCAAACTTTACAGGTAACATTCATGGAAAAAAATTACAGTTTCTTAGAAGATACTGGAATTAAATTTCAAATATTAATTCATGAACATCCTGTTTGGGTGAAAGCATTTTATTTAAATCCTGAAACATTTAAAAGTGCTCCCCTCTTTTTATTGAGTACTGATTTACCAGAGAACGATTATGTTTCTCAAACTATCACACATAGATTATACGATGCCAATGTTGCCACTAAAGTAGCTCAGTTTATTTTGTTAGGAGTTGCAGGTGCAAAATTGATTGATGAATTGTCATTCAACCCAGATGTATATCATTTGAATGAAGCGCATGGTATTTCCTCTGCATTTTATTTATTGAATAAATTCAAGAGTGTAGAAAAAGTGAGAGAGCATTTGGTTTTCACCACACATACTCCAGAAGAAGCAGGTAATGAAAAGCACGATATTTATTTGTGTCATAAAATGAGTTATTTCTGTGGTCTTAGTGTTGATGAAGTAAGAAAGCTTACCGGTATTACTGACGATCAATTTAATCATTCATTGGCCGCACTTCGTTTTGCGCGTAAAGCAAATGGAGTATCCGCATTGCATGGAGTAGTTAGTAGAGAGATGTGGAAAGACTATGAAGGTATTTGCCCGATTACTTCTATTACAAATGCACAGAACTGGTACTATTGGTCGGATAAGCAGATGTATAAAGCAATGGAAGATAAAAATGATGTGGTTTATGATGATCGCAAAAAGTTTTTAAAGAAAAGAGCTTTTGAAATTGTTGCCGATCAAACCGGTAAAGTATTCGATCCGAATGTTTTGACCATTGTTTGGGCTCGTCGTTTTGCAGGATACAAGCGTGCAGATATGCTTACCTACGATATGGATCGTTTCGAAAAAATGCTTAACAATACTAAATACCCAGTTCAAATTATTTGGGCAGGAAAACCTTATCCTGTAGACTACCCTGCTATTTCACAATTCAATAATTTAGTTCATTTGAGCAAAAATTATAAAAATGTAGCTGTTTTAGTTGGATATGAATTGGCATTAAGTAAAAGATTAAAACAAGCATCTGATGTTTGGTTGAACAACCCAAGGGTTCCAAGAGAAGCTTCGGGTACTTCAGGTATGACAGCAGCAATGAATGGTTCTGTTAATTTTTCAACTGACGATGGATGGATACCAGAATTCATCAATCATGGAAACAATGGTTTTGTAGTACCAAAAGCAGACTATGCTAATATGTCTCAACACGACCAGGACGAATATGATTTGAATAAAGCTTATGAAATATTGGAACAACAAATCATTCCAATGTATTACGATAATTTTGATACCTGGAGACAGATCATGAAAAATGGTATGATGGATGTACGATTCCAATTTGATAGCAATCGAATGGCACATGAGTATTACGAAATCATGTATAAATAATTTCCCTATTTAACAGAGTACAAAAAATACCCTCCCAGTGAGGGTATTTTTTTGTGTATACTTAACCTTTCCGCTGTAGATTTGTTAGAACAATATGGCAAATAAAATAATCGTCGCAATTACTGGAGCCAGTGGGTCTATTTATGCTAAATTGATTTTAGACAGGTTGGTCTTATTAAAAGATCAATATGATGCTGTTGGAATGGTAATGAGCAAAAATGCCAAGGATGTATGGCAAACAGAATTAGGCAATGATGGATATGCACAATATCCTTTCCCAATCTATGAGAAAAACGATTTTACCGCTCCATTTGCATCAGGATCTGCCAAATACAATACTATGATTGTTGCACCATGTAGCATGGGAACCCTTGGAAGAATTGCAGCAGGAATTAGTGATGATTTAGTAACTAGAGCAGCCGATGTAATTTTAAAGGAAAGAAGAAAGTTAATATTATTGGCCAGAGAAACTCCATATAATCTGATCCATATTCGCAATATGGAAACCGTTACTTTGGCAGGTGGAATAATTTGCCCTGCTACTCCATCTTTTTATAGCTTACCAAAAACAATTGAAGAATTGGCAGGTACTGTTGTAGATCGAGTGTTGGATTTAGCAGGCTTAGATATCCAGTCATATCGTTGGGGCACACAAAAATAAAACCGATAGACTTTTTCAATTAAGAATTAATCTACCGGTTAATTTTTTTCTATTCTACACTTCTGAAAAGATATCAGTAAGGTGGACTATTTTAAGATTCTGCTTTAGCTTCCTCTTCTTCAACTCTTTCTTTGAAAGTAAATACGAGTTGACCTAATTCTTTGTTCAGATCTGCTACCAAAACATCGCCCTGCTTGATGGTCATTTTCATGATCTCTTCAGCCAAAGGATCTTCTAAGTATTTTTGAATCGCCCTATGTAAAGGACGAGCACCAAACTGAACATCATAGCCTTTTTCAGCAATAAAGTCTTTTGCGTCTGCTGTTAATTCTAAAGAGAATCCAAGGTTAAGCAAACGCTTAGAAACACCTGTCATTAGAATATCAATAATGTTGAAGATATTTTCTTTGGTTAAAGAATTAAAGACCACCACATCATCAATACGATTCAGGAATTCTGGTGAGAATGTACGTTTCAATGCTTTTTCAATAACTGCTTTATTATTCTCTTCAGCATTTTGCATTCTGGTTGCAGTGGCAAATCCAACACCATCTCCAAATTCTTTCAATTGGCGTACACCAATATTTGAAGTCATGATGATCATGGTATTTTTAAAATCTACTTTTCTACCAAGGCCATCAGTTAATTGACCATCATCTAGAACTTGCAATAAAATATTGTAAATATCTGGATGTGCTTTTTCAATTTCATCTAATAAAATAACACTATAAGGCTTTCTTCTTACTTTTTCTGTTAATTGACCACCCTCTTCATAACCAACATATCCTGGAGGCGCTCCAATTAGACGGCTTACTGTAAATTTCTCCATATATTCACTCATATCAATACGGATCAACGCATCTTCTGAATCGAACATGTACCTGGCCAATGCCCTGGCCAATTCGGTTTTACCTACACCAGTTGGTCCAAGAAAAATAAATGACCCGATTGGTTTCTTGGGATCTTTTAATCCTACTCTATTTCTTTGAATGGCACGTACAACCTTGTTAATAGCGTCATCCTGGCCAATAACCATGCCGCGCATGTCTTCACTCATTCTGCGCAATTTCTCAGTTTCTGCTTGAACCATACGCTTCACAGGAATTCCGGTCATCATGCAGATCACTTCAGCGATATTTTCTTCGGTAATAGGGTAACGCTTATGCTTACTTTCTTCTTCCCAAAGGCCTTTTGCTTTTTCTAATTCTTCGCCCAATCTTTTTTCTGTATCACGCAAAGAAGCAGCTTCTTCAAAACGCTGGCTTTTAACCACTTTATTCTTTTCGTTCTTAACCTCTTCTATTTTCTTTTCGAGATCAACAATACTTTCCGGAACATTGATGTTTTTTAAATGAACACGAGCTCCTACTTCATCCATTACATCAATGGCTTTATCCGGCAATAAACGATCGGTCATATATCGATCACTCAATTTTACACAAGCTTCTATAGCATCATCGCCATAGATAACATTGTGAAAGTCTTCGTACTTCGACTTGATATTATTCAAGATCATGATCGTTTCTTCCACACTTGGTGGTTCGATCAATACTTTTTGGAATCTTCTATCTAATGCACCATCTTTTTCAATATGCATTCTGTATTCATCCAAAGTAGATGCACCAATACATTGGAGTTCGCCCCTGGCTAATGCAGGTTTGAATATATTAGAAGCATCTAGTGAACCTGAAGCTCCGCCAGCACCAACAATTGTATGAATTTCATCAATGAACAAAATCACATCTCTGTTCTTCTCTAATTCGTTCATGATGGCTTTCATCCTTTCTTCGAATTGACCTCTGTATTTAGTACCAGCTACTAATGCCGCCAGATCCAATGAGATCACTCTTTTGTCAAATAAAACCCTACTTACTTTACGTTGTACTATTCTTAAGGCAAGACCCTCTACAATGGCGGTTTTACCCACACCAGGCTCTCCAATTAATATTGGATTGTTCTTTTTTCTTCTACTTAAAATCTGACTAACACGCTCAATTTCCTGTTCTCTTCCAACAATAGGGTCGAGATTGCCAGCTTCAGCCAGTTTAGTGATATCTCTGCCGAAATTATCTAAAACAGGAGTTTTGCTTTTAGCAGCTCCAGGAGCTTGTTTACCAGAACGAGATTGTTGATAACCAGAGCCTTTTTTCTCTTCATCAAAATCATCGTCATTATCGTCGGGAAATTCGCTTCTTGGAGGGGGATTGGTGGTTCCTACCATACCGATCTCATTGCGGAACAAATCGTAATCAATATCAAATTGATTCAATATTTGTGTTGCAATATTTTCCTTGTTTTTTAAGATACTCAACATCAAATGCTCCGTTTCAACCAAGGGGCTTTTTAAAGCTTTGGCTTCTAAAACGGTAACCCTAATCACTTTTTCTGCCTGTTTGGTTAAAGGCAAACTGTTGATATTAGCGATATTTTTACCTGTTTTGTCTTTAACAGCTAATTCTACTTCTTTACGAAGTTCATAGAGGTCTATATTAAGCTGTTTAAGCACTTTGATGGCTGTATTGTCTCCATCGCGGATCAATCCAAGCAATAGATGTTCTGTTCCTATAAAGTCATTTCCTAAACGAAGGGCTTCTTCCCTACTAAAGGAAATAATCTCTTTAACCTGTGCTGAAAAATTATTATCCATAATCTAAATTTGGATTTATACAATTATAACGAATATTTTTGAGTGAAGTTGTAGGTCATTTATACACACTTTGTTAATTCACAATCAGATTATGGAAGTCAAAATTGATACCAAGGAGAAATTTACCGTTGTAACACCAATTGTAGCCAGTATTTCTGCCAATATAGCAGCAACATTGATTCCAATATGCGAAAAACTGCTGCATGAGCCTGTTAAAAATGTAGTGTTAAATATGGAATCGGTTAAGGAGCTAGATCAAGCATTTGCTAAACAGTTAATGGAATTGCAGGAGCGATTTTATGAAAATAGTGCCTCTTTTGTTATTTGTAATTTGAACGATAAAATTGATCAGCAACTGGAGGAATTCGAAATTGCCGAAATGCTCAATATCACACCCACTGAATCCGAAGCATGGGATATTGTACAAATGGAAGAAATAGAACGTGAGCTTTTGGATGGAGATGATATTAATTTCGAAACCCACTCATAGTTAGAAAGCTTCAATGCCTCAAGATAATTACTATTCATTGCTTGGAGTTGATTTTAATGCAAGTAGGCTTGAAATAAAAAAAGCCTATCGTAGAAAGGCATTGCTATATCATCCAGATAAAAATAATAACGACCCTATAAAAGCAGCCAAATTTCAATTGGTACAAAAAGCTTATGAAACTTTATCCAATGGAGTTAAAAGAGCGGAGTATAATAAAACAATCTGGTTTGATCAAACAACTACTATTTTAAAAGTCTATTCAAGTCCGGAAGAATTAATTCTTGCAACGAAAGAATTGAATAAAAAATGTGCATCTCAAAATGAGTTCTTTATTAATCAGGATTGGTTGTTAAATGAATGTCTTGAATTGTTATCTGAACAAAACCAGGCACTGTTTAACGTGGATTCGGTTTTGAAAATGAGTTTATTTCAAGAACAAACTAAAAGCTTGAAGTATTTGTCGTACAAGGATTTAGCAGCATTCAAAACAATCTGGTTAAAATTTGCTCAACAGGATGAAATATTGATTCATGCATTGCATCAATACTTTTCTGCCCGAAAAAGAGACGCAATCTGGGAAAACAATAAAGTATTGATAGCTGTATTGATTGGAACAGTAATTACTTTTTTGATAGTGAAAGGATAATTACTCAATAATCTTTTCGGCCCAAATAGGAATCCCGAATTTATCGAATCCTTCAACAATGATTTTTATCTTTTTAGTTCTATCACTGGTATAAAAATTAAACAAACTTTGCTTATTGCTGATTCTAAGGTTTGGATTCCAGTATAAACTACTTCTTTTATCGATCTGTATTTTAGACTCCTCTGTTTCATATACAGGAGAAAAGTATTCCTTAGCAACACTGTATCCTAAAATAGATTGGCTATCCATTTTCTTAAATCCATTGTTACTGTACCCCTTTCTGGTATAAATAAACATACTTCCAGCAGTAGCATTAGTCATTACATTAGGCGTTCTATTTACTTTAACCAATGCTATATCTCTTGGGCTAATACTATTTACATTGTCAATCGAAACAGGCATTTCATTGATAAAAAAAGCTATCCTGCTTTTTACTTCCCCATTCACCGTGTTTAAAGATTCATAAATAGATTCTGATAATAAAGCTGGGTCGGTAATGCCTCCTTCAAATCTAGTAAAGTTTACAGTAGGGTTAAACATATCGCCATTTACATTTAGACCAGGTACCATGCCTTGCAAATACTGCCAAATAGAAGAAAAACCGGTTAAGCTATCAATAGCAAAAGTAAAATCACTGTTCTGATACCATCCTGTTGCATATTCTTCTGTAAGTCTTTGTTCCTTGGTTTTCGTTTTTGCATTTACGGTTACATTTCCAAGTGTAATGCCATTTGTTTCCACCAGTCGATTATCGTAATAAGTACCAATGATTTTATTTTTGATTGAACTGGCAGTTGTATCGGTTGGAGGAAAAAACAATTTACTGTTTTTTGCAAAACTGAGGGAGTCGTAATAGTTAGGAGAAATAGTTAAATCCAGAGCGGGGTTTTTGGTATTTAGTTTTGTTCCTTGAAAATAAATCTTCGCTTTTTTTCTAAAATCTAAATTATTCAATACAAATTTTCCGCCGTTCATTAATTGTGCTTCAGCTATTATTGTTGTAGAATCATCCCCTTTTAAGATCATATTCATTTTCGCTTCATTGGCCAAAATCTTTTGATAGTCAGTTGGAACAGCAACACCTCTTACAGAAATACCTGTTTCAATAAAATAATTGAGTGGAGGCAATTTTTTATTAAGCACAGCATTCCAGGTAATTCTTCTCCAACCCTGTGTTTGCATTAATAAATCCAACGCAGCATTATGAGCACTATCGTTGGCAGCAAAATAATAAGATGGTTCATGGATGTACCCTTTTATCTCGCTACTTAATAGAAAATAAGAAGCAATATTATTATTTGTAAAGGCGGAAACTGATTGTTCTGCAGCTACAACTGAAACAGAAACATTCGCACTATCTATTGGGAAACTTAGTCTCACAGAGTTCTTTCCTTTTGCCTGCAAATTGGTTTTCTCTAACACTATCTGAGGATTAATAGATTGAACTTTTTTAATGAATACTAAGCGTTCTGCTAATGGGATCATGTTATCATTAAAAACAGTTAAGGATAAAACACCATGGGGTAAATCTTTTTTTAGAATCGCTCCACCAGTAGTTAGTTCTTCTAATTTTATTTTTTCAGCATAAAAACTCACCCCGTTCAAATGAGCAATAACAATTACTTCAGGTATTATTTTTTCCGCATTTTCTTGTCGGTTAATGGTATAGAAGATTCTTGAATTATTTAAAGGATTTACCTGAATAGTAATTCCTTTCTCTTCAATTGCCGGAAAATCTGGGATATATTTTATCCCATCTATTTTAACTGTTAATTTATAATTGATGCTTCTGTCGGGAACAAACTCAATACTGCCCATCCCTTGATGAAAAGGTTGAATTGATTTTAATATTGTTCCGTTTTCGTTTTCTAAACTGATGGATGCACTATTAACTGGAATGCCTTCTCGATCGGTTATTTTAATTGCCAGTTTATTGTTTAATCCATTGATCAAATGCCCTCCTTCCGGAAAAAGATATACTTTAAATTTATTGGAATTGTTACTGGTTTTATTATTGGCAATTGCTGGAGTCGGAGAAAGAATTTGAATGATTTTTTCATCGATAATTTCAGGTGTATTCAACATCCACAAAGAATAAATGCGCAATTTATATTTGCCTTCCACCAATATTGCAGGCAATGAAATATCACCTTTGAAACTATTCTTGTTCAGCTTCCACATGGTTTTTATCACTACACTATCCTTGCTATTGAGCAAATCCACATAAATTACTTTGCTTAATTCAGACAATTGATTTTCCACTGTTACATATCCTTTAAACCAGATTGTTTCATTGGGTGTATACCAATCTTTATCTGTGTGTAAATAGGCTTTTTCAATAGGCGATAACTGATAAAAACTATCTATTGTAACCAAGTGTTGTTTGATTTGGCTTGGAGTTACTTGCGCTTTTACGCTATAAATACCGATTAAAAGCAATAGCAATAGTGTGTTTTTCATAATAGAAGTATAATGATTATTCAATATACCAATTATTGAGCCAAAAAAAAACCTCCCGAAGGAGGTTTTAAGTATTAATTAGGAAACTTAAATTAACGATTCAAAAATCCTGCAACATTCAAATTTCTTGGAGCCACATTGGTTGAAACGCCGCGGGCAATAAAGGTATATACTCTTGTTCTTACAGGAAAGAAACCATTTATTTGAACCAAAGGAATAGTTGTTCCAGTTGCTCTTATTTCAAGTGTATCTGTAGTAGTTAATACGCCATTAAATAAATTGGCAACCCTAGATTCAACGAAAGCAGATGAACCTCTATAGGCAATGTTTGAAACCAAATTGGCTTGTCTTCTTCTTGAGAATACATCAATGGCCGTTGGTGCTGCACCAACAGATGGGATATTCAATGCCATATTGATGAATCTGAAAGCGTAGTTACCAGTATCTGGAGTTACAAATACATCTTCAAAAGCATAGAAACGTTGATTCGGAATAGTATCAGCAGCAATCACCGTATACTTTTTCCATTTGTCAAAATTCAATGTAGTTGATACAACTGAATCAGCAGTAGATGCGCCTGTTAAGCGAAACATTGCTCCTGTTACTCTGGAAGGTCCTGCAGGAATTGCCGCATAATCAAAAACATTATTTCCGTTGGCTGAACTAGCAAAAGCAATTGCAGTACCAGGAAATGAACCTCCATATGCAGTGGTAAATGTTTGTGAAGCCGAGGAAATCGCATTTAAACGAACTCCATTCACAAAGAAATTTAATGCTGGTGGTGTGGTTGCAGCAACAACAGGTGACACGGTATTGATAGCATTAGAAGACAATGCATGAATAAACCTTACCTGAGCCAAATCCTTGTCCTCAATTGTTTGTTCTGCCCTCACTTCAAGCAATCTATCTTTTGTACAAGCCACGATCAGCGATGACATTGCAATCATTAAAATACTATATGATATTATTTTTTTCATGTTTAATAATTTAAGGGATTTGGAACCAAACTGGTTTAGTGTGATAATCAACTTCTAAACCACCAATTTTACCCAGTGATTCAGCATTCCACTGAAATTCAACCTGCATACGAGGGCGCATTCTATTGACTAATTTATTGTTGTTATCTGGAGCTAAGTTAGCATTAGATGGAACTACAAAACTAGGATAAGCTGCGCCTCCATAATTGTATCTTCTCAAATCAACCCATGTTTCTTGAAAACCGTGGAAATACAAGGCAATGTATTTCTGGTTCATGATCATGGCCAATGTTAGGTTTGCTGAATTGGTAGGAACAATGGCTGGATTCGCAAGATAAGCAGCACGAGTGGCAGCTGTATGGCGTTTAGCAAGTCCATCAGCTGTTGTAGCAGGAAAATTCTGCTCAATCATATCAAAATGGCCATTGATCCCATTTCTATATGCTTCTAATGCCGTACCACGATCACCTTTTATAAATGCAGCTTCGGCTTTTAAAAACTGAATTTCAGTATAGGTTAATATTGGCATTGGCGCCGTATTTCTATATATGAATCTACCTGTGTCTTGTGTAGGAGTTAATACTGCGTCTAAAGTAGTTCTACCAAATGGATTTGGAACTCTTTGAGCTGCTGGAACAGTAGTTTCACCAGATACTGGATTCAACCCTCTATATATTCCATCCTGGCTTGGCCATAACAAAGTACCAATTCTAGGATCTTGCACTCCAGCAAATGGAGTACCAGCTGCACCATTCATTAAATCAGCAACGAAAGCAGATTGTCTAAATGAAGGTAAATTTGCTCTTAATTGACCGTAAAAATTCGATTGGTCAGAAATTCCACCTGCAAATTTAAACATGGCATCATCCTGTGCACTTTGTAATGATAAATTACAATATTTAATCACACTGTCAGCTGAATATCCACTTGATTTTCTACTAAAACGATGAAAATTTCTTGCTTTTACACCATACGCAAATCGTAACCATCTGTCTTGACGGCTATTGTACATCCAAGCATCGCCGGGTAACATGCTAGTTGGAGTTACTTTAGTACCAGTCATTTGTAAATATTTGATAGCACTATCTGCATATTGATTAACTAATTTGTATGCTTCCGATTGAGATTCAAAATCGAACGTTAATCTTGTAGCATCAAAAGCCTGGCTTACAATTAACTCACCGTATTGATCAGCAGCAGTTTGCCAGCTATAGGCAAACATGGCATAAGCAGCACCTACATAATCCCAGTTCTCAGAAGCTTTACCTGCATCAAACATATACCTCAATGTAGATCCTACTGCCCAATAATGCTGACGCCAAATTTCACCACCATTTGTACCATTTGAAATATTGCCATCCCATGACATTCTATCCCAAACATTATTTACACCAGAACTAACAAAATTTTGAGTGTACGCACCCACAAATCTTGAATCGAAGAAAACCCCTCTTGTCCAGTTATTGGCAATTGGCCCCCACATGGTTTGTACATTGGGTGAAGTTGGCCTATTTGGATCTAAATAAGCATCCTCCAAATATTTTTTACAGCTAACCAATGATGTGATCATGATGGTTGCTAGTAAGATAAATTTTATTGATTTCATATTTTTCATAATTAATGAGTTATATCAATTTAAAATGAAGCCCTTACACCAACTAAAAATGTTCTAGGCAATGGAATGGTTCCATAATCAAACCCAAATCCTCCCACCCCAGGTGTTGCAGGCGTATTGGCATTGGTCAATGGATCAATTCCCGAATAATTGGTTAATAAGAACAAATCAGTACCAGTAAAATAGAAACTCATAGCAGAAATGAACTTGGTTTTTGCCAATGCTGCTTTTGGTAAATTATAAGTAATGGTTACATCTCTTAATCTTAACCAATTGATATTTTTCTCAACATATTCATGTTCTAGCACTGCACCCCAATAATTGCTTCTAAACATTGGAGTAACTGAAATGGTATTTCTGGTTGGGTTAGCTGAGTTTACATTGGCATCATTCAACACACCAGGGAAAATTCTAGGTGTTTCTCTATCCAAAGTTCTTTCACTATATCCTCTTCTTGTTCTGTACAATTCATTCAAATTAAAAATATCTCCACCATTTCTATAATCCCAAAGCATACTGAAGCTCCAGTTCTTATAGCTGATTTGGTTATTAATACCCAATGTAAAATTGGGGTTTCTTTCACCGATTGGAGTGTATTTGGTATTGATGATTGGGAAGCCAGTATTTGGATCAATGATAATATCACCAGCATTGTTTCTTAAATACTCTCTACCACCAATAGATGTAGTTGTTCCACCATTGAACATTGAACCTCTAGAATCAGATACAAAATTATCTGACACATAGAATTCAGGTAAATTAGCTGGCATACGTAAAACTTGATTACGCATTCTATTGTAATTCAAAGTAACATTCCAAACCAAATCTTTTGTTTTAATCGGAACACCTGTTAATTGAATTTCTGTACCCCAGTTTCTGGTATCGGTAAAGTTTTGGGTATTCAATACAAATCCTGATCCATAACTTAAACGCAATAATTGCCCGATCTGGTCATTAATGGTAGTATTATAATAAGCAAAATCAATTCCCAAACGATTCTTTAAAACCTTTGCTTCAAATCCCAATTCATAAGTGCTTTGACGCTCTGGTTTTAATTCTGGATTCGGCGCAAAAAAGTCATAGGCAAATCCACCACCTGATGTTGTTTGAGCTAAGAAAGCTGCCTGATTTTGATAAGGTGTTGGAAAACGATTGGTTGCAGCCAATGAAGTTCTCAATCTAAAGATATCCAACCAGCTAGCAGTTGCATCTTTTACTCCTTTCAAATCGCTCACTACAAAAGATAAACTTGCTGAAGGATAAAGAAATGATCTGTTTTTTTCTGGTAAAGGAGAAGCCCAGTCATTTCTTGCAGCTACTGTTAAGTAAACTAAATTATCATAGTTTACAGAGAATTCACTGAATACACCCATGATTCTTCTTGTTAAATCACGTTGACGTAAACGTTGAAAAGTTGGGTTGGTATTATCTAAGCTATTAAAGTCTGGAATAAATAAACTATCTCCTCTTTGAGATGAAGTAAATCTTCTATAATCATCCAAAGCTGTACCAATTCTTAAAGTAGTTTTAAACTTGCCAAATTGTTGTTTAACAGAAGCAACAAATTGATAATTCAACAATAGATCATTGCTGGTGTAGTTTTCAATTCTACCTCTATTTAAACCAGCACCTGAAACCACTGATTGTGATGAACTAGGATGAATAAAATTATTACCATTTGCTGCACTAAAATCGGCACCTACTCTTGCAGATAATTGTAGCCAGCTGGTAGCATCCATATTCAAATTCAATGATCCTGTTAATCGATTACTTCTATCAGTATTTCTATTATAATTGGCATCAAAAAACGGGTTATCTACATCATTCACCGTTAAGCTAGGATTGACCCTTCTCTTGGTACCATCAGGGTTTAGAAAATTGGTGATATCGTCATCAATTGGCCATTGCCACAATGCTGTCATCAATCCATCTTGTCCACGAATGGGTTTATTTACAACTGAATTAAAATACGCGAAAGAAGAACTTACATCAATCTTATTTAAAATTCTAGTACTTGAATTTAAACGCATATTTAAACGTTTAAAATCGGTATTAGGACTGGTTCCTTTTTGATTGGTATATTGAGCACTAAAACGATAAAAAGTTTTATCTGCACCACCTTCTAAAGAAAGGTTATGCCTTTCCATTCTTCCAGTTTGAAAAAAGTTTTGTGCATTGTCATAGAATTTAGTGCCTGCTGGAAATTTTGGACCAAAAGTAGAACGAGTAGTTACATCAAATACACCATTATTGCCTTGATCATAGACTCTTTGTGTATTAGGCAATCTACTTTCATCAATCACATCCCAACGTGTATTGTAATCATAGCTTACTTTACCTTTACCTGGTTTACCTTTTTTAGTGGTAAACAAAATAGCACCATTGGCACCTAAAGCACCATATAAAGCGGCTGCTTCAGGCCCTTTTAATACAGTAACATTTTCAATGTCTTCTGGGTTAAGGTCTGCACCTCTATTGGTGTAATCGACATCTCTATTTGGCTTATCAGAAACCAAATTACCCTGGTTAAAAGTTTCATTGTTAAATGGAACACCATCTACCACAATTAATGGCTGATTGCTCAAACCAACAGAGTTAAAACCTCTTAATACAATTTGAGAAGATGCTCCCACTGCACCTGATGTTGGCGTAACAGTAACCCCAGGCATACGACCAGCTAAAGAAGTAAATACATTCTCTCTGTTTACTGCAGCAATTTCCTCACCCTTTACTTCTGCAGTACTATATCCTAATGAACGCTTATCTCTTTTGATATTCAAAGCGGTTACAACCACTTCATTCAATCGTTTATCGTCATTACCGATTTTTACATTCATTGTAGCTCCGTTACCCACTTTTTCTTCATAGGTATTATATCCTACAAAACTAAATACCAAGGTTTGCCCTGGACTAGCTTTTATAGAAAAATAACCTGAGGTATTGGTCTGTGTAGCAACAGCTGAACCTTTTACTTTTACGGATACACTTTGTAATGGTGTGCCGTCTGTTTGGTCAGTTACAATACCAGTGATGGTTTTATCCTGTGCTGTGCTAACAAAGGATCGAAGCAAAAACACTAATAGTAGCATGGCTACTTTAGGCAGAAAAACGCGTTTTCTCATAGCTTTAATTTGTGTTCATTAAATAGTTTTGGGTTAGTTTTTCGAAAATTGAAATAGATGCGAAATAAATACAATAAACCGCAGAAAAACGCAACTACAAAATTTAGAAAATACTTAAGTAAAACTATATGTTAAAATGATATTAACAACACCGATGGTCATATTTTTTCAAATAAAAACTCAATTGTGGAAAATTAATGATCCTGACTCGCGGTTTTCTGCAAGAACCTGCGTGGTAGTGTAATAAATACATATTATAAAACCTGAATTCCTGGTACTTGATAACTCAATAATTGTTCATCTTCAGGTGCTAATTCAGTGATCAACACATCTATTTTATCCAAAGTGCAAACCTGCAAATGTTGGACTGTATTGAGTTTTTCAGATATTGCTAGTGAAACCACTTTCTTTGAACAGGCAATCATGGCTTTTTTCACTTCAATGATTTCCCATTCTAAATCGGTAATACCATAGTTAGAGTCGATGCTATTGGTGCCCAATAAACAAAGGTCAGCTTTGATCTGCGATAAGCGAAGCACTACTTCTGCTCCTACAGCCATTTGGGCGCTCTTTAATAATTTATTGCCGAGAAAAATCACTTCTACATTTGGATGATCCAACAATTCCAAAGCAATAGGCACATTAGCTGTTACAAAAGTGGCGTTCAATTGAGGGGGTAATAATTTCACCAATTCACGCATAGTTGTTCCTCCGGAAATTACAATCAGCATCCCATCCTTAATTAATTCAATTGCTTTTTGGGCAATGATCTGTTTGGCGGAAATATTGTAAACATTCTTGGTCTCAATGGTAAAATGATAAGAATTGGCCAATGCTCCCCCATGTACTTTAATCAACTTGCCTTCTTCGGCTAATTCCTGTAAATCTCTGCGTATTGTGTCTTCAGATACATTCAATTGATTGCCTAAATCTGAGGATAATACCTTATTATGGATATTTATTTGCTGAATGATATAGGCTTGTCTTTCTTTTTTTAGCATCCTTAAAAGTAAATAGTTTGGTTAAAAATGCGCAAATAATTTATTTTTTTAGCCGTTGGTTGCTTAAATCTTAATTTAGCAGCCCAGCAATAAAGCATGATTACACCCAATACCATACAACAGATTACCAATAGGATCGACATTATCGATGTAGTGGGTGAATTCGTGAAACTCAAAAAAAGAGGCACCAATTATTTGGGCTTATGCCCGTTTCATGGTGAAAAATCGCCTTCTTTCACCGTTTCTCCTGCAAAAGAAATCTACAAATGTTTTGGTTGTGGTAAAAGTGGTAATACCATTACATTTTTAATGGAGCATGAAAAATACTCCTATGTAGAAGCATTAAAATGGTTAGCAGAGAGATATAATATAGAAGTTGAAGAAACACAAAAAACAGCCGAGCAGGTTCAACAAATTCAAATTGCGGATAGTTTACATGCTATTAATCATTTCGCACAACAATTTTTTACTGATCAATTATTTGAGACAGAAGAAGGAACCAATATTGCGCTCTCCTATTTAAAAGAACGTGGCTTTAGAGAAGAAGTAATTCGCAAATTTCAAATAGGTTATAATCCTGAACAGAGAGATGGTTTAACTAAAGCATTATTACAAAATCAATTCAACCCAGAACTATTACCCAAAACAGGTTTGGTAGCCAATCGCAATAATGAATTGGTAGATAATTATCGATCAAGGATCATTTTCCCAATTCACAATAATAGCGGAAAAGTGATTGGGTTTGGGGCAAGGGTCATTGGCAAATCAGATCGTGGTCCAAAATACATTAACACTCCTGAGAACGAAGTGTATAGTAAAAGTAAAATTCTATACGGGTCTTACTTCGCAAGAATGGCTATTGATAAAGCGGATGAATGTTTATTAGTGGAAGGCTATACCGATGTAGTGAGTTTACATCAGGCAGGAATAGAAAATGTTGTGGCTAGCGGAGGAACATCTTTAACGGTTGAACAACTTCGACTAATTAAGAAATATACCAATAACCTAACCATCATTTATGATGGTGATAGTGCCGGTGTTAAAGCAGCACTGCGAGGATTAGATTTAGCGATTGAAGAAAGCTTAAACGTAAGGCTGGTATTGATTCCAGACAAAGAAGATCCGGACAGTTATGTAAATAAAGTGGGTGCTACTGCATTCAATCAATTCATTGCTGCGTCTAAAAAAGATTTTATTCTTTTTCAATTAGAAGTGTTGTTGCAAGAAGCTGGCAATGATGTCAATAAAAAAAGTGGAATCGTCAATCAGATTGCAGAGACCCTTAGTAAAATAAATAAGGCCGAAGATTTTACCAAGCAACAAGATTATATAAAGCAATGTTCATCTATTTTAAAAATTGATGAAACAGGATTTACCAATCTGGTTAATAAATACAAACGAGATAAAATTGCCAAGGATGAAAAAAAGCTTCCATTCGAAGAAGCTAATTTTATTCAACAAGATGCACAATCAGGAACTGCACAAAATAATCCGGAATGGGATGATACGGCTACCCTATTGCAACAAGATGAGCAATACGAGAAAAATATTCTACGGGTTTTATTAGATCATGGATTAAAACCATTTGATGAAACCACTACCATTGCTGCTTATATCTTTTCTGAAATGGAACATTTTCAATTTGAAAATTCGCAATTGGAACAATTGATGCATGTTTACAAAGACTGGTACAATAAAGGATTAGAGCCAACTTCTAAAACCATGTTGTATCATGAAGATGATTTTATTAGAAATACAATTACCAGCATTACGATGTTTCCATTTGAGTTAAGTCTTCGTTGGGATGAGATCATGGAAGGAATGAAAATTCTAAATAGAGATACTTCGGTAAACGACGCAATTATGAGTATGAATTACTTCAAATTGCGCAAACTCAAAAAAATGTTCGACGACAATCAACGCGATATGGAACATGCGAGTTACGAAGAGCAAATCAAACTCATAGAATTACACAAACAACTCAAAGAATTCGAAAGGGATATTACCAAGCAATTAGGCACTGTAATCATTCGATAATTGAAATAAAAAAGGCTCCAGTTTTCACTGAAGCCTTATATACTTTAAACATTCAAATTTTATTTAACCTCTTCGAACTGTGCATCTTCAACAGTATCGTTATTGGCTTGCTGAGCAGATTGCTGAGGCCCAGCTTGTTCAGCGCCAGGTTGTGCACCTGATTCTTGTTGAGCTTTGTAGATATCTTCACTAGCCGCTGTCCAAGCAGTATTCATTTCAGCCATAGCTGCATCAATTGCTGGGATATCCTGATTCTTATGTGCTTCTTTCAACTTGGTCAATGCAGTTTCGATGGCACCTTTTTTATCCGCAGGAATTTTATCTCCAAATTCTTTGAATTGCTTCTCTGTTTGGAAGATCAAACTATCGGCTTGATTGATTTTTTCTACTCTCTCTCTAGCTTCTTTATCTGTTGCTTCATTGGCTTTAGCTTCAGCTTTCATTTTCTCAACTTCTTCTTTGCTCAAACCACTTCCAGCTTCGATACGAATTTTTTGTTCTTTACCAGTGCCTTTGTCTTTTGCACTTACATGCAACATACCGTTGGCATCAATATCAAAAGTAACTTCAATTTGAGGTACACCTCTTGGAGATGGAGGAATTCCATCTAAGTTGAACATGCCTAAACTCTTATTCTGTGTAGCCATCGGACGCTCACCTTGTAATACATGAATTTGAACACCAGGTTGATTATCGCTTGCTGTAGAATATACTTCTGTTTTCTTGGTTGGAATAGTTGTATTCGATGCGATCATGGTAGTCATTACTCCACCCATTGTTTCAATACCAAGGCTTAAAGGAGTAACATCTAATAACAATACATCTTTGATTTCTCCAGATAAAACTGCACCTTGAATAGCTGCACCAACTGCAACCACTTCATCAGGGTTAACTCCTTTATTTGGTTTTTTACCAAAGAATTTTTCTACTATTTCCTGTACTTTAGGGATACGAGTTGAACCACCTACTAAAATGATTTCATCAATTTCAGAAATGGAATATCCTGCATCTTTTAAAGCAGCTTCACAAGGTTTTAAACAACGTGCAAATAAGTTGTCAGATAATTGTTCAAATTTTGCGCGAGTCAATTTAACTACTAAGTGTTTAGGAACTCCGTCAACTGCAGTTACATAAGGAAGATTGATCTCTGTTTCAGCAGAAGAACTCAATTCTACTTTTGCTTTTTCAGCAGCTTCTTTTAAACGTTGTAAAGCCATTGGATCTTTACGAAGATCGATTGCTTCTTGATTTTTGAATTCTTCAGCCAACCAGTCCATGATTACTTTATCAAAATCATCACCACCTAAATGGGTATCACCATTGGTTGATTTAACTTCGAATACTCCATCACCTAATTCAAGGATAGAAATATCAAAAGTTCCACCACCTAAATCGAAAACAGCAATCTTTTGATCAGCATGTTTTTTATCTAAACCATAAGCCAAAGCAGCAGCTGTTGGCTCGTTCACTATTCTTCTAACAGTTAAACCAGCAATTTCACCAGCTTCCTTGGTTGCCTGACGTTGAGCATCGTTGAAGTATGCAGGAACAGTAATAACTGCTTCTGTAACTTCTTGACCTAAATAGTCTTCAGCAGTCTTTTTCATTTTCTGCAAAATCATTGCAGAGATTTCTTGTGGAGTATATAAACGATCGTCGATCGCAACTCTAACCGTATTATTATCGCCTTTGGCAACTTTATAACTCCAATGGCTTATTTCTTCAGTTACTTCGTCAAACTGACGACCCATAAAACGTTTTACGCTGGTAATGGTATTTTGAGGATTAGTAATCGCCTGACGCTTAGCAGGATCTCCTACTTTACGTTCGCCATTTTTCAAAAAAGCGACAACTGAAGGGGTAGTTCTTCTACCTTCGTCGTTGGCTATTACTACAGGCTCATTCCCTTCCATAACAGAAACACAACTATTTGTGGTTCCAAGGTCAATTCCAATTATCTTTCCCATATTTTTATTTTTTCAACAAAGGGTATGTCAATGATTATGCCACCCATTATTTCAATGAAATATTGTCATAAATTGATTTTTCAACCCAGTTTTTAAGCCATTTTGTGAGAATTCTACTGGATTCGGACACTAATTCGGGTCATTTTAGCAATGACTAGCTACTATTTCCATCGTTCAATAGAAAAAACTGGATTGGGGGAAATTTTGAAATTTTTAGAGAATTCACCTTTTTTATACCAGAAAAGGCTCAGGATGGTCTTGTAAGATTTCAACTATTTGGGAATTGTAGGAGGTTTTGAAACAGAACTTTAAGACTAATTTTTACTCGCTTTAAAAGTAAAATTCTTTTGAGAAAAATAACTGAATGCCACAACAAAAAAAGTAGTCACTATTTTGGAAGGGGTTGGATACCATCCGAGAACTTCTACAAATACTTTCAGAAATAAATAATTCAAAATTAAACAGCTCAGAACTACCATAAAATATTTACCCAATTGTTGAGCTTTGGCAACATTTGTTTCCTGAAAAACCACATACCTGCTCAGATAAAATCCAATGGGAAATGTTACTAAAAAGCTAGACAAAAAAGATGCTATATGGGCTCCAATAGTTAAAGCACCAATTTGAACTGGTTGTTTTAAAAAGATAAAATTATAAGAAATAAAAAATAAACTAATATCTAAAACTGTATTAAATCCACCGCAGGCTGCATACCTGAAAGTTTGTAAGGGCATGAATCGGCGAAACAGTGGATAAAATAAATCAACCGTTTGAAGAATCAAATTGCGAATAAAAAAATGCAGCTTTTGCATAACTGGAGGCGAAGGTAGCGCTTAATTGGTTAGATTTGCCACCCGAAACGGTTATAAATATGAGTGTTACTCAACAAATAAAAGCAGCAAGTGCAGAAAGTATAAATGCATTATTCAACTATACTATTGAACCAAAATCCATTTTAGTTAATTTGACTAAACCAGAATTTGAAGGTGACTATACGCTTGTTTTATTTGCATTCGTAAAAGAATTAAAGAAATCTCCTGATCAGCTTGGAAATGAATTAGGCACTTATTTGGTTAACCATTATGGACATTTATTTACTGCATTTAATGTGGTAAAAGGTTTCTTAAACTTGACTATTAACAATTCAATCTGGTTGAATTTTTTAACAAACAATTATACCAATCTATCATTTGGGTCAACACCCAATAATGGTTCAACAGTAATGGTAGAGTACTCCTCTCCTAACACCAACAAACCATTGCATTTAGGACATTTAAGAAATAATTTTTTAGGAAGAAGTATTGCTGAAATATTAAAGATAACTGGAAACAAAGTTGTTAAAACATGTATTGTTAATGATCGAGGAATTCATATTTGCAAAAGTATGATCGCATGGCAATTATTTGCTCATGGGGCAACTCCAGAAACGAGCCATAAAAAAGGAGATCATTTTGTAGGAGATTATTATGTGAAATTCAATGATGAATTTAAATCTCAAGTTGAACATTTAAAAGCACAGGGCATACTACAAGAAGAAGCAGAAAAATCAGCCCCTATCCTATTAGCTGCTCAACAAATGTTGTTTGATTGGGAAGAAGGAAAACCTGCAGTAATTGAATTGTGGAAGAAAATGAATGAGTGGGTTTATAAAGGTTTTGATATTACGTATGCAAAAATTGGAACTGATTTTGATAAAACATATTTCGAAAGCAATACTTATTTGCTGGGTAAAGATTTAGTAGAAAAAGGATTAGTGAGTAAAGTCTTTTATCAGAAAGAAGATGGCAGTGTATGGATTGATCTAACTGAAGATGGATTAGATGAAAAATTGGTACGCAGAAAAGATGGAACATCAGTGTATATCACACAGGACATTGGTTTAGCTGAGCAAAAACAAAAAGAGTTTAATGCCAATCAAAGCATTTATGTGGTAGGTGATGAACAAAACTATCATTTTAAAGTGTTGAAATTGATTTGCCAAAAATTACAACTTCCTTCAGCGGATGGAATCTTTCATTTAAGTTATGGAATGGTTGAATTGCCAACAGGTAAAATGAAAAGCAGAGAAGGTACTGTTGTTGATGCAGATGATTTAGTAGATGAAATGATTGCGATTGCCAAACAAAAAACAGAAGAATTAGGCAAAGTCAATGATTTTACTGAGTCGGAAAGAATGGAATTATATGAAACTTTAGGAATTGGCGCGTTAAAGTTTTTCTTATTGCGTGTAGACCCAAAAAAGAAAATGGTATTCAATCCGGAAGAGAGTATTGATTTCCATGGATTCACCGGCCCTTTTATTCAGTACACACATGCTCGAATAAAAAGCATTTTGCGTAAGATGAATATTGTTGCTGATACTCAATTAGCAACAATAGATTCATCAATAACACTCTTCCCGCTCGAAAAAGAATTATTGATAGAGTTGGAACAATTTCCAACAGTGTTAAATGATGCAGGATTGGAACATGATCCTTCCAAAGTGGCGATTTATATATATAATTTGGCAAAAACATTTAGTTCCTTTTATAATGAGCATTCCATTGCCAATGCAGAAAATGATGAAAAGAAAAACCTTCGTGTAATGTTGGCCATTTCTACTGCGCAGGTAATAAAAACCGGAATGGAGGTATTAGGAATAAAAGTACCAGAACGTATGTAATGATTATTTTCTAATATTGCATTTCTTTAGCCCGGGTGTTGAAATTGGTAGACAAGCCACCTTGAGGTGGTGGTGCTGGAAACGGCGTGCTGGTTCGAATCCAGTCTCGGGCACAAGTAAAAAGTTCTGCACGTAGTGCGGGACTTTTTTTATGGGCACGGCCGAAGCTTGCTTCAGGTCGGGCGCATAAAAAGTCCCTACTTGCGAAGCAAGTGAGAACTTTTTGCTTGAGTAAGCCCCCCTCCTTAGAAGTCGGCGAAACAAAGTGAAGCCGACAATCCGAACAACGCCGAATGCGCTGCAAGGCATTTATTAAACCCAACAAGTATCAAATTAAAATTTGAATCAAACATTTTCATCAAATTATTCATTACTGGTCGCAAATTGATAAATTGCAAGTATATACAAACAAGCGTATGCTCAATTCGATAAAGTACAAAACCTATTTTTTAATAACCATTTTATTAATGGTTTCTACAGTAACTCAGGCCCAAGATATTTTTAAAACATTTGATGATACTGCAATGGTCATCAGAGAGGCCAATGCAACAACAGCTCCAAATGTTTCGGCCAAAAAGTGGAATCAAATTAAAAATAAGTTTTTTACCATGAATATAGGGCTGGCAATTCTGCTGGATCACAATATTCTTTCACAGGATAACAACAATATTCAACAGGTTGGTAAAGTAGACCCAGGAACTGAATTCAGAGGAGATAGAATTATTATTACAGGTAGTTTTTTTCTAAAGAATAAAACTCCATGGCGTTATATGGTAAGTGCCAATTTTAATGGATTAGATGCTCCAGAAGGTAAAAAAAGCCTTGAAATGATCGATTGGAATATTGATATACCTATTAGTAGTAAAGCAGGTTGGTTTACCATTGGCAAGCAAAAAGAAGGAGTTGGATTAGAATATGTTGCACCAGGTACCCAAGGAATGTTTACAGAAAGAAGTACGGGCTCTCCTATGTTTGTTCGGCAAAGAAATATTGGCATTAGATATTCAAATGTTATTCTACAACAAAGGATGCAATATACCATTGGCTATTTCAATAATTATTGGGAAACAGGCAAATCTTTCGAGAACAATGGTTCACAAATAGTTGCAAGAGTTACAGGACTGCCTATTTATGAATCTGACAGAAATTTATTGCATGTAGGTATGGGTTATAGATACACAGATGCAACGGACGGTAAAATAGCCTATAAAGCAAAGCCAGAAGCTAATACAGCACCATCTTATATTAGCACAGGATCATTCAATGCCTTAGGAGCCAATTCATTTACGCTTGAGGGAATTTTTGTTAAAGGGCCTATTTCTTTTTTAGGGGAGTATATTACAACCAGTGTTAATAGCCCAACTGTAGGAAATCCCAATTTCAGTACCATTCAATTAGGCGGTAGCTGGTTTATTACTGGAGAAAATAGACGTTACAATAAAACGACAGGAAACCTTGGCAAACTGATTCCAAAGAAAAATTTTAAATTCAGACAAGGATCTGGATATGGCGCTTTTGAATTAGGAGCCCGATATACACATACCAATGGAACTGATGCACTCATCAATGGTGGAAGGTTCAATCGATTTACAACGGCATTAAGCTGGTACCCAAATATTCATTTCAGGTATGAGTTCAATTTTGGAATCGGTAATTTAGATAGTAAAGGCATAACTGGTAAAACCAATTTTTACCAGTTTAGAATTCAGTTTGAATTGTAATCAATCTCTCCAAAAAACCTCCATTTAATACTTATAAAGCATCTAAGAATAGGATGTTTTTCGAGCAAGTAATTTCAATACCTTCATGGTCTAATAATACCATATGTCTAGCTTTATTATAACATGTCCTAACTGTAATCATCAATTTGAACCCGGTGAATCTATGCGTGATGAGATCCAGAAAGAATTAAGGGGTCAAATGCAGGACTGGCAAAAAAAGAAAGAAATAGAATCGCAGGTACAATTGGAGCAAGAGAAAAAACGTTTACAAACCGAGATGCAGGAATCCATTAGAAAATCAATGGCGGCCGATTATGAAAATCAATTGAAATTATTGCAACAAAATGCTGCAGACAATGAATTGAAATTGAAAGAATCCAGAAAGAAAGAATTTGAATACTTGCAGAAAGAACAGCAATTAAAGACCAGAGAGGAGGAAATGCAGATAGCAGTTCAACGTCAATTAATGGAAGAAAGAGAAAAGCTGAAAGAACAATTGATGAAAGAAGAAGCAGCTAAGCTGAGTTTAAAAGAACAAGATTTTACTTTAAGAATTAAAGAATTAGAAAAACAAAAGGACGATCAAAATAAGCTCATTGAAGAAATGAAGCGAAAAGCCGAACAAGGCAGTATGCAATTGCAAGGAGAAATTCAAGAATTGCATTTAGAAGAGTTATTGCAAAGCTGTTTTCCATTCGATAAAATAGAAGAAGTTGGAAAAGGTGTTAGAGGAGCAGATTGTATACAGATTGTACGAAATCGATTTGGCAATGAATCTGGTAAGATTATTTATGAAAGTAAAAGAACCAAAGATTTTGCCAATGAATGGATTGAAAAACTAAAAAAAGACATGCGTCATTTTGGTGCAGATGTAGCAGTGATTGTAACACAAACTTTGCCAAAAGATATGGATCGCTTTGGCGAGAAGGAAGGCGTTTATATATGTACTCTATCCGAAGTAAAGAGTGTGGCTGCTTTGCTAAGAAATGCTTTATTAAAAATTGCTGATGCCAAGAAAAGCCAAGAAAACAAAGGCGACAAAATGGTGATGCTATACGACTATTTAATTGGCTCTGAATTCAGTGAACAATGGAAAGCCATTAGCGAAGGCTACAGAAGTATGAGACAAAGCATTCAAAAAGAAAGAGACGCTATGGAAAAATTATGGAAGGCCAGAGAAAAACAACTCGATAAAATATTGTTGAATGCAGCACATATTAAAGGTTCTGTAGAAGGTATTGCTGGCGCAGATGCAGTAAACTTAAATTTATTGGAAGACGATAACGAATCTTTACTACTTGATTAATTTTATTGACCATATCAATCATAGTGGGCAAAATGTACACCCATCAAGGAAGAAACCAATATATCCCATCAAGGATGATCTGAGAAAGTATTTAGTAAAATATGGCAGAGAAGTAAAACTGCCTTTCGCCTATAGTGATTTACAAAAGTTTACTTACACAGTTCCATTAAAAGATAAACATGGCTTAGACACAGCATGGGAAAAAGTTTCCTACGATTTACATGAATGGAAATTTTTAAGGGAGAGTTTAATAAAAGTATATGCTATTTTAAAAACGGAAGGAGACATGAGCTATATCGATCATTTAGATGTAGCTCGTATTGATTATTGTTTTTTTGGAAACAGCAAACCATTTAGAATTAGAATTGTAAATAAGTTTAATGACAATTACGATCATTATTATATCAAACAGGCCGATGCCAGCAGGGTTTATGGTTTAGAATTAGAACACTTGCTCTCTCCTAACCGGATGACTTATTTCACCAGTAAAGAAACCTTAATTGAAGAACATATTCCTGGAATTCCTGGTGATGTATTTATTGCTGATTATTTAAATAGTAAACAAACCAATCAGATCAGATTGGCCAAAGAGTTTGTGAAATTCAATGAACGTTGTTTTGTGCAATTATTGGGTGATATGCGTTCCTATAATTTTGTGGTGAACATTATTCCTGATATTGAAGATTTTCAATATCGAATCAGGGCAATTGATTTTGATCAGCAATCCTATGAAGGCAGAAAAAATTTATACCTCCCCCAATTTTTTAAGGAGAATCAGCAATTGGTGAAAATTGTAATGAAGCATTTAAACAATCAATCCATTGAACAATACCAGGCCGAAGAAAAAACGATGATGACATTTAGATTGGTCTCCTCTAGGTATAGAATCAAAGAGCTATTAGATATAATGGATGATGATCCTATTTCAAAACCAGAAAAAATCAATGAACTTAAAATATCATTAGCAGAACATTTTCACAACGATCAATATTTGAAAGCAAATACAATGGGACAATTATTGAAAACCCATATGAAACAAGCGCTACTGAAATTACTGAAACAAGTAACTAAAACGAGGAATCGAATTGCGGATTAATTTAAGTAATCACCCAAACCAAACTTAGATTATTATTAAGTTGATAGTAAAGCATTAGTTCCTGGTCAAATTCATTTTTCGTGAACCTTGCTTTTAAAATTCCTTTTGTAGAAATCTCACTTGCGTCGATCCGCATTACTTCGCTAAAATCTACATCTCCCCTTCCCCACCATTTAAACATCGCTTCTTTGCAACTCCACAATAAGGTAAGTGTTTCAATTCTTTTTTGATCATTCAGCTCATCAATTTTCCATTCAGTTAATTCATTAGGATGAAGAAATTTATGCTTGATTTTTTCAACCCTAGGAGTAATTAATTCAATATCAATTCCAACACGCTGACTAGAACTTACAATGGCTGCAGCAAAATTGCCGCAATGAGAAATAGAGAAATGGAATTGTTCATCTGGCAAAAATGGCTTTCTGGTATCTGCAATTTCAATCAAAGCTGTAGGAAAATTCGGAAATAAATATTGGAGTAAATACCTGCCTGCTAAATGCTGTAACCGTTTATGGGGGTGGCTTACAGGCTGATGAAGAGGCACTTTTTGGAGGAAAAAAGATTCGGCTTCTTTGATCTCCCAAAGGGCTAATTGAGTAGTATCGTTAATATTTTGTTGATAATTGATTGGCAAAGCTGGGTAGTTGCGTTTATATATTGCAGAATTACAATTTATTTGCAATTCCATCATAAAAGAATTTAAAATGATTTTAAGCGATCTGCGTATTTTAGAAGAAATTGACAAAGGAACTATCAAAATAGTTCCATACAATAGAGCCGATTTAGGAAGCAATAGTTATGATGTGCATTTAGGAAAATGGTTGGCAGTATATGTAGATGAAGTGTTGGATGCTAAACAGCACAATAAGATTGAATATTTTGAAATACCAGATGATGGATTTGTTTTAGAGCCATCCGGATTTTATTTAGGGGTTACCGAAGAGTACACCGAAACACATGCCCATGTGCCTTTTTTAGAAGGCAAATCATCTACTGGTAGATTAGGGATTGATATTCATGCAACTGCCGGTAAAGGTGATGTAGGATTTTGTGGGAACTGGACTTTAGAAATATCTTGCAAACAACCTGTAAGAGTATACAAAGGAATGCCTATTGGGCAATTAATCTATTTTCCAGTAGATGGAGAAATTGGAACTGCTTATAACCAAAAGAAAAATGCTAAATACAGTGGGCAACCCGACAAGCCAATAGAGAGCATGATGTGGAAGAACCAGTTTTAAGGGTCAATCAATTCAATCTAAAAATCGCAGCATTTAAAATGGTTGCGAAACTTACCCAAAATAAATAAGGCAATAATAATATGGCTGCCAATTTAGAATGTTGCCAGAAAAAAAGTATTGTCAATAAAATAAAGATCCACATCAGTAATATTTCTAATAATGCCCAGCCCAATAAATGGTATTTAAAAAATATAACTGACCATAAAAAATTCAACACAAATTGAATCATAAAAACACCGATTGCAAAATTTCGGTCTGTTGAAGAAGGTTCTTTCCAAACTAACCACAAAGCAATGCCCATCAATGTGTAGAGCAATGTCCAAACTGGCCCAAATAACCAGTTAGGTGGGTTAAAGCTTGGTTTTATAAGTGTTTGGTACCATGTAGGAATTTCAGCAACAGTGAATATTCCACCCAGAGAGCCAAAGCCAACGGTAAATAACAACGCGAGTATTAATTTAAAAATGTTATTCATAGAAAATTGGCATCGTGTTTTATAACGATCCCTTTTTTGTTTTATATGCAATTAACCAGCCAATTACTTCATCATAACTGTTAATTCCTGCCAATTGTTTATTTAGTTTCAGGTATTGATCGTATAAATCAGCTGTTATAGGTGCAATATTGTTTTTTCTTTGGTTAAAGAATTGTCTGATTTCTTTTCTGTCCTTTTTAACCAATGTGTCAATATGGCTTTTATTATATTGTATCACCGCTTCCAGATCTTTAAAACTACTATCTCTGGCATATAAAAGAAACTCTGCGCTCAGCGCATAATTCAACATTTCAAGATAAGCAGAATAACGAAAATAAGGATTACTGGACTTTGATGCAGTCAAAAAACCTACAAAATTGGCTTCGCTTTCACTCGCATATCCTATTTGGTGGGCAATTTCGTGACAGGTTGTGAAGGGGAGTAAAATAGAAGGTATATCCGTTCTTAGCTGGGCCTCTCCTGTAAATGGATTATAATATCCGGTGAATCCTACATAATCTGCAATTGAATTAAAACTGCTTTCTTTAACACTATTGAATGGATAATGTAAAAAAGGGTAATATTCATTGGCAGAATGATAACTCTGAATAGCCTCCTGTCGGATTTGATCAAATGAATAAACAGGCAGCTCATGGCTTGATATCGCTTTTCTGTAAAAATTAGTTTGCTCAATTAGCTCATTGGTAAGCGATTTGATTTCTTCTTTAGTATAATGGTCATTTCGAATATCGAGTTGATGAGTAATTCCTTGTCGATGATAATTAAAGCCCCAAAAAAGATTAAAAAATATGTAAATAATACAAATCCACTTTAACAAAACTCCTGCAACTTTAAGGCAATGATTCCAACTAATTCCATTTCGAAAAATCATCCAGATGAACTGAATGAAACGAATCAATATCCACCCACCCAGGGCTACATATAAAAGGTCTCCAATGCTGAATCCCAGCCATCCAGTGCCGAATCTGAGTGATTTTGAAAAAAGTGGATAAAATCCGAGAGAATACCATTTTTCCACAAAATCCGGGTAAAACCCTATCAAATACACTAAAAATGACCCGATTATGAGCCAAAAATTGGTTTTAATCCTTTTTTCTTGAATAATTATGGAGAAACTCATTGTTTTAGAATAAGCAAAGATATAGTTGACGAAAGCTTAATTGGGTATTTTCTTGTTTACTTTGGCAAATTCAGGGCTTTTTTCTACCTTTGCAAACCCTTAAAATGTGGATATGAGTAATCGGCGCGAATTTGAGATCGCTTTTGTGGGTTTGAAGCCGGGAATTCATGTATATGAATACAGGGTAGATGATCAGTTCTTTTTACCTTATGGTGAGCAGGATTTCAAGAAATGTGAAGCCAATATCAAGCTAAGCTTAGATAAAAAAACGGGCTTTATGTTATTGAAATTTGATATCGATGGAAAGGTCGAATCAAACTGTGATCGCTGTGGAAATGGTATCCCTTTTCAATTGTGGGATGAGTTTAACATCATTGTTAAAATGGTAGATGAACCCAACCTCATGAATGAACAGGAAGAAGATCCAGATGTATATTATATCAGTAGAGGCGAAAGCCATTTGCATCTGGCTGATTGGATCTATGAGTTTATCAACTTAAGTTTACCATTGCAAAAAATGTGTAAGCCCGAAGAAATTGGTGGACCGAAATGCAATAAAGAAGTGCTGGAGAAATTGAAGAAGATGGAAGAAGAAGCACAAAAAGATACTCCTACTCTTTGGAAAGGGTTGGAAAAATTTAAAGATTTAGAATAAGTTTTTTTTGATACAATAAAAATTGAGCAATGCCGAATCCAAAACGCAGACATTCACAGCAGAGAAGTGCTAAGAGAAGAACACACTATGTTGCACAAGAAGTTACCTTGAGCAAAGATAGCACTACAGGAGAAACACATGTACGCCATCGTGCACATGTAAGCGAAGGTAAGTTGTTCTATAAAGGTAAATTGGTTGCTGAAAAAGCTCCATTGAAAGCATAACCTTTTAGATCAATTTATTTAAGTAGCTTACTTGCATGAATATAGGATTAGACATGATGGGTGGAGATTTTGCACCGCTTGAAGCGGTGAAAGGTATTCAACTCTTTATGTCCAATACTATCGAGCCAGTAAACATATTTTGTATAGGTGATGAAGCGATTGTACAACCTCTTTTAGATGAGTACAAAGTTTCATCACCTAATTTGCATTTAATACATGCTCCTGAAGTAATTGGTTATCATGAGCATCCCACCAAAGCCTTAAAGGAAAAACAGCGATCATCTATTGCAATTGGTTTTCATTTATTATCATCCGGAAAAATAGATGCTTTTATAAGTGCAGGCAATACAGGTGCAATGCTTGTAGGTGCAATGTTTACTATAAAAGCTATTGAAGGTGTTTCCAGGCCAACGATTGCTACCATTATGCCCAAAATTAATGGTTCAACTGGCGTTCTACTGGATGTTGGTTTAAATGCAGATTGTAAGCCAGAGTCGCTCAATCAATTTGCTATACTTGGAAGTTTATATGCCGAACATATTTTGGGAATCAATGATCCATCGGTTGGGTTAATCAATGTAGGTGAAGAAGAAGGAAAAGGAAATATTTTGGCTCAAGCCACCTACCCTCTTTTAAAAGAAAATAATAATATTCGTTTTATTGGAAATATAGAAGGCAGAGACTTTTTTTCCGACAAGGCCGATGTAATGGTTTGTGATGGTTTCACTGGTAATGTTGTTTTGAAAATGGCCGAATCAGTTTACGATATGGCCCTTCAAAGAGGTATTGGTGAAGATGCATTTTTCAACCGCTTTCATTATGAAAACTATGGTGGCACACCTGTATTGGGAGTTGCAAAGCCAGTGATCATCGGACATGGAATCAGTTCAGCCAAAGCATTTAAAAACATGATCCATGTTGCTTCTAAAATGATCTCTACCAATATTTGTGCAAAAATGGCAGCTTCTTTTAAGGCTTAACCCTCCCATTAATTTTTTTACATGATCCGAAAAATTTGCCTGTTTATTTTTAAACAAACAGGGTGGAAAGTTGATCACAATCTTCCGCCAGCCATTCAGAAATGCATCATTATAGCTGCACCTCATACGAGTAATTGGGATTTTTGGTATTGTATGGCAGCATTCTCCATTTATCGCTTAAAGATCAGATTCACTGTTAAAAAAGAATGGATGCGTTTTCCTTTCAATTTAATCATGAAACCCCTGGGCGGTATTGGTATAGACAGATCCCCCAGAAAAGATGGTAACCGACCTAGCTTTGTGGATGCAATGACTACCCTTTTTAATCAACATCAAGAATTGATCATTGTGATTACTCCAGAAGGAACAAGAAGCAAAAGGGAACAATGGAAAACCGGATTTTTTCATGTTGCTCAACAAGCCAATGTTCCAATCCTATTGGGATATGTAGATTATGCCACAAAAACAGCTGGAATTGGAAAAGTAATCCAACCCATTGAGTTCAATCAAACAATGGATGAAATCATGGAATTCTACAGACATATTTCACCTAAATTTCCTGCCAATTTTTCTTTAGACATTCATTATAAAGAGTTCAAAGCTTAATTTCAAAACTATACCTTTGTGCAAACAAGTGTTAGTTTATATGTGGAAGAATAATGTATTGGAAACAATCGGTAATACACCGATGATCAAATTAAATAAGATCACCAAAGATCTACCAGGAACCATATTGGCCAAAGTAGATTATTTCAATCCTGGAAATTCAATCAAAGATAGAATGGCTTTGAAAATGGTTGAAGTTGCCGAACAAGAAGGTAAATTAAAGCCCGGTGGTACAATCATTGAAGGTACGAGTGGAAATACAGGAATGGGTCTCGCATTGGCGGCCTGTGTAAAGGGCTATAAATGTATATTCGTTACCACCGATAAGCAATCAAAAGAAAAAGCAGATATTTTAAAAGCCGTTGGAGCAGAAGTAATAGTATGCCCAACCAATGTATTACCTGATGATCCCCGTAGCTATTATAGTGTAGCAAAACGATTAGGAAAAGAAATTCCTAATTCTATGTACATGAACCAATACGATAACCTGGCAAATAGACAAGCCCATTATGAAAGTACAGGCCCAGAAATTTGGGAACAAACAGAAGGAAAGATTACCCATTTTGTGTGTACTGCTGGAACTGGGGGAACGATTACCGGAACGGCCATGTATTTAAAAGAAAAGAATCCCAATATTAAAGTTTGGGCTATTGATGTGTATGGATCATTATTGACCAATTATTATAAAACAGGCAATATTGATATGAGTTTTGTTCATCCTTATATCAGTGAAGGATTTGGAGAAGATTTTCTTCCAATGAATTATGATATGAGTGTGATAGATCATTTTGAGCAAGTGACCGATAAAGATGGAGCCATTATGGCCAGAAGAATTGCAAAAGAAGAAGGCCTTTTCTGTGGATATAGTGCAGGAAGTTGTTTGCAGGGACTAATGCAATTAAAAAATCAACTAAAAAAAGATGATGTGGTTGTTTGTGTTTTCCATGATCATGGAAGCAGGTATGTTGCTAAAATTTACAACGACCAATGGATGATGGAAAGAGGCTTTCTGGAAGTAAAAACATTTAAAGATATTATTAGTGGAAGGGCTGGCACAAAACTAATTACTGTAGATGCTGCTCATACAGTTGCTGATGCTGTTGAATTAATGAAAAAATATGACATCGAACATATTCCAGTAATGAAGAACAATGCACTTGCAGGTAGTATCAGTGAAGTGGGTTTATTTTTAAAAGTTTTTAACAATGCCGATATAAAAATGGCCACTGTTGAAAGTGTTATGGAGCCTGCTTTTCCGATTGTTGACTTCCTGGCACCAGTTGAAAAAATTGGTTCACTGATCAATAAAGAAAATGGAGCTGTATTATCTAAAGACGAAAAAGGCGATTATCATATCGTTACTAAATATGATGTAATTCAAAGTCTGGCAAAATAATTGATTCGATTAAAGTGTAGTTGATAACACTTTCTTGGTATAAATTTCTTTAAATAAAAAGCCCTTTCTGATAATTGCAGAAAGGGCTTTTATATTCATTCAACGTTTTAATTATTTTGCTCCGTTTGTTGGCAAGCTTTCCATGATTCTTGCTATACCAGCAGGAACTGCAGTATCTGGATCTTTTGGTGCTTTATCAAAATCAGCACTACCTACACCTTCCCAAACCATTTTATTGGTTTTAGCATCTACCACGTCTACAATGAATGTGCCTGCTTTATAATCGTAAGTACTTACTGATGTACTAGAGCCCATTCCCATTCCACCATAATATCCATATGGTCTGTACAAGCCACCGTATCCATAATAATTAGTGCTTGCAGAAACTTGTTGTTTGTCTTTAATAATGGTTACAGCATTTACTTTTAGGTCTGCATTATCTCCGCCTTCTTTATATCCTTTCTTAACCATTTCTGAACGAATAGCAGCAACAATTCTGTCTGCATTCATTTGACTAACACTTCCAGAAGTCTTTAAATTGTATACAGTAAATGTTTTGTAAGAGCTAAAATTTGCCGTCTTATCTAAATCGTTGGTTACTTTTAAAGTAGGTCCGCAACTCATTGCAAATAAAGCAACTCCTAATAATCCTGCGATTAATTTGTTTTTCATTTTTTTATTTTTTAGAAATTATATAAATATAAGAATTTATTCTTTTTTATCAGCTTCCTGAACATCAACTACTTCATACATATTCTTACCGTTCTTTTGAATGGGCTGATAGTATACTTCTCCTACTTTAACATAGGTAATATCCCCTAATTTAACTTCCTCGCCACCTTCAGGTAAATGTTCTACAACAGTACCCGCAGTTGGTGGAACAACAGTATACCCTTTTTCATTTTTTTCATAAAATGCGCCGCCATAATAGTAATTATTGACAGTTTCATTTACTACAACGGTTTCAGTCTTTGGCGGCATCGTTGTTATAGTTGCGCCTACAGGAGCTTGTACAACGGTGTAACCACCATTACTTTGAACATAATAAACTCCTTGGTCATAATGATATTGTTGGTTTTCTATACTAACAATGATAGCTGTTGTAGCAAGCGCTGCAACAAAGAATCCCCATGGATGCCAAACTGGACCCCAGATAAATGGCGTATAAGGATGATAGAAAAAAGGGTTGTAACAACGATAATGAAATCCACCATAAACATAGGGCGGTCTTGTATAAGGCCTATAGTTGTTTTGTCTTACAACAGTATTACCATGATTATTTGAACCGATATTAATATTGGTACTGTTGTCGATATTAATGTTCTTTTTACTGTTATCAATATTATTTTGCTTATTTCCAGAACCAATATTATTGGTTTTGTTATTAGAATTATTCGTTTTGTTACCAGCATTAGAGATATTGTTTTTCTTATCTCCACTAACAGAATTATTATTTGCCTTGTTTCCGAAATTTGAATTAGAGGGCAATTGTTTGGAAGATGATTCTCTAGAAGGAGTTTGTTTTTGAGTACTTGGCCTAGATTTGGTTTGTTTACTAGAACTTGGGCTTGGCCTACTTGGGGCTGGTCTTCCCCCGCCACCAGGTCTTTGTGCATTTACAATAGACGTTAGTTGAATGACAACGGCAGTAACTATTAAACTTTTCGATAATAATACAGATAATTTCATATTGTATCAATTAATTATTTCATCAAAAATATATCAAAAAAAACAATTTACATCATTTTCTAATGGCTGTCATTTTAACGATTTTTTGGTTCTTTACCTCATAAATCAGAACAATTTCCACTGGTTTTTCAGACCCTACCCTACCTACAATTTGTTCGTGATCGATTACTTTATTGTCAAAAACAATTCTCTTTAAAATGGTTGAATGCAATTTTGGAGAGGCATCAAATACTTTTTTATAAAACCCACTGATGGCATTTAAACCTACAATGGAGGGATTAGCATCTCCATAGTTATACAATGCAATGTCATCACTGAATGAGGCCACGAATCCTTTTATATCTCTTTTATTGTAGGCATTTAGGTTTTTTTGAACAATTTGTTCCGGACTTAGGTTTTGAGCATTGATCTCCATAATGTTGAAAAAAAGATAAAAGATGAATAAATAGTTGAATTTCTTGTTCATAAATTAAAGGATTTTAGCAAATCAATACGATTATTAAAGATAAAGGCTAAAAAGACTTAATTCACCTACAAAATAGATTTAAGGCTTATTTTTGTATCTTTATAAAAATTATACATACATGAAGAAGTACAGTTCTGGCGTTTTATTTGGCAAAGAATTAGAAGCATTGTACAACGATGCTAAAGACAACCAGTTTGCATTGCCTGCAGTGAATACTATAGGTACAAATACTATTAATGCAACCTTAGAGACAGCAGCAAAAGTAAATTCACCAGTAATTGTTCAATTTTCAAACGGGGGAGCGCAATTCATAGCTGGAAAAGGAATGCCGAACGATGTATTACAAGCCAATATTTCAGGTGGGGTTTCTGGAGCTTTACATATTCACAATGTGGCCAAATATTATGGTGTACCCGTTGTTTTACATACTGACCATGCTGCCAAAAAATGGTTGCCTTGGATTAGCGGTTTAATTGACGCAGGCGAACAATTTTATAAAGAAAAAGGACAACCTTTATTTAGTTCTCATATGTTGGATTTATCTGAAGAACCATTAGAAGAAAACATTCATACTTCGGTAGAATTTTATAAAAGAATGGCTCCCCTAGGAATGAGTATCGAAATTGAATTAGGAGTAACCGGAGGTGAAGAAGATGGTGTAGATAATAGCGGTATAGAAAATGATAAATTGTATACTCAACCTCAACACGTTGCTTATTCGTATACTGAGCTAAGCAAAATTGGCAATATGTTTACCGTAGCAGCAGCTTTCGGAAATGTGCATGGTGTATATAGCCCAGGCAATGTAGAATTACGCCCTGAAATTTTAAAAAATAGCCAGGATTATATTGAGCGCGAATTAAAAACCGGTAAGAAACCAGTGTATTTTGTTTTCCATGGCGGAAGTGGTTCTCCTCAACATCAAATCAGAGAAGCCATTAGTTATGGTGCCATCAAAATGAATATTGATACCGATTTACAGTGGGCTTTCTGGGAAGGTATCCAACAATACTATAAAAAGAATGAAGCCTATTTGCAAGGTCAATTAGGAAATCCTGAAGGTGCTGAAAAGCCAAATAAAAAATTCTACGACCCAAGAGTATGGCTTCGTAAAGGCGAAGAAAGTTTTGCTAAACGTTTGGAAGTTGCATTTGAAGATTTAAACTGTATCAACAGAAACGCATAAGTATTTTCCCCCAATAGTATGCCATTATGAAAAAAGAACGCGAAGAAGATATCGAATCCAATTTGGCTGGAGCAGAAGAAACACAACAGACAGAAGTAAGTAAATCTCGCTGGTTTACTCGGAAAAGAAAAGGAATTTTAACTTCTACTGCCGATAAAAAAGAAACACCTGAAGGGTTATGGAATAAATGCCCTGAGTGTAATTTAATTTGTACTACAACCGAATTAAGAGAGAACTTATTTGTTTGCCCAAAATGCAATCACCATCATCGTATTGGAAGTGAAGAGTATTACGATTTGTTATTCGATAATCAGGAATTTACTGAGTTATACGATAATATAAAAAGTAAGGATGCACTTGGATTTACCGACCTTAAAAACTATCAAAAACGTTTAGATGATATTCATGCTAAAACCGATTTGAAGGATTCAATGCGTGTTGCAGTTGGTAAAGTAAATGGTGAAGGGATTGTAGTTGCTTGTATGGATTTTGAATTCATTGGAGGTTCCCTGGGTAGTGTAATGGGTGAAAAATTCAGCAGAGCGGTAGACTATTGCATAGAACATAAACTCCCCTATTTAGTCATTAGTAAAAGTGGTGGAGCAAGAATGATGGAGAGTGCCTTCAGCTTGATGCAATTAGCTAAAACGAGTGGTAAACTTTCTCAATTGAGTGATGCACAACTTCCCTATATATCTTTATTAACAGACCCTACTTTTGGCGGAATATCTGCCAGCTTTGGAATGTTGGGTGATCTAAATATTGCAGAACCTGGCGCCTTAATTGGCTTTGCTGGCCCACGTGTAATTAAAGAAACCATTAAAAAAGACCTTCCTGAAGGATTTCAACGAAGTGAATTTTTATTGGAGCACGGATTCCTCGATTTTATTGTTGACCGAAAAAACTTGAAGGATAAACTTTCTCAGGTAGTTCAATTATTCAGAAATTGAGTATTCAAAATAGACAGGCTTATTATAATTACCACATAGAAGATAAATATGAGGCTGGTATTGTTTTACTGGGTACCGAAGTAAAATCAATTAGAGAGGGTAAGCTCAGTTTCAATGATGCTTTCTGTTTGTTTGATGATGGTGAATTATGGATTCGGGGATTATTTATTGCATCCTACTCTCATGGAACAGTCAACAATCATATAGAAGTTCATGATCGAAAATTATTATTAAATAAACGAGAGCTAAATAAGTTACAACTCAAATTAAAAGACAAAGGTTATACAATTGTTCCTTTGAAAGTTTTCTTTAATGAAAAGCGATTTGTAAAAGTTGAAATAGGTTTAGGAAGAGGTAAGAAATTACACGACAAAAGAGAAACCATCAAGAACCGCGATGTAGCCAAAGAAATTAAACGTCATTTAGGTTAATCTCATACTAAGGGTTCTTGTTGGCTTAAGCAATGAAAACTACCCAGGCCCCAAATGATATCAGTAGAATCAATACCAACAGTAGTTCTATTAGGAAAAGCCGATTCAATTATTTTTAATGCTTCATCATCTTTTTTGCTCCTGAAAGTCGGAACTATTACGTGTTGATTGCTAATATAAAAATTAGCATAGGAAGCAGGCAAAGACTGGTCTTCATAAATAACTGGATCAGGCATTGGCAATTCTAAGATATTGAGTTGTTTACCACTCAATAAACGCATTTGGTTTAATTGCTTCAAATTAGTTTGCAATAATTCATAGTTCTCATTTTGTTGATCCGATTCTATTACTGTAATAACAGTGTCTTCATTAACAAAACGAACAGTATCATCTATATGACCATCTGTATCATCACCAATAATTCCTTCAGCTACCCAAAGCACTTGTTGAACACCATAATAATCAAACAAATATTGTTCAATTTCTTGTTGGCTTAATTGAGGGTTTCTGTTTTTATTGAGCAAACAACAAGTAGAAGTAATCAAAGTTCCAGCACCATTGAAATCTACAGAACCACCTTCCATAATTATACCAGGATTATAAACAGGTAAGTTAAAATGATTCCCAATTAATGTTGGAATTACATCATCTAAATCGTAAGGAGGATATTTATTTCCCCATGCATTGTAATTCCAATCTACAATTACTTTCTTTTGTTCAAGTGCTGGATTTATTAAAAATGCCGGGCCATGATCTCTGCACCAAGCATCATTTGTAGGATGCATAAAAAATTCAACCATTTTCATGTCAACACCCGCGCTCTCTAAATGACTGGTAGCAAAAACTTGCATTGCGCTATTTGCTACATTAATTCGCACTTTTTCGCTGGAAGCCAAGTATTTTACAAACAATGAATAACTAGGATAAATAGATTCTATTTTTCCAGGCCAACTGGCTTCTTTATGAGGCCAGCTTAACCAAGTAGCAATATGTGGAGCAAACTCTGCAGGAAAACTATATCCAAGAGAAGCTGGTGTAATTATGTTTGACGCAGTAGACATTTAAATAAATTGAAGGATCCAGAAAAAAACTCAATGACGATCAGTTATTAATCTTCGTCGATAAATCTTTTAGTAATGGGTTGATAAGAATCTATTCTTCGGTCTCTCAAAAAAGGCCAATGAGTTCTATACTGATCTGTTTTTGAAAGATCTATTTCAACTACTGAATTTTCTTCATTTTCATGAGAGCCTTTAAAGAGTAATGTTCCAAATGGGTTTGACACAAATGAACCACCCCAAAACTTCATCAAACCATTCTGCTCCAATCCTACTCTATTTACGCTTACCACATGCACTCCGTTGGCAACTGCATGGCTTCTTTGTATGGTTTGCCAAGCATTGTATTGTTCATTATTGGTTGCTTCATCTTGTGAACTTGCCCAACCTATTGCTGTAGGATAAAATAAAATTTCGGCGCCCATCAATGCAGTAATTCTTGCAGCTTCAGGATACCATTGATCCCAACAGATTAACACACCTAATGTTGCAAACTTTGTTTTAAAGACTTTATATCCTAGATCACCTGGTGTAAAATAAAATTTTTCGTAGTAAGCAGGATCATCTGGAATATGCATTTTTCTATACTTACCTAGGTAAGTTCCATCAGCATCTAAAACAGCTGTAGTATTATGATATAAACCCTGTGCTCTTTTTTCGAAGAGTGATGCTATAATTACCACATTTAATTCTGCAGCTACTTTACTGAGTTCATCAGTTGATTCACCAGGAATAGGTTCTGCCAATTTAAAGTGCTCATAATCTTCTACATCGCAGAAATACAATGAAGTAAATAATTCTTGTAAACATACAATCTGAGCACCATTTTTTGCTGCTTCTCTAATTCCTTGAATTGCTTTTAAACGATTGTCATTTTTACTACTTGTACAACTCATTTGCACAAGGCCTATTTTAACTTTTGTCATATTGTTTAATTAGGTAGTTTTTTGAATAATAGCATCGAAACTGCTTATCCCTAGTGTTTTACGAGTAATAAAACCTTCACCATATTCAACCCCTATTCTTTTTCCAAGCATTGCATCTCTACCTCTAAGCGTTTCTAAAAACTGCGGCGAAGAAATATAGGTTTGTGGTTCATCTAAATTGGGATTATGAAACTGAGTATTATATGCAAGAATTGATTGCATTTTAAGATCCATAAATTTAGAAATATCAATAATGAAATTGGGTTCTAAAAAACGATCTTGTATATAATGCAAAACATAAGATGGCCTCCATGCTTCCTGTGGATTGCCGGCTTTATCTGTAGTTTCTATTTTTCTTAACCCTGCTAAAAAAGCAGCATCTGCAACTAAGCTTGCACTCTTCCCATGGTCTGGATGACGATCTTCAGGAGCGTTTGCAAAAATGATAGAAGGGCGAAATTGTCGAATGACTTTAATAATTTTTCTTTGGTGTGCTTCATCATTTTGTAAAAACCCATCTGCCATTTCTAGATTTTCTCTGTGATGAACCCCCAGAATTTTAGCTGCAGCTTTGGCTTCAATCAATCTTGTATCAGCAGTACCCCTAGTGCCCAGTTCTCCACGAGTCAAATCAATGATTCCTATTTTCTTTCCTTCAGCGATCGCTACTAATAATGAACCTGAGCAACCCAATTCCACATCGTCTGGATGTACACCAAAAGCTAAAATATCTAATTGCATAAGCATTCAATTGTAACAAAGATAATTAATGTATGGTCAAAAAAAATCCTGCTGATTAGAGCAGGATTTGTATTCAAAATGATTGAATTAGTCTTTTTTTGCGTAACGCTTCTTGAACTTGTCAATTCTACCAGCAGTATCAACCAATACGTTTTTACCAGTATAAAAAGGATGAGAAGTATTAGAAATCTCCAATTTTACAACTGGATACTCTTTACCGTCTTCCCAGGTAATTGTTTCTTTGGTTTGAGCTGTAGATTTACTTAAAAAAGAAGTACCGTTACTCATGTCTTTGAAGACAACGAAACGATAACTTTCTGGATGGATACCTTGCTTCATGATTTTTGGTTTAGGTGGTACGGATTTGGCCGTACGATTATTTAATTTGGATGGCAAAATTAGTAAAAATCGCCGTTTTTACCAAATCTATTGAGATTTTGGTGCTTTTTAGCTCTTCATATTCACGAATTGAAGCGGGATGTCGAAGTTTCCAGTTCTGCATTTTGCTATAACTTCCTGTAAATCGTCCAATTTCTTACCAGTTACACGAATAATATCATCCATAATGGCTGCCTGAACCTTAAACCCATTGTCCTTGATCATTTTTACGATTTTCTTGGCATCTTCTTGTTTCAAGCCATTTCTAACCGAAACTTCCTTTTTTACCACTTTTCCACTAGGGTAAGCATCTTTGGTAAAATCGAAAGCGGAACCATCAATTCCTTGCTTCATAGACCTGCTAATTAATACATCAATTAGCTGTTTCATTTGCATATCACTGCCAACTTCCAGGGAAATAACAAAATCCTTTTTATTGAGCTCTACTTTAACCGCCGTATCTCTAAAATCGTAACGGGTAGCTATTTCTTTTTTTACTGTATTTATAGCGTTATCCAGTACTTGCAGATCAACTGCACTTGCAATGTCAAATGAGGGCATAACATTTTTTTTCAAAGATAATCATTAGTTAGTTATTGGTTATTAGTTATTGGTTATTGGTTTTAACTATTAAACTGATAACTAATCACAACTTAATAACTAATAACAACTATCAACATAATAACCAATAACCAATAACTATTAGTTCTTATTGCCTACCCTGCTCTGTTCATCATCAGCTCCACCTCTTTTGCGCTGGCTTGTTGCTGCTTTTCCTTTGCTAAAACGATAGGTAAAACTCAAGTTGACTATTCTATTATCATTGAATTGGTGAAAATTCACATCAATCGAACTATACTTTGCAGATCCATTGATTCTTTGAGACCATAGTACATCTCTCACATTTAATCGAACAGACCCTTTATTCTTCAAAATTTGTTTCCCAACACCAACATTGATTACTCCGAATGGTTGAATTACAAAAAGACCTTCTAATCCTTCTGTTCTATAAAATCCACTAACTTCTGCAGACCATCCCTTGTTGAATTTAAATTGCTGACTAATATTGAACAATGCAGTTACAGCACTTTGATTCACTTGATCACCATTAATTACACCATTAAACTCATTATGAAATACATTCATATAAATATTCCCACTCCACCATTTTGTATACTGATTGGATGCATTTACCGATAAGCCAAATTGTTTTTGGTTGGCTATATTTTCTTTCTTAATATAGGTTTCATTAGTGGCATTGTTTTGAATCAATACATCTTGTATAATATCTGTGGTATTGGTATAATTTAATGTAGTGGTTAAAAACCCTTTGAAAGTATGGCTTAACTCAACATTGTGACTGAATTCTGGAACCAGATAAGGGTTGCCTTGTTCAAATGTATATCGATCTAAAAATTCAACAAAAGGATTTAAACTTTCGTAATCAGGTCGGCGAATTCTTTTCCCATAATTGATAACAAAACTATTGCTCTTGTTGAGATTGTATTGGAAATATGCTGTAGGAAAAAATTGAATATAGTTTCTATCAAACTGAATATTGGTAGTAATTTGATTGCCTGTTGCATGAGTATGCTCTGCTCTCAAACCCAATTGCATGCTGAATTTTTCTCTAAATGGTTTTGAAAAATTTACATACGCTGCATTGATGTTTTCTTTATAAATAAAATGATTACTTCTGTTTACATCGTTTACGCGTATCCCATTAATTAAACTATCATAAATGGCATTTGCATCAGTTGATACAAAGCTAGATTTTAAACCAGCTTCTAATTTTGCTCCTTTTTTTAATGGATGTGAAAAATCTATTTTAGCACTATAGATATCAATTGCTTGAGGCAAATATCCCAGCAATGTATCTGGCTTAGCTGTAGGAATTCCAGACTGATTAAAATAAGCGTTGCTCAATGCTTGATTATTAGAACTATTGTATTTTAAATAATCAGCATCAAAAGTAATTTCTGTTCCTACAGTATCGAGCAAGTGTCTAACATTGAAATTTGTTCCAATATTTTTCCATTTATTATTGGAATTAGAAACTGCTTTAGTGGTACTAATCAAAGCGTGATTCGTATTAAAAATATTGATATTGCCTTCACTCAATTGTTGATTTGGATTGACAAATCCATTCACTACAATTCCAATAGTAGTCTTTTTATCTACAAAATAATCCGCACCAATTTTTCCATTATAACTGCTATTTGAATTTCTCATGATTGTATTTTGCTCAAAAAGAGAAACTATTGCTTTAGAACTATTATCAATAAAGCTTCTATTGATAGTTAAATTTTGAAAACTTTCTCTATCATTATGACCTAAATTTCCGAAGACATTGATTTTGTTTTTTCTATAATTTAAGTTTACACTTTGATTGTTTCTTGCATAAACTCCCTGGCCATAACCAACAGTTACAGACCCATTGAATCCAAAGACTTTGTTCTTTTTTGTTTTGATATTAATGATCCCAGCTTTTCCAGCAGCATCATATTTAGCCGGAGGATTGGTCATGATTTCAATTTGATCCAATTGGTTGGCTTGCATGTTCCTTAACAAATTGGTTAAGTCTTGTCCTGACAAATAAGAGGGTCTTCCATCCATATACACCATTACCCCTTCTTTTCCTTTCAAGCTGATATTTCCATCTTTATCTACCGTAATACCGGGTGATTTTTCCAACACTTCCAATGCACTGGCTCCAACATTGGTTGGTGATGCATCTACATTGATTACCATACGGTCGGCTAATTGCTGAACCAATGGCTTTTTTGAGTTTACGGTAACTTCAGCCAATTGTTTATTCGTTGAGACCAATTGTAAATCAGGTAATTGTATATTGTTATTAACCAAGAAAGGCTGACTGTAGGTTTTTTGAAACCCTACTAAATTGGCTGTTATTAAATAGGTTCCTCCTGTAACTTTTTCAAATTCAAAAAGACCATTCTTGTCAGATAAGGTAGTTTTTACCAAACTAGAATCGGTTGATTTTAACAAACTTATCAAAACCGACTCGATCGGCGCCTGATTGGATTTTACACTCCCTTTGATTAGATAGCTGTTTTGTTGAGCATTTGAATCGTAACTAATGGCTATTCCGATAAACAGAAATAGGGTTTTTACTAGATTTTTCATTATTCTATGTTTTTTGTTTAGTTCTTGTTAAAGACAATTACAAAACAAAACTAACTACTGTGTTAAACATAGTACAATGCTTTAGCATGGACGGTAAAATAAAAGGTTAAAGGTGGCATAATAAAGGATGAACAATAGAATTATGCAGAAAATGCAATGAGGATTGACAAAAAATAAGTAGAAATAGAAAAAATTAACTCAATTTTTTGGAAGCCCATCTATTGGATTGGATGTACAAGATAATTCCTCCAATAACCAAAAAAGAAGAAATTAATTCAGCCTGTGTAGGATTAAACAAAAAATCGTACTTCGTATTGACCCTGATTTTTTCAATAAAAAATCTTTCCAGACCATTAAAAATTAAATACAATGCAAATAATTTTCCTGGCACTTTAATTTTATTTCGTAAAAACCAAAGCAGTCCAAATAAACTAAAGCAAATAATAATTTCATACAACGGTGTTGGATAAACTCCGATAGGAAGTTCATTACAAAATTGCCCAACACATCCGGTAATTGGAACACCTTCACCTATTACATTATGAGGAAATTTGTAAGACCATAAAATATCCGGCAACCAACTAAAGGGTTTAGGATGTTGATTAACTATTCCCCAATCTCCATCACCACTAACCATGCAACCTACCCTACCAAATGCATAAGCAAACATCATTGTTGTTGCCATTGCATCTAATAAATGAATGATGGCTACTTTATTTTTGTACGCATACCATAAAATGGCAATCCCAGCACAAATTAACCCACCGTAAAAAGTTAATCCACTAAATGAAATCAAAGAACCAATTGGATCGTTAACAAATTCATTCCAATTTTCTAGATTATGAAAAATTTTTGCTCCTAAAAATCCAAATAATGCTGCATAAATTACAATGTCTCCCACTCTATCTTGAGGCCAGATTCGAACAATTCTTTCTTCTGGCTTATCGAGTTGTTGTTTTTTCTTTTCCCACCATTTTAATCCTGCAAATATCAACGCCAGAATCATTCCAGTTAAAAAATTTCCATTGCTTGATAAAATAAAAGCTTGTGGATCATTTAAAGCATCTGGTATCGTGAAAGCCCCCACCAGCTTGTATCCGAACACGAACCCCAATAATCCATTAATGAATAATTCTGTCAATCCTGCAGGCTGACCAATCATTATTTTCTCTTCTGTAAATACAAATAAACCCTGTTGTTGCTTTCTTCTTAATTCAATAGTTAAGATCCAAGCGGATACTATAAATGAAAGGGCTACAAAAAAACCAAATGAATTAACAAGTTTTAATCCGTTTAATTCAATTCCGAATAAATCTTTAAAAGCGAAGTATAAATTAGGATACATAAATTAGAAACCGATTAATTGAATAGTTATGCAATGTTAGTTAGAAAATCCGATAAATAGTAAGGCCCCACAAAAGTGAGGCCTATACTTACTAACCCATCTAAAAACAATCTTTAAAAAATTAATTACAATGTTCGTTAAAAACAGCAATCAAATGTTGGGCGATGACCTGAGCAGGTCTTCCTTCAATTTGATGGCGTTCAACCATACTTACCAATGATCCATCTTTGAACAACGCAATCGCTGGTGATGATGGAGGATAAGGTAACATATGTTCTCTTACTTTATTTACTGCTTCGATATCAAATCCTGCAAAACTTGTTGTTAAACGGTCTGGTCTTTTCAATGCATTTTGAACAGCCATTACAACACCTGGTCTGCAAGTTCCTGCAGCACAACCACAAACTGAATTGATTACAACCAATGTTGTACCATCCATTTTCAATGTGGTATCAACTTCATTTGCTGATAATAATTCACTAAACCCTTCATCTGTTAACTCTGCCTTCATTGGCAATACTATTTCCGCTGGATACATATCTCACTTGTTTTTCTATTGCAAAGATACTAAAATCCTCTAAATGTAAAAACAGGACTTATAAACAAGACTAATTGTCTGTAATAAATGCAATTAAGCGCCATTATGTCATTTACGAACCTACGGTTCTGCTATTTTGTGCCGTAAAATTGCTTGAAATTGGAATGGTACAGCATTTGAAATTCATTTTCATATTAAAAACCTAAAAAACAAATAAAATGACATTTTTAAAACAACAACATCAAACAGTTTTCGACGAATTAATGAATTCATTTCCTACAACATGGGGCAAAGATGCTCCTACTGGTTACCCAACAGCTAGTGTAAACATTATTGAAACCAATGATGCTTTTCATTTATCGTTGAATGCACCAGGAAGAACAAAGACCGACTTCGTTCTGAATGTAGACAAAGGAATTCTAACCATCAGTTACGAAAAACCTAGTCAAAAAGAAGAAACGAATTACAAAACAATTCGCAGAGAGTTTACTTATAGAAGCTTTAAAAGAAGTTTCAGTTTAGATGAAAACATTAACTCAGAAGCAATTGAAGCAAAATATGAAAATGGAGTATTGCAATTATTGCTTCCAAAAAAAGCAGTTACAACAACTAGTCCAAAGCAAATTGCAATAAACTAATGTGTTTGGTTATAGATGGGTTGGTTAGGCCTCGAGGTAAACTCGGGGCCTTTTTTTATTATTTGTAATAATTGGGGATTGATTACTACTAATGAAACAATGAAAAGACTAATTATCATTCTTCTTATTGCTATTACAGGAATACCGAAGTTAGGTGCTCAACAAAAAGAATCATCCTCTTTACTTTGGGAGATTAGCGGCAATGCCCTTTCTAAACCATCATATCTATTTGGAACCTTCCATTTAATGTGTGCAACAGACTTTAGCATTGGTAAAGTGTTAAATGAAAAATTGAATTCAGCAGAACAATTTTATGGAGAATTAGATATGAGCAAACCCAATTGGCAGAACGAAATGGCCATGAGCTTGATAATGAAGGATCAAACCATTGAAGGATTAATGGGAAAAATGGACTTTGAAAAAGCCAATAAAAAATTCAAAGAAATTACCGGCATGGATTTAAACTTGCTCAATAATGCAAAACCATTTATGAGCTTGAGCTTATTAACACTTAACTCCATACCCTGTTCAGATAAAATACAACCAGAGACCATGTTTATTAATATTGTCAATCAACGCAAGACTCCAGTTTTTGGCCTGGAAACAATTTCAGATCAAATGAATGCCATAGACACACAGCCATTGGATTCGCAGATTAATTCTTTAAAAAAGATGATTTTTAATTTTGATAGTGTAAAAACTGAAATGCGCAAGCTAATTGATGTTTATCAATTAAAAAATGTAGATAGTATTTATAATTACATGAAACAGAATGGGGCTGATGGAGAATTCGAACAAGAACTCTTAATAAAAAGAAATCAAAAATGGATTCCCGTCATTACAAAAGCGATTAACCAAAAATCTAGTTTCTTTGCAGTTGGGGCCGGGCATTTAGGTGGCGAAACCGGTGTATTGAATTTATTAAAAAAGGAAGGATATCATTTAAAAGCAATTAATTACTAATAAGCATAGATGGCTGCAGAGAAAGACTTTATTAGGCTTCTAAAGGAGCACCAAAAAATCATATACAAAGTATGCAATTTGTATATGCAATCTCATGCAGACAGGGAAGATCTTTTTCAGGAAATTACCTTACAAGCCTGGAAAGCATACAGCAATTTTAGAGGGGATTCTAAATTTTCTACTTGGCTGTATAGAGTTGCATTAAATACAGCTATTACATTCTTTAGAAAGGAAAAGAAAACAACACATATTTATACCACTGACGAATTACCAGATATTGCTGGAGCCGCATTCGACCCCATTGAAGACCAGACCAAAGCCATGTATGCAGCAATTGGGGATCTATCTAAGGTTGATAAAGCTATTGTGATGCTTTACTTAGAAGATTATAGTTATGCCGAAATAAGCGATTTAGTTGGCATAACCGCTAATAATGTTGCAGTAAAAATGAATCGAATAAAAATAAAATTGAAAGAAGAAACTAAAAAATATTTAGCAAACACTTAAACTTATTATATGGAACTCGATGAGCTCAAAATATTACTGAACCAGAAATTAGAAACCGATCATTTACTTCGATCCGAAAAAGATCTTGCTGCTTTGCTCACCCAAAAAGCCCAATCGATTTATGCAAAAATAAAACGTAGTCTTTGGTTTGAAATCATTTCTAGCTTTATTATTATTATTGCTTTCGGATATATTGGTTTTACAAGTAAATACCATTCAATCAATATTTATTTTAGCTTTTTTACTGCTTTATTTATCCCATTTATTTTAATATTTTTTTACTTACTGAATAAAACCAACAAGATTAATAAGTCTAACCAGCCCATAAAAGAAAATATGCAAAGCCTGGTTGATTTAATGGAAGAGTTTATGAAGCGGTATTTTCAGTTTACCATGGCATTAATTCCTATTTGTTTTGTCTTTTCTTTTGCATTGGGCTATACCGAGAAAGAGCCTATCCCAGTATTGGACAATTCATTTGAAGAATATAAAATAAATAAAGGTTTCTTAATTGGGTTTACTATCGGATATTTAGTTGCACTTTCAGTTGGTGTATATTATTTCACCAGATGGTACTTAAAAAAACTATATGGAAATTATGTGCAGGAATTAAAAAAATATATTGCAGAACTTCAAGAACAAGCATAATTTATTCAGCGCAATTGCCTTTTCTTCTTGTATCGATGAGATATTGAATTTTCCATTCATTATGCAAACGCACCAATTGAAAAGAGTTTACACCACAATGGCTGAAAACTCCATTTCTAAAAAACTGATAGGGCGCCCAAACAATGGCTAGTGGGCCGTCTACTTTTACAACCCCAAAAACAATTCTTTCATCAGCTAGTCCTTTGGGAATACCGCTGATCTGTTTTACAAATGTTGCAACTTCATCATTTCTTACAATGTCTTTTCCTGTTTTATCTTGTGTAATTGTTTGCAAAAAAGCACTATCAGTAAAACAAGTTTTTAATTTATTGCCATCTGCCTCAAGCATCGCTTCAAAAAGACGACTAATAGTTGCTTTCACTGAATCAGTGGCTAATTGACCAAATGATACAGCGTTATTAAGCAACAAGATGAACATTAATAGAACTATCTTTTTCATTTGTATCATTTTAACGATTAACAAAAAACACCTGTTTAGTTGTCTGTTATTAAGTTATTGGTTGATAGTTGTGATTAGATATCATTCAAATCGTTTTATCCAATAACCAATAACCAATAACCAATAACCAATAACTATTACCTTAGATAGCCTAAAATCTTAAGCATACTCTGCGCTGACTGTTCTTTAGCATATACCCAATCAATCAGTTTTCCGGATTTATCTTTTTCAATAATTACGTGCTTTGGTGATGGAATCAAACAATGTTTAATTCCTCCGTAGCCACTGATCTGATCCTGATAAGCTCCTGTATGAAAGAAGCCAACATAAAGTGGTTCTTTATTTGATTCTTCTTCTTTTTTATCAGTGGTTTTTATTTTAGGAAGAAACACTTCATTGATATGCTCTTCTGAATCATAATAGTCATGGCTATCACAAGTGATTCCACCTAGTACAACCCGATGATATTCATTATCCCATTTATTAATGGGGAGCATCAAAAACTTTTCTCCAATACCCCAGGTGTCAGGTAATGTTGTAATAAAAGAAGAATCAATCATGTACCAGCACTCACGGTCATTCTGAATTTTTTCTCCGATTACACTGTATATATGAGCCATGCTCTCTCCTACTGTAAAGCTTCCGAACTCAGTATAAATATTAGGCATTGGTACTTTTGCCTTCTTACATGCTTTCTTGATATTGCCTACTATTTCATTGATCATGAATTGGTAGTCGTATTCAAAACCTAAAGAGTGTTTTATAGGAAATCCACCACCGATATTGATTGAATCTAATTCAGGGCAAATCTTTTTTAGTTGACAATACAGGTTGATGATTTTATTCAATTCACTCCAATAATAAATATCATCCTTTATCCCTTTATTTAAAAAAATGTGCAACATTTTCAATTGGAACTTATCTTCATAACCCTCAATTTCATCTACATAAAATTCCAGAATATCTTTTGCACGGATTCCTAAGCGGGATGTATAAAATGGAAAATTAGGTTCTTCTTCAGCAGCAACTCTAATACCAACTGAAAAAGGTGTAGCTGATTTTACACTCCTTTTATAGGCTTGTAATTCTTCCTTATTATCTAAAATGGGTACCACATTTTTAAACCCGGTGTTGATTAATTTGGCAATTCTTGAAGTATAATTTTTTTGTTTATACCCATTACATATAATGAAGGTTTCTTTATTGATCTTCCTCCTTTGATAAAGTTTGTTGATTATTTCAATATCATAAGCATATGAAGTTTCTAAATGGATATTGTGTTTCAAGGTTTCTTCTACTATAAAAGAAAAATGAGAACTTTTAGTACAATAACAATAAAAATACTCCCCCTCATATTTATGCTTCTTAAAAGCATTGGCAAACATATTTTTTGCCTTGTTGATTTGCATCCCAATCTTTGGAAGATAAGTTAGCTTCAACGGAGTACCATGTTTGTCAATTAACTTTTTGATATCTACTTCATTGAACTGAAGGTAGCCTTCATCGCTAACATCAAATCCTTCTTGTGGAAAGTGAAAAGTCTGGTTTACCAGAGAGGTGTAGGTATTATTCATTCCGGGAATTTCCTTTTAGATGGCAAAAATAGTTCTTGTGATGGAAAGTGGAAATAAAAAAAACCGGAGCAATTGCCACCGGTTTTATTAAATTTTAATTATTTCAAGTGCTTATTTAACTGAAGCAACCAATGCTTTGAAACTAGCTGGTTCGTTCATTGCTAAATCAGCAAGTACCTTACGGTTCAAGTCGATTCCTTTAACACTCAACTTATTGATAAATTGACTGTAAGTCATTCCTTCTTCTCTTACGGCTGCATTGATACGAGCGATCCATAATTGACGGTATTCGCGCTTTTTCAATTTTCTACCTACATAACTATAGGTAAGTCCTTTTTCGAGAACGTTTTTGGCTACTGTATAAACGTTTTTACGTTTTCCGTAGAATCCTTTTGCTTGGTCGAGAATCTTTTTTCTCCTTGCTCTTGATGCAACTGCATTTTTTGAACGTGGCATACTAAAATGTTTTGAAGTTAGCTGGGCTAACCGTGATGAATAATCTGTTTAAAAAGCGGCTAATTAACCTTTTAGGCGTAATAAGCGTAGAACGAAATCCTTGTTAGTTGATCCAACAATACCTTTCTGTCTTAAAGCACGCTTGCGCTTCTTTGATTTTTTGGTAAGGATGTGACGCTTGAATGCTTTTTGGAAACTGATTTCTCCGGTTCCGGTCACTTTAAAACGCTTCTTAGCGCTAGAGTTTGTTTTTACTTTTGGCATTTAAATAATCTTATTAAGATTACACCCTGCTGGCGGTTCTCCACGGGGAGTACACTTGTTTTGGCCTTACGGGAAAATTTTGGATCGCAAAGGTATAATTTTGCCATGATATGGCAAAATTAGTTATTGGTTATATGTTATAAGTTATTGGTAGGCATATTTCTGAGACAACTAATAACCAATAACCAGTAACTAATAACTACTTCTTCTTGCCTGTTTTTGGAGTAAAAATGGCAAACATTCGCTTTCCTTCTAGTTTTGGCATGCTTTCCAAGGTACCTGCTTCAGCTAATCTTTCGGCAAATTTGAGCAACAACAATTGTCCTCTATCTTGGAACATGATCGCACGGCCTTTAAACTGTACATAGGCTTTCACCTTATTACCGTCTTTTAAGAAATTTTCGGCGTGTTTTGCTTTGAAATTAAAGTCATGATCGTCGGTACTAGGCGTAAAGCGAATTTCTTTGATCTCGCTTTGCTTAGAATTGGCTTTCATTTCCTTTTCTTTCTTCTTCTTTTCGTATAAGAATTTTTTATAATCTATAACTTTACAAACGGGAGGATCTGCAGTTGGAGAGATCTCAACCAGGTCTAATTCCTGTTCTTGTGCAATTTTCAATGCATCTTGGGTAGAATAAATACCTACTTCTACATTGTCTCCTACTAAACGAATTTGGAGAACCCTAATTCTGTCATTAATTCTGTGTTCCGGCTCAGGCTGCCTGTTAAATCTTGGATTAAATCTTCCTCCGCCTCTTGGTGGTAATGCCATTAAAACTTGTTTGGTTTATATATTATGATAAAGATATGCCTATTTTACGCTATTCGCCTGATTTACGATTTACTATTTCATCTAAAATTTGTTCAACAAAGCTTTCTACAGCAATTGTTCCCAGATCTCCCTTACCCTGTCTTCTTACAGATACCATATTTTCATTCATCTCTTTCTCTCCAATTACCAACATATACGGCACTTTCATCAACTCGGTATCCCTGATTTTCTTGCCAATCTTTTCACTACGATCATCTACTTCAACCCTCACCCCCGCTTTTCTTAATTGCTTTAATACTTGGTTGGAATAGTCAATGAATTTATCGCTGATTGGTAGAATTTTTACTTGAAGTGGCGCAATCCAAACAGGAAACTTGCCTGCATAATGCTCTAATAGAAATCCTATAAATCGCTCATGTGTTCCCAAAGGTGCACGGTGAATGATCAATGGAATTTCTGGCTCGTTGTCTTTATTGGTAAATGATAAATTAAAACTTCTTGGTTGAGCAAAATCAACTTGATTGGTTGCCAAAGTAAATTCTCGGCCAATAGTACTAAATATTTGAACGTCTATTTTAGGGCCATAAAATGCACCTTCTCCTTTTACTTCAACAAATGGCACACCTGTTTCAATTAATACATTTCTTACCAGCTCTTCGGTCTCTAACCACAATTCGGGTTCGTTTATATATTTCTGCCCAAGTTTTTCGGGATCATGTAAACTCAAACGCATTACATATTTGTCAATACCAAAAATCTTGAAATACTTAATGTACATATCATTCACGGCTTTGAATTCTTCCATGAATTGTTCTTTCGTACAATAAATATGTGCATCATTCATATGCAAACAACGCACGCGCATCAACCCAAATAATTCACCACTCTGTTCGTATCGGTAGCAGGTACCATATTCTGCAATACGGTAAGGCATATCACGATAGCTCTTTGGTTCTGCATCAAATATTTTATGGTGATGCGGGCAATTCATTGCTTTGAGATAATACTTCTCTCCATCCATTTCCATTGGAGGAAACATGCTGTCAGCATAATATGGAAGATGGCCGCTAGTGAGATATAAATTCTCTTTCGCGATATGTGGAGTTACTACTCGTTTATAACCCGCTTCGTTTTCAGTTTCCTTTGCTAATTTCTCTAACTCCTCAATAATCACAGTACCATTGGGCATCCAAAGAATCAATCCCTGCCCAATATCATCGTTCATAGTATAAATACCCAATTCTTTTCCGAGCTTTCTATGATCTCTCTTTTTGGCTTCTTCCAGTAACAACAAGTATTCATCTAATTCCTTTTGAGCAGGAAAACTCACTCCATATAATCGAGTAAGCATTTTATTTTTTTCATCTCCTTTCCAATAAGCACCAGCAATATTGGTGAGTTTGATGGCTTTGATAAATCCTGTATGTGGTATATGTGGTCCACGACACAAATCGGTAAATTCCCCTTGCTGGTACAAAGTAATCTCTCCATCTTTTAGATTGGTTAGAAGATCCAGTTTATATTCATCTCCTTTTTGGTCAAAATACTGAATTGCATCTGATTTCGATTTTTCAATTCGAAGGAATGCATTGTTCTTTTTGGCCAATTCATTCATTTTCTTTTCAATGGCCAGTAAATCTTCTTCGGTGATTTTGCGATCACCTAAATCCATATCATAATAAAACCCTTTTTCTAATGCAGGGCCAACCCAGAATTTCACCCCAGGAAAAATCGCCTCAATAGCTTCTGCCATTAAATGGGCTGTAGAATGCCAAAATGTATTTTTCCCTTCCGCATCGTCCCATGTATGAAATTTAACAGCAGCATCGGTTTCAATGGCTCTTGAAGCATCTACTACTACATTATTCACACTGGCAACCAATACTTTTCTGGCTAAGCCTTCACTGATAGATTTGGCTATATCTAGTGCGGAAACTCCTGATTCATACTGTCTGACTGCTCCATCCGGGAAACTAATATTGATCATATTTTTAGTGTATCTCTTTTAAATAAGTCTGCAAAGGTAACAAATACCCCAAAACCTTTAACGCTTTTTTATCAGCCCCAATCCCTTTGTTCTTGTTAGTTTTGTGGTATGAAGCTATTTTTTACCCTGATTGCTTTATTGATATTACTATTTCAGTTACCGGCTCAAAAAGTCACTGGTATTTGGCGAGGCTATTTCACCTCCTCCAGTGGAGTGTATAGAGAAGGGGTAAAAGAGGAAATGTATAAGTACGAAATTCAGATAAACCAATTATCTAATAATGGCATTAAAGGGGTTACATTTTCTTATAAGACCACGGTATTTTATGGCAAAGCAACCTTACAAGGCATTTACAATGTAAAGTCTAAAACATTATTACTTAAAGAAACTGAATTAGTAGATCTGAAAGTGGGCGATAAAAGTGAACCCTGTTTGATGACCTGTTATTTGGATTATAGCAAAGTAGGTAAGTTAGAAGTCTTTCAGGGAACCTTTATTTCTACGAATATGAAAGACAAGGGAGACTGTGGCAGCGGAAAAGTTTATTTAGAAAAAGTGCCTGTATCCGATTTTAAGAAAGAAGATTTTTTAAAGAAACCAGAAAGCGATAGTTCGCCAACAAAATCAATTACAAAGAAACCGAATACTGCTAAAGATACCATCGTTAAGAAAACAACACCTGCTCCTACTCCTGCTACCACTCAGGCGCCAGTGAAAAAAACGACTCCTCCAAGCCCACCAATAAAAAAACAAAGCCCTCCACCAACCACAGCACCTAAAAAATCGGAACCAACTCCTAAAGAGACTACTCCAAAAAAGAATGAAGAAGCTTTGACAATAACAACAAAGCCGCCTGCTGATGCGATTGTACCTGAAAAAAGAAATACCCCTATTCCTAAAGTATTAAAGGAAAGAGAAAATAATCTGGTCAAAACAATCATTACTGATGAAGAAATAATTCAAGTGGATCTGTTTGACAATGGCACTATAGACAACGATACTATTTCTGTATATCATAACAATGAGTTGATGATTAAAAATGGACGCCTTTCTTATAGTCCAATTTCATTCAAGATTAAGAATACTCGGACGGATGACTTACATGAATTGGTTATTGTCGCAGAAAATTTAGGTGAGATCCCTCCAAATACTGCGCTAATGGTTATTACGGCAGGTAAAAAAAGATATGAAGTTTTTCTTGCTTCCAATGAAGAAAAGAATGCCAAAGTAGTAATTCAATATTTACCTAAACAATAAGTATTAAAATTTCACATTCCAGGTTACAGATGGAAGTATTGGAAACAAAGAAACCTGTTTAGCAGATACTTGTAAATTTCCCTGAGCTGCAGATCCTTCCTGATCAAAATAAATGAAATACGGATTAAGTCTGCTGTACACATTATAAATGCTGAAAACCCAATTATCAGTATACTTTCTTTGTTTCTTGTGCTTAGGTGTATATGTTGCAGCAATATCCATTCGATGATACGCATTCATACGGTAAGAATTGATACTGCTGAATTGTTGAGACAATGTTCCATTGATAAAATAAAATCTTTCAGGAACTGAAATAGCGCTTCCTGTTCCATATACAAATACAGTGGAGAATTTCCATTTTTTATTCAATTCGTAATTTCCTACTATAGAAATATCGTGTCTTCGATCGTACCTACTCGGAAATTGAAGACCATTGTTTAATTCCTTAAACTGTCTCCATGTCCAACTCAATGTATATCCTATCCAACCCGTGAATTGTCCTTTCACTTTATTGATGAATAGTTCTGTACCATAGCTCCAGCCCTTCCCAAAAACAAAATCTTCCTCTGGATCTTTTAGAGATGGCGTATACCCTTCGCGATACTCAATTTGATTTTGCATGGTTTTATAATAAGCCTCTATGGATGTTTCAAACATTCCTTCCTTGAAGTTCTTAAAATAACCTGCAGCATATTGCCAGCTAATTTGAGGTTGCACCCTCAATGTACTGGGCACCCAAAGATCTGTTGGCAAAGTAGATCCTGCATTGGTCACCAAATGGATGTATTGTAAATTTCTTGTTACACCAGCTTTAAAAGAAGCAGTTTCATTTAAAGCATACCTGAATGTTGCTCTTGGCTCTATACCACCATAACTTTTTACCAATTGTCCGCTGCCATAAATAGTGCTATCTATTTTATTGCCATTGGCATCTCTTTGATAAGCAGCGTACTTACCCACTTGTTGAAACAAACTAAATCGAAGCCCTACATTTAATTTGAGCTTTGAATTAATTTCCCAATCGTCTTGCAGATAAGCAGCATACTCATTCGCATATTTTTTACTCGCATTAGATGGAGTAAATACTACACTGTCCTGGTTTCCACTTAAAATATTGGGCAAAAATGTATGAAACGTATATTGAACGCCGAATTTTAATTTATGCTCTGGGCTTGGATAAAAATCAAAATCAGTTTTAATATTTAAATCTCGAATACCAGACGAAAGATTGATCTTGAAATTATTTTGCGTTCCATCTAAACTGAATTTATAATCATTGTATACCAATGTAGTATTCGAGAATAATTTTTTATTGAATACATGATTCCATCTTAAAGTTGCTGTTGAATTACCCCAATCGATCAATGTTTTAAATGATCTGGCAGCATTATTAAAATTGAATTTATCTCTTCCAAAATAGCCACTTAAATAAATATGGTCTTTTTCTGAAAATTGATAATTGAACTTGGCATTTAAATCGTAGAAATAATAACCAGAACCATAAAAATCACTGGTCTTCTTTATTAAGGGCTTGGCCAAAGCATCAACATAAGTTCTTCTGGCAGAGATGATATAAGAAGCTTTGTTTTTAAACATAGGACCTTGTATACTAAACCTAGAGGCAATGAGTCCGATACCAGCATCCACTTGAGTTTTATTCCGATTACCTTCCTTCATGGCCACGTCTACAACAGAAGATAATCTCCCACCGTATTGAGCTGGCATACCTCCTTTGATCAATGTTACATTCTTTATTGCATCCGCATTGAATACAGAGAAAAATCCAAACAGATGGCCTGTATTGTAGACAACTGCATCATCCAATAAAATTAAATTTTGATCTGGTCCGCCGCCTCTAACATAAAATCCTGCATTACCTTCTCCAGCGTTTCTTATACCTGGTAATAATTGTAAGGTCTTCAAAATATCCACTTCCCCAAAAAATGCAGGTAAGGCTTTTGCCGTATTCACATTCATTTCGAACTTGCCCATTTGAGCCGTCTTTACATTATTGTCTCTTCTTCTAGAAACAACGGTCACATTATTAATAACAGCAGAGTTGGGTAATAAAAGAATATTAAACACTTTATTCTCATTCAACTCTATATAAATTTCTTTGGATTGATAACCGATAAAAGAACCTGATAATTGATAATTTCCCTTGGGTAATGTGATAGAAAAAAAACCATAGCCATTACTAACAATTGACTTTCCTGCAGATTTGATTCCCAAATTAGCTCCTATCAGCGTTTCTCCACTAAGTGTATCTTTAATGTATCCGCTTATGGTGAATTTTTCTTGTGAAAACCCATTTTCAACAAATCCAAAAAAAATCAAACCCAAAATCAGTTGTTTCATATTATTTATTCAAACAATAATAAAAATGCTTAGTTCTATAAAAGGGTTATTTTTTGCTAAAATCAATTGAATCTCGAACTTCCCCACAATTCAACATTGTTTTTGGAAGATAAGGGTTCTGAATAGTCGAAGAATTACTCAACCAGCTTGCTCCATCATTATTAAATGCCATTGGGCAATATGTCAGATAGATCTTATCCTGATTGTATTGCACGGTTCTAATAAGATCATACAACTGTTCGCTAATCATTTGCAGCGATTTTCTTTTGGCTTCTACCTCTTTCTCTCCCAAAAGCCCTTTAATTTCAGCAGCTATACCGTCAATATAAGATTGGGCGGTACTAATAACTGCGGTATCTCCCTTTAATACTTTGGTGGGCAAGCTATCTATTTCCTTTAACAATTGATTAGCGCTTAACTGAATTGCAGACTCATTTTCGGCAACAAACTGGTCTTTTAAATCGTAATAAGCATATAGCACCTTTTTGAAAGATTGATTAAATGCTTCAGATTGTCCGGCTTTTGCTGTTAAAACCGTTGATTCAAAGGCTAAAGGAGCTTTTTGATCGGTATTATTACAAGCGTATAAAAACAACAAGAAAATAGGTAAAGCAAGGTTTTTCATAAAAAAGTATTGAACAAAATTAAAGCAATTTATTTTGGCAGCAGATTAGAATTACCTTTGCCAACTTAAATTATTGATTGACATGTTGATTGGATTACAGAATGTAACTTTTGAGTTTGGTGCACGCGTTATTGTTGAAGATGCCACTTGGCATATCCAACCAGGTGATAGAATTGGTTTAGTGGGTTATAATGGTACTGGAAAATCTACCTTATTAAAGGTTTTAGTGGGCGAATATCAACCATCTAAGGGAACATTAGAAAAAGGAAGAGAAACCACTATTGGTTATCTCCATCAAGATTTGTTGAGTTTTGATACCAATGATAATATTACTGAAGTAGCACTAGGTGCTTTTGAAAGAGTAAGGGCTTTAGAAAAAGAAATTGAAGCCTTAGGAAATGCATTAGAAAAGAATTCTGAAGATGAGGCTTTGTTAATTCAATATACAGATGCTTTGCATGAATTAGACGTTTTAGATGGTTACAATATTCATCATAAGGCAGAAGAAGTATTACATGGTTTAGGTTTTAGCAATGAAGATTTAGTTAGGCCCTATAAAGAATTTAGCGGAGGATGGAGAATGAGGGTATTGTTGGCAAAAATGATTTTACAACAACCCGATGTTTTGCTGATGGATGAACCTACTAACCACTTAGACCTACCTTCTATCGAATGGCTGGAGAAATACCTTATTCACTATAAAGGAAGTGTAGTAATTGTTAGTCACGATAAATTTTTCCTCAATAGAATGGTGAATAAAATTGTTGAATTGTACCAGCAACAATTACATATTTATTCTGGAGATTTTGATTTTTATGAACAAGAGAAATTGATTCGCATAGACATGCAACAAAAGGCATTCGAGAATCAGCAAGATTATATCAGACAACAAGAAAGATTCATCGAAAGATTTAAAGCCAAAGCCAGTAAAGCAGCTCAAGCACAGAGTGTTCAAAAGCGTTTAGATAAATTAGATAAAATAGAAGACGTTCAATTAGAAAGACCCGATTTAAGAATCAATTTTCAATTGGATAAAGTACCCGGAAAAGTTTTGGTAACCTTAAAAGATATTGGTAAGCAATTTGGCAATAATCATATTGTAACCAATGCCTCTGCCGAAATTGAAAGAGGAGATAAAATTGCTTTGATTGGAGCGAATGGTAAAGGAAAGTCAACCCTTCTAAGGATTGTGGCCGGTACAGAGAAATTTACTGGAGCAAGAGAATGGGGACATAATGTAGACCAGAGCTTTTATGCACAGCATCAATTAGAAGCATTGGGAATGGGCCATACCATTTTAGAAGAATTGCAGCATTGTGGAAGTAAAAAAACTGATCCAGAGTTAAGAAGTTTATTAGGTGCATTTTTATTTGGTGGCGATGACGTTGATAAAAAAATCAAAGTATTAAGTGGAGGAGAAAAAGCAAGGGTTGCATTAGCTAAAACCATTGTTAGTAAAGCCAACTTCTTAATACTGGATGAACCTACCAACCACTTGGATATGCACTCAGTAGAATTATTGGCTGAGGCATTGAATAAATATGAAGGCAGTTATATTTTAGTGAGTCACGACAGGTATTTCATTTCTAAAACAGCCAACAAAATCTGGGAAATTGTAGACCAACAAATCAAAGAATTTAAAGGAACTTATCAGGAATGGGTAGAATGGAATGAGCGAATGGAAAAACAAAAAAAAATAGCTGAGCAAGAAGAAAAAAGATCTCCCATTGTAAAAGAAGTAAAGCAAGCCGAGAAAAAGCCTGAAGTTAGCAACACCCCTATTAATAAAGAAGCCCAAAAAGAATTACAAAAAGCCCAAAGAAAATTGGCAGCTTTAGAAGAAGAAATAGATAAAATTAAAGCAGTAAAATTAAGCATTGAAGCAGATATGGGCAACCCATCGAGCTATGCTGATAAAAATGCATTTACTTCTTTGGAAGCTTCTTACAAAAAAGCAGATATTCAATTAAAGGAATTATTGATCCAATACGAAAACCAATTTGAGCAATTAATGGCGATG
>CALRYA010000007.1:0-208235 GCA_943372285.1 Sphingobacterium thalpophilum | reverse complement strand
GATGCAGCAGGAGAAGCTTTCGATAAAACAGCCAAGTTGTTAGGACTGCCTTACCCTGGTGGCCCTTTAATAGATAAATACGCTGCATTAGGCGATCCGTTAAAATTCAAATTTGCAGAACCACAGATACCAGCACTCAATTTTTCTTTCAGTGGATTAAAAACCTCTGTGCTCTATTTTTTACAAAAACAAAGCCCTTCATTTATTCAAGAAAACCTCAATGATTTGTGCGCATCGGTTCAATACACCATTGTACAGATCTTATTGAAGAAACTGAAAAAAGCAGTGCAGGAAACGGGCGTAAAACAAGTTTGTATTGCCGGTGGAGTGAGTGCCAATAGTGGCTTGCGCAAAGGCCTTGCCGATTTAGGGGAGAAGCATGGCTGGAAAACATTTATTCCAGCTTTTGAATACTGCACCGATAATGCAGCCATGATTGCTATAACAGCACATTATAAATACCTGGCCTCCGATTTTACTGAGCTCGACATCAATCCTTCTGCAAGAGCAGAGTTTTGAAAGATAAAAGATAAAAGATAAAAGATGAAAGAGATATACTTCTGCTTGTATCTCATATCTCTTAATTCTTATCTTATATCTCTTAATTCTTATCTCATATCTCTTTCTTGCTTGATTTGGAGCGCAGCCTCGAATTTTGTACTTTTGCGCCCTTAAAAACAGCGTATTCTATGATCAGTGCAAGAAATATTACCCTCGCCTACGGAAAAAGGGTGTTGTTCGACGAAGTAAACATCAATTTTATCAAGGGCAACTGTTATGGGGTAATTGGAGCGAATGGGGCAGGAAAATCTACTTTTTTAAAGATCCTAAGTGGCGAAATTGAGCCCAATAAAGGGGTGGTAGAAATTACCAAAGGCGAGCGCTTGTCTTTTTTAAAACAAAATCAGTTTGAATTTGATGAATGCACTGTTTTAAACACAGTATTGATGGGGCATAAGCGCTTATGGGATGTGATGCATGAAAAAGATGCCCTTTATGCGAAAGAAGATTTTTCGGAAGAAGATGGAATGAAAGCGGGTGAATTAGAAGCTGAATTTGGAGAAATGGGAGGCTATGAAGCGGAAAGTAATGCGGCCAGTTTTTTAAATAGTTTGGGTGTGCACGACGAAATGCACCAAAGCCTGATGAGTGAAATTCCGAGTAATTTCAAAGTAAGGGTTTTATTGGCGCAGGCATTATTTGGAAACCCAGATATCCTTTTATTGGATGAACCTACCAACGGTCTGGACATTGAAACGATCGGCTGGTTAGAAAACTTTTTAGCAGATTATGAGAACACTGTATTAGTGGTAAGCCATGATCGTCACTTCTTAGATACAGTATGTACCCATGTTGCAGACGTTGATCGTTCTAAAATAAAAGTATTTACAGGTAACTATACTTTCTGGTATGAGAGTAGTCAATTGATGAGCAGACAAATCAATGACAAAAACAAAAAGAATGAAGAAAAGCGTCAGGCTTTATTGGATTTCATTGCTCGTTTCTCTGCAAATGCCTCTAAGAGCAAGCAAGCTACTTCTCGTAAGAAAGCGTTGGAGAAATTAACCATCGAAGAAATTGAACCTTCTAACAGAAAATATCCAGGGATCATTTTTCAACCATTGCGTGAAGTGGGCAACCAGATCTTGAATGTAGAAAAATTATCTAAATCGGTTGATGGCAGAAAATTATTTGATCAGGTTTCTTTCAGCGCCAATAAAGGAGAGAAGATTGCATTCTTAAGCAAGGATCCATTGGCAGTAACTACTTTCTTTGAAATTATAGCAGAAAATGCAAAAGCAGATAGCGGTAAATTCGAGTGGGGAACTACCATTACCAAAGCCTATTTGCCACAGGAAAATAATGAATTTTTTACCGAAGGTCTTACCCTGATGGAATGGTTAAGACAATTCGTTCCACCACATGTTACCGATGCAGATGAACCTTTCTTAAGAGGTTTCTTAGGTAAAATGTTGTTTAGTGGAGATGATATTTTAAAGAAGACCAATGTACTAAGTGGAGGAGAAAAAGTGCGTTGTATGGTAAGCCGTATGATGTTACAAAATCCGAATGTGGTGATCTTAGATCAACCTACCAATCACCTGGATCTTGAAAGTATTCAAAGTTTCAACGAAGGTTGTCAAACCTTTCCTGGAATCGTATTCATTACTTCTCATGACCACACATTTATGCAAACTGTGGCCAATAGGATCATTGAAATAACTCCTAAAGGAATTATTGATCGATTGATGACATTCGATGAATACATGGAAGATCCTAGAGTAAAAGAGTTGCGCGCTGAAATGTACAGTTAAGGTTTTTGTAGTAACTTTCTGTTTCAATTGATTGTCACTATGTTTCAAATGAGGCTGATCTGTTTGCTTATTTGTTTTGCAACAACAAGTATGGCACAATCTTCTTTCATCAAGAAGCAGATGAGTTATCCGCGTGTGGCAACAGCGTACAAATCAAAAAAAAATCAATTAAAACAACTCTGCCTTACACTAGGTATTCAATGGCCCATTCAGCAATTGTATCTGCGTAGTTTTAAGTACGACAGCCAATTAGAAGTTTGGGCAAGGAATAATAACAATGAACCTTTTGTTTTATTCAAAACCTATAAAGTATGTGCGCTCTCTGGCTCCCTGGGTCCTAAAAGGGTAGAGGGAGATTATCAGGTGCCAGAAGGAATTTATTATATCAATGAATTCAATCCAAAAAGTCAATTTCATTTATCACTGGGTATCAATTATCCAAACGCTTCAGACAAAATAAAAAGTGGTTTTCAAAACCCTGGGAATGAAATTTATATTCATGGAACATGTACTACCGTTGGATGTATACCCATACAAAATCAACAAATGGAAGAACTGTATATTTTAGCCGCTTTAGCCAATGAAGCCGGACAATCTTTTATTCCTGTGCATATTTTCCCGATCAGATTTAACAATGCTAAAAGTAAATCAGTACTGCAAAAAATTATAGACGAAGACGAACAGTATAAAGAATTGACCCTTCAGTTACAAACAGTTTTCGAGTATTTCGATGCAAATAAAAAGCTCCCACTCATTACGGTAAACACTAAAGGAGACTATGCAATGTTCCCTTTACCCAATCAATAATTTAGCTATACAATAATTGAATCGTTTCGCTGGTTTGTTGCCTAAGTATAACGTTTTTGTTTTCGATGAAACGGTCTACAATGGCTTGATTGAAATGACGGATGGTTAATAATTGAAGGTTTTTTTCTACCTGCACATCAAAAAACACACTTGCCTCTTGCGCCAGTAAATCAATTTTTGTTGTATGATCATCTAAACAAACCTGTAAACTAACCGCACCTGTTTGAATGAGATTTGGTTTGATTTTTAGTTTGCCAAAAAGCTGGTATAGTGCACTCATAGGTTCTTCTCCCACAAATGAAAAATCTTGCGTTGATAAATGCATTAACACTTGTTGTGCTTTTACCACAATAATGGGAGGCAAGTCTTTTTTGCTTTTACTATGTATTATGGTGCCAGGCAAACTTGGGTCTAAAAAACATTTGACCAATAAGGGGATATGTTTGTTTTGAAGTGGCTTGATGGTTTTCGGATGAATCACTTGTGCTCCATAAAACGCCATTTCTATCACTTCGTTATAGCTCAATTCACTCATTAAACTTGCTTCTGGAAATGCTTTTGGGTCTGCACTCATAACACCTTCTACATCCTTCCAGATGGTTACATTTTTGGCTGCTAAAATATTCGCAAAAACAGCAGCTGAATAATCACTTCCTTCTCTTCCTAAAGTAGTGCTTTCATTGTCATATGTGGCGCCAATAAATCCTTGGGTAATGGTTATTGGATGTTGAATGGCTGCTTTTATTTTTTCCGAACTAAATTCCCAATCAATGGCTGCATCTCTAAAATTATTATCGGTTCTGATTAGATCTCTTACATCCAGCCAATTGTTGTTGATGCCGATTTCTGTAAAAAAATGACTGATGATAGAAGTGCTCATTAATTCTCCTGAACAAACAATCTGATCGTAATAATAATCATATGACCTCACTGGTTTGTCGTGTAATAACCATTCTACTTCTGTGAAAAAATCATTCAATTGTAAATAGCATTGATTGTAATGCGTAACCAGTAAATATTTAGCAGTACTGAGATGCTGTTGTTTTACAATTTCAAATAATTGCAACGCATTTTCTTTTTGTCCATCAAAAAAAGCATTCACTACTTTTTCTAAACCATTGGTGGTTTTGCCCATAGCAGAAATAATGATCACCAGTGGTTCTTGACTATTGGCTTTGACGATCTCACTCACTTGTTTGATTCTGTCAATACTATTAACGCTGGCACCCCCAAACTTAAAAATTTGCATACTTTTTTACCGGTTGAATAATTTTCCGGCGTTTGCAAATATACGGAGCGTAAACTGCCCAAAAAATCGCCTTCATTTCAGACTTGCATCTTATCTTTATGTAAACGAGCTTAAATATGAATGTTAACAGAAAAGTACTCACTTTAGATGAATTCACCCTTCAACAGTTAAGACAGTTTCCAACCGCCACAGGAGAACTAAGCCGTTTGTTGAGAGACCTGGCTTTGGCTGCAAAAAGAGTAAATGTAGAAGTGAACAAAGCTGGTTTAGTGGATATTTTAGGAGATATCGGAAGTGTAAATGTTCAGGGAGAAGATGTAAAAAAACTGGACATTTTTGCCAATAATCAATTTTTAGGGGTTTTGCAACATGGAATCAGTTGCGCAGGAGTGGGCAGTGAAGAATTAGATGATTTTGTGGTTTTTGATGATGAGCTCAGTAACAACAGCAAATACATTGTTCATATGGATCCTTTGGATGGGAGCGGTAATATTGATGTAAACGTATCCATTGGAACTATTTTTGGCGTATACCGCAGAGTGAGCGAATTAGGAAAGCCTTGTACCCAGGAAGATTTCTTACAAGCAGGAAAAAATCAAGTAGCTGCAGGCTATGTGATATATGGATCGAGCACCATGTTTGTATATGCAACCAGAAGGGGCGTGAATGGGTTTACATTAGATCCTTCAATAGGTGAATTTACTTTAAGTCATCCCGATATACAATGTCCTCCAACAGGTAAATTTTATTCCGTGAATCACGGTAACTTTTTCCAGTACAACGAAGGGGTAAGAAAATACATTGATGGTTGTCAGAAAAAAACCAAAGAAACGGGCGGCCCTTACACGCAAAGATATATTGGAAGTATGGTGGCCGATGTGCATCGTAATTTAATCAAAGGTGGAATTTTTATGTATCCCGGAACAACGGATAAACCAAATGGTAAACTACGTTTATTGTACGAAGCCAATCCCTTTGCATTTATATTAGAAGTGGCTGGAGGAGCTGCAACGAGTGGAACACAAAGGATCTTGGATATTCAACCGACCAGTTTGCACCAGCGGACTCCATTGTTTATTGGAAGTAAAGAAATGATGAACGAACTAAAAGAAGTATCAGGAATAAAAATTTAAGTATGAAACAATTGTTGATGATCACTGGCTTTGCATTAATGGGAATACTCGCAAATGCACAACAGAAATTCAATCCAAAAGGAATGAATTACTTAATGGGGCCTAAAGTGAACAATATCATTTATCATGATAGTGTATTTAGAGGAAGTAATGAGTTTAAACATTTATTTTATAGAACAGGTGATGCCGAATTATTGAAATTATACAGTAAGCACCAGACCAATAAAATTGTTGGACAAACTTTGGGTGTTGTAGGAGTCTTAACAATACTTGTTGGTGTAAATAATTTATCTGGAGATACAAAAAGTTTTGGCTGGGGGATGATTGGAGGAGGCTTGCTTACTTCTATTGCAGGAGGCTATTTTACTTTATCCAGTCAACGAAATTTGCAAATGGCCATTGCCATTTTTAATAAACAATACAATACTGCTGCTCTCGGAGTCGGAATAGGAAATCAATCTGCAGGGTTAGTCTATAAATTTTAAATCAATGAGTAAAGTAATCATTAGCGTAAAAGATCTCCATAAAAAATACGGTGAATTCCATGCAGTGAAAGGCATCAGTTTTGATGTGATGGAAGGAGAGATCTTTGGTCTGCTAGGACCGAATGGTGCTGGTAAGTCTACCACTTTAGAGATCATTGAAACCCTTCGTCAAAAAACAAGTGGAGAAATAATTGTAGATGGATTGAATTTGGATCAGTCTCCCAATGAAATAAAAAAGATCATCGGCGTTCAATTACAAACTTCAGGATTTTATCCCAGCTTAACACTTACCGAACTGTTGCATTTATTTGCAGGGCTATACAACGAAGAAGTAGACCCGATGGCCTTATTGGATATGGTGAATTTGAGGGATAAAGCCAAGTCCAAATACAAGGAAATGAGTGGAGGGCAAAAACAGCGTTTCTCCATTGCAACCACATTGATCAATCATCCGAAAATTATTTTTTTAGATGAACCCACTACTGGGTTAGATCCTCAAGCCAGAAGAAATTTATGGGATTTGATCAGAGACATTCGTTCAAAAGGCACTACGGTAATTATTACTACACATTATATGGATGAAGCGGAAGTCTTGTGTGATAGAGTAGCAATTATTGATAGCGGAAAGATCATTGCCCTCAATAGCCCGGATAAAATGATTGACGAATTAGTGGCCACCGGATTTGAACGACCTAAAGAAGTGAAGAAAGCCAATTTAGAAGATGTGTTCATTCAATTAACCGGTCACGAACTTAGGGCTGGTTAGCCCAATTAAGAATTAAGAGATAAGAATTAAGAGATACAATTACGAATTAATCTAATAACCAATAAGTAGTATGAGTGATCCAAGATATCCCATCGGTAAATTTCAGCCACAACCATTTTCTAAAGAGCAAAAAGAAAAATGGTTACTGGATATTCATTTTCTTCCAGAAGAATTAGAACGTGCAATCAATAATTTAGATGAAGCTCAATTGCATACTCCATATCGTGATGGTGGCTGGACTTTGCATGAAGTGGTGCATCACTTAGCTGATAGTCATATGAATGCTTATTGCAGATTTAAATTAGGATTAACCGAAGACAAGCCGACTATAAAACCTTATTTAGAAAATGCGTGGACATTGTTAGAAGATGTAAAACAATTGCCTATTAATGTATCGCTTACTTTATTGCATGCATTACACCAACGCTGGTATATAGCCATTAAAGATATTTCAGATGAGCAATGGATGCGAGAAGTGCATCATCCTGAAAGCAAAAGAGACATGAGTTTGTGGTTTTTATTAGGTATGTATGCATGGCATGGCAAACATCATACTGCACATATTACTTCACTTCGTGAACAAAAAAACTGGTAATGCAATCAAAAAAATGGCGTTTAATTGAATCGGAGCAATTGGTGAAAGACAAATGGGCCGACGTAAGAAAAAATGCTTACGAAAAAGCTGATGGAAGCACCATTGAGCCATTTTATATTTATGGTTTCCCGGATTATGCAACAGCATTGGCAATTACCAGAGATGGTAAAGTAATTGTAGAAAAAGTGTATCGCCCTGGCTTAGATGTGATTGCATTGGAATTGCCGGGAGGTTGTGTGGATGCTTCCGATCCAAGTTTAGAAGCCGCCATGTCCAGAGAATTATTGGAAGAAACCGGTTATCGATTCGATAATATAGAATACCTGGGTTTTATTTCTCCCAATCCAACCACCAATACCAATGTAATGCGCATGTTTTTGGCAACAGGAGGTATCTATGATCCTTCGGTAGAGCTTGATGCCGATGAAGAAGTAGAAGTGCAATTACTGGAATGGGACGAATTCATTGATCTATTTAAAAAACAGGCTTTTGTTCAATCGATGCAAGCAAGTACCATTATGTATGCGTTGATGAAAATGGAAAAATTAGTGATTTTTTAAAGTGCTTCTATGATTCAAAAATGGGAAATCCTGTCTTCTGAAATTGTCTATCAGAAAAAATGGTTGAAAATAAAAGAAGAAGCTTGCAAACTTCCTGATGGGCAAATTATCGACCCTTATATTATTGTAGATGTTCCCAATTTTTGCAATGTATTTCTTGTTACAGCAGCAGATGAAGTGATCATGGTGAAACAATACCGACATGCTGCTGGAATTATCTCCATTGAAATGCCTGGAGGTATGATTGATAAAGGTGAAGACCCAATGGTTGCAGCTGCTAGAGAATTGCAAGAAGAAACAGGATATACTTCCGATCAAATGGAATGCTTGTTCACCATTAGCCCGAATCCTCCATTAGAAAACAATCGAGCCTGGTTTTTTATTGCCAAAAATGCGGTGCAAAATCAACATATGGCACTAGACCAGTTTGAAGATATAGAATTGATCAAGTTTTCCAAATCGGAATTTATGCAACGCTTATTGAATAATGAGTTTACGCATGGAACACAATTGGGAGCTATGTTTGCTGCAGCAGTAAAATTGGGGTGGTTAGTTACTCCATAGTTTAGTATTCACTTCGCCTACTAAAAATACACTTCCACAAATCAATATCAAATCATTGGGCGCTGCATGATTCAACGCTTCTTTGATGGCATCATTCACTTCAATAAATGAATGGCCGTTCAATCCAAATGCGAATGCAGCTTCTTGCAAAGCAATTTCATCCATTGCCCTTGGAATTTGTGCTTTGGTAAAATAATAGCTTGCATGCGTTGGTAGTAATTGTAAAAATGCTGTAATGTCTTTGTCTTTCACCATGCCAATTACAATATGCAAGTGCCTATAGTTGCTCAATTCCAATTGTTGATTGATTGCTCGAATGCCATCTACATTATGTCCCACATCCATCACCACTGTTGGGTGATAATGAATGATTTCCCATCTGCCATGTAAGCCAGTTAATTTTTTTACCGATTGCAAAGCTGTATGAATATGGGATGCAGCAATATTCCATCCTAATCTGATCAATTCTGAACAGGCTTCTAATACGGTGATCAAATTTTTGGCCTGGTATAATCCGGTGAGATCCAGTAAATAAGATTCGTATTCATTCTTTTCTTTTTCTACTACCGTAATTCTTAAATGATTGTCTTCGTTTACCCAATCGCTTACATATCTTTTTTCCTGTGCGTAAATGATAGGGCTATTGATAGCTGCTGCATCAAATACTGGTTTTGTTTCTGAAATAAATTCTCCAATAACAACCGGTACATGAGCTTTGATGATTCCTGCTTTTTCTCCTGCGATGGCTTCCAGAGAATTACCTAATAAATTCATATGATCCCAGCCAATATTCGTGATCACACTTATTTCGGGGCTGATAATATTGGTACTGTCTAAACGTCCGCCTAATCCAACTTCTATTACAGCAATATCCACTTCTTCTTGCGCAAAATAATCAAATGCCATAGCAACCGTGATCTCAAAAAAAGAGGGTTCTAATAATTCTATCTGTGGTTGAATTTTTTGAGTAAAGTTGATCACAAAATCTTCTGTACACAATTCACCATTGATTTTGATTCTTTCTCTAAAATCGTGTAAATGAGGGGAAGTATATAATCCTGTTTTATATCCTGCAGTTTGTAGAATGGCAGCCAGCATATGACTGGTAGAGCCTTTTCCGTTGGTTCCTGCAACATGAATGGTCTTGAATTTTTTCTGCGGATTGCCAATGGCTTCGCAGAGCAAAATGGTATTGGTCAAGTCTTTTTTATAGGCAGCTGCACCTTGTCTGCTAAACATGGGCAGTTTATTAAAAAGATATTCAACCGTTTTTTGGTAATTCATTGCAGTACAAAGATGCAATTAAATTAATTACGCAGTTTAAAATTGAAAACCAATGTGCCAGTTTGTTCTTCTGATGCAGCAGCATTCAGTTTAAGTGTTCTGGCTTTACGCAGTGCGATATTGCGAATATTGGTATTGGTAGTAGTTGTTCCTTTAGGATTCACGATCGCTGCTATAACATTTCCTGCCTGATCAACAGTGATATCAACCGCAACTTTGGCATTTTCATTGAAATCATCTTCAAAAGCGGGTAACTTGGTAATTCTTCTTCCATCTAAACCGCTTCTAATGGCTACGCCTCCTGTACCTGCTTTTCCACTAGCTGCATTTCCATTATAACTGTCTGAATTAGGGTTGCCATTAGGATTTCCTTGATCTCCTTTTCCGCCAGCAATGCCTTGATTACGAACCCCATTGTAAGAGTCTGCATTATTGCCTCCAGGTCCCTTGGTATTGCTTGCTTTGAATATTGCCTTAGGGGTAGGTGCGGGGATAGGTTTTGATTCAACGATTGGCTTATTGTTGTTTTTTGTTGGCTTTTTATTATTTACATCAACATCTTCTTCAGAAGGATTTTCGATGGGTTGAATGGGTTGCGCTATTGGCTGGTTGATTGGTGCAGATTTGGTAGCTGCTTTTTCAGCAGATGCACCAGGTGCCTGAGGTGCAATAGTTCCATATCCAGTTTCACTGTTTCCTAAATTTACTTCAATGCCTTCACCAATAATGGGTTCGGGTGGTATAGGCTTTTCATAGTGTACATAAAAGAATATCAAAAACAATACAATGGTGATTGCACTGGTGATAGTGATTGCTTTAATATTTTTTTCTTTTTCAAAACTCAAGTCCATAAAATGCTGCTAGCGTAAAATTAGGGCTATTGTTGGGTGAACCTTCGAAAAAAACGTTAAATAACCATTCGATGCTACTATGACTTTAATGATTTTGCTATTTCCAGAATGGATAAACAAGTTTTCCAATTCCTGGTAGTGGAAACCAGTCCTAAACTTTTATCAATTAATTGATTGGTCAATTTTGATTGGCTATAGCCATTGGGACAATATTGATACAACGCATTATCCTTGATTTCAAAAACGTCTGTTGCTTCAATTTTCTTTTTTACTATGTCTAGTTTATTGGGATCGGGGATAGCAGACAAAAAGAAAACATGAAAAAAAGCTACATCCTTTTTTTGTTTTAAATATGGGTTGCTTTGAATGATTGCTTCAAATTCTTCTACTGTTAATTGAATTACAGGTACAAGAAATCCAGTGTTTTTTTCTATGGACGCAACTATTGCATTTTCTGGAATCGCTTTTTTAGCTTGATAAATGATATTTCCACTTTGAATGAAAGAAGCTGTATTCACTGCGCCAAGATTGTTGAACCAAGCTTTTAATTGATCCATTTTAATGATGCGGTTTCCACCCACATTAATGCCTCTTAATAAACAGATATAGGTGTTCATTATACCAGTGATTTTTCAAAACAGATACTATTGGCAACTCCAACATAAGGTCCGTAATTCTCTATAATGGTATAATTGTTCTTTTTATAGAGTTCAATGGCTTCTAATTGTTTGTTCCCTGTTTCTAAAATGCATTTAGTAAATCCCAATTCCCTGGTCCAGGCTTCTAGTTCTTTGAGCATTAAGGAGGCAATGCCTTTTCCTCTATGTGTAGGCTCTACCCACATTCGTTTTACTTCCATACTGTTTTCATCAAAAGCCCTGATAGCACCACAGCCAATGGCTAGTTCCCCATCATAAACCACAATAGCATGTTTGATCTTATCTGATTTATTAAACTGCGCATAGAAAGCATGTTCATCGCCATCTCTAATGGCGAGGTCTTTGTCTAATTCTTTTACCAGACTTTGAAAATCGGTATTGTCGGATTGGGTTCTGGTTATTGTAATCATGAAAAGTAAATTATATGCTAATTACTTAAAAAATATATCATACCCAAACCTTAGCAGGGTAGCAGTAACTATGAGTAAGAAAAAAATGCGAATGAATTGATTGCCTTTATAGATGGCTAATTTGGCACCAAGGATTCCGCCGATGCCATTGCTTACTGCCATTGGTAAAGCCACCGACCAAAGTATGGAGCCCTTGATCATGAACAAACTTATCGATCCTAAATTGGTAGATAAATTAATCAGCTTGGCATGCGTGCCTGCTTTTAAAAAATCATATCCCAAAATGCCTATGAAGGCCATCACCAAAAAACTACCAGCACCTGGTCCGATAAAGCCATCGTAAAAACCAATCAACAAGCTGATCAACAAAGAATATAAAAACTGGTGTTTAGGATGGATGTCTTTATGCGTATGTTGTCCGAAACTTTTTTTGGTATAGGTATAAATGGCAACACCGATCAACACAACAAAAATGATGGGCTTCATAAAACGATTGCTTACCTGCGATAATAATTCAGATCCTGCAAATGCAGCAAGAAATGCAATTAAACCCATCAATGAAACCTGTTTCCAATTGACCTGTACTTTTTTTAGATACTGTCTTGCAGCAAATGCTGTACCTGTAAATGCCGGAATTTTTAATGAGCCAATTACCGAAGCAACAGGGTATTGAGGTAATAAAATTAAACCAGCAGGTGTTTGAATTAATCCGCCACCTCCCACAATGGCGTCTACAAACCCTGCAAGAAATGCAAACAAACAAAGTAGTATAATAGTAGTTGTGCTAATCATTTCGATTTGATATTTGCGATAGTTAATCCAAGTATTACAATACTTCCACTAATCAAATGTGCTGTACTCATTTTTTCTCCCAAAATCAATACGGCTTCAATAATACTAAATACTGGAATCAAATTGCCGAATAAAACAGTTCTGCCTGCACCCAATTTTTGGATGGCCAGGTTCCAGCATAAAAATGCAATGGCAGATGTTCCTGCGCCTAAGTAAATAATGGAGCCAATTAATTGAAGGTTCCAATTAGGAGCAGGCAATAAAAAAAGTTCACCAATATAAAAAGGAAACAACAAAGCTGAGCCAATACCAAAAATGATAAAAAGAAAAAAAACAGCACTAATGCCACTTGGTTTTTTTCTAACCAGAACATTATAAATAGCAAAAGCAAAAGCCCCAGCTAAAATCCACAAATCACCTTTGGAAAAATGAAAAGCCGCTAGCTTTTCCAATGAACCATTGGAGATCAATAATAAAATTCCTGATATACAAATGAACATGCCAAGAATTCTGAATTTACCTACTGCTTCTTTTAAAAAAACAAAAGCAAGAATGGTTGCAAAAATAGGAGAGGAAGTTGTTCCGATCAATGCCATATTAATAGCAGAAGTAGTATGACCTGCTATATAAACAAATGTGTTGAACAATGCAATGCCTGTAAGTGATACAAAAAACAAGTAACGCTTATTAGCAAGTACAATGGGTTTTTCTACTTGAATTTTTTTCCAGGCGAAAGGGGCAATGATAATTGTTGCACATAACCAGCGGTAAAATGCCAAACTAACGGGTGCAATATCATTGCTTACTGCACGAGATATGATAAAGTTGCCCGACCATAACAAAGTGGCTGCTATAGCAAGCAGCACTCCCTGCACTATATGGTTATTGCGCAGCACCTGCATAGCTGCTATTAAAGTCTCCTTTGATTCTTTCTATTGGGGGATTAAAATAACCGAATTTTAAATCAGGAAATTCTTCTCTTAATAATTCCATCATTTGTTTTACGCCGATCATTTCTCCAGATTCATGAAATCCTATTTTACCCATATACCAATCCGGATCGATATTGAAATTTCTCCACTGGATCATATTCAACCCAGTTTCTTGAATCAGTTTGCGCAATGCTTCGTACTCGGCCTCGCTATCGGTAATGCCTGGGAATACAAAATAATTGATGCTCGTCCATCCGCCATGCGCGCGCATCACTTTTAAACTCTCTACAATATCTTCAAACTGATAATTGTTGGGGCGGTAATAAGCTTCGTAAATATGTTTTTGTGCAGAATTGGTACTAACGCGGATGCTATTTAAGCCAGCATCACAGAGCACTTGAACAGCATCTGGTTTAGATCCGTTGGTATTGATATTTATACTTCCTTTATCGGTATGCTTGCGCATTTCTTTGATCGACTCTGCAATGGTTTCCCACATGAGTAATGGCTCGCCTTCGCATCCTTGCCCAAAACTTACAATCGGAAATGGTGCATTCATTAAATGCGGAACAGTAAATTCTACAATTTCTTCAGCCGTTGGTTTAAAAGTTAATCGGTCCTGTGTAGATACTATCGTTTCTTCTTCTGGTTGAAATGAAATACAACCAATACAATTGGCATTGCAAGCAGGCGATGTTGGAATAGGGCATTCCCATCTTCCTAAAGAAAAATTACGCGCTGCCGGACAATGATAAGTCATGCAACATTTTTCCATCAAATGTTTAACCAATCTATTTTCGGGATAGGCTTTTAATAAATGTGCTGTGCCTGTTTCAATTTTCGTTTCGTCGTATCCTACAGATTCTTGTCGAATGTCTTTTTCAATTCTAACAGCTGTTACATAATATTGATCGTTCTGCCAACCCACTGCAGTATAACAAAACAAAGGGAGTGTTGGTGCACCTTCCATGGTTTCGTAAGCAGCAATAAATAATCCTGTATGTGCTGGCGGAATAAAAGCAGCAACCGCCCAACCTTTCTCACATAATCGCATATCTCCTGAAGCAACATCAATGCCTATACCTCTTCTTCCTGGTAATTCATATAAATTTCCTCCTTCAGGTAATTCAATCCATTGATCATTGGGTACTTCAAAAGCATCCCATCCTGCTCTTCCAACAGCATACAAAGTCTCGTCTTCGAAGATATTGCCCTCGCCATCGGAGTATAATAAAAATGGACGTAAACGATTGGTCATGTTGAATTAAATTAATTAAGCTGGTGTGATGAGCTTTTGAGCAAATTGAGTAAACTCTTTTTCAATATCTGCTGACACCGCCGCGTTTACTTCTTTCTGAAAAATACGATTATTTTTAAAGTCTAAAGTAAGTATCCCATCTTTTAAAATGGCATTACTTATTTCACTCCATTGATGTCTTTTTTTAAGGAAGCTGTTAAACACAATCTCTTCTTCGTCAAAAGCGATCTCTTGTGGAAATTTCACTTGTTTTTCCAGTAATGCAGCCATCAAATAAATGAAAGCGATCCACAAACCATCTTTTTGAAAATACCATCCTATAGAGGCAAACAATAAAGCCAATCGATAAGAAGGGGCAATATTTCTTTTTTGTTGGAGATAACAGAAGATCCACCAGCCGATGATTAATAAAGAAATCAAGATTGGTCGGATGCTGTTGCTCGGATTGGCTACGGCTGTTCCAATAAATCCAATTAAAGACAATAGCAACATGAGCTGGCTAATCATATCCACTCTTTTATTGCTATTCTTTTTTAAAACAATAATGTATTCGTACGTTTTTGCCATTATGATACCATTATATTACACAGACGCCATAAGATGCTGGCACCTACATTGCTGTCCCAATCTGTTTGTCCTACGCCTATTTCTACTAAATCGAATCCAATCAATTCCCGGCCACTCTCCTTTATTTTTTGAATCAAATAAATCATTTCCTCACTTTCAAATCCACCAATAACTGGTGTGCCGGTATTAGGGCAAAGCTTTCTATCCAATCCATCTATATCAAAACTGATATATACTTTTTGAGGCAGATTTTGAATGATTTCACCGGTAATGGTCTTCCAGGTTTGTCCTTCGAATAATCTGTTTTTAACTTGTTTGTCAAAATAGGTTACCACCCTGAAATTACTATTGCATATATAGTTCCATTCTTCTTCGCAATAATCTCGAATACCTAACTGAACTAATTTAGTAATGGCAGGCAATTCGGTTAATGCATTATACATGATAGATGCATGTGAATAATTAAAGTCTTCGTATTTATTGCGTAAATCGCAATGTGCATCTATTTGTAAAACACCAAAATCTCCATGTTTTTCAGACAAGGCTTTCATCAACCCCAATGAAGTGCTGTGATCTCCACCCAATACAGCCACCAATTTACCTTTATCTAATAGGGTTTTACAATTCTCGTATACCCATTTGTTCATGAAAGCACTTCCCTCATTAATTTCTTTCAAACTCTTGCACATGAATTTATTCTCTTCGATAGGAGCGCCCTGAGAAATATAATCAATATAGAGTTCAGCTTCTTTGCGTAAGTAATCGTTTTTAAACAATAATTTTTTGTCGATTTCCTGCATGTAAAACCCTTTCTTCCAACCTGCATCTCCATCAACATCAAAAATATCTACAAATAAACTGGATCTGTATACATGATCCGCTGCTCTTGCTGTACCTGCAAGATGACTTACGGTTACTTCCCAAGGCACCGGAATAATAACCAATTTTGCATCTTCTTCCGTAAAAGGAAGCCCGAAAATATTGTTATTCGGGTTAGATACCTTGTTAGGATTGAACCTAGATAAATCTGTCATGTTGATTGTATTGAAAACGGGTTGCAAGTTAGCAGCAATTTCTCAATTAGACGGTATATCTGTTAGTATATTGATTCAAAAATGCCCTTAAAAGTTAAAATAAGGATCAAATATGCCCCAAAGCGATGAATTATCGTTTGATTACTGTTAATGAATTAACTTTGCATTTCAATTCAAATAGATGAAAACTACCCATATCATTATTCTTGTTTTTATTGCCGCTGCAATTGCAGTATTGGTGCAATATTCAGGCGATTTATCCACTTACGAAACCATTGCCTCTGCGAAAGAAAGAGAAGGGAAATTCGTGAATTTAATTGCTAAAATAGACAAGCAGCAACCTATTGAATACGATGCTGTAAAAAACCCCAATTATTTAAGTTTTACCGCAGTGGATACTTTAGGAAATACCATCAAAGTGGTATACCATGATGCTAAGCCTACTGATATGGAAAAAAGTGAAAGAATCGTTTTGAAAGGTTCGGTAAAAGAAGGTGTTTTTAATTGTACCAGCATTTTATTAAAATGCCCTTCTAAGTACAAAGACGATCCAAAAGCAATGCAACAATTGCAAACATCAAATTAGTTTTTTAATTGAATTGAGTTCTCATGAATTATATAGGTGAACATTTATTGCCAGGACAGATTGGACATTTTTTTGCAGTATTGAGTTTGGTTGCTTCATTGTTGGCAACCATTGCTTTTTTTAAAGCTGACCAGTCCATTTTAGTAGCCGATAAAACTAATTGGCAAAAATTAGGTCGTATTGCTTTTGGTGTAGTAACCTTTAGTGTATTGGCCTTATTTGGAATACTTTATTACATTATTTCCAATCATTTATTTGAATACAAATATGCCTATACGCATAGCGATAGAAGCTTGCAGGTGGAATATTTATTAAGTTGTTTTTGGGAAGGACAGGAAGGAAGTTTCATGTTATGGAGTTTTTGGAATTGTTTCTTAGGATGGTTGCTTATTTGGAAAGCCAACAAATGGGAAGCTGGTACCATGACTGTAATGAGTTTTATTCAGTTTGCCATTGCCACCATGCTAATTGGAATTTACTTTTTTGATGTTAAAGTAGGGAGTAGCCCATTTGTATTATTGCGCAATGAAATGGATGCACCTATTTTCAGCAGACCAGAATATTTGACTTTTATTAAAGATGGTACGGGTTTAAATACGTTGTTGCAGAACTATTGGATGGTCATTCATCCACCAATTTTGTTTTTAGGGTTCGCGTCAACCATTGTGCCTTTTGCATTTGCGTTTGCCGGGTTGATGAAGAACGATCATGACTGGACCAAGCAAGCCATTCCATGGGCTTCGTTTTCAGCTGCTGTTTTGGGTACAGGAATTATGATGGGAGCCGCTTGGGCTTATGAAAGTTTGTCTTTTGGCGGATATTGGGCATGGGACCCTGTTGAGAATGCATCACTTGTTCCATGGTTAACCTTGGTAGCTGGTCTTCATACTAATTTAATATACAAAAGCAGTGGCTACTCATTGCGTCCTACTTACTTCTTTTATATCATCAGTTTTACGCTTGTCTTATATTCAACTTTTTTAACAAGAAGTGGAATCTTGGGCGATACATCGGTTCATGCATTTACCGATCTGGGAATGAACACCCAATTATTATTATTTGTATTGGTATTTTTTCTGCCAGCAATGGGCCTGTACTTTTTCAGGTATAAATCTATACCATCTATTCAAAAAGAGGAGAGTACTTACAGCAGAGAGTTCTGGATGTTTATCGGATCGCTTGTTTTGTTTTTATCTGCTGCCGTAATTATTGCCAAAACATCTACACCTGTTTGGAATAAATTATTCGGAACCAATATTGCCCCTCCTGAAGATGTAGAATTCTCTTACAATCAAATTCAAATTTTTGTTGCCATTTTGATAGGCTTACTTACTGCAGTTACACAGTATTTAAAATACAAAGACACGCCTAAAAATATTTTTTATCAAAAACTAGCTGTGCCTACTTTAATTAGCTTGGCTATTTCTTTATTAATTAGTTTTTTAGGCAATATTGATTTTTATAAAAAAGGCCCAGGCTTTTTAGGAGCCATTCATGTAGCAATTTTCTGCGCTGTTTATGCAATTGTTGCCAATACAGGTTATATATGGTTAGGCGTTAAAGGAAAAGTCAAAGCCGCTGGCGCATCGGTAGCACATATTGGATTTGGAATGGTGCTTTTAGCGATACTCATTTCATCGAGTAAAAAAACAGTATTGAGCTGGAATACTACCGGTGTATCTCCTTTACAGGTAGATCCTAAAGCAAAGAACAATCCTGCTGGCGATCCTGCTGAAAATCTCACTTTATTCAAAGGGGTAGCCACCGATATGGGCAGATTCATGGTTACTTATACCATGGATACAACCAATCCCAGAGACCGTAAGCGCTACTTTGAAATTGATTTTAAGTCTAAAAAAGGAGATGATAATTTTAAGCTGTATCCAGATGTAATTAAGAACAACAAGGGTATGGAAGGCTTTGCCGCAAATCCTGCAGCAAAGCATTATTGGCACAAAGATATTTTTGTTTACATCACTTCATTTCAGGAGAATAAAAATGCGGATACAGTTAGTTTTAAAAACCTTTCTGTAAAAGTAAAAGACACTATTTTTTATAGCAATGGCCTGATGGTATTGAACAGTGTAGCTGTAAATCCAGCAGAACAAAAAGATTTGTTTAGTTCCGATGAAACCGCTGTTTTCTTAGATATGACGGTGATTACCAAAGAAGGGAAAAGATACAAAGCAAGCCCGGGTGTGGCTTTAAAAGGTAATGACTTGCGCGCAATTACTGATACAGTGATGTCTCAAAGCTTGATCGTTAAATTCAATAAAGTAATTGACCAGAAAGAAGGAAAATTAGAAATAGGCATTAAAGAAACCGGGAATATTACCGATTTACTTACATTAAAAGTCTACGAATTTCCAATGATCAACATGCTCTGGTTGGGCATTTTAGTAATGGTAGTAGGATTTGTTTTATCCATTATTCAAAGAGTTAAATTATTATCAAAATCGGCTGCAGGTTCCTAGCAGCGTAGGTTACTTTTTAAGTGTCTTGGTATTAATATCAGCCAATTTGATTAATTTTAAACAACTTGAAAGGCTTTAAATACCATATCGTTTTACTTGTATTTGTACTCAGTTCTATTTTGGGCAATCGATTATTTGCGCAACAAGGAGTGTATGATACTTTGAAAGTTGGCGCTTACATTACTCCCGAAGGGGATACCATTGGACAATCCTATTTACCTCCGGTTTTAGTGTATGGAAGAATGACCAAGCATTGGCGCAATTACTGGGCCGACTGGACTCGTCTTCGAAATGCCGTATATGTTACCTATCCATATGCAAAAGCAGCCGGAAGAATCATGAACCAGATCAACGCTAAACTGGTAAATGTTTCTGACAGAAGTAAACGCAGGGCCATCATCAAGCAACACGAAAAAGAATTAAAAAAAGAGTTCACTGATAAACTGACCCAACTTTCTGTTTACCAAGGTAAAGTCTTAATGAAATTGATCAATCGCGAAACAGGAAATAACTGTTATGAAATTATTGATGAATACAAAGGATTTGTAAGTGCTGCTTTTTGGCAAACCATTGCCGTTTTCTTTGGGAGTAATTTAAAACAATCTTACGAGCCAACTGGTAAAGATGTTGATATGGAAAAGATTGTAAAAGACGTTGAAGTAATGTATGGTTATCGAACTGCTTCGTAAAGTTTCAACAATTCAATAAATTTTTTTCTTGTGATCATATTAGCTCCTAAGCTCTCTAAATGATTGGTATACACCTGGCAATCGATTAATTGAATTCCTTCCTTTTTTAAATGCGCTACAAATTGAATGAATGCAAATTTACTGGCATTCGATTTTTTACTGAACATGCTTTCTCCAAAAAAAACCTTGCCTAATTTAATTCCATATAATCCACCAACCAGTTCTCCTTGTTGCCATGCTTCTGCGCTATAGGCATATCCCATATGATGTAATTCCGTATAGGCTGATTCAACTTCATCGGTTATCCAAGTGCCCAATTGATCGGCTCTGGATGTTGTTTTGCATAAATGAATTACTTCAGCGAAACTTTTGTTGATGGTAAAACTAAAATCTTTGTTACGAATGACTTGTTGCATTGATTTAGAAACTTTCAGATTGGAAGGAATCAAAACGAATCTGGGATCTGGGCTCCACCAGAGTGGAAGGCTTCCTTCATACCAGGGGAAAATTCCTGATTCATATGCCAATAAAATTCTTTCTGGTGATAAATCTCCGCCCATCGCCAATAATCCATCCGATTGTGCTGAATCAACAGACGGGAACCACAATTTATCTGTAAGTATTTGCAGGGTTGATTCTTTTTAAGTCAATAATTCAACGAGAGAAAGTATTAAGAATCAATTAATCGATCATTTCAACGGTGGCGCCAATTCCTCTTTCGGTAATGGAGTTACACATTGGCTTCAACGTATCATAATCACCGCTTTTAACAGCATATTTGCCTTTATGATGGATAAACATCGCACATTGTTCTGCTTGCTCATGGGTATGTCCACAAACTTCAATGAGTGATTCAATTACCCATTCAAATGTGTTTACCTCATCATTCCACACAATTAAGCTATAAGAGGTGGCTAATGCAGTATCTATATCCGATTCGAATACTTCCCAAGGCTTTGGAGAGGTGGATAATTTAATTGACATAGGGCAAAGGTAGGTTTTGAGCCAATAAAACCAATCTTTTTAAAGAATACGCTAAAAAAGAGTAATTTTTTTTGGCTATTAATCTACAGACCCTATTTTTGCACTCCCAAACAACAAAGGGAGCATAGCTCAGTTGGTTTAGAGCATCCCGATTTACAATCGGGAGTGGTCGGGGGTTAGGAGTTGATAAAAAATATTGGGAGCATAGCTCAGTTGGTTTAGAGCATCCCGATTTACAATCGGGAGTGGTCCGGGGTTAGGAGTTGATAAAAAATATTGGGAGCATAGCTCAGTTGGTTTAGAGCATCCCGATTTACAATCGGGAGTGGTCCGGGGTTAGGAGTTGATAAAAAATATTGGGAGCATAGCTCAGTTGGTTTAGAGCATCTGCCTTACAAGCAGAGGGTCCGCGGTTCGAACCCGTGTGCTCCCACAGATTAACCCCGAAAATTCGGGGTTTTTTTATGCATACCACTTATATCATATTCTCCATCAAGAAAAATGCCTACTACGTTGGCTATACAAGTGATTCATTACAAGAAAGGCTTAGAAGACACAATACAAATCATAGAGGGTTTACTGGAAATGTTGGTGATTGGGAATTGAAGTATTCAAAATCATTTGAGGAAAAAGCGGAAGCTATAGCTTTTGAGCAACAAATTAAAAAATGGAAATCTAGGAAAATGATCGAAGATCTAATCTCAATTGGTTAAGAGCACTCCGACAAAGTCGGAGGGGTCCGCGGTTCGAACCCGTCCCGATAAATCGGGATAAATCTTGCTCCCACAGATTAACCCCGAAAATTCGGGGTTTTTTTATGCATACCACTGATATCATATACTCCAAGAAGAAAATTTAAACAGCACATATTTAATCTATACTCGTTTTTTTGCTATTTTCATTGTCAAATTTTACAAAACAATTTTATGAAATCAGTTTACTTTTTATTGGTATCGCTTTTATTAACTTTTTCTTCAATGGCTCAAAACTCAAAGCCTGCAGAAAATACCAACAAATTTGATGTAGTAATTAAAGCGAATGGAGATGAAATGAAAGGGAAGATCACTGCTGTTTCAGATAATGAAATAAAGTTTATTTATGCAGGAGAAACATTGGAGTATACCATAAAGAAAGTGGATATTTTAAAAGTTACCTATAGTAGTGGGAGGGTAGAATATTTTAATAGACAGCCATTGCCATCAGAGCAAAAAAGCGAAGCAGCTTCTGTTCAACCGCAGCAAGCAAATGCAAAACCAGCCCGTACATATGAGGCTGCTGCAGGAGATCATCGAAATAAAGTGGCTATTTTGCCATTTGGTTATATAAGAGATGGACAATCGGGGGCAAAGGAAATTAGTATTAAAGTACAGACGGATGCGTATAGTTTTTTGCAGAAGCATTCGGCGGGCTATACATTATTGGATCCGAGAACAACCAATGCACTATTGATTAAGGCTGGGGTAACAAGAGATAATATTGAAGGATTTACTTGGGATGAAATTTGTAATATTCTAGGTGTAGAATACATTGTAGAAGGAACTGTTACAATTGTTAAAGGGATGCAATCTTCCAGTACAAATTCTAGTTTTAATGCAAACTCCAACAACAATGGTAAATTTGATAATGGAACTACTAAAGCTTACGGTAGTTCTACATCAACCAGTGCACAATATTATGAAACGAGTGTAGTGATGAATGTATTTAATGATAAGAATGAAAATATATATACGGAGAACCATAAGGCATTTTTAAATAGTACCAATGCTCAGTATAATACCACCTTACAATATTTATTAAAGCGGATACCCATATATCGTAAATAAGGAAAATGGTTCTTTAGGGATATTTAATTTGAAGCACTTTGACTATTCTTCTAACTAGGTAACATTTTACCGGAATCAACCAAACATAGATAAGTCAGAATAGGCTGACCTGTACTCGTATATTTCAAAAAAACTTTTTATTTAAAGTCAAAGTAAATTTAAAATAATATGGCCTCCGGATTTTTTGCAATTTTAGACGACATAGCTGCTTTGATGGATGATGTTGCTATTAACGCCAAGCTTGCTACAAAAAAAACAGCTGGCATTCTTGGTGATGATCTGGCCGTTAATGCCGAAAAATCAACAGGCTTTGTATCATCCAGAGAAATTCCTGTTTTATGGGCAATTACTAAAGGTTCATTTATTAACAAATTAATTATTGTGCCTGTAACTTTATTGTTAAATATATTTTTACCAGCTGCCATAATTATAATACTTATACTGGGAGGTTTTTACCTGGCATTTGAAGGTGTAGAAAAAATTGCAGAATACTTCTTTCATAAAAAACAACCTGCAAAACAAGCTGCAGTTGGAGAAATCAAACAAGATGCTGAATTGGAAAAAGTAAAAATAAAATCAGCAATAACCACCGATTTTATTCTCTCTGTTGAAATAGTAATTATTGCTTTAAGCACAGTTTTAGAGAAAAATTTAAGTGTCCAGATATTAACCTTGTCGGTTGTTTCTATAATAGCTACTGTAGGAGTTTACGGCATTGTAGCACTGGTTGTTCGTATGGACGATTTTGGATTTACGCTGATTGAAAAATCGAATAAAAGTGGATTTTTAAATGCACTGGGCTTGATATTAGTAAAAGCGCTCCCAATTGTTATTAAGATATTTTCGGTGGTAGGAACCATTGCATTATTACTTGTGGCGGGTGGAATATTTGCGCACAACATTGAATATTTGCACCACATTTTATCTGAATGGCCAAGCATTTTAAAAGAATTTATCTTTGGCATTCTGGGTGGAATACTGGCCTTATTTGTAATAGTTATTGTCAAAAAAACGCTTTTGCTATTTAAAAAAAACTGATTTAGAACGAAAGCTTCGTATAACAAGATAGCCTAGCATAAATTCCATTAATTATTTGTATTTTGTATGCACTATGAAGTCTACAAATAATTTATTACAGGAATTAGCAGCAAATATTCCTTTTGCCAATCAGACCAATCCAGCAATATCAGCCAGTTCCGTTGGATGGCATATCGATCATAGTTTAATGGTGATCAATCAAATTATTGGGGCTGTTCAAGCATCCAATCCAGCTGAATACAAATGGAGCTTTAATATGAAACGATTGGTGGTTTTTACTACCGGTAAAATCCCTAGAGGAAAAGCCAAAGCACCTAAAGCAGTTATTCCAGAAAATGCATTTGATGAAAATGATGTTCGCGAAAAGATGGAAAAAGCAAATCAACGATTATCCAAGTTGAATGAGTTACCTGCCAACCATTTTTTTATTCATCCTTTCTTCGGGCATTTAAATGTAACAAACACAAAAAAAATGATTGCTTTGCACACAGACCATCATTTGGCCATCATTAAAGACATTATTGCTTCTTCGAAATAATTCAAAAATTACAGCAGAAGAATAACAATTCGTTTTCAATAAAGTTGTAAAGACATTTCTTACTGGTAAATTAAAAAAACTAAATCATGATTAAAGTAAATGGCTACGGAGCAAATAGTAAGGATGATCAAATACATGCCCTGGAATTTGAAAGAAGGGAGATAGGCCCAGCAGATATAAAGTTGGATATTTTGTATTGTGGTGTTTGTCATTCGGATATTCATATGGCGAGAAGTGAATGGGGGCCATCTATTTACCCAATTGTACCTGGTCATGAAATTGTTGGTAGAGTTACGGAAGTAGGTGCTGCTGTTACAAAATTTAAAGTAGGAGATCTGGCAGGGGTGGGTGTTTTTGTAGATTCTTGCAGAAAATGTACTTGTTGTAAATCTGGTCTGGAACAGTATTGCGATGAAGGTATGGTTCCTTCTTACAATGGCTTTTATAGAGATGGAGTTACGCCTACATTTGGTGGATATTCATCTAGCTATGTAATTGATGAGCAGTATACACTTCATATTCCATTCACAAAAAATCTGGAAGGGGTTGCTCCACTTTTGTGTGCAGGGATAACTACTTATTCTCCTTTGAAATATGCCGGGGTTACCAAGGGGCATAAAGTAGCTGTTTTGGGTTTAGGTGGTTTAGGTCATATGGCAGTAAAATTTGCTGCTTCATTTGGTGCAGAAGTGACCATGTTGAGTACATCTCCTTCAAAAGAAGCAGATGCTAAAAGATTGGGCGCACACCATTTTGTGTTGACCACCGATAAAAAACAGTTGAAAGAGCTGAAACTGAAATTTGATTTTATTTTGAATACCGTTGCAGCTGTTCATGACATGAATCAATACCTCGACCTTTTAAAAGTGGACGGTAAAATGTTGGTGGTAGGAATTCCCCCTGAAGACAACCGCTTTAATGCTGCTTCTATTATTTCAAAAAGAAGAAGCATTGTGGGTTCTATGATTGGTGGCATAAAAGAAACGCAAGAAATGCTTGATTACTGCGCTGCAAATGATATTTATTCAGACGTAGAAGTAATTCCAATGGACTATATCAATACTGCATACGATCGAATTGTTAAATCGGATGTGAAATACCGTTTTGTAATTGATATGAAAACTTTAAAAGCTTAATTGAAATGAAAAAAACAACTTTTGCTTCAGTATTTATTTTATTGATGAGTTTTTCTTTTGCCCAAAAATCAACTGAACAATGGGAGTATCTGTTCAATGGTAAAGATTTACAAGGTTGGAAAAAATTGAATGGAACAGCGAATTATACAGTAAAGAATGGAGAGTTGATCGGAACTACTGTACTCAATAGTCCGAATACATTTTTGGCCACTGAAAAAGTATACGGCGATTTTATTTTCGAAATGGATTTTAAAGTTGATAGCAGAATGAATTCTGGAGTTCAATTCAGAAGTGAGATCAAAGATGCCAACGATCGCTGTGAAGTAACTGATAAGAAAACTCCTGAAAGGGTCCATGGATATCAAATGGAAATTGATCCTTCTTCGAGAGCCTGGAGCGGCGGTATTTATGATGAAGCAAGAAAAGGCTGGTTATATCCAATGGAATATAATCCTGCAGCAAAAACCGCTTTTAAGAATGATCAGTGGAATCATTATAGAATTGAATGTATTGGCAATAGTATTCGCACCTGGGTAAATGGAATTGCTTGTGCGCATTTAATTGATGATCAAACAGCAAAAGGATTTATTGCATTGCAAGTTCATCAAATAAATGATGAAAAAGAGTTGGGTCGAGAAATACGTTGGAAAAATGTACGCATACAAACGAAAAATTTGAAACCATCGCCCGCAGATAATCTTTTTGTAATCAACACTATTCCTAATACTATTTCTCCAGAAGAAAAAAGAAATGGAGTAAGATTATTATGGGATGGAGTAACTACCAATGGCTGGAGAGGAGCATATAAAAATACTTTTCCTACTAATATTTGGTATGTAAAAGATGGCACTTTGAATGTGAAAGCAAGTAACGGAGCAGAATCGGCAAATGGGGGTGATATTGTAACCATCGACGAATACCATGCATTCGATTTACAATTCGAATTTCAATTATCAGATACGGCCAATAGTGGAGTGAAATATTTTGTTACAGAAAAAGAAAATAATGGTGGCTCTGCGATAGGGTTGGAGTATCAAATATTAGACGACGATAAACATCCAGATGGAAAATTAGGATCGATTGGAAATAGAACGATGGCATCATTGTACGATCTGATACCTTCTAAGAAAATTTATGGGGGCAATAATGATCGCAGAGAAAAACTACCCATTGGAGCTTGGAATCGGGGAAGAATTGTTGTTTTCCCTGATGGTAAGATTGAACATTGGATCAACGGATGGAAAGTGGTGGAATACCAACGTGGAACCCAATACTATTTAGCCTTGGTGGCCAAAAGCAAATATGTTATCTGGCCGAATTTTGGAATGGCAGAGAAAGGACATATTTTATTACAGGAGCATGGAACACATGTTGCTTTCAGAAGTATCAAAATTAAAGAACTCTAAAACTTCAATATGAAAAATTCGAGAAGAGATTTTTTAAAGAAAACAGCCAAGTCCTCTGCTGGTATTTATATAGCCTCCCTTGGTTTCAGTGCAAAAAGTTATGCTAATATAATTGGAGCAAATGATCGGCTCAGATTGGGTGTGATTGGGTTCTCTGATCGATTTAAAAATTCGCTTTTCCCTTCTTTTTTGCATCATCATAAAGAATTGAATGTTGATATTGTAGCAGTTTCAGATATATGGAAAAGAAGGAGAGAAGAGGGGGAAGCTTTTCTAAAAAGCAAATTGGATCATACTATTACTGCATGTAAAAACAATGAAGCATTATATGCTTTAAAAGATATTGATGGGGTATTTGTAAGTACAGCAGATTTTCAGCATGCATTACATGCCATTGAAGCTGTTAAAGCCAACTGTGACGTTTATTGCGAAAAGCCATTTGCTGAAACCATGGAAGACAATCGCGCTGCTTTAAAAATAATCAAAGCATCGGACCGAATTGTTCAGATAGGTTCTCAAAGAAGAAGTGGTCCCAATTATCAATCAGCTGCTGATTTTATTCAAGCAGATAAGTTTGGTCCAATCACAATGGTGGAACTGACCTGGAATGTAAATCAACCAGGACGCTGGCGTAGACCAGATCTGGTTGCTTCTTGTAAAGAAGAAGACCTTGATTGGAAAAGATTTTTACTCAATCGGCCATATGTTTCTTTTGATGCTAGAAAATATTTGGAATACCGTTTGTTTTGGCCATACTCTTCTGGTATGCCTGGTCAATGGATGAGTCATCAGATTGATACAGTTCATTGGTTCAGTAAATTAGATCACCCAAGATCAGTAACAGCAAATGGTGGGGTTTACTGGTGGAAAGATGGAAGAAAAAACTGGGATACAACAACAGCTGTTTTCGATTATGGCCCATTGAATGATTCCAAAAGTGGATTTCAAGTAGTATTCATGTCTCGTATGCATAATGGGGATGAAAACCCTAGTGAAATTTATTATTCTAATGGTGGAGAATTGAATTTAATGACCAATAAAGTTTCTCCTAAAGGTGGCTTAAGAGAAAATATGGCAGCTGCTATGAATATGAAACCCAATTTATTGCCCGAAATGAATTTAATCAATAAATCAATCATCGCAGAAGCTGGTGCCAATACTGGTGGGGATTTGCTAACTTCTTTACACGTTCGCAATTGGATGGAATGCATGCGCTCAAGAAAACAACCCAATGCACCTGTTGAAGCTGGGTATAATCACTCTATAGCAACCATTATGACCAATGCAGCAGTAAGAACAGGTGGTAAAGCCACTTTTGACACTAAAACACAGGAAGTGATGGTCAATGGGAAAGTTTTTAAGTATTAACAAATAACAAATGGATAATATTTTTTCGTTAAAGAATAAAACAATCATTGTAACAGGCGGAACTGGAATTTTAGGCCATGCATTTATCAAAGCAATTGCAGCTCAAGGAGGCAATGTTGCGATTCTAGGCAGAAATAAAACAGTTGCCGAAGAAAGAGCACATGAATTAACTCAATTAGGTGCAAATGCAATTCCAGTGATTGCAGATGTGTTAGATGAAACTGCATTAAAATTTGCTAAAGAAACAATTGTCAATCATTTTGGAAAGATTGATGGTTTGGTGAATGCAGCAGGTGGAAATATTCCGGAGTCTGTTGTTAAACCTGGGGAAGATATTTTTTCATTGAATATAGAAGCTATTGGAAAAGCACTTGATCTAAATTTAATGGGTACTGTAATTCCTACTCAAATATTTGGGCCCAGCATTGCCGAACAAGCCACAGGAAGTATCGTCAATATTTCTTCGGTTAGTGCAACAAGAGCATTAACGAGAGTGCTGGGTTATAGTTTAGGAAAATCATCAATTGATGCTTATACTCGTTGGATGGCTGTAGAGTTAGCCAATCGCTATGGAGATCGAATAAGAATGAATGCAATCATGCCTGGCTTTTTCTTAACTGAACAAAACAGAACATTGCTTACGAATGCTGATGGTTCTTATACAGAAAGAGGCGGACTCATTATTCAAAACACCCCATATAAAAGAATGGGGAAGCCTTCAGAATTAAATGGAGCATTGATCTGGTTATTAAGTGATGCTTCCCAATTTGTAACGGGTACCATTGTAGGAGTGGATGGTGGCTTTATGGCATTTACAGGTGTGTAAAAAAAGTATATGGAATTATTTAAAATGATACAAACCATGCGTTGGTATGGTCCGAACGATCCGGTTAGCTTAAGTGATATATTACAAGCCGGTTGTACAGGAGTGGTTTCAGCATTGCATCATTTTCCCAATGGGGAAGTATGGCCCATTGATCAAATTCAGGAACGCAAAAAAATAATCGAAGCTGCTGGCCTAACATGGGATGTTGTAGAGAGTGTTCCAGTGCATGAATCCATTAAAACCCAATCAGCCGGATTTGAACAATGCATCATCAATTATCAGGAATCAATTAAAAATTTAAGCGCATGTGGTATTCACACGATCACTTATAATTTTATGCCAGTAATGGATTGGACCAGAACCAATTTAGCGTATCCAATGAAAGATGGATCATTGGCATTATTGTTTGAAAGAGCGGCTTTTATTGCATTTGATCTATTTATCTTAAACAGAAAAAATGCAGTAAATGATTATAGTCCTCAGGAAATTGAAAGGGCAAGCACTCGGTTTAATGCAATGAATGAAGCCGAGAAATTATTACTGCAACAAAATATGATCAAAGGGTTGCCTGGTAGCGAAGAGAGTTTCACCATTCAACAGTTTCAAGCTGCATTGGATAAATATGATGGTATAGATGCAAATCAGCTAAGAAAAAACTTGATTTATTTTTTAGAACAAATTATGCCAGTTGCAGATGCTGCAAATGTTAAAATGGTGATTCATCCAGATGACCCTCCTTATCCTTTATTGGGTTTGCCAAGAGTGGTAAGCACTGCAGCAGATATTGAAGCACTCATCAATGCAGTTCCATCCACCAATAATGGATTGTGTTTTTGTACGGGCTCATTTGGTGTTAGAGCAGATAACGATTTGCCAGCCATGGTGCACCAGTTTGCCGATCGAATTAATTTTCTTCACTTAAGAAGCACTAAGCGAAATGAACTTGGAGATTTTTATGAAGACAATCATTTGGAAGGAGATGTCAACATGTATGCCGTGGTGGAAGCAGTTGTAACCATCATGCAAGAAAGAAAAATAGCCATTCCAATGCGACCAGATCATGGCCATCAAATGTTGGATGACTTAAAAAAGAAAACCAATCCAGGGTATAGTGCTATTGGACGATTGAGAGGGTTAGCTGAGTTGAGAGGATTAGAAATGGGTATCGCAAAATCTTTATTTTAGTACACTTCCACAATCATTTCCACTTCTACTGCCATATTAAATGGAAGGGTATTGGTGCCAATGGCTGACCTTGCATGTTTTCCTTTTTCTCCAAATATAAGCACCATGAAATCGGAAAAACCATTCATTACTTTGGGTTGATCATAAAATGTAGAAGCACTATTTACCAATCCCAATACTTTTACGATGCGTTTGATTTTGTTTAATTCACCTAGTTCATTCTTTAAAACTGCCAATTGATTGATGGCTACTAGTTTGGCAGCTGCATATCCATTTTCTATATTGAGTTCTTGCCCCAATTTGCCTGTGATATAATTGCCATCTGGTTTTAAAGGACCTTTTCCAGAAAGAAAAAGCAGATTTCCTACTCTAGTAACATTCACATAATTGGCAACAGGAGATGAAACTTTGGGTAAAACGATACCTTCTTTTAATAAAATGGATTCTGGACTTTGTGCAGAAGCAGAGAATCCGAAAATACAACCGACAAAAAGAAGTCCTGTTTTTATGAATGGCAGTAAACGATAATTGGTCATTGTTTTTGTATTTTTAAGGTGCTCAACAATATTTATATAGTTGTTTGTATATTTAAATTTAGGCAAAAAGCCTTAATGAAGAATGACTATATTTATGTTTTAAACAATTCTTATGGTGCAAAAAATTCTTGGTTTTGCTGTTGCATTGATATTGTTTTTTGGTAGTGAAGTAAATGGCCAGAAAAAAGGATCAAATAAAAATACATCTCAATCAGAAAATGGTAAGAAAGGTCTTGGTTTAAAAAATGGATCTATTGCTGATTCATTACTATTGGAAAGCAATACTGAAAAGCCTGTATCGGTAATCAATCAAATAGAAGAATTATTTATTCGGATGAATAAATATGATCATTTTTTGAAAAGAGGTTTTGATTCAAGTGAAATAGAAAACAGTTTATCAAAAATTGAAAATACGATAAGGGTTATAGATTCTAATTTAATTGTCGGGCAAAGCATTTCGCAAATTAATTTAAGGAATGTAAGTAGTTTTAAAGTAGTAATGGTGCAATTTGATAAACAGTTAAAAGGTTGGAATAGCGATTTAGAAAATTTTAATACTTCTTTGAGCGTAGGATATAATGACATAAAGATTGCAGTCAAAGACATAACCGTTTTTCATAGTGAAGAAGATTCTTTACAAAAAGTAAATTTTAAGCAACAATTAGAAGCAATTGCTAATTATAGGCTGCAACTAAAAGATAAAAAAGACAGCATTTTCAATAATTTATTATTGTTAGAAAAAAGAGTTGTCAGAGCCTATGTTAAAAATGCAAGTTTATTAGAAGATGTTCAATACAGGATTTCAAAATATTCAACTACAGTGTTTCTTCAATCTCACCCTCCACTTTGGAAAGATTCAAGGAGAAATTTCGCAACCCCACTTGGATATGATTTACGTGTTACATTTGAACGCGCTCAAAATATCTTATTATACTATTTAAAAAATAATTTAAAGTCAGCAGTATTCTTACTATTTTTTATGATTGGGTTTTATTATTGGCAGTATTCCAATAAACATTATTTACATAAAAATAATTTAAAGGAAATGCTATTGCCACTAAAATACATTGTGCATTTCCCTGTTTTTTGTACGATCATTGTTGTCTCCTTTTTAAGCCCTTATATTTTTATTAGCCCTCCTGCCATTTTTGTAGAATTGATGTGGATGATCTCAGCCATTGCCACCACTTTTATTTTCTGGGATAAAGAAAAAGCACATCTGCGATTACTTTGGATATTTATTTTATGCCTGGGACTTCTTTTAGGAATTGATAATCTGTTGTATGATTATTCGATCGGAGAGCGATGGGGGTTATTGATTTGTAATTTTTTAGCAGTCTTGCTTGCAGTAATGTCATTTCAGAAAAAATTGATTACAAAAGGCAAATACTTGAAAGTACTTCAAATTTCTTTAGGGATCATTTTAGTGAGTAATATTATTGCAGTAATGTTAAATCTTTTCGGGTATTTTGCTTTAGCTAAATTAGTATCTAATAGTGCAGTTAAGCAATTTATTTTGGCTGTAGTGTTAACCTATGTTTCTGAAATATTTACAGAAGTTATTTACTTGCAACTGGAAAGAATGAAAAGTATGCAAGCCTCTGCTATTGAAGAATATGAAAATATCAGGGATAAATTTAAATGGTATTTAAACGTTGGAGCAGTTGCTTTATGGTTTTTAGGCTTTATTTGGAGCCTTAGTTTTCATGATATTGCAGTACAATTCTTTGCAGATTTTTTTGATCATCCTATTTCAATTGGAAGTTTATCATTTACACTAAATGCAGCTTTGGTTTTTGCAATTACATTATGGGTATCTGTACTTATCTCCAATTTTTTATCTGTCATATTCGGCACTACCGAGCAGCAGTTTGCCAGCACCAAGAAATCTAAGGTTGGAAGCTGGATGATGCTCATTCGAGTTGGCATTATTTCAATCGGTTTCTTCATTGCTATTGGTGCCGCTGGAATACCATTAGATAAATTAGCTATCGTATTTGGTGCATTGAGTGTGGGTATTGGGTTTGGCTTACAAAATATTGTAGGTAATCTTATATCGGGTGTTATTTTGGCTTTTGAAAAACCCATGCAGATAGGAGATGTTGTAGAAATTGGAGCACAAACAGGAACAGTTAAACAAATTGGGATCAGAAGTAGTAAAATAACCACTTTTGATGGAGCAGATATCATCGTACCTAATGGAGATTTTATTACACAGAAATTAACCAACTGGACGCATTCAAATTCATATAGACGCATAGAATTGTTTGTTGGGGTTGCTTATGGTACTTCGTTGGATAAAGTGACTAAGTTGATCAATCATTTATTATCTGAAAGAAAAGATGTGATGAAATATCCCTCACACAATGTAATCGTTCAGGGATTTGAGGATAGTTCAGTAAATTTCCGGATACTATTCTGGACCAATGATTTTGATAATTGGATCAAACTCAAGAGTGATGTACTCAAGGATATTTATCAAGCATTTGCAGAAAATGGAATTCAGATTCCATTTCCTCAGCAGGATATATATATCAAGTCTTTGCCTGATAATGATATCATAAAACCAGCATAACCCCATAAATTTATTAGTCTATTTAATTACTAGAGTATATATTTGCATTCGAATACTTTGGTAATATGGAAAAATGGGTAAATTGTCCTGTAGATAGGGTAGTAGTGAATGAACAAAAAATCAGATTGGTTGCTTTTTTTGTTTTTTTGCTGATCCTGGTTAATGTTTTGCAACCAACTATTTTCTTATCTCTTTTTATAGCAGTGGATTTTTACTGTAGGGCTTTTTTAGATGGTAAGTTTAGTGTGCTCTCCAGCATTGCTGGGCAGTTGGAGAAATTCAATTGGATCGGGTCAAAAAAAGTTGACAGGGCTCCTAAAAGATTTGCGGCAATGATTGGGTTTTTCATGTCTTTATTATTGGTTATTTCAGTGGTGTTGAATTTTACTATTTTCATTAATTTAATATCATTCGTTTTCGTCAGTTTCGCTTTTTTAGAATTTGCTTTTGGTTTTTGTGCGGGTTGTTATTTGTATCATTTTATTCAACTTTTTAAATCGAAATATGCTAAAAATTGGTAGTTTTTTTTGTGCTTTATTTATCCTATTCACAGTTACCGGGCAATCTACTTACCATAGCGAAATAGAACAATGGAAAATCAAGCGAGTGAATAGTTTGAAAAGTGATAATGGTTGGCTGAACTTAGCTGGATTATTTTGGTTGGAAGAAGGAAAGAATAGTTTCGGATCAGCAAATACGAATAATATTGTTTTTCCCAAAGGATCTATACCTGCCAATGCAGGGTATTTTAATCTGACAAATCAAGTAGTTACCATTAACGCTGCAAACGGGGTGCAAATTAATGTGAATGAGCAGTTGGCCAAACCAAATGAAATTGTTTTTTCAAAAGAACTGGCTAAACCGGTTTCAATGTCTTATGGATCCATGCATTGGACAATTATCAAGCGAGAAAATAAAATAGGAATACGGTTGAGAGATTTTAGTAGCCCATTGGTAAAATCATTTACTGGTACTGATCGTTTCCCTACGGATTCAAACTGGAAATTCGATGCCGTTTTACAAGAACCCACTACACCTTCTACAATTCCTATTGCCAATGTTTTAGGACAAATCATCCAAATGAAGTTTTTAGGAAAATTGGTTTTTACAATAAATGGGCAAACATATACTTTAGATGCGGTTGAAGAAGAAGCACAGATATTTGTGATTTTTGGCGATCTGACCAATAAGAAAGAAACTTATGGAGCCGGAAGGTTTTTATATGTTTCCAAGCCCGATGCATCTGGTAAAACTATTGTAGATTTCAATAAAGCATTTAATCCTCCTTGTGCTTTTACTCCTTATGCAACATGTCCTTTACCTCCTAAACAAAACATGCTAGGTTTGGCCATTACAGCAGGCGAAAAGATATTTATAGAGCACTGATTTCATTTTGAAAAAAGAGGTTGATTACTTACATTGTGGTATTGTTCATTTATCATAATAACTATTAATGAAACATCCTCTACTTTCATCCCTCTTAATTGTCTTTGTTTTGAGTTGCCTATCACTGAATTCAGGGAAAGCTCAAAAATCAACTAAATACGATTCTTTATTTATAGAGAAATTAAAAACACAAGCACTTGCTTCTGTAGATGGGAAACAAAAATCAATTCAGGAAATGGTGGATATGGTTTTTAGTTTTGGAGAATTGGGTTTTCAAGAAATAGAAACATCTAACTATCTAACCAGCATACTCGAAAAGAATGGGTTTACAATTGAAAAAGGCATCTCAAAAATACCCACTGCATGGATGGCTACATGGGGTAGTGGAAGTCCTGTTATTGCATTAGGGAGCGATTTGGATTGTATTCCTAAAGCTTCTCAAAAGCCTGGCGTTGCATTTAAAGATCCTATCATTGAAGGCGCACCTGGTCATGGTGAAGGGCATAATTCAGGACAATCGGTAATTATTTTTGCTGCGATCGCAGTTAAAGAATTAATGCAGAAAAATAATATTCCAGGAACATTGGTCATTTGGCCTGGAGTTGCGGAAGAATTAGTAGCAAGTAAAGCTTGGTATATTCGAGATGGTTATTTCAAAAATATTGATGCTTGTATTTTTACGCATGTTAGCGGAGATTTTGCTAGCGATTATGGAGACAATGGAGGGAATGGATTGGTTTCAGTAAAATTTTCTTTTGATGGAGACGCTGCACACGCTGCTGGATCTCCTTGGAGAGCAAAGAGTGCATTAGATGCAGTTGAGTTATTGGATATTGGATGGAATTTTAAAAGAGAACATTTAAAGCCAACTCAAAGAAGTCATTATGTTATAACGGATGGGGGCGATCAACCCAATGTAGTTCCTTCAAAAGCAAGTGTTTGGTATTATTTCAGAGAAAGAACTTACGAAGACATAAAAAATATGTTTGAATCAGGTATACAAATTGCTAAGGGCGCAGCAATGATGACCGGTACTTCTGTTTCTTATCAAATATTAGGAACAGCCTGGCCAGGTCATTTTAATAAGCCAATGGGAGAAGCCATGTATGAAAATATAAAAAGAGTTGGAATGCCTGTTTGGAGTAGTGCCGATCAACAATTGGCAAAAGCCACACAACAATTAATGGAAGCTCCAAAAAAAGACCAAAGAGGTGATTCCTTGAATGGACTAAGAACCGTTATAAAACCAGTAAGTGGTTCTGTACCATTTTCATGGGGCGGAGGTTCAGATGATATAGCAGATATCTCTTGGAACCTTCCAACCATTGTATTAAGATACCCAGCAAATATTCCTGGTTTAAAAGGTCATCATTGGGGTGATGCAATAGCAATGGCTACACCTATTGCACACAAAGGATGTGTAGCAGGTGCTAAAGTAACTGCACTTACATTAATTGATTTATTTACAAAGCCAAAAGTATTGGAAGATGCGAAAGCATATTTTACCAATGTACAAACAAAAGACACTAAGTACATTCCTTTCATAACCGATAAAGATCCTGCACCTGTTTATTTAAATAAAGAAATAATGGATAAATATCGGCCTGAGATGAAAAAGTTTTATTATGACCCATCAAAGTATGGTACTTATTTGGAGCAATTAGGAATCACATATCCAACTTTAAAAAAATAAACTATTGTTTCAATAATTCATCAACAGTTTGGTTGAACTCTTTGATGAATTCAGTATAAAACTTTCCTGTTGCGGGGCCTGAAAAGCCAGTATGGATTTTAAACACTTTTCTATTTTTATCGATAAACAAAGTGGTTGGAAAACTATAGAACTTTTCTAAAGCAGGCAATGCTGCTAAAACTTTTGCATTATCTGTGGTTCCTCCAAAAACCATCTCATAAGGAATATTGAATTTCTGTTTGAATCGGTTCATGGTTTTTTGTGCATATACAAAATCATCTAGTACTTCAAATTGTACGGTAATAATTTCGATTCCTCTTGGCTGATTTTTTCTATACCATGGGGCTAGAAACATGGCTTCGTCAGCACAATTAAGGCACCATGTTCCTCCGATGGTTACAATCACCGGCTTGTTTTTATATCGATCATCATCCAGACTAATTTTTTTACCCAATGCATTTTGCAATAAAAAATTAAATGGCTGATCTTTTTTAACAATGGTTAGATTATTGGTTGCAGGCAAATGAGCAGTATCATTTTTAATTGCTGTAAATGTTTGAATGGATTTTAATCCAATTTGTTCGCCATTGATCGAACCATCCTTGTTGATCTTGCCAACAAATAAAAGTGGGCCATTACCAATAAACATGGATAGTTTGAATTCATTTCCTTCAATGATTCCTTCTGAATACCTGCTATCGCCAGAGATCCTTAAAAAAGTACCGAACAAAAGATTTCCTTCTTGATTAAATAATCCAACTGATGGTATTTTTTTGCCTACATCGTTGGTGAACTCAATTGAATAGGATTTGCCAATGGTACTATTAGGTAGATTGGTAGAAGAAGAAAACCTGGGCTTGTTTTTTTCTGCATAAATAGGGAAGGAGCTTCCTGCACCATTTTGTTTTCTCCAATAACCAAAAAGAGATTGATCATTCAAAGTCGCGAAAACCATTTCAGTATCAAACTGATCTAATAAAATGTATATAGAATCTTTTTTTGTAAATAATTTGCCACCATTGTATTTGTCTGTTCCATTAATGAAAAACAAGCTTGTATCTTTTTTACCAGATACAACAATGTCAAAATTAAAAGGAATTTCATTTCCATTATTTAATGGGAAACTGCCTCTCCATTGCCCGAGCAATTCCAACTGTTTTTGAGCAAAGCCATTAAAACAACTAACAATAAAATAAAATACAATAATCCATCTTCTTGGAAATAAGCGCTTCTTCATACTGCTAAACTATGGAAAGCATTTTAATTGAACTGTAAAGCAGGTAAACGATAATGTTGACTATCGTATACAAAGAGTTCTTCTATTTCATAAGTCCAGTACTTGTATAGGGGAGATTTTGCGATATGCTGATCGGTTTTTTCTTTATCATCTGCATTAACGGTAATCCAACAAGTTTGGCTTTCCATACTAACTGCATAACTGTCAATTATTCCTTTATTCATTAAATAATTGATATAAGTTCTGTGCGCTGGAACTAAAGACATAAATGATTCATCCATAGTGAATTTGATAATAGCTTGGAATTTTTTCATTCTTTATTATTTACGGATGAATAATAGTCAAGATTCATGCTGATGCTCAAAAAATGGCAAACTGTCAATCATTTGCCCTTTTGTCGGATTAAATTACATAAATTGACGTTATTTATTCAAGAGTAGGTTAAAAACTATTTCGCTGCTCCTATTATCTATTATATTCATGTCCAATGTCGAAAAAAAATAGCGGGGCGCCTATCTCTAAGCAACCCCGCATCCCCTTCGATGTTAAAAGGCTTTAGTTTCTTCTTCTTCTAGGTGGGGTTGAATTGCCACTGCTATCTTTCCTATTTTTCATTTTCCCCATCATTTCTTTTTTTTCTTCTGGGCTGAGTTGATCGAATTGCTGTTTTAAAGCAACCCTCATTTCCTGTCTTTCTTCTGGGCTCATTTCTTCGACTCTTGTTTTCATTTTATCCCTTAATGCTTTTTTTTCTTCTGGACTCATTGTAGAAGTTTTCTCTTGCATTAATTGTTTAACCGTTGCTTTTTCTTCTTGGGTCATTTTACCACCATGCTTTTTGTGTCTATTTTTTTCTGATTGATTAAAAGTTTTTGCAGAATCTGATTTGGCGATAGTTCCAGATTCCTGTGCAAATAAATTGGAAGTGTTAAAACAAAAAAGGGCTAGGCTTAAATAAAGGATTCTTTTCATTTTTATTGTTTTTTCATATATAAGACGCTGCTTAAATGAAAAGGTTTAATTAGAAATACACATCTTCTATAAAGAATATTTCTTTGATTGAATCATGGTCTAGTGTAATAGATATAATATCGAATTGCAGGTATTTCCAGTACGGATTTTTGTATTGGTAAACCGATGCTGCATTTTTAAGGAATTGCATTTTGGATTTGTCAATACTTTCTTCTGGGTAGCCAAAATCAAGCGAACTCCTGGTTTTTACCTCTATAATATGAAGAAGTGTATGCTTGTATGCAATGATATCTATTTCATAATGCTTATGCCTCCAATTCCTCTCCAGGATGGTGTATTCATGGGTATGTAAATAGTTGGCTGCTATATCTTCCCCTAATTTGCCGATTTGTTGATTATTTGCATTCATAAATCACTGTTTTATACAAGATATTAGCTGATTCGACGTTATTCATAGGAATAAATACTTGAATATGACCATGAATCAACGGATTTTTAAAATCAAAGGAGTTGTACAACATTATGCCTGGGGAGGGAAATCATATATTCCAAATTTAATCGGCGATCACAATGATTCAAATAAGCCTTGTGCTGAATATTGGATGGGCGCACATCCTTCGGCGCCATCTAATTTTCATGTTAATGGAGAGTTGATTACATTAAACCAATTGGTTAAAGCCAATTTGAATGATACTTTAACTCCTGCAATCGCAGACAGATTCGGAGAATTGCCCTATTTATTCAAAGTATTGGATGTTCATGAAATGTTGTCCATTCAGGTGCATCCTACAAAAGAAGAGGCGGAGAAAGGGTTCGATAGAGAAGAAGCGGATGGCATTTCGATCAATGCCCCAAACCGTAATTATAAAGACCGAAACCATAAGCCAGAAGTAATGGTGGCATTGAGTGATTTCTGGTTACTGCATGGGTTTAAACAAAAAGCAGCAATAGAAAAAACATTGGAAGATGTTGCCGAATTAAGTGTGTTTTCACTTCTTTTTAAGAAAGAAGGAATTCGAGCTTTGTATCAGACTATTATGGAAATGGACCAGTCAGATGTAAATTCCTTATTGGTGCCCTTGGTTCAGAGAGAGATCAGGCATAAGCATGATGGAAAATTAACCAAGCAAGACCCAGGTTGGTGGGCAGCAAAATTATATGAAGGAAAGGATTTGCCTCCTGATATGGATAGGGGTATTTTTTCTATCTATTTTTTCAATATCGTTCAAATTAACCCGGGAGAAGCTATTTTTCAGAAAGCTGGTGTTCCACATGCCTATTTAGAAGGGCAAAATATTGAGTTAATGGCGAATAGTGATAATGTTTTAAGAGGTGGATTAACGCCTAAACATGTAGACGTTCCAGAATTAATGAAACATACTTTATTTGAAGAAGTGATTCCAGAGATCATGAAAGGCAATCCTGCCCGATTTGGAGAAAAAATCTATCCTTGTCCAGTTCCTGACTTTGGAATCAGCAAAATCGATTTGACTGCGGGTTCAGAATATGAAGCAGTGGCTGAATCCCTTGAAATAATGCTCGTTACAGAAGGAGGGGCCCTGGTCAACAATAGTATCGTTTTAAAAAGGGGGGAAGTGGTTGCAATGCTTCCAGGTGCAGAATATCAGGTATATGCATCCGGAAATTGTACTTTGTTTAAGGCATTTGTTCCTGTTCCATAAGGTTATTCACAATTTGGGTAAAATTGAAGTGGACTTATTCCAATTTACGCCTATTTTTGCGATGAAATATTGAAAGATGAAAATGAATAAGAACCTTATAGTAGCGCTTGTATTAATGATTTTGGCTTCGGCTTTATATAGAATCATTCCGGGTAGAGCCTTGGGATTTGCTCCTCAAATGGCCATTGCTATTTTCGCAGGTTCTTTATTAAGCAATAATAAAAAAGTTGCTTTCCTATTACCATTGATTTCGATGTTGATTTCTGATGGTTTATACCAATTGCTTTATTTGAATGGCCTATCTACCATTCCTGGTTTTTACCACGGACAGTGGATCAATTATTTACTATTTATAAGTTTAACTTGTTTTGGATTTTTTGTTAAATCCAACAATATTATCTCTATAGCTGCTGGTTCTTTAGCAGCGCCTACTGCATTTTTTGTAGTATCTAATTTTATGGTTTGGATCGGTGGAGGTGGATTACATCGCCCTAAAACAATGGAAGGATTAATGCAATGTTTTGCAGACGGTCTTCCTTTTTATCAAGGAAGTTTAATGGCTACAGGAATTTTTGCTGCGATTTTCTTCGGCACTTATTCATTATTCACCAATGCGGCTTCAAAGAAAGTAGTAGCCTAATTAGTCATTGATACCTGATTCGTATTCTTTGTCTATCAATAAATGAGTTCCGTCTGCGGCAGTAGTTGCTAACTCATCACAACGGTTATTGAGCGGATTGTCTGCATGGCCCTTTACCCATACAAATTGAATATTGAACAGCTTGGATAATTCAAAATATTGGGTCCATAAATCTCGATTTTTCTTACCTCCTTTAAAGTCGGTTTTTATCCAATTATCTAACCATTTCTTTTGCACGCTGTCTACAATATATTTACTATCGGTAAAAATGGTTACAGGTATATGTTGCTTTGTTAAAGATTTTAATGCAACAATAACAGCCATTAATTCCATTCGATTATTAGTAGTCAATCGAAAGCCAGCTGCTATCTCTTTTCTTTTTTGTCCCCACAGCAATACAATGCCATAACCACCTGGGCCAGGGTTTCCTCGGGCTGCGCCATCGGTGTAAATTTGTAAAGAATGAGACAAGATTAGTTATTGGTTATTGGTTATTGGTTATTGGTTATTGGTTGAAAAAACAAATGGAAATTACACTTGAAAAACCCCAGTGCTGAATGATTCGATATGCGGGTTTTGATTCGCTGCATTGATTCCTTCAGAAATTACTTGCCTTGTTTGTGCAGGATCAATAATTCCATCAACCCATAATCTTGCTGCTGCATAATAGGGGGTTGTTTGTTGATAGTATCGATCTTTGATGGTATCTAACAATAATTTTTCTTCTTCTGCACTCACTTCTTTTCCTTTTGATTTCATGGTGGCAACCTGAATCTGTGCAAGGGTTTTAGCGGCTTGATCTCCGCCCATTACAGCAATTTTTGCAGAAGGCCATGCAAAAATAAGTCTTGGATCATAGGCTTTTCCGCACATGGCATAATTGCCTGCACCATAGCTATTTCCAATAACAATAGTAAACTTAGGCACAACAGAATTGGCTACAGCGTTTACCATTTTTGCACCATCTTTAATAATACCACTATGTTCACTTCTGCTCCCCACCATAAAACCTGTAACATCTTGTAGAAAAACCAATGGTATTTTTTTCTGGTTGCAATTCATAATAAAACGCGCTGCTTTATCGGCACTATCATTGTAAATCACCCCACCAATTTGCATTTCACCTTTCTTGCTTTTAGATACCAGACGCTGATTAGCAACAATACCAACAGCCCAACCATCTATTCTTGCATATCCACATAGGATTGTTTTACCATAGTCTTTTTTGAATTGATCAAACTCACTATTGTCTACCAGCAATTCAATAATTTCAAGCATATCATAAGGCTTCAAATTTCCTTCAGGAATAATTGAATAAATGGATTCAATATCTTTTAAAGGTTTGGTGGCAGCTATTTTATTAAATCCTGCATTGGCTGGTGTAGCCAATTTGTTCATGATCTTTTTCACATGATCGAGGCATTCTTCTTCGGTCTTGAATTTATAATCAGCAATACCACTTATAGAAGTATGGGTATCTGCACCTCCTAAAGTTTCGTTATCAATATCTTCTCCAATGGCTGCTTTTACCAAGTAAGAACCGGCTAAAAAAATACTGCCATTTCCTTCTACCATCAAGGTTTCATCGCTCATAATGGGTAAGTATGCTCCACCTGCAACACATGCGCCCATTACCGCCGCAATTTGTGTAATGCCCATTGCACTCATACGGGCATTGTTTCTAAATATTCTTCCAAAATGTTCTTTGTCTGGAAATATTTCGTCCTGCATGGGTAAAAACACACCAGCGCTATCTACTAAATAAACAATAGGCAATCTGTTTTCCATTGCAATCTCTTGCATTCTTAAATTCTTCTTTCCTGTAATCGGAAACCAAGCACCTGCTTTTACAGTTTGGTCATTTGCAACAATTACACATTGTCTTCCACTGATATAACCAATTCCAGCAACAGTTCCTCCTGACGCACATCCTCCTTCTTCTTCATACATTCCATGAGCTGCAAAAGCACCAATTTCAATAAATGGTTTATCAGCATCATTTAAATACTGAATGCGTTCTCTCGCAGTTAGTTTCTTGCGTTCTTTTTGTTTTTCGATTGATTTTTTGCCGCCCCCTAATTTTACTATTTCCATCTGACGCTTCACTTCACTGAGCATCAATTTCATCCAATCTTCATTGCGGTTTTTTTCTAAGTTCATTTGCGAACGGTTGTTAGTTTACAAATATAGGAAGTTCAAATCAACAACCATCCATTCGCCATTTTCTACTATATTTATTGTATGGCGTATGACTACATTATTATTGGAGCTGGATCTGCAGGATGTGTTTTAGCGAATCGATTGTCTGAAGATGCATCAAAAAAAGTTTTGTTAATAGAAGCTGGTGGACCAGATAAAAAGAAAGAAATAGCAATACCAGGAGCGTATACAAAATTAAATAGAACGGAAGTAGACTGGCAATTTTGGACGGTTCCACAAAAAGCTATAGATAATCGACCACTGTATATTCCTAGAGGAAAAACCCTGGGTGGTAGTAGTTCCACCAATGCAATGGCCTATGTTAGAGGCAATAAAGCAGATTTTGATGAATGGGCAAGTTTGGGGAATAAAGGCTGGTCTTATGAAGAAGTGCTTCCTTATTTTATTAAGTCCGAGAACAATAAAAATTTTGAATCGCCCTATCACGGACAAGATGGACCACTTTCAGTTACGCTTTCAGAACAACCCAGTCCATTTGCTGAAGCTTTTATTGAGGCTTGCGCTGAATCAGGGATCCCTAAAAACCCAGATTACAATGGGGCTGTTCAAGAAGGAGCCCATCTTTTACAGTTTACCATCAAAAACAATAAAAGACATAGTACCGCAGCTGCTTTTCTAAAGCCTGCTTTACGAAGGCCCAATCTTACGGTAAAAACCAACACTTTTGTCAAGCGAATTATTATTGAAAATGGAAGGGCTACCGGTGTAGAAGCTCAAACTGCTCAATCTAATGCGGAAAGAATTAATTGCAGCGGGGAAGTGATTTTATCGGCTGGTGCCATTCAATCTCCACAAATTTTGATGCTCTCTGGAATAGGTGATCCAACAGAATTAAAAAGAGTAGGGATTGATGTATTAATGGCTTTGCCAGGGGTAGGTAAAAATTTACAAGACCATGTATGGTCTGGTGTAAGTGCAGAAGCAACAATGCCTACTGGCAATTCTTTGCTAAAGCCATGGAATATGGCCAAATCATTATTGCAATATCTTTTTTTTAATAAAGGGCCATTAGCAAATAGTCCATTGGAAGCCAATGCTTTTATAAAATCTGATGAAACTTTAACCAGGCCAGATATTCAATTTCACTTTGTTCCATTGGGTATATCAAAAGATTATTCTACTGATATATACAATATGGAAACTTTTTCTAAAAAAGATGGCTTAGGAATATTAGCCATTTTGCTCCGCCCGGAAAGTAAAGGAACGGTTGGTTTAAAATCTGCTAATCCTAAAGATGCTCCAATAATCAATCACAATGTTTTGTCTACTCAAAATGACCAGAATACTTTGTTATATGCATTAAAAAAGTCGATGGAAATACTCACCTCACCATCATTAAAAGGATATACAACAGGGGGGATTGACTTTCCTGTAGAGAAAGATACAGACGAGGCCTTAATGGTTCATATCAGGAAAAGCCTGGAAACCCTATATCACCCAATAGGAACATGCAAAATGGGTGATGATGCAATGGCTGTAACAGACGATCAGTTAAGGGTACATAAAATAAAAGGGTTGAGGGTGGTAGATGCATCCATTATGCCAACCATTGTTTCAGGCAATACCAATGCAGCTGTGATCATGATTGCAGAAAAAGCCGCCGATATGATCAGGAGTACTATTTAATCGGTCAAATCGATACATCATTTTGGAGTTATAGTGTTATAATTACACATTGTTGCCTAATTTAGAGCCGTAAATGCTGAACTATGGCTACAAAACAACAAACGATTGTGAAAAAAACAGAGATTATTGAAGAAGTGAAAGTAACAGCAAAAACTACACCCAAAAAAGAGAAAGCTGAGACTGAAAAACCATTAAAAAAGGCAGCTACCAAAAAAGCTGTTCCCAAAAAAGCAGCTGCCAAAAAAACACCAACAAAAAAAGCTACAGCTGCAGATACTGTTGTTCAATTAACTGAAACAGTTAAAGTAAATTTTCAGGTACGTTTTAAAACAGTAAATGGACAAAATCTATTTCTGACAGGTTCACATTCTTTACTTGGAAATAATGATTTGTTGCAAGCAGTACCAATGCAATACTTCAATGAAGATTTTTGGTTTGTTGAAATTGAATTTCCAATTGATTCAAAAAACGAATTACCGTTTCAATATAATTATGTACTAAAAAATGAAGATGGTTCAATTGTAGTTGATTGGGGAAAAGATAAAACTTTGTCAATTGGTTCAAAAAGTCCATCAGAGATTGTGTTGATAGATACCTGGAACCATGCAGGTTATTATGAAAATACTTTTTATGCAGATGCGTTTCAGGAAGTATTGCTAAAAAATAATTTCACTGAACTTGACATTAAAGCACCTAAAATTGTTACACATACATTTAAAGTAAAAAGCCCTTTATTAGCCAAAGGCCAGGTCATTTGTTTGATTGGGTCAGACAAATTGTTAAATCAATGGGATACAACTTCTCCCATATTGTTAAGCAGACCCGCAGGTGCTGAGCAATTTGAAGTTTCATTAAATTTATCAAAAGCATCATTTCCTATCTCTTATAAATATGGAGTGTATGATATTGACAATAAAAAATGGGTAGGATTCGAAAATGGCAATAACAGGGTTTTATTTGATGTTGTTTCGAAAGATAAAAAAACAATCATCAATGATGGCTATACCTATTTGCCTAATAATACATGGAAAGGAGCAGGAGTAGCAATACCGGTTTTTAGCCTAAGATCTGAAGCCAGCTTTGGTGTAGGAGATTTTGCTGATTTGAAGAACTTGGCAGACTGGGCTTCTCAGGTAGGATTAAAAATGATACAGGTACTTCCCATTAATGATACGATAGCAACCAATACTTTTAAAGATTCGTATCCATATGCCTCTATATCTGCATTTGCATTGCATCCAATGTATTTAAATATTCCAAACTTAGCTGGTGCTAAATACAAAAAGCAATTAAAAAAATGGGAAGGAGAAGGAGCGAAGTTGAATGCGCTACCTGTAGTAGATTATGATGCAGTGGTTAAATTAAAGATTCAAATCATTAAAGAGATCTATAAAAATGAAGGGGATGAAGCTATTGCTTCCCCGGCGTTCAACAATTTTTTCAATCAAAATAAAGAATGGCTTACTGCCTATGCTGTATTTTGTTATTTGCGTGATGAATATGGTGTGGTAGATTTCAACAAATGGCCTGCCTATAAACATTTTAATGTTGCAGATATTGAATCATTAGTAGATCCTTCATCAGCTGCTTATCATGATATTGCGTTGCATTATTTTATTCAATATCATTTGCATATACAATTGAAAGATGCAGCTGCTTATGCTCATAGCAAAGGAATTATTTTAAAAGGTGATATTGCAATAGGAGTGTATCGGCACAGTGCAGACACTTGGCAAAATCCTGAATTATTTCACATGGAATATCAAGCTGGTGCACCACCAGATGATTTTGCCATAAAGGGCCAGAACTGGGGATTCCCCACATATAACTGGCAAAAAATGCAAGAAGATGGCTTTACATGGTGGAAGCAAAGATTTGAACAAATGAGCCATTATTTTGATGCATTTAGGATTGATCATATTCTTGGCTTTTTTAGAATATGGAGCATCCCAATTCATGCAGTAGAAGGTATAATGGGGCATTTTGTTCCAGCTTTGGCTATACATATTCATGAATTTAACCAACAAGGCATCTGGTTCGATTATCATCGATACACACAGCCATTTATTAATGAATCGATACTTTGGGAATATTTTGGTTACGATAATGAATTGGTTAAAAGCTTATTCCTTTTAAAGAATGACGATGGAACATATCGTTTAAAACCAGCTTTTGCAACTCAACGATTAGTTGAAGCACATTTTGCAACCCTTGAATCCGACGAACAGCATCAAAAAATAAAACAAGGCTTGTACAACCTTATCAGCAATATCATTTTATTTGATGCAAATGGAGATGGACAATATTTTCATTTCAGATTCGGAATGGAATCAACCACTTCATTTAAATTCTTGTCTGATGATACCAAACAACAATTAAAAAATAGTTATGTAAACTATTTCTTTAAAAGACAGGACGATTTCTGGAAGCAGGAAGCTTTGCAAAAATTACCTGCACTTAAGCGAGTTACAAATATGATTGTTTGCGGCGAAGATCTTGGTTTAGTTCCGGCATGTGTACCAGATGTGATGCAGCAATTAGGGCTGCTGAGTTTAGAAATCCAAAGAATGCCCAAAGATTCTTCTAAACAGTTTTTCCATCCAAACGATGCTCCTTATTTGAGTGTTGTAACTCCGTCTACTCATGACATGAGTACAATTAGGGGATGGTGGGAAGCAGACAAATCCAGCATTCAGCATTTTTATAATCATGAGTTAGGTCAATGGGGAGATGCTCCATTTTATTGTGAAGCATGGATCAACAAAGCAATTGTTGTGCAACACTTGTACTCACCTGCAATGTGGAGTATTTTTCAATTGCAAGATTTAATGGGCATCAATGAATTAGTAAGAAGGGACAATCCAAAAGAAGAACAAATCAATGTTCCAGCTGACCCGAATCATTATTGGCAATATAGAATGCATATGAGCATTGAAGATTTGCAAAAAGCCAGTTCCTTTATTGATGAATTAGCTGATTTTATTAAAGCTTCTGGCAGATAAATTTTTATAAGTGATTCTATCATATTCTTCTACCAATTTGCCATTTGAATATCCATTCACCATTTCGAATGGCAGAACCAAAACCCATCAGCCTGCATTGATGGTGCAATTGTCTTTAGGACCATTTACTGGATATGGAGAAGCGCCCTCTATTGTGTATTACAATATTTCTGTTGAGCAAATGATGGAAGACTTGGCATCCAAGAAAAAATTGGTTGAGAAATTTGCATTAACTGATCCTGAACGCTATTGGCATTATCTACACCATTTATTTCCTAATAATCCTTTTTTGGTTTGTGCATTAGATATGGCAGCATGGGACTTGTTTGGTCAAATGAAGTCAAAACCACTATTTGATTTATGGGGAACAAAATGGGGTACTGATTTGCCAGTAACAGATTATACTATCGGAATCGATAGTATTGATAAAATGGTGGCTAAAATGAAATCAAAGCCATGGCCTGTTTACAAAATCAAATTGGGCACAGATGAAGACATAGAGATCATTAAAGCATTGCGAGAACATACAGATGCTGTATTCAGAATAGATGCAAATGCAGGATGGACTTTAGAAGAAGCGCTACATAAAATTCCTCAGTTAGCCAGTTTAGGGGTGGAGTTCATTGAACAGCCTTTAGCAAAAGAGAATTGGGAAGGGATGAAAGTTTTATTTGAGCAATCTGTTTTGCCATTGATTGCCGATGAAAGCTGTGTGTTTGAGCAAGACGTAAAAAAATGTTTTCAGCATTTTCATGGAATCAATATAAAGCTTACCAAATGCAGTGGCATTACTCCAGCATTGCGCATGATCAAAGAAGCCAGATCCTTGAATATGAAAGTAATGATGGGTAGTATGAATGAGGGTACGATTGGCTCGGCTGCTATTGCTCATTTTTTGCCGCAATTGGATTATGCCGATTTGGATGGGCCTTTATTGCTATCAGCTGATAATGCAACTGGGCTAAATTTTGATTTTGGAAAAGTAATTCTTTCCAATAGGCCTGGCTTAGGCGTTTTGCTTCAATAATTGAATGACTACTTTGTCTATAGGCAATGACATAGTATCTGGTGATAAATCATTCCATTCCACCCATCTAAAAACTTCCGCTTCAATTTTTGGGTTGTCAATTTGATGAGGCTCAAAATCGAAAGCTTTGTTTTTTGTTATCAAACTGGAAATATCATTTGCGTGTACCCAATAATAAATGGAGATGATTTGATCGGTATTATTGAATGCAGAGATTTGGAAAAAATCCGTTGTGTAAATATGCTTCCCGATTTCAACATCTAATCCGGTTTCTTCTTTGAATTCTCTTTGTAAGCAATCTCTGGTTCCTTCCCCAATTTCTAAACCACCTCCAGGTAGTTTGGTGAAAAAATTCCCTCTGATAAATTCATCACTTACTAATAGTCTTTGATGGGCATCAAATAATAAACCATAAACACGAACATTAAAAAGCGCCATAGCTAAAACCATTTCTTTTTATAGAAGTATCCGCCAATAATTACCGATACTAATAGAGATATAATAACTGGAATATAAAATGCATGATTAGAATGCTGGTAGGGAAGGTCTACATTCATTCCGTATATACTGGTGACTAAAATAGGCAAAGAAAGAATAATGGTAATTGAAGTCAACCTTTTCATCACATTATTTAAGTTATTGCTAATGATGCTAGCAAATGCATCCATAGTACTGCTCAATATATTTGTATAAATATTGGCCATTTCCAATGCCTGGCTGGTGTCTACGATCAGATCTTGTAAAAATTCTCTTTCATCTTCATTCAAACCTAAAAAATTGGTTCTTTCCATTTTCATCATCAGCATTTCATTACTTCTCAAAGCTGTAACAAAATAAACCAGGCTTTTTTGAACACGCATGAGTTTGAGTAAGTCTACATTACTATTACTATCGTATAAACTCTGTTCGTATTGATTTCTATTGTGGTTGATTTCTTTCAGGTAATCTAAAAAAGTTTGCACTACTTTTTCAAATACTTTTAACACCATCATGTTTCTTTTGTCGGGATGACTTTTTTGAAAAGTATTTAAGAATTTTTTGATGGCGCCGTTATCAAATGAGTTAACGGTTATAATTTGATTATGCGTTAAGATAATACAAATAGGGATGGTAATATAAAAAGCATCACTATCGTTGAATGAGTTGTTTTCTGTAGGGGTTTTGATGATCAGAAATTTTACATTGTCTTCTGTTTCATACCTTGGTCTTTCATCTATATCTAATGAATCTCTTAAAAACTCTATGGGAATATTTAAGTCTTTACTAAGCTCAATAAATTCTTCTTCCTTAAAAGGAGGGACTAAATTTACCCAAACACCTTGATCGGCTTTTTCAATTTCAATGGTTTGTCCTTCTATATTTTTAAAATACTGTATCATGAAATGATTGGTTAGAATTGGATAAACTATATTTCTATCGACCCTTTGTAAACAAAGCTAGCTGGCCCACATAGCCAGATATTATTAAATTCTTGTTCGCCAATTTTGTCGAACTCTACAGCTAAGTGGCCGCCCTTTGTACCAACTTCAACTCTATTAAATCCATTCTCATTATGAGCAAAAACCAATGCTGATGCTGTTACTCCAGTTCCGCAACTCAATGTTTCGTCTTCAACACCTCTTTCATAAGTTCTAACGATGATTTTATTATGTTCTACTTGAACAAAATTTACGTTAATGCCTTTTTCTTTAAAATCATCGTTGTATCTTATTGCTCTTCCTATATGCACTACATCTGTTTTTGCAACATCATCTACTTCCTTAATATAATGAGGGGAGCCTGTATCTAACACATAGCCGTCATCGATGACGGAGATTTTATCTACATTTTTCATTTTTAAATGAATCCAATTATTTTTTCCAAAGAATGCTTCATGAGGTCCATCTGATGCCAAAAAATGATAATTGTCTTTGTGGATTCCTAAGTCATAGGCGAATTGAGTAATGCACCTGCCTCCATTTCCACACATACTTCCTACTGCGCCATCTGCATTATAATACACCATCTCGAAATCATAATTGTCTAATTTGTTTAGAAGCATTAGTCCATCCGCTCCAATACCAAAGCGTCTTTCACATAAACTATGAACCTGCTCCTCGGTTAATTGAACCTGACTATTTCGGTTGTCAATGATAATAAAATCATTTCCAGCACCTTGGTATTTAACAAATTGGATTTGCATCTTGCAAATTAAAGCGAAAAAGGGAATTCAGCGGATGAATTAATTATCATATTGATTCAGATTGGATTTGCAGCATTGTAGAATCTGATCCAATTGAATTTCAAGAGCTCCAAGATCGTCTTTTTTAAAATGACCTAATAATTGAGACATTTTAATTTGAGTTTTTGTCTCTGCATATACCTTAATGAATAGTTCACTATTTCTTTTAAGAGATTGCTTGCTATTGCTAAGTGAAACCGCTGCCAGTTGGTTGCAAACCAAGATAATTGACCGTCTTAATTGTGCAGTCAATACAAAACGTTGTTGAAGTGGCAATTTAGCAGTTAGCCTAAATGCCTCAGCTGTTACTTGTATAGCTTGCTGATACACGGATATATCTTTGTGTAGGGTTACGGACATGAATACAATGTAGTAACCTACAGTAAAATAAAAAAATATTTATTCCACTTTACACAATATTTCAAGCGATTTTACGATCAAGTTTTCTACTGCTTTTGCTCCATCTTTACTGAAGCTTTGAACCACTCTATTTGCTACTATTGCATTGAGGCTCAGGCAATAATGGTTTAATAATTTACCTAATCCGTAAATGGCACTTGTCTCCATTTCAAAGTTGGTTATTAAATGATTGCCATACCTGAAAGTTGGTAGGTCATTTACGAGGTCTGGATATTGTAAAGCCAGTCTTAACACCCTTCCTTGTGGGCCATAAAAACCTGGACATGTAACGGTCATACCTTGGTGAAATCCATCTACAAAATATTTCTGTAATGCCGGTGCGGCGGATGCGATATAAGGAGTTGAAACATGTTTGCCAATTTTGGTATGATTGATAAAAGATTGAAGTATGGCATGTTCTTCATCATTATTATCTTGTTTATAAAAATTCAGAAGATTATCAATACCAATTCCATGTGTACTGGCCACGAAACTATCAACTGGTATATGTTTTTGTAAAGATCCTGAAGTGCCTATTCGTACAATTTTTAAGCGTTTTAATTGGGGGTTTTCCGTTCTTGTTTCAAAATTGATATTCGCCAAAGCATCCAATTCATTTAAAACAATATCAATATTGTCTGTTCCAATGCCAGTAGAAACCACAGAGAGTCTTTTATTGCCTATTGTTCCAGTATGGGTAATAAATTCTCTATGTTCAAATTTGCATTCAATATGATCAAAGTGTTTGCTAACATTGGCCACTCTGTCGGGGTCGCCTACGGTAATAATGGTATCAGCCAATTCATCGGGCCTAAGATTAAGATGGTATACGGCTCCGCGGCTATTAATGATTAATTCACTTTCAGCAATTTGTTTCATATTTGGCTTATTAGGGTACAAATTTCGTAAAATACTATTTAGAATTTTAAAATTAATTTGTTTACGCTATTTTTGCCGTCCGAATAACGGTCCTGTGGCCGAGTGGTTAGGCAGAGCTCTGCAAAAGCTTCCACAGCGGTTCGAATCCGCTCGGGACCTCAAAGCCTCCCCAAAAGGGGAGGCTTTTGATTAATTATAAGTTATGAAACATTCGCAAATTATAGGATGCTGTCTTGCTTTGATTATTCTTGGCTCATGTTTCTTTCCATGGGTTTTTATAGAAAGCAAGCAATTGACCATTACTGGTCTGCAAACAACTGGAACAAATTTTGGCCGACCAGCAATCTTTATTTTTTTTACTGCTGGCTTAAGTGCAATCCTTTTTTTAATTAATAAAATTTGGGCTAAAAGGGTCAATGTATTTATTGCTACTTTTTGCTTTGCATGGTCTATCAGCAAATATTTAATGCTATCTGCATGTTATGCAGGGGAGTGCCCCCAAAAGCAAATTGCTTTATTTGTTTTGGTATTTGCTTCAGCTATTATGATGCTCATGAGCTTTCTGCCAAAAATCAATATCAATCAAAAATAATATTGCTTGTTGATGATTTAAGCAATAGAAGAAAGTTCGTTTAATGCTTCCTGAATAATTTTTACACTATCTAGAACTTGTTCTTTTGTGATGATTAATGGTGGTGCAAATCTTATTTTGTCTCCATGAGTAGGCTTTGCTAAAAGTCCTTTCTCTTTCAAGATTAAACATAAGTCCCATGCAGCTTCCGGATTGGGATGATTAATCACTATCGCATTTAATAATCCTTTGCCTCTGATGGTTTTGATATATGGGGATTGAATTTTAGCCAATTCATCTCTGAGTAATTGTCCCATTATGTGGGCATTTTCGGTCATATGTTCTTCTTTTAATACAGTCAATGCACTGATTGCTACTGCGCAGGCCAAAGGGTTACCTCCATATGTAGAACCATGTTCTCCTGGTTTGATATTCATCATGATGTAGTCATCCGCTAAAACAGCTGATATTGGTAAAACACCGCCGCTTAAAGCTTTCCCGAGAATCAAAATATCCGGGCGAACATTTTCATGATCGCATGCCAGCATTTTTCCGGTTCTAGCTAAGCCAGTTTGAATTTCATCGGCAATAAACAATACATTGTATTCGGTACAGAGCGCTCTTACTTTTTGCAAATACCCTTCATCCGGAATTACCACACCAGCTTCTCCCTGAATCGGTTCAACCATAAATGCACAAACATTTTTATCTTGAAATGCTTTTTCTAATGCAATGGTATCGTTATAAGGCACTAATTCAAAGCCAGGCATAAATGGACCAAAATGATGATAACTGCTAGGGTCAGTTGAAGATGAAATTGCTGCTAAAGTTCTTCCCCAGAAATTGCCTTCTGCAAAAATTACTTTTGCTTTATTTTCTTCAATACCTTTTTTATCATAAGCCCATCTTCTTGCTAATTTGATAGCCGTCTCGCCACCTTCAACACCAGTATTCATTGGCAATACTTTATCATACCCAAAATATGCTGTAATGAATTGTTCGTATTCACCTAATAGATTATTGTGAAATGCTCTGGAAGTTAAAGTTAGTTTTTGTGCTTGCTCAATAAGGCTGTTGATGATTGCAGGATGGCAATGACCCTGATTCACAGCAGAATAACCGCTTAAAAAATCAATGTATTTTTTGCCGTCTACATCCCATAAATAAACGCCTTCTCCTTTATTTAAAACAACTGGGATTGGATGATAATTATGAGCACCATACTGGTCTTCTAATGATAAATATTTTGCAGTATTAGGAGAAACGAATTTCGTATTCATTTTTATAGTTATTAGTTATTGGTTACTGGTTATTGGATTATTGGAAATAATCAAATAACGATAACGGTAATGATAAAAAAAAGTAAATGATAAATGCTGTGATCTCGAAAATGAGTGGGTAATTAGTTTACCCCAAAAGGATGATCTAAGAAATCAAGGTTAATATGTAGAAAATGCAAGGAGTTCATCAGGCTTCAAAGATAAGTATTATTATGCTGAATTGAGGGAAAATGTTATTTTCATGAATTAAAAAAAGCCAAATGAAATTGCTTAAAAAGGTATTGTTTACGATCATTTTTATTATTATACTGTTTTCAGCTTTTGCTTTAATTACAGGCAAAACCTATTTGTTTAAAGCGGCCTATCACAATTTTGCCAATATTGATGATTATAAAATTTTTGATAACAATAAAGTAATAGTAAGCAAAGAAAGACCATGGGCGGTTGCGCATAATTACAATCAAGTGGCTTATCCGGATTCGCTGAATCAATTAATGGAAAAATTAAAGACAGTTGGACTATTGATGATAAAAAATGATTCAATTGTTTCAGAAAAATATTGGGATGGTTATTCAGACAGTTCATTGTCTGGATCTTTTTCAATGGCAAAAAGTATTACCAGTTTATTAATTGGTGTTGCTATTAAAGAAGGCAAGATCAAATCGGTAGAACAACCTGTTGCAGATTTTATTCCTGAATTTAAAGAAGGTGATAAAGCAAATGTCAGAATAGTAGATCTGTTAACAATGAGCAGCGGAACTGATTGGGATGAATCTTATTGGAACCCACTTTCTGTAACAGCTGAATTGTATTTTGGAACTGATGTAAACAAAACTGCCAATAGTGTAAAAATGATTCATCAGCCAGGAACATTGCATTCCTATAAAAGCGGCGACACGCAATTGCTGGGATTGATTCTGCTTAAAGCCACAGGAAAATCATTGAGTGAATATGCTGCTGAAAAATTATGGCAACCGCTAGGAGCTACACATACCGCAGTTTGGAGTACTGATCAACCTAAAGGAAAAGAAAAAGCCTATTGCTGTTTTAATTCGAATACAAGAGACTTTGCTAGAATTGGAAAATTAATGTTAGACAGTGGAAAAATTGATGGCATTCCTGTAATTGACAGTAATTATTTTAAACAGTCAATCACGCCTTGCGGAATTCTAGACGAAAAAGGATTAAAATGTGATTATTATGGATATCAATGGTGGATTGATCCAGAACATCAGGAAATCTTTTATGCAAGAGGTATTTTGGGGCAGTATATCATTGTAATTCCATCTAAGAAAACAATTATTGTAAGATTAGCCCATAAAACCGATTCGAAAAGAGTACATACTGTTCCAACAGAAGTTAGGTATCTCATTAACTGGGGATTGGCCAATTGATTGTACTTTCGCCAAAATTATCATATTTGAATCCATCGGTTGCAATTGTTATTCTGAATTATAATGGCCAAAAATATTTGGAACAGTTTCTGCCATCTGTTGTAGCAACTGATTACCCGAATTTGGAAATTATTGTAGCCGATAATGGCTCAACGGATCAATCAATAGCTTTTTTACAAAAAGAATATCCATCCATTACTTTACTGCAAAGTCCTACCAACGAAGGTTTTGCAGGCGGGTATAATTGGGCATTGAAAAGGGTAGAAGCACAATATTATGTTTTGTTGAATTCCGATGTTGAAGTAAGCCCCAACTGGGTAAAGCCCATTATCCAATTGATGGAATCGGATCAAACTATTGCAGCTTGTCAGCCTAAAATATGTTCTTTTCATCAGAAGCATTTGTTTGAATATGCTGGAGCTTCTGGAGGCTGGATCGATTTTTTAGGCTATCCATTTTCCAGAGGAAGGGTTTTTGATGTTTGCGAACCCGATAATGGCCAATATGATGATGTTTCCCCCATTTTCTGGGCTTCTGGAGCTGCATTATTTATCCGTTCCACTTTGTTTCATGAAATGAATGGGTTTGACCCTTATTTCTTTGCTCATCAGGAAGAAATTGATTTATGTTGGCGAATGCAACTGAAAGGGTATAAAATAATGGTTTGTCCGGCATCTTTCGTGTTTCATGTAGGCGCTGGTACTTTGCCAAGAGGAGGTAAAAAAGTTTACCTGAATTTCAGGAACAATTTGATCATGATTTGTAAGAATCTGCCTTTGAAGGAATTGATTTGGAAACTGCCCTTTAGGATAGTATTGGACAGTATTTCTGCATGGAAAGGGGTGTTAACAGGGGATATCTGGTTTTTTACGGCAATTATTAAGGCGCATTTTGGATTTTATTTTTGGTTGATCAGCCGATTTAGACCAACTCAAAATACGCGAGTATCGATGGTATCATTAGGCGGAGTGTACAATCGATCAGTTGTTTGGAATTATTTTATTGATCAAAAAAAACGATTTCTAGAAATTATTCCTAATAAGCCATTATAAATTTACGCTCAACCCTTATTTTTGCATTGCAATAACCCACTATGTCACAGGAAATCACCAAACACGAAGAAAAAGACTTTACAAATAATTGGGTAAATTCTTCCCGTTTTTTGTTCTATTTACAAGTATTTTGTATTCTAGCTTTTGTATTAGGCGGCTGTTACCGTTTGTACAACCAGCGTTACAAAGGAACGCCAACTGTTGAAGTGCAAAGCAGTTCTAAATTCAAGCCAGAATACAAATAGTTACAAAAAAATTTTGTCAGGAACTAAGGATGGCTATTTTTGCACTCCGAAATTAGTTCTTACAAACCGCGAAAGTAGCTCATTTGGTAGAGCACGACCTTGCCAAGGTCGGGGTGGCCAGTTCGAGCCTGGTCTTTCGCTCTGAGAATCCCGCTCCTCGAGGACGGGATTTTTTATGGCAGCCCCGGTGGTGGAATTGGTAGACACGCAGGACTTAAAATCCTGTTCGCCGCAACGCGAGTAACGGTTCAACTCCGTTCCGGGGCACAAAGCCTCTCCAACGAAGTTGGAGGGGCTTTTTTATTTGGTAGCGAGGCAAACTCGTTTGCCAAAGCGCTCCAAATAAAAAAGCCCTCATCGCAGAAGGCGATGTAGAGGCTTTGAGTAAGACCAATCGTTAGGTAATCAGCGAACGAAGTGAGCTAATTCCGAAATAAATTTTTGAAAAGCAATATCGCCGAAGGCGATGTAGAGGCTTTGAGTAAGACCAATCGTCTGGCAATCAGCGAACGAAGTGAGCTAATTCCGAAGGGAGCGCGCAGCGAACTAATTCCGAAATAAATTTTTGAAAAGCAATATCGCCGAAGGCGATGTAGAGGCTTTGAGTAAGACCAATCGTTAGGTAATCAGCGAACGAAGTGAGCTAATTCCGAAGGGAGCGCGCAGCGAACTAATCCGTTCCAATAAAGAATTAAGAGATAAGAATTATGAATTAAAGATTATTCCTCGCTTAGAGTAATTTAATCAAACTGATTCGGCCAATTGGTCTGTAATCCCTCGGCTTTCTTCAACACTTCATTCTTTAATGATAATTTATAAGCAGCCAATTTTTGACCAACCCCTTCATTTGAAGTGCCGATAATTTGTGCGGCCAATATGCCTGCATTTTTTGCTGCATTAAGTGCAACTGTTGCAACTGGAACCCCATTGGGCATTTGTAAAATAGAAAGGATAGAATCCCAGCCGTCAATAGAATTGGAGGATTTTATAGGAACTCCAATTACAGGTAAAGTAGTGATAGATGCAACCATTCCTGGTAAGTGAGCGGCACCACCTGCACCAGCTATAATTACTTTCAAGCCTCTGGACTGTGCAGATTGAGCATATTCCATCATCCTTTCAGGTGTTCTATGGGCAGAAACTACTGTAAGTTCATAAGCCACACCGAGTTCAGTTAAAACAGCAGCAGCTGCCTCCATTACGGGCAAATCGCTATCGCTACCCATGATTATTCCTACTTGAAGTTCTTTACTCATATTGAAAGCAAGTTAATTCTAATTCGTCATTCATAACCCTTAACCCTCAACTAATCCAATCAACCAATAACTATTAACTAAGTTGTCTTTGATAAAGCTGAATCGTATTATTTAAACCTAAATAAAGTGAATCGCAAATTAATGCATGTCCAATGCTCACTTCGTCAATTATGGGTATTTGTTGAACAAAGAACCCGAGGTTTTGCAAATCCAGATCATGGCCAGCGTTAATGCCAAGTCCTAATTCTTTTGCTTTGTAAGCACTTGATTTATATATATTTATAGCACTTAGTTGATTATTATTTGCAAATTCTTTTGCATACATTTCAGTATATAATTCAATTCTATCAGTGCCTGTTAAAGCTGCATGTTCTACCATTTCAATCACTGGATCAACAAATATGGAAACCCTGATTCCAGCATTTTTAAAAACACCAATGATCTTTTTTAAATAATCCTGGTGCTCAATGGTGTTCCACCCATGGTTGCTGGTTAATTGCCCCAATGCATCAGGAACCAAAGTTACCTGTGCCGGTTTTGTTGCCAATACCAACTCAACAAACTTTTCTTCAGTTGGGTTGCCTTCAATATTTAATTCTGTTGTCAATACTTTTTTTAAATCATAGACGTCTGCATAGCGAATATGACGTTCGTCTGGGCGAGGATGTACCGTAATTCCATCTGCTCCAAATTGCTCTGCATCCAACGCCACTTTTATCAAATTGGGGTTATTGCCACCCCTGCTATTTCGTAGCGTAGCAATTTTGTTGATATTCACACTCAGTTTTGTCATAAAGCAAAGTTAGTTCGATAATAAATAAAGCAATAATTTTAATGAAGCTAATCTACAATCAACATTAGCAGCCTAAATTTGTTAAACCATTATGTCCTATTCATCTTTAGAAGCCTGTTTGATTGATTTAGAAAAGAATGGTCATTTGATCAGAATCAAGGAAGAAGTAGATCCTTATCTGGAAATGGCTGCAATTCATTTACGCGTATACGAGGCGAAAGGTCCAGCTTTGTTGTTTGAGAATGTGAAAGGATCAAAATTCAGAGCTGCTTCCAATATTTTTGGAACGCTAGAGAGAAGCAAGTTTATTTTCAGAGACACCATTGAATTGGTTCAACAACTCATCGAATTGAAAGGAGATCCATTAAAAGCGATTAAATCTCCATTTAAAAATCTCAAAGTTGGATTAGCTGCATTAAATGCATTGCCTTTAAAAAATCCATTTAAAGAGCCCGTACTTTTTCAGGAAATAAATATTTCTAGTTTGCCATTGATTCAACATTGGCCCAAAGATGGGGGTGCGTTTATTACACTGCCACAGGTCTATACAGAAGACATCGATCATCCTGGTATTATGCAATCTAATTTAGGGATGTATCGAATTCAATTAACAGGAAATGATTATCAGCTCAATAAAGAAATTGGGTTGCATTATCAATTGCATAGAGGCATAGGTGTTCACCAAACCAAAGCCAATGCACTAGGCAAACCTTTGAAAGTAAGTTGTTTTGTTGGAGGTCCTCCAGCACATACATTGTCTGCAGTAATGCCTTTACCAGAAGGGATCAGTGAAATGACATTCGCTGGTGTATTAGGAGGGAGAAGATTTAGATATACTTACGAAGATGGCTTTGCTATTAGTACCGATGCAGATTTTGTAATTACAGGGGAAGTGTATCCTGGAGAAAATAAACCCGAAGGTCCTTTTGGAGATCATTTGGGATATTATAGTTTACAGCATTCATTTCCATTAATGAGGGTGCATAAAGTTTATGCAAGAAAGAATGCTATTTGGCCATTCACAGTTGTGGGAAGACCCCCTCAGGAAGACACCAGTTTCGGAGAATTAATTCATGAAATTACTGGTGCAGCTATTCCTCAAGAAATTCCAGGATTAAAAGAAGTGCATGCAGTAGATGCTGCAGGTGTACATCCTTTATTATTGGCAGTTGGCTCAGAAAGATATACGCCTTATACGCCAACCAAACAGCCGGCAGAAATTTTAACCATTGCGAATCATATTTTAGGAACTGGGCAATTGAGTTTAGCCAAATTTTTATTTATTACTGCGGATGATACCAATCAATTACATGCCAGTGATGTAAAAGCGTTTATGATCTATTTGTTGGAAAGAATTAATTGGAATAGAGACGTTCATTTTTATACCAATACAACAATTGATACATTGGATTACTCTGGCACTGGCTTGAACAGCGGCAGCAAAGTAGTAATTGCTGCGTATGGCGAACAAAAAAGAGTATTGGATATTGAAGTGCCCTCTTTGTTCAATGAATTGAATGGATTTGAAAATCCGCAAATGGCAATGCCTGGAGTCATTTGTTTAAAAGCAAAATCGTTCTCGGATTATTTCACTTCTAGAGAAGAAATGAAATTGTTGAATTTTCAGTTAATTGAAAAACTGGGAATGATAAAAGGGATTGCTATGATCATTATTTGTGATGATAGTGATTTTGCGGCTGCTACAATGAATAACTATTTATGGGTAACATATACCAGATGCAATCCTTCCCATGATATATATGGAATAGAAGTACATCTGGAAAATAAACATTGGGGATGTAATGGTCCTTTGGTAATTGATGCCAGAATAAAACCGCATCATGCACCACCGGTAGAAAAAGATCCTGCAATTGAGAAAAAAATTAATCGACTTTTTGAGAAAGGAGGCAGTTTACATTCTATTGCTTAATGCAAAAAAAAGGAATCAATGAATCAATTTGTTCAACAATTATATCAGATAGCTTCTAAAGAAGAAAGAAAAATTATTGGATTAATGAGTGGCACTTCCTTGGATGGATTAGATATTGCTTTATGCGGTATCAAAGGAAGTGGAAGGGATACGGTTATCAGGTTGATTGAATTCACCACTATTCCATTTGATCAAGCTTTTAAAGAAAAAGTAAAAAGTGTTTTTTCGAAAAGAACTGTTGATTTAGAATTGGTTTGTTTGTTAAATCCATGGATTGCAGAACAACATGCTTTAATGATTAATACTGCACTTCAACAATGGGGCATTGCTAACAAAGAAATAGATATTATTGCCAGTCATGGGCAAACCATTTATCATGCCCCTAAAATTTTACACCATCAATCCGAATATGGTAATGCAACGCTTCAATTAGGAGATGGAGATCATTTGGCAGTTAAAACAGGCATCATTACGCTCAGCGATTTCAGGCAAAAGCATATTGCCGCTGGAGGGGAGGGAGCGCCACTAGCCGTATATGGAGATTATTTTATTTTTAGTAAGTTAGGGGAGAACAGAATCATGTTGAACATTGGCGGCATAGCTAATTTTACTTATTTGTCCGCTGATTTAGACGTTTCAAAAATATTCAGCACAGATACTGGCCCAGGAAATACAATGATGGATGCTTATTCGCAAAAGCATTTCCATAAAGCCTATGATGAAAATGCAGCCATTGCTAAACAAGGAGTGGCGAATGCAGATTTATTGACTGCTTTGAAATCGGATTCCTTTTTTGATCAGTCGTTTCCAAAAACAACAGGCCCTGAATTATTTAATCTCGATTATCTACAAAAAGCTATAGAAAAATCTGGAACAAGTTCACTTAGTCATTTTGATATAATGGCAACCTTGAATCACTTCAGTGCCGATACCATCGTAACGGCAATCAAAGCCTCTTTAAAAGTCGATAGCCAATATGTTGTATATAGCAGTGGAGGTGGAATGCACAATCCTCTGTTAATGGAAACCATTCAAGCACAACTGCCAGGATGCAGCTTTTTTACTACAAAGGATCTGCATATTAGCCCCGATGCAAAAGAAGCAGTATTGTTTGCCATTTTAGCCAATGAATGTATCGCTGGTGGAAACACCCCAATTGGCGGTGGTAACAAAGATATTCCTGCGGTATCCATGGGAAAAATTAGTTTCCCAGGATAACTACCAGCAGCTTTGTTATTTTTTTATTCTTGATGCTATACTAACTTCTCCATCATTACTAATATCTAAGACCAACTGATCTTTAGCGCTGATCATTGATACAAAATATTTCTTATCTCCATAAGTATCAGTAAACTCAATGCACTCTTTTAAAGAATAAGTTGGAAATGTATATTTACTTGTAATGATATAAATAGCGTCTTTAGGTAATTTGTCGAAGTCAAAATTGGTAGATGTGCCAATAACTTCTCCTTGCTTATAATATACTTTTTCACTGTTTTTTTCGTCACGTTTAAACGATGCATTTGCAAAGCTGTTTAAAGTAAAAAGGAGTGCTGCTGCTGCGATGATAACTTTTTTCATTTTGTTTATTTTTAATTGGTTATAGTTTCATTTACTTGTCAAAAGTAGATGTTGTATATATCAGACGCAGAACATTGTGATAGGTTACATGAAGTAATTGCCTTTGTAGATGAGCGGCAAACACTAGATAATACTTCGGTGAATGATTTCTTTGGAAATGCAATACAGTAAAGGGTTTTGTTCAAATTTACTTTAAAATCATAGCGCTCTTCCTGTTAGGATGAAAATTGTTAAAGCCGCATTAACGATTGACCAATGGCAACGTATGGACATAAAAAAAGACATTGTTTTTAGCAATGTCTTTTTAAAAATTAGCTGAAGAATACTAATTACTTGTTTTGAACACTGGGATAATGGTCTATTGTTTCAAATGCATTGCGTTTATCTTCTTTCAATAATTGGATAAATCTTCTCAAAGAATCAATCTGTGCTCCTTTTTGAAACATACGATCATGTGCAAGAATTACTATTGAATTTTCCCTTTCTGTATAGCCTGATTCAAATTTATCATTGATTAGTTTTACCAATTCGGTAGGGCTTTGTTTTGGGTTACTGCCTTTAACAAACTGCCATTCAATATCCCATCCGATGATTTTGTATCCCAATGAATCCAATCGCTTAGCAACCATTTCAGATGATTTTGGCCCGTGTACTTCGCCATTTGCAGCCCATGTATTTCTACCTGGCATACGAATGATTTTAACCGGTAAATTCATGGCTTTTTCTGCCCTTAAAAAATCGCCTACTGCTGTATCTATATGTGTATAGAAGAAATCATAATTATCTCTGAAAGCATGTGTATAGCTATGATTGGCCAATAAGAATTGCGGGTAGGCATTTCTGATAGAATCTATAGTTCGTTTTCTCCTTGGCTCTATATCGTGGTGCATTCCCACGGCAAAAAAAGTAGCTTTAACGCCTTCTTCTTCAAAAACTCTTTTACAAATGGTGGTTCCAGGAGGTTGAGGAGAATCATCCCAGGTTAAATAGATATATCTTTTAGAGCTGTCATATTTCATTGGAGTGCCAGGAACCAATTTAGAAACAACAGGTGTTGCAGTAGAATCAGCACTGGTTTTACTATCTTTTCCTCCATTACAAGCTGAAATACCCATAATTAAGCAGGATAAAATCAGAAAACTGTTGTTTTTAGTCAAATTTTGATGCATTATTGTTTTTTTTCAAAGGTAATTCTAGCAAAAGGCAAATGGATGATTAATTGGGAGATGTGGAAAAAACAATCATTTTTGACTTCCCAAGCACTATTTATTATAGAATGTGTAAAAAAATCGAAAAAAAATAAGATTTGGGCTTGTTAGTTTGCTTCATTTACTTACCTTTGCCGTCCGAAAAAATCGGAAAAAATCAATAGTCATGGCAAGAGTATGTCAGGTAACAGGCAAAAAACCAATCGTTGGTAACAGTGTTTCACATTCAAACATTAAAACTAAACGTCGTTTTTTACCCAATTTACAGAAGAAGCGTTTCTTTTTTGCTGAAGAAGATCGTTGGGTTTCATTGAAAGTATCTACTGATGCTCTCAGAACAATTAATAAAAATGGTTTGAGCACAGTAATCAAGCAATTGAGAGCTGAAGGAGTGAAGATCTAATTAAACACAAGAAAATTAGCTAATAAAATGGCAAAGAAAGGTAACAGGGTTCAAGTAATACTTGAGTGCACAGAGCACAAAACCAGTGGTTTAGCAGGTACGAGCCGCTATATCACCACCAAGAATAAGAAAAATACGCCAGAGCGTATTGAGTTGAAGAAATTCAACCCGTTAATGAAAAAAGTAACCGTTCATAAAGAAATCAAATAGTCATGGCAAAAGCAGCTAAAACCGCGATTAAAACCAAAGACCAGAAAGCAGCAGCCGAGGCTAAAAACTGGACTAAAGTAATTAAAGCCGTACGTAGTCCTAAATCAGGTGCGTATACTTTTAAAGAAGCAATCATACACAAGGATAAAATAAAGGACTTTTTGTCTAGTAAATAGTTCTTTGTATCAACGTACAGAAAAGCTTCCTTCTCAACAGTAGGAGGCTTTTTCTATTTTATTATTCAATCTTTTACCATGGGTTTCTTCGACAAATTATTTGGGAAAAAAGACAAAGAAAGTCTCGATCAGGGTTTGCAAAAAACCAAAGAGGGGTTTCTTTCCAAGATCACCAAAGCTATTGCTGGTAAATCTTCCATTGATGAAGAAGTATTAGACAATTTGGAAGAAGCGTTGATCGGTGCAGATGTTGGGGTTACAACAACTTTGCAAATTATTGAACAAATTGAAAAGAGAGTAAAAGAGAATAAGTATCTGAATACTAGTGAATTAAACAACTTACTTCAACAAGAAATTGCATCAATTTTAGTTGATGCCCCAGACCAATCCCTCAATGGATTTACCCTTCCTGAAGGAAAAAAACCTTATGTTATCTTAGTGGTAGGCGTAAATGGAGTTGGAAAAACAACTACTATTGGCAAGTTAGCTGCCCGATTTAAAGCGGCAGGTAATCAGGTTATTTTAGGAGCTGCGGACACTTTCAGGGCAGCTGCTGTTGATCAGTTGACTATCTGGAGTGAAAGAGTGGGTGTTCCCATTGTAAAACAAGCCATGGGTTCAGACCCAAGTGCAGTTGCATACGATACGGTAGCAAGTGCAGTTGCCAAAAATGCAGATATAGTGATCATCGATACGGCAGGCAGGTTGCACAATAAAGCGCATTTAATGGATGAACTGAATAAAATTAAAAGAGTCATTCAGAAAATCGTTCCCGATGGGCCGCACGAGGTTTTGTTGGTATTAGACGGTTCTACTGGGCAAAATGCAATAGAACAAGCCAGGCAATTTACAGCCACGACCGAAGTTTCGGCTTTGGCCATTACCAAACTAGATGGTACTGCAAAAGGGGGAGTAGTTTTAGCTATTTCTCATCAATTTAAGATTCCAGTAAAATATATAGGTGTCGGAGAAAAAGTAGAAGACCTCTTGGTATTTGATAAAAATGAGTTTGTAAAAACTTTATTTGAGTTATCAAATTAATTTTTATCTTTCTAAAAATTTTTAGAAATGAAAAAAATCATCTTATCAGCAACTATACTATTGTTTGCTGCAACTTCTCAAGCACAATTAGGTGGCCTAGTGGACAAAGCAACAAAAACGGCTACTGCTGCTGGTTTTGACATCAACAAATTAACAAGTGGAATTATGGGTAAATTAGGGCCTAGCCTTAAATTGAGTAGTGCACAACAAACTCAGGTAACTGATATTGTTAGTGGTTTCTTGACAAAGAAATCAGATATCGTTCCATTGGCAGGAAGTAATCCTACGGAATATGCTAAGAAGCAATCTGGATTATTCAGTGGCTTACAATCTAAATTGGGAGGAGCTTTATCAAAAGACCAAATGTCGAAATTCAATGCTTTGAAGCCAGCAACAGCAACAAAATCTGATCCTTTGTCTGCTTTATTCTATTAATAATTAAAAAAGTGTAACGGATGGCTAAGCCACCCCCAGTCACTTTCATAAAATTATAATCAATCAAATTAAAGGAGGGCTACCAATCTAAATTTAGATTGCGTGGAGCTCCTTTTTTTATTAATTGTTGACGACGAGTTATGGTATAACTTGTTTTTATAAGTAGGTTTGTAGCATGCAATCATTCAATCATTTAGTGACCGATTTTAACAGTCGATTTGCTCGAAGACATTTTCCTGAATTCCCAGCAAGTTTATATGATCCATGTCAATATTTTTTGGGTATTGGAGGAAAGCGAATTCGTCCTATTCTATGTTTAATGGGCAATGAGCTATTTGATAATATTCATAATGATGCTTATGAAGTAGCAACAGCCGTCGAACTCTTTCATAATTTCACCCTGATACATGATGATATAATGGACAATGCCTCTTTGAGAAGGGGGATGGAAACAGTGCACGTGAAATACAATCCCAGTACTGCTTTGTTAGGAGGGGATGTGATGATGATTAAAGCCTATGAATACCTCAATACCATCAACTTAAATCATCTTCATCCCATTTTGCAATTGTTCAGTACTACGGCAAAAGAAGTTTGTGAAGGACAACAATTGGATATGGATTTTGAGCAAAGAGATGACGTAAGCTTGAATGAATATATACACATGATTACTTTAAAAACTTCGGTATTGTTAGCGGGAAGTTTAAAAATGGGTGCTATTTTAGGGGGTGCCGGTGAAGGCAATTGCAATCATTTATATGAGTTCGGCAAAAACTTAGGTATTGCATTTCAAATTCAAGATGATTATTTAGATGCATTTGGAGACCCTGAAAAATTTGGCAAAGAAGTAGGAGGAGATATCAAACAAAATAAAAAAACATTTTTACTACTGCACGTATTGGAAGTTGCCAACGCTCAACAAAAGGAATTATTGAGGAATTTAATGGAAACAAATCCTGCTGATAAAGTAGCTCAAATACTTTCCATTTATAGAGACTGTAGAGTAGATGAGTGGGCCAATACATTGAAGAATCAGTATTTAAATATTGCCTTGAAGCATTTAGATGATATTGCTGTTTTAACTAAACGAAAAGCGCCGCTGATTGAATTGGCTGATTTCTTGATTCAAAGAGAAGTATAAAACTAATATATTCAACAAAAAACAAAATGCTATTTGCATAACAATAATGCAAAAAAAAACATTTCTTACTATTTTAATCCTTGGTTTCTATTATTTACATGCTCAAACTTCTATTTCTGGAATAGTTAAAGATAAAAAAACTAAATCAGCATTGCCTTTTGTAAATGTATTTTTAAAGTCTTCAAAAGATAGTGCTTTTTTAAGTGGAACTGTTACCAATGAAGAAGGCAGGTTCATTATAACAAAAGTCAAATCAGGTAATTACTATGTAGAAATTACCTATTTGGGTTATGCCATAAAAAAGCAAAATTTATTTGTGGGTAATCTAACTGATTTTCTGGATCTCAAAACGATCGAATTGGAAGACAATCCTACTTCACTAACCAATGTGACAGTAACGAATAATACAAGTATAATCAATGAGAAAATGGATAAAAAAACATTTTCTTTAAAAGACAATATTAGTCAAACTGGTGGCTCTGTATTACAAGCAATGCAAAACTTACCAAGTGTTACAGTGCAAGATGGGAAAGTGCAATTGCGAGGAAACGATAAAGTAACGGTGTTGATTGATGGAAAACAAACTGCATTAACAGGTTTTGGAAGTCAAACCGGACTAGATAATATTCCTGCTTCTGCTGTAGAAAAAATTGAAATCATCAATAACCCTTCTGCAAAATACGATGCGAATGGCAATGCAGGCATTATCAATATTATTTACAAAAAAAATAAGCAAGAAGGGTTCAATGGAAAGCTGGGTTTAACTGCAGGACTTGGCTCACTTTGGGTTAGAAAAGAAAATCTGCCCAATATCAGGCCTCAGTATACACTTACGCCCAAAGTCAATCCTAATGTATCACTCAACTATCGACAAAAAAAAGTGAATATTTTTTTTCAGGGTGATTATTTATATACCGAAACACTCAATAAAAATGAATTTGTAACTAGGTATTACGATAATGGAGAAATAATCAATTCTCAATTAAAAAGAAATCGCAATACACATTTTACAACCATTAAGTCGGGTATTGATTACACAATTGATGAACAGAATACATTCAGTATTTCGGGGCTTTTCGGTAGCGAAAAAATTATTGATCGGGGTGACCAACCTTTTTATAATGCAGACCTTACTCAACAAAAGCGACTTTGGCAGTTTTTAGAAGATGAATTAAAAACTACTTACATGGCAACTGCCAGCTATCAACATAAATTCAAAGAAGCAGGAAGGTTACTGAATATTGGCTTGAATTATACTTTCCATCGGGAAGATGAAAAGTATTTTTATGATAATTATTTGCCTAGTTCCAAAGGCACTGATGCGTTTAAATTATTGTCAGATGAGCAAGTATTCGATTTCAATTTCGATTACATTCAGCCTTTACGATATGGGCGAATTGAAACAGGAGTAAAACTTAGAAACAGAAACATACCCACCAATATGCAATTTATTCCGGGCACTAATTCGGTATTGGATTCAAGCGCTGGTGGATGGGCTACATATAAAGAATGGATTCCTGCCATTTATGGTAATTATATTTTTGAAAATAAAAAATGGGAGGCTGAATTAGGGTTAAGGCTAGAATATGTAAAGATTCAATACGATGTAAATCCCAATCATGTTGTTTATAAAAGCGATGGCTATAATTATACACAACCATTTCCAAATTTCAGATTCGCCTATAAAATAAATGACTACAATAAATTAACCCTGTTTTTTAATCGGAGAGTGGACAGGCCCAATGAAGTAGATATTCGTATTTTCCCAAAATATGACGATGCGGAAATTATTAAAGTAGGTAACCCTGCTTTACGCCCACAGTTTACCAACTCTATAGAAATGGGCTATAAAACCAACTGGGAGAATGGTAATTTTTATTCCGCATTTTATCATCGTTTTGCAGATGCAACAATTACCCGAATTTCGAGTACGGTTCCAGGGAGTAATTTAATTTATGCAACATTTCAAAACGTAAATAAAAGTTACAACACAGGATTTGAATTTGTTTTAACTGAAGAGATATCTAAAAAGTATGCTTTTAATATCAACTTAAATGTTTATCGCAATCAAATCAATGCATTTACTGTGATTAATAAGTATCCGATCACCCATACTTTTTCAGCACCAACACAAACCTTACTGTCTGGTAACATTAAAATAAACAATACTTTTCATTTTGCTAAAAAAATAGACGCTCAGTTAACGGCCGTCTATTTAGCTCCCGACATTATACCGCAAGGAAAAATTAAATCTCGGTTCTCCATCGACTTAGGACTTAAAAAATCAATTCAACAAGGAAAAGGCGAACTCTTTTTTAACGCAACCGATTTACTCAATACTATGATCATTAGGAAAGAAATTACCGGACAAGGATTTTACTATTTCAGCAATGACTATTATGAAACACAGGTATTTAGATTGGGATACAGTTATAAATTCTAATCTTTCCTTATCTTTCAACAATAAATTATACTCATGTCTTCTCTTTTTAGAAAGAAATCTTTAGATAAAATTGTTGCAGATGCTGCAGCAGGTCATACAGATGGCCATGGAGCAGGCCTTAATAAAGTATTAGGTGTGCGCGATTTAACCTTTATGGGTATTGCCGCTGTGATTGGAGCAGGAATATTTTCTACCATAGGAACAGCCGCATTCAATGGTGGTCCGGGCATTGCCATTTTATTTGTTATTACAGCAATTACCTGTGGATTCAGTGCGCTGTGTTATGCCGAATTTGCCAGTAGAATTCCTATTTCTGGAAGTGCATATACCTATGCATATGTATCTTTTGGGGAAGTAGTTGCATGGATTATTGGATGGGCACTTATCTTAGAATATGCTATTGGAAATATAGTAGTGGCAATTAGCTGGAGTGGGTATTTTAATAATTTATTAGAAGGCTTTCATATTCACTTGCCGGGTTGGTTAGCTACTAATTCATCCAATGCGGAATTAGGGTATCAAGAAGCGATGAAAGCATTGGCTTCCGGGCAAACTTTGGAAACTATGACCAAGCATGCCCGTATGGGTTATGATGCTATAACAAATGCACCAGTAATTGGAAGTTGGAAAATCATTTTGAATATTCCTGCTTTTATGATTGTGTTTCTCATTACCATTCTTGCATACATAGGAATTAAAGAAAGTAAGAAAACCACCAATGCCATGGTGATCTTTAAAATTCTGGTGATCGTTGGTGTGATCATTGTTGGATTTTTTTATGTAGATACCAGTAATTGGACCCCTTTCCTGCCAAATGGTTTCGGTGGAGTACTTGCCGGGGTGTCGGCTGTGTTTTATGCCTATATTGGGTTTGATGCAATTTCTACAACTGCCGAAGAATGTAAGAATCCACAAAGAGATTTGCCTCGTGGTATGATTTACTCCCTAATTATTTGTACCGTTTTATACATTCTAGTAGCATTGGTTTTAACGGGTATGGTGAATTACAGCGAATTAAAAGTGGATGACCCATTGGCCTATGTATTTGATAAATTACATTTAAATAAGATCGGCTATTTTATTTCGATCAGTGCAGTAGTAGCAACAACTAGTGTATTGTTGGTATTTCAATTAGGGCAACCTCGTATTTGGATGAGTATGAGCAGAGATGGTTTATTGCCTAAGAAATTTGCTAAAGTGCATCCTAAATTTCAAACTCCCTCTTTTGCTACAATTATAACTGGTTTGATGGTGGGTATACCTTCCTTGTTTGTAGGTAGTGGAATGATGACAGACCTAACAAGTATAGGTACTTTATTTGCATTTGTATTGGTGTGTTTTGGTGTTTTAGCCTTGCCTAGAATTACTGAAAAAAGCGGTTCTGGAAAGTTTCAATTGCCTTATATCAATGGGAAATTACTGATACCTGCAATTGTATTAACAATGGCTTTTTTATTCAGAACCAGAATTACAGATGCATTTGCCAATTTTGGTACAGAAGGATATCAAGAAATTTTGTTCCTGGTATTTATGCTAATCGCTTTCATTACTGCATTACTCAGTTTCATCAGATCCTATTCATTTATTCCAGTTGCTGGTGCTTTATGTTGTCTTTATTTAATGATAGAAATTCCTGCAGTTAGCTGGTTATGGTTTTTTGTTTGGATGGGAATTGGGTTGGTTATTTATTTTTTATACGGAAAACAAAAAAGCAAATTAGCTGAATCATGAAATACCAGGTAGGAGATGATATATTAGTGTTGTTAAGCAATGAAGAAGGAAAAGTAATAGAAATTATCAACGACAAAATGGTGCTCATTGAAGTCAGGGGCGTTAGATTCCCGGCATATATGGATCAGATTGATTTTCCTTATTTCAAAAGATTTACAGAGAAAAAATTAATACCTTCTAAAAAACTTGAACCCAAATTATACATAGACCAAATTCCAAAAGAAAAACCCCAGCCCAATCAAATCAAAGTGGCAACCGGAGTTTGGTTGAGTTTTATTCCCAAATTTGAGTTAGATGATTTTAATGATGAAGTAGTAGATGTATTAAAAATTCATCTCGTTAACAAAACTTCCAATGCGTTAAAATTTATTTATACGCAACAATTCAATGGGGAGGAAAATTTTTCATTGGTAAATGAAATTCAAGCCTTTCATGATTTCTATTTACATGATATTGATTTTGCATCAGTAAACGATAGCCCCAATTTCACATTTGATTTTAGTCTCCAGCAGACGGTAAAAAATAAGGCAACTCATTTTGAGACAAACTTGAAATTAAAAGCCAAACAAGTTTTCCAAAAAATAGAATTATTAAAAGAAAATAATGAACACGTATTTTCTTATTTGTTATTCGAACATTATCCTGATAAGGAAGCGGATTATTTTCCATTGGATAGTTTAGCAGCTAAAGGCTATAAAGTGTATGATGCAGGTAAAGCCCGTGAGCATTTGCCGCCTTCTAGAACAGTCATCGATTTGCATATTGAAAAACTGACCAATAACTATAGTTCCATGAGTAATTTTGAGATGCTCACTTTACAACTGAGTGAATTGGAAAAATGGCTCGATATTACTGTAGCTCATCATCAACATGAATTAACCATCATTCATGGAGTAGGGTCAGGTAAATTAAGGGAAGAAATTCATGAAATATTGAAAACCCGAAGAGCGGTAAAACACTTTATCAATCAATATGATTCCCGCTTTGGATATGGGGCAACCCAGGTTTATTTTCAGTATTCCTAATTTATAGCTACCAACTGCATGGTATTTTGCTACCCCTGCATCAGAAACAAGGCATTTCTTCGTTACATCGCCTTCTCTTGCTGTATCTTTATTGCTTACAAACCCGAGCCATCGCCTCAATTTTATTGGGGAGGAAAGTCCGGACAGTATAGAGCAACCCACCGGTTAAGCGCCGGCTTCCCCCTAAAAAGGGAAAGAGAAAGTGCCACAGAAAATAACTACCCGCTTCGGCGTGGAAAAGGTGAAAACGTGAGGTAAAAGCTCACGGCTACAAATGGTAACATTGGTAGGGGGTAAACCTTGGGTACTGTAATGCCATGTAAAGGAATGTTGAGGGCTGCTCGCCCGAGCTTTGCGAAAGCAAACACATTCCAGGGTAGGCAGCAAGATCAGTTCAGTAATGATCTGACTAGATAAATGATGGAGTTGAAACAGAATCCGGCTTACGAGGTTTGTATTTTTTTTTCCGCACCCGAAACTATGCGACATACCTGCAGCATAGCCTGAAAACTATTGTCATTATAGTAATGAGTATGTATAGAAGAAATAAAAACATATTTCGTTTTTTATGGTGCGCCATATTGGTGCTTTCTTTTGCATGTCAGCAATTGATTGCACAATGTGTATTTGTTTCTATAAGTGGCCCAAAATGTGCGAGTGATGGAAATATCATTGGTAGTTTTAGCAGAAATCCCTTTCAGATTGAATGGAATTATGAAGGGAAAGTTTTAAAAACAACCACAGCCATCTGGACAACCTTGGCAACAACTCCCATAAGTGGTAACATTACCGGTTCTTCAACACTCAAAAGGGTCAATGGTACAGGTGGCATTGCCATCGATGCGAATGGCGCAATTTTTATTTCAGATACTTTGGGTAACCGAATCAACAGTTTTAGTAAAACTTCCATTGATGGAGTGCCTGTTGCAGGAGGAAATGGGCAAGGCTCAGGATCCAATCAATTAAATAAACCTGCTGGAATTTTTGTAGATGGATTTGGTAATTTATTTGTTACTGATCAAAATAATCATCGGGTATTAAGATTTGCTCCTGGCTCCAATTCTGGATTTGTAGTTGCTGGAGGTAATGGTCCAGGGTCTGGTGCAGGACAATTGAATAATCCCAAAGATGTTTTTGTAGATGCCTCAGGCGGGGTTTATATTGCTGATGCAGGAAATCATCGAATTCAAAGATGGGCTCAAGGTGGAACAGCTGGAACTACTGTTGCAGGAGGTAATGGTGCGGGATCAGATTCAACCAGATTGAATAGTCCTGTAGGCGTTTGTGTAGACCAAAATTTTAATGTGTATGTAGCCGATTCTGCCAACCATAGAATTCAAAAGTTTATCTTGGGTAATCCAAGAGGAGTAACTGTTGCAGGAGGAAGTGGTAGAGGGTCTGGGTCGCAACAATTAAATCAACCAGTAGATGTAATTGTAGATGCACAAGGGAATATTTATGTGTTAGATGCAGGAAATCACAGAGTACAAAGATGGACTGCTAATAGTGGAGCTCAATCTACGCTTGCGGGAAATAAAGATGGATTTGGAGGATCATTAAATGATCAGTTGCAATCTCCATCGGCAATTGGATTTGATCCGTCAGGTAATTTATTTATTTTGGATGAACAGAATAGCCGTGTTCAACAATATTCAATCATTCCTATTTCCACAACATTTGCACCAACCTTTCAAGGAACGTATACTGCAACCGCTTATTCTTTTACTGGTTGCAAACAAATTTCAAATGGTCTTTCTATTTTGGCCAATCTCCCAATACAAGTATTTGGAAATACCAATGCATGTAAAGGCGATCCAACATTTGTAAAAATAACTGGAGGCGGAAATTATACATTTACTCCATCAGCTTCAGTTACAAAACTGAACGATAGTATTTATCGATTTACTCCTGAAGTATCTACTAATTATTCAATCACTTCTAATAATGCCAATGGTTGTGTAGCAACCACCAATGTTACTGTTACCATTGGAGATAAGATAACTCCAACCATAAAAGGCAGTGACGAATGTGTAGCGCCTGATGCTGCTAAATTAAGCGTAAAATTAACGGGTGGTACTCCAAGTTTATTAACCTGGAGTAATAAGAATACTATTGAAGGAATGTCTTTCCCTTCATGGGAAAATACAGGAACTTCAGTTGCAGGTGGCAATGGTACAGGTAATTCCAATGCACAATTGAATTTGCCATCAGCCATTGCTATCGATTCAAAAGGAAATATGTATGTAGCAGATCCTGTAAACAATCGTGTGCAATTATGGAAGCCAGGAGAATTAGTAGGCACAACAATTGTTGGAGGTAATGGAGCAGGAGCAAACCCTAATCAATTGAATTATCCAACAGGCGTTTTTGTTGATCCATTCAATAATATTTATGTAGTAGACCAGAATAACCAAAGGGTACAGTATTTTGAATCAGGCTCAACTGTTGGAAAAACAGTTGCTGGAGGAAATGGTGCCGGGTCTTCTGATTTTCAGTTGAATTTTCCATCAAGTGTAATAGTAGATGGATCAGGAAATATTTTTGTAAGTGATGCGGGCAATCATCGTGTTCAGAAATGGTCGGCCAATGGTAAAACAGTGAGTACAGTTGCAGGAAATGGGCAGGTTGGAGATTCTAGTTATAATTTAAATAATCCGCAAGGATTGTTTATTGATAGAAATGGATATTTGTATGTTGCTGATGCGGGCAATCATCGGGTGATGCAATATTACCCCAATAGTATTTTTGGCACTCCATTGGCAGGTAACAGAGGCGTAGGATTTGATTTGCGACAATTGAATAATCCTTCAGCTGTAATTGCTGATGCAGTAGGTAACTTATATATTGCTGATAGAGGTAATAATCGAATTCAACGATGGGTTGCCTACGATACAATTGGAAATACCATCGCAGGAAGTCAAGCTGGTGGCGGTGGTTCCTCTACAACTCAATTGAATTTGCCATCGGGCATTGCGTTTAATAATGATGGAAGTTTATTGGTAGTAGACGCTAGAAATAATCGTGTACAGCAATTTCTGATAAATAAGAATAGTGTAGACACTAATTTTAGTCCGCGAAAATCTGGAACTTATACTGCAGTTGCGTATGCGTTTAATGGCTGTGCTAGTGGATCCGCCAGTCAGGTGGTGAAAATTAATACTCCGATAAATATTAGAGCAACCAAGCAAGCAATATGCGAAGGTGAATCAATTTCAATGATTGCTAAAGCAGACTCTGCTGCATTGTTTACCTGGAGCCCATCAACTGGTTTGAATGTTTCTAATAAAGACAGTGTTGTTGCTAATCCAATTGTTACTACCAAGTATACGGTGTCTTATTTGGATACCAATGGATGTAAGGCAAATGGATTTGTTACACTCAAAGTCAATCCTACACCTAAGCTGGTTATTGATGGCGCTAATTGTATAGGGGCTGGAGATTTAAAAGTAAATACATCAACTAAATTGAATTTTGCAATTTGGAATAGTGTGAACAATCCAACCAATACTACATTTACTACAGGATGGAGAAGATCTGGCGCTACAGTTGCAGGAACAACAGGACTTGGGGGTGTAGATTCAAGTAAATTGGGAAGACCCAATTTTGTATTTGTTGATTCGAAAGGTGCATTGTATGTTGTTGATCAATGGAATCATCGGGTTGTAAAATGGATACAAGGAGATAAAGCAGGCGTTGTTGTGGCTGGTGGAAAAGGGTCAGGAACTAAATTGAATCAACTAAATAATCCGAATGGAATCTATGTTGATAGTAAAGGCATCATGTATATTGCTGATACAGATAATGATCGGGTAATTAAATGGGTAGAAGGCGATTCAACTGGTACTGTTGTTGCAGGTGGAAATGGAAAAGGATCTGGACCAGGTCAATTGTCTTTTCCAGCAAGTGTTTATTTGGATGGATTCGATAATATTTATATCGCAGATGCCCTTAATTCTAGAATACAAAAATGGGCTCCAGGTGCTGCTGTTGGACAAACCGTTGCAGGTGGAAAATCTACTGGATCTGATTCCACTCAATTGAATACTCCATTAGGTGTTTTTGTAGATGGTCTAGGAAATATTTATGTTGCAGACACACAGAATGATCGTATACAACGTTTTGCACCTGAATCATTGAAAGCAATTACAGTAGCAGGGGGTAGAGGACGTGGAAACAATACCAATCAAACTTCTTTGCCTTTGAATATTTATGTAGCTAACACAAAATTATTTATTACAGAGGGTGGAACTGCTAATAGAATTAAAACCTGGAATATTGGTGATGCAGTTGGGGAAGTAATTGTTGGCAGTAGCACAATCGGCAGTTTGGGAGACCAGTTAAATGCGCCAGGAAATGCCATGATAGATGTTAATGGTACTTTGTTTGTTTCAGATATGAATAATTTTAGAGTGCAGCGATATTCATTAACTGATACGAGCTTTGCTTTTCCTGCTAATCAGAAAGATACTTATAGAGTACGTGGTTTTAGTTTTGATGGATGTGCGTCTAATTTTGCAACACAAAGAATGGATAGTGGATTTGTTCCAACTGCCCCAATTGTAGCAGATAAAAAATATTGTTTAAATGAGCCTAGTACTCCATTAACTGCTGGTCCACCAAGCGATAGTTTATTGTGGTATACTGTTGGTAATGGTGGAACAGGTTCTTCACTTGCGCCATTACCTAGAACAAATATAGTAGGCAATACAGATTATTGGGTTGCTAGAGTTAATGAACTAAAAACCTGCGAAAGTAAAAGGCAGAAAATTACGGTGAGTGTGAATCCCTTACCTGGAGCTAATTTGCGCATTTTAGCTAAATCTAGTTTATTGCCAGGTGACACTGCGTTTCTTCAAGTAAAACCAGATTCATTGAGAATGATCAATAAAACGCTTTGGTATAGAAATGGGAATCTACAAACAGCTATTCCTGACACCACAAAAACACTAAAAGTATTTTATAATAATGTCGGAACATTTTTTGTTCAGGTGAATGACTCAAATTTTTGTAGGTCAACTTCTAATTCAGTAGAAGTTAAAGGAGAAATTGCCAAACAGGAAACTATGTTTGTTTTCCCTAATCCTGTCAAAGATCTTACAAGAATTATTTTTGCAGCTGTTCCCAATAGTGTCACCTATATAAAATTAATTTCTTCAAATGGCATTGTACTCAGTAACCAAAAAATTCCTACATCAAACGTAGGTAATACAGTGTATGATCTGGATATGTCTAACCTAATTCCTGGTACCTATGATATACAATTGTATACAGGAACTGGTGTTGTAATTCAAACAAAAAGAGTTATAAAACTGTAAACTAAGCTGCTAATTAATAGGAGGGGTTCTTCATCAAATACACTTATGCTTCATTTCAGGAAGGTTTCGTATTTTTACCGCTATGACACAAGAACAAATTAAGCGTATGAGAGACCGAACTTTGGTCCTGAGGAGGTTTCTTTGACGTTGATAACCGCATATATAAAGTAGAAACAGACCGCCAACTCTCACTTTCAGCCGGTTTTTGGGATGATAATGCCCGAGCCACATTGGTGATGAAAGAAATCAAAGTAAATGAATACTGGCTTAAGCTATTCAAACAGGTTGATAATGCCGTTGAAGATTTTGCCTTATTATTTGATTTTTGGAAATCAGGAGACGCTACGGAGGAAGAAACCCGTGAATCGCATGATCAGGCCATTCAACTCATTGAAGAAGCAGAATTCAAAAGCACTTTAAATAAGCCAGAAGATGAGTTGCCTGCTGTACTTCAAATAAACGCAGGAGCAGGTGGTACTGAAAGTCAGGACTGGGCTGAAATGTTATTGAGAATGTATCGAATGTATGGCGAGAAACAAGGTTGGAAGCTAACAGAAATTGATTTACAAGATGGTGATGGCGCTGGCATTAAATCTGCAACCATACAATTTGATGGTGATTTTGCTTATGGGTTTTTAAAAGCAGAAAGCGGAGTACATCGTTTAGTAAGAATTTCTCCATTTGACAGTAATGCAAGAAGACATACTTCATTTGCCTCAGTATTTGTTTATCCCTTGATTGATGATAGTATAGAAATAAATGTTAATCCTGCAGATGTTGAGTGGGCATTTTATAGAAGTGGTGGAAGTGGTGGTCAAAACGTAAATAAAGTAGAAACAGCAGTACGATTAAAACATATACCCAGTGGGTTTATTGTTGAATGCCAGCAAGCAAGAACACAAGGAGAGAACCGTGAGTTGGCGATGAAAATGTTGAAGAGCCGGTTGTACGAAGAAGAATTGCGCAAAAGACAGGAAGCGTTGAATGCAACTAATGCCGGCAAGAAAAAAATCGAATGGGGTAGCCAGATCAGGAGTTATGTTTTTCATCCATATAAAATGATCAAAGATCATCGAACTGATTATGAAGTTGGAAACGTAGGTCCTGTTATGGATGGAGATATTGATGGATTTATTAAAGCTTATTTGATGATGGAGAAAGAGGCAAGTAATTGAGCCCCGACTTGTCGGGAGTCAATTACTTGATTCAAATTTCTCGCTACAGCTATTTGCCTACAATTTTTTTCGCTCGGCTGCAATGAAATAACTCGCCCCGACAAGTCGGGGCTCAAACAGTTTTCATTGCTTACGCCTCACTCAAAAATTGCTTCACGGCAATTAGCAAAGGCTCAAATTTGTATCAATCACTTGACTCTCCAATAACCAATAACTAATAACTAATAACCAATAACTATAATAGTAGTCCTTGCAAGAATAAATATGCAAAACTGAAATAAATAATCAACCCGGTTACATCAACGAGCGTTGCAACAAATGGGGCTGAAGAAACTGCAGGGTCAGCACCTAATTTTTTCAAAAATATAGGAAGCATAGAGCCACTAATGGTTCCCCACAATACTACTCCAATTAAAGAGAAACCTACAGTTGCTCCAATCATATTCCAATGTGGTCCATAAATTTGAGGAACAATCGAATGCCAAACAGCAACGCGGATAAATCCGATAATTCCCAGTACAGTGCCCAGTAATAATCCACTAATCAATTCTCTTCTAAATACACGCCACCAATCGCTAATCGTAATTTCTCCAACTGCCATTGCTTGAATAATTAAGGTAGAAGCTTGAGAGCCACTATTGCCTCCACTTGAAATAATCAATGGAACAAAAAGCGCTAAAACAACTGCTTTTGCAATTTCATCTTCAAAATAACCCATTGCTGTTGCAGTGAGCATTTCCCCTAAAAACAATACCACCAACCAGCTTACCCTTTTCTTAAATAACTTAAGTATGGGGATGTCTAAATAGGGTTCATTCAAAGCTTCGGTTCCACCCATTTTTTGCATGTCTTCACTGAACTCTTCATTGGCTACCCATAACATATCATCGATAGTTACAATGCCCAATAAAATATTGTTCTCATCAACAACAGGCAATGCAACTCTGTTATTCATTTTGAAGATTTGTTGCGCATTTTCTTGGTCGTCATTTACGTTGAGAGATACCACTCTGCCATCAATTATTTCATCAACTCTTTTGTCAGTTGATGCTAAAATAATATCCCTTATTCTCAAATCATCAATTAATAATCCTGATTCATCTATTACATAAACTACATCGATGGTTTCGCTATTTCTTGCATATTTTCTTAATGTGGCAAATACTTCTTCAACTGTATTGTGTAGATATACATATACATAATCAGGAGTCATTAATCTACCAACACTGTCTTCAGGGTATCCCAATAATGAAAGGGTAATTTTCCTTTCTTCTGGGTCTAGTAATTTAATTAAGTCTCTGATGGCAGCTTTTGGTAATTCTTCTAAAAAGTCAGTCCGATCATCTGCAGGAAGTTCATTTAATAATTCAGCTGTTTTTGAAGAGGGAAGTTCTTTTACAATGTCTTTTTGTTGAGAAATATCTAAGATCTTAAATACACTTGCCGCCCTGTTAATTGCCATATTGGCAATAATCCTTGCTTCAAATTCAGGATATTCACTGATTAGATCTGCTACATCGCTAATATTCTGGTCATTCAGAAATTCCCTGATTTCAAGAGTGTCTTCTTTTGCAATCAATAAATCGAATTGCTCAAATAAATCGGGGTGTTCTAATTCTAGTGACATAGAAACAAAAATAACTACATTTTTTTAAAGAAAACCATAGCTAGTTATACACTGTCGTTTCTTTGAAACCTACCTGCTTTGCAGATTTTTATCAAGTATTTGGTTATTTTTTTTAACTTTAGTTAGATGAACATACAAAATAGAATTAACCCTTTATTGATTTGGGTTGGACTTATTATCATTATTCTAGCTATTGGTACAACTGGTTTTGTAGTTATTGAGAACTATCCGTTTTTTGATGCGTTTTACATGACTATAACCACCATTTCAACCATTGGTTATGGAGAGATTCATCCACTATCAAATGCAGGTAGAATATTCAATATTATTCTCATTATTTTTTCATTCTCAACATTTACTTATGCGTTGGCCAAATTAACTCAATTAATAGCCAGCGGAGAGCTGAATCGATATTTTAAAAACAGAAAACTTATGCAAGAAATTAAATTAATGGATCAGCATGTAATTATATGTGGATTTGGTAGGAATGGTCAACAAGCTGCTAAAACATTAAAAGGACATAAAGAAAAATTTGTAGTGATAGATCAATCGGATGAACATATCGACAGTTTTTTACATGAAGATCCATCACTATTATATATTAAAGGAGATGCCACCGATGATGCAGTATTGCTAAAAGCTGGCATTAATAATGCACGTTGTTTGATATCAGCTTTACCTACCGATGCCGATAATGTTTTTATTGTACTCTCGGCCAAGTATTTAAATCCAAAATTGCATATTATTAGTCGAGCTTCCTTTAGCAATTCTGTAATCAAACTGAAGAAAGCTGGTGCAGACAATGTGATTATGCCTGATAGAATTGGAGGTACGCATATGGCTACTTTGGTAAGTAAGCCAGATGTGGTAGAGTTTATCGATTATCTGAGTGGGGAAGAGGGAGAGAGTATTAATATAGAATCAGTAGGATATGAAAAACTACCTCCAGAAATAAGAAACAAAAGTTTATCTGTAATTATGGATTGGAAAAAGACTGGTGTTAACTGTATTGGAGTTAAAGATGAGGATGGGAAGTTTATAATTAATCCACCTGGTTCTATCATCATAAAAGAAGGAATGAAAGTGATTGTGTTAGGAAATAAAAACCAGATTTATGATATGAAGCACAATGTAGAAGGGGAATAATGTTGCTTTCTGTTTTATATATTGATCAAACTTCAACCAAAGGTCGTGGCGTTTTTACTGCTGCTGAAATCCCTGCAAATACCACAATCGAAATTGCTCCTGTATTATTATTAAATGAAGCAGATCGGTTATTGGTTGAACAAACAATGTTGTACAATTACATTTTTGAATGGGGCGAAGGAGGAAGGCAGGCCGCTGTTGCTTTGGGTTATGTTTCTATTTACAATCATGCCATTGATTATAATTGTACGTATGAAATGGATTTTGATGCATTGACCATTTCAATTAAAACAGTCAGAGCCATTCTGCATGGTGAAGAGCTGTTTATTAATTATAATCCTGTTGGAGAAGAGCAAGCACCTGTTTGGTTTGAGTTGGGATGATGATCTGTTATAAAACATAACAATTGCTTAATAATGACTTAATAACTAAACCCTTCAACTTTGTATAAATTTTTGTATTGTCATTTCAGCATTTACTTAAAGCAAGCGAATTCGGTAAACATTTTGAATGGGGTGTAGCCATTTCAGCATTACAAAATGAAGGAGGGTATTTAGCTGATGGCAAAGGGTTGTCCAATTGGGATGTATTTGCAAGAAGAGCAGGTAAAATAAAGGGTGGAGCAAAACCTTCCATTGCCAATGATTTTTATTATCGTTTTAAAGACGATTTAATGTTGGTAAAAGCATTGGGTTTTAAAGTGTTCCGCTTTTCCATTGCCTGGAGTAGAATTCTGCCAGAAGGAACAGGGAGGGTCAATAAAGAAGGTATTGCATTTTACCATAGATTGATCGATGAATGTTTGTTATTGGGCCTCACACCATATATCACTATATATCATTGGGACATACCGCATGAGTTGGAAAAAGAAGGGGGCTGGGCTAGTCATCAAATGCTCAAGTGGTTTTCTCGATTCACCAAAATTTGTGCAGAAGAATATGGAGGGAAAGTAAAGAATTGGATTGTTTTAAATGAACCAATGGGTTTTACTTCTTTAGGATATATGCTTGGAAAACATGCTCCCGGAAAAACAAGTTTAAGTCTTTTTATGTCGGCCATTCATAATGCAGCTCTTTGCACTGCTGAAGGTGGAAGGATAATAAGAGCAGAAGTAAGTAATGCACATATTGGAACTTGCTTTTCATGTAGTGAAGTAATGCCTTATAAAGAAACTTCACTTGATATTGCTGCAGCTAAAAGAGCTGATATATTGTTGAATAGATTATTTGTTGAACCTGTTTTAGGAAGAGGCTATCCGGAAGATCCTCAGTTTTCATTTTTAGAAAAATTGCATTTGCATACAAAGGCATGGAAATACAAAGAGCGCATGCAGTTCAATTTTGATTTTATTGGTATACAAAATTATTTTGCGTTAACCGTAAAACACAATCCTTTAATTCCCTATTTAAGTGCATCTGAAGTAAAAGCAGCATCCCGAAAAGTTCCACATACTGCAATGGGTTGGGAAATCAATGCAGATAGCTTTTATAGGATGATCAAAAGGTTTTGGCATTATGGAAGTATCAAAGAAATTATTATAACAGAGGGTGGAGCGGCATTTAAAGATGTTTTGCATAAAGGAAGGGTAGCAGACGATCAACGGATTGACTATTTCAAGAAATATATTGCCGCCGCGTTAAGGGCAAAAAAAGAAGGGGTCAATCTAAGTGGATATTTTGCCTGGACACTAACTGATAATTTTGAATGGTCTGAAGGGTTTGAAGCTAAGTTCGGACTTACCCATGTAGATATCGATACACAAACTAGAACCATTAAAGATTCTGGATATTGGTTCAGAGATTTCTTAAAAACCTGAGATCATTTCGTTAAGTTTGGGAGTATAAACTACTGCTATGCGAAAATTAGGGTTGGCTTCAATGTTTTTTTGCTTGTTTTCATATGTTCAATCTCAGACTTTTATAATTCCTGGTAACACTGGATATGCTGTTCCAGCCGAAGCATATAGAGATAATTTGTTTTCAAGCGAAAACGGTTTGCAAAATTGGGTGAATACAAAACAACAAGTCAATTATTTTTTTCATATTAGTAATCCGGGTATTTTAAATATAAAAATCAATGCCAAGAATGCATTTTCAGGATCAATTGTCAACCTGTCAATTATTGGAAAAGATTTTAAAATAGCTATACCCAAATCAGGCACATATAAATTATTGAATGCAGGATCAGTTTCCATTAAAGACACTGGATTTTATCAAATCAGTATTTCTGGAACCAAACAAACTAATAATTCCATTGCAGACATTCAATCTATAGAATTGTTGGGTACTGCTGCAAAAGGAATTCATGCCAACCAGAAGCCTAGAAGAAATGCTGCTTCTGTTCATTTAAAATATCCTTTAGAAGATAGCATAAAAGCAACAACTTTTTACAATGAAATTACAGTTCCAATTGGAGCTGATATTGTTCATAGTTATTACATGGCCTGCGGTTTTTCAAGAGGCTATTTTGGTATACAGGTAAATAGTGAATCAGAAAGAAGAATTATTTTTTCTGTTTGGGATTCCGGTAAAGAAGCAATTGATAGAAATAAAGTGGCTGATTCTAACAAAGTACAATTACTGGCAAAAGGCGATAATGTATTTGCAGATGGGTTTGGTAATGAAGGTACAGGTGGTCATAGTCATTTGGTATACAACTGGAAAGCAGGAGAAAAATATCAATTAATGGTTACTGCATTACCTGATAGTACTTCCACTATTTATACAGGTTATTTTTTCATGCCCGAATTGCAAAAGTGGAAATTGATTGCCAGTTTTAAAGCGCCTCATGATGGAGAACCATTACGAAAACTATATTCATTCAATGAAAATTTTGTAGGAGTAAATGGTCAGTTAGAAAGAAAAGCATTTTTTGGAAATCAATGGATTCAGCAGGAGAATGGAAGATGGATGGAACTCACAAAAGCCAATTTTTCTTATGATGCAACAGGAAGAGCAAGGGATAGAATTGATTATGGAGGAGGAGTAGAGAACGGTCAATTTTATTTAAGGAATGGAGGCTTTAAAGAATCGAATGCGCAATTAGGTGATCTGTTTGATAGAACTGCAACTAAACAGCGTCCTGTAATTGATTGGTCTAAAAATGCAGATTCTATAGCTCAATCAGTTAAGGATAATGAGCTTATTCAAGATTATATTAAAAAAACGAATTGGAAACCTACAGGTTCAAAAGATGGTGTTTATTATGAAATATTGAAAGAAGGGTTAGGTGCATATGTAAAAGTTACAGACACTGTTACAGTAAATTATAAAGGTAGTTTGTTATCTGACGGATCTCTTTTTGATCAAACAAAAGATAAGCCTGCAACATTTCCTTTAAATAGATTAATCAAGGGATGGCAAATTGGAGTTCCTATGTGTAAAGTTGGAGGAACAGTAAGAATTGTGATCCCATCAGCAATGGCATATACTATTAGAAGTAGAAGCAAATTGATTCCGCCGAATAGTGTACTTGTTTTTGATATAGAAGTTTTGAAAAGTTATTAGTTATTGGTTATTGGTTATTGGTATCTCATAATTTTTTATTATGTATATTTATTATTTAAATCAATGAATATGAAAAAAGGCTTGTTATTTTTAATTTCATCCATTTTATTGCTTCAACTCCATGCGCAAAAGCAATCTACTCCATCGCCATTAATACCTGAACTTGTTCCAGCAGGCGTAACAACTACAACTACTAAAAATTCAGTTACTATAGGTGGTAAAAAAATAGATTATACTACTAATACAGGGTATCTTTTTTTAAAAAATGATACAGGTAAAACCATTGCAAAAGTATTTTTTACGTATTACAAAAAAGATGGTGAAGAGTCTGGAAAAAGGCCATTGACATTTACATTTAACGGTGGACCTGGTTCTTCTTCTGTTTGGTTGCATATGGGAGGTTTAGGACCAAAAAGAGTTGTCTTGAATGACGAAGGTGTTTCTGTTGGCCCTCCTTATCAATACATCAATAATGAGTATAGCTGGTTAGATAAAACAGATTTGGTATTTATAGATCCAGTTTCTACAGGATATAGTAGAGCTGCACCTGGGGAATCTCCTAAACAGTTTCATGGTTATGTTGAAGATATTTCATCAATGGGCTCATTTATTCGACATTTCTTAGCACGCTATGAAAGATGGGGCTCTCCAAAATTCTTAGCCGGTGAAAGTTATGGAACTACAAGAGCGGCTGGCTTATCTAAATTTTTGCAAGATCGGTATCGAATTTATCTTAATGGGATCTTTCTTATTTCAGCCGTCTTGAATTTTGGAACCAATGATTATTATGTTGGAAATGATCTTCCTAGGGCTTTATACATTCCTTCTTATACGGCTGCTGCCTGGTATCATAAAAAATTAGCACCTGCTTTACAAGCCGATTTACAAAAAGCGTTGAAAGAATCAGAAGAATTTGCATTGGGTGCATATGCTACCGCATTGCTCAAAGGTGGATGGATGTCTGTTGCAGAAAAAGAAGCGGTTGCAGAAAAAATGAGTTACTACACAGGGCTATCTAAAGAGTATATTTTACAAAGTAATTTAAGAGTAGAAGAAAATAAATTCTACAAAGAATTAAGAAGAAAAGACGGCTTAACCATTGGTAGGTTAGATGCCCGTTTTACTGGAAGAGATATAGATGATGCAGGGGAGAGCAATAGCTTTGATCCTTCATTTTCAAATATTGATGGCCCATTCACTGCAACCATTAACGATTATTTTCAAAAAGATTTGAATTTTAAAGAAGAAGCGGGGTACAATATCTTTGGCGATGTTGGTCCTTGGAATTACAATAATGTTCAAAATCAATTTCTAAATGTTGCAGAAAGTTTAAGAGATGCAATGGCTAAGAATCCTGCGTTAAAAGTGTATGTTGGATTTGGATATTATGATTTTGCAACACCTTATTTTACTGCTAAATATGACATTGAGCATATGTTTTTAAGACCAGAACAAAGAAAGAATGTGCATTCTTATTTTTATGAATCTGGCCATATGTATTATATCCATAAGCCATCTTTAATCAAGTTTAAAAAAGATGTAGATGATTTCTTTGAATTGAGTAAGGGAAATTAGTGAATTAGTTTTTTCGCTTCTTTTTGTTTGAATCGAAAGGCTTCATATTAAAATCTGGGATCAACAAAGAGTCATCGAATGGTCTTGTAAGTGGGATATCTTGGTATTGCTGAATAGAAGGGTATCCCATTATAGCTAACCGCCTTAAACTTGAAGATGACATGCCAAGGCTGGCTCTGTTGGCCGAATCTGGAATTAATACAATCATTTTATCAAGTTCAGATTCGTAAATATTGAACCCAAGTTGATTATTGCCTTTCAACTTCAATTTATATTGTAGGTCATAGTTTTTTAATGAATTAGGCATGCTACCTTCAACTCGATTAGGTTGTTGTAAAGTATCTCTTTTGATTTGATCCAATGTTACAATTGATTTTGATTGGGCAACCCCCAATTTTGTGAGAAAGCATACCAATAACAATAGAATAGAGTGTTTCATTGTGTGAATTTAATATTTACTTATAATTATACAAATTGCAATGCGTTAAATATTGTTAAATTTGCGCTATGACAATGGCTATTTTACTCCAATCATTTGTACAGGATATTTGGAATTGGGTAAACCATTATGATCAGGCTTTATTTCTACAAATCAATACTGTTTGGACCAATCCTATCCTTGATTCAGTATATCCATGGTATAGAGAAGGAAGTACATGGTATCCATTGTATTTGTTCTTAATCGTTTTTAGTTTGCTCAATTTTAAACAGAAAGCCTCTTCTTGGATATTGTTTATTGTGGCAACCTTGATTTTAACGGATCAATTAAGCAGTTCATGGGTTAAACCTTTTTTTGAAAGACCCAGGCCATGTAGAGATCCTTTTTTAATGAGTCAGGTTAGAATGTTGCTCAATGGTTGTTCAGGAGGATATAGTTTCACTTCTTCTCATGCCACCAATCATTTTGGTTTTGCAGTTTTTGTATTTTGTACTTTGGGTCATTTGATTGGAAAGTGGAAATATGTTTTATTAGTTTGGGCAGCGAGTATTTGTTATGGCCAGATATATGTTGGAGTTCATTACCCATTAGATGTTATTGGTGGTGCGCTATTAGGAACTTTAATTGGATGGATAATGGGTCAATTCTATAAAAGTAAAATAGGTATCATTCAATATGATCTCCAATAAGCAGTTTTATTCGGTCATTTTTTTATGCATTTCCACTTATTTGCTGGGAATGTTTTTAATTCCTTTAATGGATGTAGATGCCGCTCAATACGCCTCTATTAGTAGAGAAATGCTTGCGAGAAATAGTTTTTTGCAGGTATTCGATCTTGGTAAGGATTATTTAGATAAACCGCCAATGTTGTTTTGGTTGTCTGCATTGAGTATGAAAATATTGGGCGTTTATGATTGGTCTTACAGACTTCCATCTATTCTATTGATGATCATTGCCATTTATGCAACTTATCAGTTAGCCATTTTATATTATGAAAAAACGGTGGCACAATTAAGTGCAATGGTATTGGCGAGTTTACAAGCATTGTTTTTAATGTCGCACGATGTTAGAACAGATACTATGTTAATGAGTTGGGTTATTTTAAGCATTTGGCAACTGGCTAAATGGTATCAATTGAAAAGATGGACCAATTTCTTTTTAGCTTTTATTTTTATTGGTTGTGGAATGATGACCAAGGGCCCAATTGCACTGATGGTACCGGGTTTTGCATTTCTAAGTCATTTTTTGGCACAAAGAAACTGGAAGAAACTGTTTAGATGGGAATATTTGCTGGGTGTGATTGTTATTGCAATCATGCTTATTCCAATGAGTATTGGTTTGTATCAACAATTCGATTTGCATCCAGGGAAATTAATCAATAATGTTCCTATAAAATCTGGTTTGCGATTTTACTATTGGACACAAAGTTTCGGAAGATATACAGGAGAGAATGTGTATCACGAAATGAGTTATTTCAGCTTTCTTTTTGAAAACATGCTCTGGAGTTTTTTGCCCTGGATTGTATTTTTTCTAATTGGAATAATTTTTAGTGTTAGAGAATTCATCATTCAGCAATTCGTAATTAAACCAGATCAGGAATTTATTACAACGGGGGGATTTATATTAACCTATTGTATTTTGGCAAAGAGCCAGGCGCAGTTACCACATTATATTTTTGTAGTTTTTCCATTAGCTGCTATAACAACAGCCCGAATTTTATATAGTGTATTTTTTACCGATCGATTGCTGGCATGGAGAAAACCATTACAGTTGTTTCATATGGTCATTTTTGGCTTATTGTGGCTCGCAATAATCGGATTGATGTTTATCCCATTTCCGGAAATCCCTTTATTCATAAAAATCATAAGCATCATTGGTTTACTTGGATTTATCCTATTAATATTTGCTCAAGTAAAGAATTTCCCTAGAATAATTGCTTTAGGCCTTTATACAGTTATTGGGGTAAATATTTTTTTAAGTACCGCATTTTATCCGAATCTGCTCAAATTTCAAATGGGCAATGACGCCAATGCATTCATTAACAAAAATGCCATAGATAAGAACTCAGTTTATTTATATGGTATCAACAATAGCAATGCGCTGCATTTCTATGGGAAACATATTTTTGTTAATTTATCTTCTACAAAAGCTTTTGAATCGAATCAAATAATTCTTACTGAAAAAGACAGTACTCAATTCTTTAAAACCATCTTCCCATCAAGCAAAGTGATTCATGAAGGAAATCAATATCCGGTATCTGTTTTAACAGGTTCATTTCTAAATCCATCTACCAGAATGAAGGAAATGCCCCGATATGTGATGATTGATCTGGACGGCAAACCATAGAGTCCTCATTTTTACCTATTTTTACAAGAATGACGGAGGTTTTAATAATTTTATTTCTAGTTGTATTGAATGGACTGTTCTCCATGGCAGAAATAGCCCTTGTGTCTGCAAGAAAATCAAGGCTAGAAGCTCAAGCAGCAAAAGGGGATGAAGATGCAGCAAAAGCGTTGAGCTTAGCCAATCATCCAGATACTTTTTTATCAACTGTTCAAATAGGGATTACGTTAATTGGCATTTTAACGGGTATTTATTCCGGAGATAGTTTTAAGCAACCCTTAACCGACTGGCTTCATCAATTTAGTTTTACTGCCAAGTACAGTAGTACCATTGCAACCACCATTATAGTAATTGTAATTACATATTTGTCTTTGGTGTTGGGAGAGTTAGTTCCCAAAAGAATTGGATTAAGTGATCCGGAAGGAATTGCAAAATCAGTTGCTAGGCCAATGCGATTTTTAAGTTGGCTTACATTCCCAATTATTTGGTTATTGAGTAAATCTTCCCACTTGATCGTTCGATTATTAAATATCAAGACAAATGAAAGCCAGGTAACTGAAGAAGAAATAAAAGCCATTATTAGTGAAGGAACAGAGCAGGGAACAATTGAAGAAGCGGAACAGGAAATTATTGAAAGGGTTTTTCATTTGAGCGACAGAAATATTACTTCATTAATGACCCATCGAACAGATATTGAATGGATTGACGGGAATAAAAAAATCCATGCAATTAGAGAAGAATTAAAAGATTTAATCCATTCGGTTTACCCTGTATGCGAAGAAGATATTGATCATATAAAAGGAGTTGTATCTATTAAAGATTTGTTTTCTGCCAATGGAGATGATTCAGTTTTCTCCATTATGAAAGAAGCCATGTATGTGCCTGAAAACAACAGTGCATACCAGGTTTTGGAGAAATTCAAGCAAACCAAAATACATCAATGTTTTATTGTAGATGAATATGGCTCTGTACAAGGGTTAATGACACTCAATGATATTCTTGAAGCCATAGTAGGAGATATACCACAAGAAGAAGATGAAGATTATGAGATCATTCGTAGAGAAGACGGATCCTTTTTAGTAGATGCTCAAATTCCTTTTTATGATTTCCTTAGTCATTTTGATAAAACAGAATGGATGGAAAAATGGGAACAAGATTTTAATACTTTAGCAGGGTTTATCATTCACCATCTAGAACGGATTCCTCGTACTGGAGACATTTTAAAATGGGAGTCTTTCCAATTTGAAATTGTAGATATGGATAATAATCGTGTAGATAAAGTACTCGTAACTACAACTGAGCCAATTGTTGATGAAGAAGATTAAAACTGAAAACTGGTTGTTCTTTCAGGATTTTCAAGTTTGTAACTTTTTTCTTTTCCCATGCTCTTGACATGAAAAATATTGGTTTGCGATTTTTCAAAATCGTATAAAAAATTACAATCGATATCAATTTTCTTAAACTCTTTTACTCCTTCTATTTCAAAATAAGCCCAAGTGCTTTCTTTGATAATTTCATAGCCAACATATTTGGCATTTACGGGTTGCCCATTAATTTTTAAATGTAGGGTCTTGCCAATATATGCAGTGATGAGTTTGTCTATAACGGTTTTATCTGAAGGTTGAATGATGTCAATTTTCGAGCTAGAACTTTTTTGAATGGTTTTTTCCAGATCGTCTGTAAAAACACGAATACTTATTTCCACAGAAGCCTCTTTGGCATTGTGGTTAAAATCTATAACAGAAACAAAAAAAGGGTGATATATTGCCATTGTTGCAGTAATCAGCCATTGAACCAAGATATTTGCCATTCAACAAAGAATTTGTTAGAATACAAATGTCGTATTTAATTTAACTACTTAATTATGAATGATTTTTGGCTTTATTTTCAGATTGGCTTCCATCATATTGCCGATATAAGGGGGATTGATCATATCCTTTTTATTGTTGCCTTATGTATAAGGTACCAGTTTTCGGATTGGAGAAAACTCTTGATTTTGGTGACTGCCTTTACTATTGGTCACTCCATTACGCTGGCCTTGAGTGTTTTTGATTTACTTAACTATTCTATGTCTTGGATAGAGTTTTTGATTCCTGTAACAATCGTTTTAACTGCTTTTAGCAATGTATTTGTAAAGAAATTTGTATTTAAGGCTAAATTTCCCTTAATCTATTTTTTAGCCTTGTTTTTTGGACTAATACATGGATTGGGATTTAGCAATTACCTTAAAAGCTTATTAGGAAAAGGGGAGTCGGTAATTGGGCAATTATTGGCCTTTAATCTAGGGCTCGAAGCCGGACAAATCCTAATTGTATTGATAATTTTATTGATAACCCTTATATTCGTAAACCTTTTTAAAGTTAACAGAAGAGAGTATTTGTTGTTTATTTCAGCAATTGCATTCGCCCTGGCTTTACAAATGGCATTTGATAGATTTCCTATACATATATAAACCAAACAACATGCAGAAAATTTTACTGGTGGTTTTGTTTTTCAGTCTTAGTCTGGGCCTTCAAGCACAGAATATCATGAACAATCCAACCTCTAACCATGGTAACAAATTCGAAGAATTGGGTACCATTTTGCCAACACCAAATGAGTATAGAACAGCCAGTGGAGCACCAGGGCCAAAATATTGGCAACAGCGTGCAGACTATGTAATTAAATGCGAATTGGATGAAGCAAATCTTAAATTGAAAGGTGCTGAAACAGTTACTTATTTCAACAATTCTCCAGACGTATTAACCTATATCTGGTTGCAATTAGATGAGAATGAGCATAGTTCTATCAACAATGCCAATTATCAGGATGCTTCAGGAATGGGAAGAGGCTTTTCTAGTGCTCAATTAGACCAGATGGCTAATAGTAAAGCAGATAATGGCAATGGCCATATCATATCCAAATTGACCGATGCTACTGGTAAGGCTTTGAAATACACCATCAATAAAACAATGATGCGTATAGATTTGCCAGCTCCTTTAAAACCAGGCCAAAAATTTGTATTCAATCTAGATTGGAGTTATAAAATTACCAATCGTATGACCGTTGGCGGAAGAGGCGGTTATGAAACCTTAGAAGACGGCAATAACCTTTTCACAATGGCTCAGTGGTTTCCAAGATTATGCGTGTATAGCGATTTTCAAGGATGGCAGAATCGACAATTTACAGGTAGAGGAGAATTTGCATTGGCATTTGGAAACTACGATGTAACCATTACTTTACCAGCTGATCATATTGTATTAAGTACAGGAGTTTGTCAAAACTATGCGCAGGTATTAAGCCCTGCTCAAATGGCTCGCTGGAATCAGGCGCAAACTGCAAAAGAACCTGTAGAAATAGCCACTTTAGAAGAAGCTAATAAGGCAGAAAAAACAAAAAGTACACAAAAGAAAACATGGGTTTATAAAGCAGAAAATGTACGTGACTTTGCGTGGACTTCCAGTCGCAGATATATTTGGGATGCAATGCCTGCTTATGTAGAAGGAAAGAAGATCATGTGCATGAGTGGATATCCAAAAGAAGCTTATGGCTTGTATCGTAAGTTTTCTACTAAAGCGGTAGCCCATACCATTAAATCATATTCTAAATTCTCTATTCCTTATCCTTATCCTGTGGCTCAAAGTATTGAAGCATCAAATGGAATGGAATATCCAATGATTTGTTTCAATAATGGAAGAACCAATAAAGATGGCTCATACAGTGAGAACACCAAGTACAGTATGTTAGGTGTGATCATTCATGAAGTAGGGCATAATTTCTTCCCTATGATTGTAAATAGCGATGAGCGCCAATGGAGTTGGATGGATGAAGGTTTGAATAGTTTTGTTCAGTATTTAACTGAAGAATTATTCGATAACAAATATCCTACACGTGGTGGACCAGCTTGGACAATTACCAATTACATGAAATTGCCTAAAGAGCAATTAGAGCCAATTATGACCAATAGTGAGAATATTATCAATTTTGGTCCTAATGCATATACTAAGCCTGCAACTGGTTTAAATATTTTGCGCGAAACCATCATGGGAAGAGAATTATTTGATTATGCTTTCCGTGAATATGCAAGAAGATGGGCATTTAAACATCCAACACCAGCTGATCTGTTCCGTACAATGGAAGATGCCAGTGCAGAAGACTTAGATTGGTTTTGGAGAGGATGGTTCTATGGAATTGAACCTTGCGATATTGCAATTGATACAGTTAGATATGCTGTTGTAGACATGGCAGCTGCAAGTGCAGCTTCAAATAGTGGAACTCCATCTGGAGTCGGATTAGCAAAGCCATTGTTTAGTGGTCCTGCTGCATTTGATGATATTTCTAAAGTAAGAAACAGAGCCGATAAAAATATACAGTTCTTAGTAGATGTTGATACTACTTTACGTGATTTTTATTGGAGATATACACGTGGTTTTGAACCATATGATTCATCAGTAAAAGTAGTTCCACCAAGCTTCCCTGCACCTGAGCAATTAAGTGTAGAAGAAAAAGCTAAATACAAAGATGTAAATATGTATGAAGTGAGTTTCTCTAACAAAGGTGGATTAGTAATGCCAATTATTCTTGAATTTACTTTTGAAGATGGAACCAAGCAAGTGGAAAAAATTCCTGCTCAGATTTGGAGAAAGAATGAATTGAAAGTTACCAAGTTATTTATGACCAATAAGAAAGCGGTTAAGATTCAACTAGATCCAATGAGAGAAACAGCTGATATCAATGAAACGAATAACAGCTGGCCTAAGAACGGAGCAACTATGGAGCCAAGTAAATTTGCTTTGTTTAAAGCTGGTGCAGGCAGAGGCCGTGGCCAGTCTTCTGGAACCAATCCAATGCAGAATGCAATGCAAAAAATGAAATAATATTTTTTATTGATTTAAACAAATGCCACTTGTAATTATACGAGTGGCATTTTGTATTTTAGCAAATGATTAAAAAAGCAGTTTTAGTTTTCTTCTTAATAATTGGATCTCTTCAAGTATTTGCTTCTATTGATACTGTATTGGTGTATAGCAAATCAATGAATAAAAGCATTAAAGCTTTGGTGTTAAAACCTGCAAAATATTCAAAGGATAAGCCATTGCCTGTTGTTTATCTATTGCATGGTCATGGGGCTAACTATATGCAGTGGCTGAATAATGCACCATCTCTAGTTGAACAAGGTAATGAAATGAATTCCATTTTGGTTTTACCGGATGGAGGATTGAATAGTTGGTATTTCGATAGTCCAATGAATCCAGCAATTCGTTATGAGTCATTTATTGTGAAAGAATTGGTGCCATTTATTGATTCTGCTTACGCTACCAAAAAGGATAAAAGTTATAGGGCAATAACTGGATTGAGTATGGGTGGACATGGAGCTTTTTATGTCGCCATGCGCAATCAATCTGTTTTTGGAAGTGCTGGCAGTATTTGTGGAGGATTAGATATTCGCCCATTTCCCAATAATTGGCAAATCAATCAATTGATCGGTTCAATTCAAGAATTCCCGGAAAATTGGGAGAAGTATACTGTTATTAATCTGATCGATTCTATTGATGTTTCCAAATTAAACCTGATTTTTGATTGTGGGTTATCCGATTTTTTCTTGAATGTAAACAGGGCCATGCATCAAAAATTATTGGATAAGAAAATTCCTCATGATTATACAGAAAGACCAGGGAATCACAATCCTGCTTATTGGGGGAATAGTATCGATTTTCAATTATTGTATTTCAATAAAGTTTTTAAGAAGCAAGCTTCTCCACTTTAAGTATCATCACTACATTATAATCTATATCGCAATTGCTGATAAATAATTCAGTGAAACGAATATTGGGTACTTCATTTAATCTGTTAAGCATCAACTCGTATCCCATATTGGCATGTACATGATAAGGATTCATAGCTAAGCCAATTTTTTTGCAATAGACTTCATATTTGGGCTGATCTGGAAATACCAGGATTAAAGTACCATTGCTTTTAAGAATTCTGATGAACTTTTTTAATGCATCAGTAGTGTCTGTAAAGTCTTCAATTAAATGACTGGTATATACATAATCATAAGTATTGTCTTCAACTGGTATTTCACCATTGATTACATCACAACCAATATCCACTTTGTCTTTCCCGGCAAAAGCATAAGGTTGAGGGAAATCAATTCCATCACAATTGCTTTTTACTACCTTATCTCCACCAAAACCAATATCACAACCTTTACCGATGCAATAGGGTAGAACCCATCTTCTTACTTTGGATGTTTCTGAAGGGTGTTGAAATTTAATGCCAAACCACTTACTTAAACTTCCTTTTATTTTTCTGTCTACTATATAATGATATAATTGCATGTTGTTTAATTAATGGTTTAATAATCCTTTTAATGCATCAATTCTAAATTGAATAACTGGCCACATTTTTGCAGGTCTTCCTTGAAAAAAATACCCAATTGCTAAAATAATAGCGCCGCCAAATTTATAAAAGTATTCGATCAGTTTTTTGATAAATGCCCAATCACTAATTGCCTTTGTTCTTACTCTTTCTCCTCTGCCAATCCCACTGGCAACTCTGTACATGTATTCTGGAGTTAGTTTTTGAGTTTCTACAATATGTTCCACAATTACAGAAGGGTCATAATAAATAATCCTTCCCAAAGCTTTTAACTTTAAAAAGAATTCTTTTCCTTCACCCCCAATGCGCAAAGTGCCTTGAACTCCAGGAAGTGCAGTATTAAATCCGTTAACAGCATCAAAATCTGTTTTTCGAATGATCATATTAGACTCTAAAGGATATTTATTAGGACTAAAGACAGTAATCTGCTTACTGTAATCAAAATTCCCTACTAAAGAAGACACAAAATGACTCATCCAAACGGGTTCTGATGGAATATATCTTGGTATAATTCTTCCACCCAGTCCGCCTGCATCTTTGTATGAGTTAAAAAAAGAAATGATTCTTTCGAGATAATCTTTATTGGCAACAGCATCGTCATCCATAAAACAAAGTAAAGGAGCAATTGCTATTGCTGCGCCTGTGTTTCTGGCAAAAGAAGCACCTTGCCTTAATTCTTTCAAATAGTAAAAATGACTGTCTGGATGTGTTGTTATATATTGATTGCAAACTGCTTCAGTTTGGTCTGTAGAATTGTTGTCTACAATGATTACTTCAAATTGATCTTTTGGCAATGATTGATGATACAAACTATTCATTGCTTCGGTAATATAATCTGCTCGATTATAGGTACAAATAACAATTGATATGGACGGGCTTGTTGAATTCATTAATGCAAAGATAAAATGGATTCTTTAACAATATTGTTCCAGTTAAAATAGGCGTAAAATGAGTCCGGCGTTTTAGAAATTGTATTGATATCAATAGCCATCATGGCTTCTGCGAAAGCACTCCAGTTATAGTTTTCAATCAGTTGTAATTGATTCCCCAATAGTTTCTGGTTAAAACCTATCCCTGATTTTTTGCATGAAATCACTTGTTGTCCGTTTGCCAGTGCTTCTACTATTTTGGTTTTAATGCCTGTTCCAAGTGTAACCGGACAAATAAAACAATCTGTTCCTTGATAGTATTTGTTAATGTCTTCTACATATCCCTTAAATATGATTTGTGGTTTCTGTAATAACAATTTTTCCCAATCTTCTGTTATTCGGTTGCCACAAATAAAAATTTTGTAGGGTTGATTAAAATGATCCAGTCTATAGAGTAATTCTTGAACTATTATATAAAGAGCATCGGTATTTGGCAAATAATCCAATGTGCCATTGAAAAAAAATAATTTTGTGTTGGTTGGCAAATGGTGTTCTTGCAATAGTGCTTTCCTGCTTTCCTGCTTTTGATCTGCATTGGGTTGCTTTACTGTTGTAGTGCCATAGGCAATTGTACCACATTTACTGGCGTCTAATTTCCAACGTTGAATAGCCAGATGTTTTTCGGCTTCAGTAATAAAAAAGCTATAATCAGCTTTGCGGTGAACCCATCCTTCATATCGATCATATAATTGCCAGCCGATTCTTTGCATGTCTTTAAATCTTAAGGCTTCAATATTGGCGGATTTAATTACAAATTGCTTCTTTGTAAAATACCTTAATACAATTCCCATCCAACCAACATAACTATGATCTATCAATATGATATCAATCCCTTTTTTTTTAATGATTTTATTCAACTTAAAAAGATAGAATAAATTAAAAAGGGAGTTCCAATGATTAAATAAAAAAGGGAATACTATATATGGTTTATCTACAGCATCTCCATTGTTTTTAGATACACATAATACTACTTTACAATGTTTAGCCAATTCATCATAAAAGTTCACCACATATTGTTGACCCCCCATTTGTGCCGGAAATACTTTAAATGCAACAATTCCCAGAACATTTGGCTGCAGCATGATTAAGCATTATTTTTTTTGCGAAAGCCCGAGGCAATTGCAGCAAATAATAAAAGCCAAATAATTACAGAAGACCCAATTGCAGCTTTATTACCTGTATAAAAAGATGCAGGTTTAAAACTGAATACAATTTGATGCTTGCCGGAAGGAACAACTAATCCTCTTAAAACATAATTTGTTTGAAGAATTGGAGATTCTTTGCCGTCGATGGTTGCAATCCATCCTGCATCATAATAGATCTCACTAAATACTGCAAAATTGGTAGTGGTTGAATTAGATTGATAGCTTATTTCATCATTGTTATTGTTTATTAAAACAATGGAAGCTAAACTGTCTTTTGTTTTATCAATCTGAATATTAGCAATGTTTTTTTGGTCTATAACTGCCGTATCTTTTGGATTGAATGATGTTAAAGCATTCATTATTGCTGCAGGTCCTTTCTCAGCACGAATGCCATTAACAAACCAACAAGCACCTAATGCATTACTGTTTTGTTGAACCTGTGGAGTTCCTGATTGTTGATCTGGGAGTATCAAATATTTTGTATTGAGCATATTCAATACAGGCAAACAATTCGGGAAACTGTATAATTGCTTTTCAATTAAATCCTGATAAATACTCAATTTAGCCGGATGGTATCCACCAACCGATTTATGGTAATAGGCAGTGAGTGCTCCTGAGTTAAAAGCACCAGAAATTCCTTGAGTTAAATTGAGTACACGGTAATAACCTGTGTCTTTTAAAATTTCAGTATCAGCTGCAGAAGGAGTAAATGTACTTTCATACTCTGAAGCATCCTGGTAATTATTGCTGTTGAGGTATTTATTGCTAATAGAAAACACGTCAATTAAAGAAAAAACACCAATTAGTGCAACAATATACAAGGAATTGATCTTTGTTTTAATAGCAGCAAACACTGCACCAGCAGCTACTGCACAAAATAATAAACTGCGTAATAAATCACCCAGGAACAGGCTTTTTCTATCTTCTTTTAAACCATCAATAAAAGGTTTTACTGAAGCACTAATTGATTCTTTTTGAGCAGCATCAGGAATGCCATTTACTTGTTTCATCAGCATTTTGTCTCCTTCCCCTGAAAAATCAGCACTTAAATAAAGGACTGCTGCTATAGCAAATACCCCAGCTACTACCATTAAGCCCTTTTTATATTGAGCAAATAACAAGTCCTTATTTTGTTCAGCAATTATTTTTTGAAGGGCTAATGAAGCCAGTACACAAAACAAAAAAGTCGGTACAACTAAAATCATACTAGGCGCACGAAATTTATCGTACAACGGTAAATACTTTAACATGGCAAGATTGAATCCATCAAAATATTTGCCCCAACTCAGCATTAGTGTAAATAGAATGGCCGCTCCCATCCAATAAGTATATTTTTTATCTACCAGAACCAATCCAATCAATGCTAAAAAACAAATAATTGCTCCTGCATAAGGGGGGCCTGAAGTGCCTACACCATCTATACCACCCCAATAGAATTGCAAAGCACCTTGTAATTGCTGGCCCAACTCCTGAGGCATTTGTTGTAATGCTTCTATGGCTTTTGATTTATCTTCAGCTACCTCTAAATTATTACTGCTGCCCCCATATATTCTGGGGAACATCATTACCAGGGGTTCTGTTTTAAAAACACTATAGCTCAAAGCATAGTCGGTACTTAATCCAGTTTTAGTGGCGTTCGTTGTACCATCAGCTAAAGCGCTACCTCCTCTGATTGTTCTCTTAGAATATTCATAAGTGGTTAATAGGGTAGTAGCATTGATCAAGATGCCTAAGAATGCTGCGAAAATGGCAATTCCAGCAGATTGAATCAAATGCTTGATATCCTTTTCCTGAATGCATTTGATTGCAAACCCAACACTCATGAAAAGAATAATAATTAAACTGTAATAGGTTATTTGTAAGTGATTGGCACCAACAAGCAGCGCAGTAAATATGGCGGTACAAGCTGCCCCCCATAAATACTTCCTTTCGTAAATTAAAAACAGAGAAGCAATTACTGCTGGTAAATAGGCAATGGCATTCATTTTAGTATCGTGCCCTGCTGCAATAATGATGGGGTTATACGTTGCATAAGTGTATGCCAGTGCACCAACAATACCGATGTAAGAATTAATACGTAATACTTGCGTTAAAAAATAGAAACAAATACAGGCCAGAAAGAAAACCCCAGCTGGTTTTGGAAGTCCGCCATTTAAAACATTTCCAATATACCCAACAGAAATAGGGTTATCACTGATACCTGTAATCTGATAAGCGGGCATGCCACTGAAAATTCCATTGGTCCATAAAGGGAAGTGACCGTTTTTATCTTTGTATTGAAAAGAGTTTTGGGCCATACCCTTCCATTGGGTTACGTCGTGTTGTTGCAATACTTTGCCTTCCAAAGCGGGTTTAGAATAAATCAGGGCTACAACTAAAAATATTGCTACAGCAATGAAATGGGGTAAAAGGGCTTTCCAATTAATAGATTTCATATGGTTATTTATGAGCAGCAAACCTACTGAAAAAAGGTGGAAGCTGAGCCTGAACCATTTACCTTTGAAGCATGAAATCGATACATTTTACAGCTAGGCTGGCATTGATTTGCAATTGTCTGTTTTTAGTATGTATACTTATTCAAAGAACACATGATTTTATTCATCAAAAGGATATTAGCAATATGGTTATTATCCTGGGCTGGATGGTTGCCCCATTTTTGAATTTGGTGGTGAACATTTGGTATGGGCTATTGTTATTGTTCAGATCAACTATTAGAATACCTATTTGGTTGGCATTATTCAACCTGATCATCCTAATGCTTCAAATGTATATTTACTTAATTTTACCTGCATGATCCATCAAATTCTAAAAGATAAACCCACCAAGCTTTTTTTAGGGATAACGGCATTTTTTGTTGCCAATGCATTGATAGCCGAATGTATTGGAGGTAAAATATTTTCTTTGGAAAAATTACTTGGGTTAAATGCTTCCAATTTCACACTATTTGGTCAAAGCGGGCTGGCTTTTAATTTAACCTGTGGCGTGTTATTATGGCCCTTAGAATTCATTATCACCGATATAGTCAATGAATATTATGGCCCAAAAGCGGTAAGAAGAATTAGTTATACAGCCATTGTTTTAATATGTTATGCATTTATCATGTTTTATGCAGCGATGTCTATTCCGCCAGCAGATTTCTGGATTGGATCAAAAAAAGAAATAGGCATTGATAATATGCAGGTAGCTTTTGGCGGAATTTTCGGACAGGGGATGTGGATTATTGCAGGAAGTTTAATAGCATTTTTAGTGAGCCAAATTGTGGACGTTACTGTTTTTCATAAGATCAAACAAGTAACCGGTGAAAAATGGATTTGGCTGAGGGCAACAGGCTCAACCGTTGTGTCTCAATTGGTGGATAGTTTTGTGGTGTTGTTTATTGCATTTAAAATAGGAAATGGATGGTCCTGGCAATTGGTTCTGGCGATCTGTTTGGTAAACTATCTGTACAAGTTTACAATGGCCATCATTTTGACCCCATTAATTTATTTATTGGAAAAGCAGATCGACCGATATTTAGGAAAAGAAACTGCACATAATATGAAGCAGGCTGCGATGGGAAAAACCAATGAATAATAATTAACCTGCCATTTGCATGGTTAGTTCATTTTCATAATTGTTCTGGCTATATTCTCCATTGGCTAGTTTCCTTTTCATTATTCCATGACTAATGATGGTTTTAGCTCCATACACGCAATAGATAATTTGTATAGCAACAAAAAATTTGAATAAAGAAATAGCCATTCCGTTATAGTAGTTCCATTTTGTAAATGTAGAAAGTTCACCAGCGCTATTCACCCATTCAATTTTGATTGGTAGGTTAACACTAAATATAAATAGGATGCCTACTACATTAATTAGTGAAAAAGCAATATGTGCATATGAAATGATTTGGTTTCTCTCCTCAATTTTTCTTAATGTGGATTGAACATAAAATGGAATCCCCAAGAATAATAAGAATACAATTGTTGCAGAAAAGAAGCCTAAAAGGTAGAATACATTATTGTAATACATCATAATCACTTCGGAGTACGATGAAAAGTATGCTATACTTCCATAAAGTATAGGCACAATCCAGAGCATGTGCTCTGCACGTGATAATTTTGCTGTCATAGGGTTGACTAACGGGTACAACACAAAAATATAGTAAAAATTCAATACTAATCCTCATTTTTGTTCATATTGTTTTAAAATACAAATTGGTTGGTAGAGCGTATGACACCTGAAAGAAAAAATAAAATCGAAACCGTTTTGCTAAATCGACAGCCTCATTTAGCACTGGTAATGGAGAATGTTCATGACCATCATAATATTTCAGCAGTTATGCGAACCTGCGATGCTGTTGGAATACAAGATATTTATGTGTTAAACTCTAAAATTCCCAGGCACGAATATTTTGGAGTAAAAAGTAGCAGTAGCGCAGCTAAATGGTTAACAGTTCATCATTTCGATGATACTATAAAATGTTTCGAGCATTTAAGGCAACGGTATGAACATATATATGCAACTCATTTAGGGGAAAATGCGCAATCCGTTTATGATATTGATTTCAGCAAAAGCATTGCACTTGTTTTTGGAAATGAACATGAGGGCGTAACCAAAGAAGCTGTAGCGCTTTCCGACGGTTGCTTTATTATTCCTCAAGTGGGCATGATACAAAGTTTAAATATTTCAGTAGCATGTGCAATCACCATTTATGAAGCGTATCGTCAAAAAAAATTAGCTGGTCATTATGATCAAACAGAGCCATTGCACCCTGCATATAATTTGCTTGCCGAACAATGGGCTAAGAAAAAAACTAAATAAGTTTTTGTTTTGCTATGGCCGAACTTTCTTTTTGTTTTCTTTCCGCAGCATGTTTGGTGAGATAAGTGATGCTAACATTCAATTCGAATCCGATTAATAATATCAATACATTGATGTAAATCAATAACATGATAATTAGCACGGTGCCGATTGATCCATAAATTTTATTGTAAGCTGCAAAATTATTTACCCAGTAAGAAAAAATAATGGTGGTTCCTAAAGTAAGTGCTGTGGCTAGCAAAGATCCAGGGGATATCAATCTCCACCTTTCTTTTACTGATGGAGCGTATTTGTAAATGAGTGCGATGCCATAAAAAAATAAGCCCACAATGATGAACCATCTTATGGCATTAAAGTAAGGCAAGAAAGTTTTTCTTTTTATGTGAAAAATTTTTCTGATGAGCGTTGTTAATTGTTCTTGCCCAAGCATGATTAATGTAGTAGATAAAATCAAGACAATGAGAATGGTAGTTAATTTAATTGCCCTCCATCTTTGATGTAAAAAGTATACTTTATTTTCCTGTATTGATTTATCGAAAGTCCGAATAAATGCCATCATTGCATTAGATGCATAAAAGATTAATAAAATAAAACCGAAAGAAAATACCCCCACATTTTGATCCATTAAATCATCTAAAAGATCTTGGATAAATTTTCTTGTGCCAGAACTAGGGCTAAGTTCTTTAATTAAATAAAGCACCTGTACTTTTAAATCTAAAAACTCAGGGAAATAGGGGAGTAAAGAAAAAATGAATAACATCGTCGCAGGCAAAGCCATTATTAAATTGAAAGCAATGGCTGCGGCTCTATCATTCAACCCAATTTTTTTTACCTGGTCCATAAAAAATACCACTACATCAAATAAAGGGACACCTCTGAATCCTGGTAAATGTATTTCCTTGCTTTTTCGAATGACAAAAGCAATTGGAGGTAGTGTAATGATTATTTTTTCTAGACGGGTCAATGCGTTATTGATTTAATGCTTGCTTTTTCAACATATATGCATCTAATGCTTTTTGATAATCACGTGCGTATTGATTGTGCTCAGGATAATTATTGCTAAAATGATGATAGCCACTAAAATCACTTTTTGCTACAAAATAAATATAGTCAGTTTGTGGGGCATTCAATACAATATCTATTGTTTTAGGCGAGGGGGTACAAATAGGGCCCGGTGGTAAGCCTTTGAATTTGTAAGTATTGTAGGGGGAGGGGTTGGTTAAATATTTCTCATAAATTCTAGTAATGGTAAAATCATTCATGGCATATTTAATGGTTGGGCAGGCTTGCAAAGGCATTTCTTTTTTCAAACGGTTAATATAAACGCTCGCAATTTTGTATTTGTCTGAATCGTAATTGGTTTCTTCTTCTACAATTGAAGCAAGAATGTAGACTTGTTCCGGACTCATATCTAATTGTTGCACTTTTCGCATCCGATCATTTTTCAGCCAAAATGCATTGCCTTCGTTGGTTAGCTTTTGAAATATTTTGTTCAAAGAAGCATCATAATAAAAGCTATAGGTATTTGGAATCAATTGAGTAAACAATTGAGCAGAATTGGTTTGAAATTCTTTCAATGAATCATTGCTGTTGATATATTGTAATACAACCAATGAATCTAAGGGGAAGGTTTTGCTAATCAAGCGAGCCAGTTCTGCATTGGTTCTCACTTTATTCAACACCAGTTTCACTTCAGCAAATCTTCCGTTTTTGAGCATTCTCATAATTTCTACAATGCTCTGACCTTTCTTGATCTCATATTTACCGGGCTTCATTTTATCCCATAAATTGATGGATGCTCCTGCTAGTCCTAGTGTGGAAGGAAAACGAAGAATACCAGCCTTTTCAAATGCCTCCAGAACAGTTGACTTATTGGTTTCCGTTATCATTACTATTTTAGATTTCTCTGAAAATGTAGTAGCTGATCCTAAAAAAAGCCATGCAATTAATAAAGTACTTGCAATAAACATTCCTAGAAAAATAAGTATGATGGTGGGTTTCTTACTAGTCTTTTGTTTTTTCGCTTTTTTCATATTGCATTGTAAAATAAATAAAAACCCCTGTCAGCCAAAGGAAGACAGGGGTTTTCTGTTATCAATAAGGAATTATTTTTGTGTTGGAGCCGGCGTTGTTGTAGCTGGCATTGTATTAGCAGGTTGTTGTTTTACTGGCGCTGGAGCACTAGTGTTGGTGTTGATTTTTTGAATGATAGAATTGTCTACACTATCAGTTCCTCCTTTTAAGAAGAAAGTAGAAAATAAAGCCAATAAAGCGATAATTCCGGCAAACATCCATGTTCCTTTCTCTAAAACATCTGTTGTTTGTTTGACACCCATGAATTGGTTGCCAATTCCCCCTACATTACCTGTTAAGCCGCCACCTTTTGGGTTTTGAACTAATACCATAAAACCGAGCCCTACAGCTGCAATTACAATTAGAACCAAGAAAAGAATGATCATGTTAAATACCTTTTAGTTGTTGAATTTTGGCAGCAAAATAAGCTGATTTTTCAGGATTTGAGAAACTTAATTTTATAAAGAGCTGAATTGCTTTGTCAATTTGCCCTTGTTTAACCAATACTTCCGCCATTGTTTCGGTTAATATTTCTTTGGATTCATTAGATACAAGCGCTGTTTCAGCTACTTTTTTCTCTAATTCAGGGCTTGTTCCCAAATCGGTTGGGTTGGGATGATGGTTTTTCATATCCTTCAGCCAATCGGTAAATTTCCTCAATTTAGTGGTTAATTTATCCTGAGGAATCTTACTTAGGTCTATTTGAATGCCTTGAGAAGCAAAATAATCAATGGTATGTAATTTCTCTTGTTTTGTCTCTAATTCGAGTTGAGTTTCCTGTTCAATGGGTTTTTTAAATTCGGCCAGTTGAGCAGACAATATGCTGGCAATTTTAGCATCGCTTTTTGCTTGATCAGGCAATGCATGGTTGTTTTCAGGTTGTTCGCTGAAATCTTGTTCAGGCTGAAGCTCTGCGGCTGCTATTGCACTAAAAACAGGCATAAACTCAACAGACTCGCTGGTTGGAGCTGGTTCAACTAATTTTTCGGAAACAGGTTCAATTGGCGTTGAATCAGCGATTGGTTCCTCTATTGGGGCGCTAATTTCTGTTTCATTGTTATTGCCGTCTATTCCCCTCATTAAGCGACGAACAGTTTCTATGGTTGGTATAGTTATATCGCTTGTAGGGATTGGGGCAGGAATGGGCTCCTGATCAGGTGCTGGGGATATTTCAGCAGGCTGCCAGTAAGTTTCCGTTGAAATGGGCTCTTTTTCCTGTTCTAAATGGTTTGTTTCGGATTCAGCAGGATCTTCAGGGAAAACCTCATTGGTAGCATTGTTAGATTCTTCTAATGGAGCAGGGTTGATCATTTCATCCCATGCCTTATCTTTCTGATGGATAGATCTAAGTAAAGCGGTATCCATTTCTAGTTTTGGAGCTTCATCAATGCGCGTTTCATTGATTGAATCCAATTGAAATTGCAGCCAATTGGGGTTGCTAAAAAAAAGTGCCGTTTTTATTGCTTGGGCGGATGCCAGAGGATGGTCTTCTTTTTTGAGCTTTGCTGAAAATAAGTACTGACCAGGGGAGAAAAAAGGGTATTCATTCACCAATTTCTCAATGGACTCCATTTTCAAATCATCTAATGCTGATTTGCCAGTCAAATGCAATAAAGCTTTTTCTTGCGTAAACTTCATATTTTTTAAATATACAACTCAATTACCAGTTAGAGAAAATACGGTTAAAAATTTCATCCGTTAATGTTCTGACCACTTCGTCTAATAGCTGACTCTGAGCCTGCTCCAAACTAAGATTTGCCGAATAATCAAAACTACGGGATACATCAAATTCTTCCACTTTATTATCCAATGTTTTTTTGAAAATTACATGAACAGTTACCGTTAAACGGTTGGTGCTTGCTTGCTGATTGGAAACACCAACTGTTTGACTAGGATCGTAGTTAGTAATAGTGCCATTAATAATATAATGGGCATCATCATTATTGGTTCTGGTAAGTTTGGTGTTGGAAGTTATCTTTACTTGTATTTTGTCCGTTAACTTAGGAGCCAATTGAGGGTTTACAAACCTTGCTCTATTTTCGAAAAAGCCAATTTTTACGGTTTTTACATCAGTAGGAATCACTGCATCCTTAAAAGAATACACTTTGCATCCAGAAAGAAACATAACTGCAATGATGAGAACAAGAAAAATATTTTTCGCAAAACGCTTATTCATCAATATCATATTCTTTTAATTTTCGGTATAAAGTTCTTTCGCTGATTCCTAAATCTGTAGAAGCATCTTTTCTTTTTCCTTTGTGCTTTTTCAATGCTTTGATGATCAGTTCTTTTTCCTTATCCATGATGTTTAAAGATTCCTCTATTTCTTCATGTAAATGAATTTCGTCATTGGTTAAAAGAACAGGTTGGCCATTCGAGTTATTTCCTTGCAATAAATTGGTATGCCCACCTGAATGCACTGATGTTATTGCATTATTTCCCAAAATAGCATCTCCATTATCTTGACTGGTATAATCGTTTAAGATAGATTCTTTGGTGAAATTAGCAGCCGTATTTGCCAGACTAGGGTTTTGTAAAATTTCAACAAACATTTTTTTCAACTCTGTAACATCCTTTTTCATATCAAAAAAAAGTTTGTACAAAATCTCTCTTTCATTAGCAAATTCTCCGGTAGGATTGTGGCCTGCTAATACAGGAAATCGATTTTCTTTTTTCTCTGGTAAAAAGATCCTCATCTCTTTTATGCTAACCTGTGGATTTGGGCTCAATACTGAAATTTGTTCTGCGATATTTTTCAATTCGCGCACATTGCCAGGCCATTGATGATTCAATAATAATTGCTTGGCTTCTTCATCTAATTGAACAGGTGTTGTTTTGTATTTTTCTGCAAAGTCCACAACGAATTTTCTGAACAACAACAGAACGTCTTCTTTGCGGTCTCTTAAAGAAGGAACTCTAATAGGAACGGTACTTAATCGATAATAGAGGTCTTCTCTAAAACGTCCCTTCTGTGTAAATTCTAACAATTCTCTATTAGTAGCTGCAATAACACGAACATCTGTTTTTTGTACTTTAGAAGACCCGACACGAATAAATTCTCCAGTTTCCAGAACGCGCAATAGACGGGCTTGAGTGCCTAGTGGCATTTCGCCAATTTCATCCATGAAAATGGTGCCACCATTCACTGTTTCAAAATATCCTTTACGGCTATCAACAGCTCCTGTAAATGAACCTTTTTCATGACCAAATAATTCAGAATCAATTGTGCCTTCTGGAATTGCTCCGCAGTTTACAGCAATAAATGGATTGTGTTTTCTGGAAGACAGCGAATGGATGATTTGAGAAAAGACTTCTTTACCTACACCACTTTCCCCTACAATCAATACGGTCAAATCTGTACCTGCAACTTGCACCGCTGTGTTCAGTGCATGATTCAAAGCAGGTGAATTGCCTATAATCCCAAATCTGTTTTTTATACTTTGTAAATCCATACTACAATTTTTTATTGGGCTTCAATAATTTCACCCAACAAGGTTGCTCTGGTGCAATTCTTTATTTTCACCCATACATAAGATCCGAGTTGATGCTTGCCTTCAATTTTTGGGAATACGGTTATTTTATTTTGGCTGGTTCTGCCTTGCCAATCTTTTTCGTTTTTTCTGCTACTGCTTTCAATCAACACTTTGAAGGTCTTTCCAATATCACTATGATTACTTTTTGTAGATAATATTCCTTGCTGGTCAATTACTTCCTGTAAACGTTTTTTCTTTACATCCAGCGGAACGTCGTCTGTATATCTCTTAGCTGCCAAAGTTCCCGGACGTTCACTATAATAATACATATAGCTCATGTCGTATTTACTGTATTCCATCAGACTCAATGTGTCCTGATGATCTTCATCGGTTTCTGAACAAAATCCAGTAATTAAATCTGAAGTGATGCTGCAGTCTGGCATGATACTGCGGATGCGATCTATTTTGGCCATATACCATTCCCTGGTATAAGTTCTATTCATCAATTGCAATATGCGAGTACTACCACTTTGAACGGGGAGGTGAATACATTTGCAAATGTTTTCGTATTTGGCCATTACATATAGTACTTCATCTGTAATGTCTTTAGGATGCGATGTGCTAAATCTTACCCATAGATCATTACTAATTTGAGCTACTTGCTCAAGCAATTGAGCAAATGTTGTATTCAATCCTGAGTTTTCATCATTCCAATAATAACTATCTACATTCTGCCCAAGTAAAGTAATTTCTTTATAACCCTGATCAACCAAGGATTTCACTTCTTCTATAATTGATTTACTATCTCTGCTTCTTTCTCTTCCTCTGGTAAAAGGAACCACACAGAAACTGCACATATTATTGCATCCGCGCATGATAGATACAAATGCAGTTATGCCATTTGAGTTTAAACGAATAGGAGAAATATCGCCATATGTTTCGTCTCTGCTCAACAAAACGTTTACTCCTTTTTGGCCTCCTTCTGCTTCTTTGATTAATCCAGGCAAAGTTCTATATGCATCAGGCCCAATCACTAAATCGACCAATTTTTCTTGTTCCAGCAAAGAAGATTTTAGCCTTTCAGCCATACAACCTAAAATGCCAATCAACATTCCTGGTTTGGTTCTTTTTACTTTTCTAAATTCGGTAAGTCTTTTTCTGATGGTTAACTCTGCTTTTTCTCTGATTGAACATGTATTCACTAAAACCAAATCGGCTTCTTCAAAAAATTTAGTTGAACCAAAACCTTCTGCATGTAAAATAGAAGCAACCACCTCACTATCGGCAAAATTCATTGCACAACCATAGCTTTCAATGTAGAATTTTTTACCATTTGGCAATGCCTCGAATGATCCTTCAAGTGCTTCGCCTTGGCGTTTTTCATCGTGTGTTTTAATCAATTCTGCTACCAGTTCCATCCATTTAAAATTTGCCTTGCAAAGGTACGCAAAATGTTCAATTTATGTCAGTTTGTCAGCAGGCCATTCTAAAAAATTTGCCAGTATTCCTATATTTGCACGAAAAAAAGGGAGATATGTATAAAATTGTTCTATTCTTAGCAATCATGTTAACAAGTAGAACTTTCTCTATTGCACAGGATAATGTGGTAAATGCACTTCAAAGACAACAAAATCGAAATTTTAAAAAAGACAATGATACTTCCACTAATTGGAATTGGAAGCATGGAGGGATGATGAGTTTTAATCTTGCCCAGGGTTCATTGAGTAACTGGGCTGCTGGTGGAGATAATTTTTCTTTAACAGTAAATGGGTACTTTAATTATTTTTTATTTTATAGAAAAGGTCGGCATAGTTGGGATAATAATGTGGATGTGAATTTAGGCTATGTACAATCTACGAGTTTAGGCAGTAGAAAAAACGATGATCGTTATGATTTTATAAGTAAGTATGGATACAAAATGGATTCAGTGGGTAAATGGTACCTAACAGGTTTGTATAACTTTCGTTCCCAATTTTTTGATGGGTATAATTACAATAACAATCTAATTGATTTTACTTCATCATTTTTATCGCCAGCCTATTTTATTTTATCTGCAGGGTTCGACTATAAACCAGATACCAAATTGTCGGTTTTCATGTCTCCACTTACTTCCAGATGGATTTTAGTACTCAATCAAAAATTGTCCGATAAGGGTGTTTATGGAGTACCTGCAGGAACCAAGTCATTTAATGAGATTGGATCTTTCGTAACAGTCAATTATAATAACACAATTGCCAAAAACATTAATTATAAAGGGAGGGTAGATTTATTTTCGAATTACAAAAAAAATCCTCAAAATATTGATTTGTTTATGACCAATTTGTTTTCATTTAAAATCAATAAATACTTTTCTGCTACCTATAGTTTAGATTTAATTTACGACGATGATGTCCGTTTATTTGGAATTAATAAAGATGCACCTGGATTACAATCTAAAAGTTTGATTGGTATTGGGTTCTTAAAACAAATTGAATCTAAAAAAAGAAAATCTTAGTTAAGCTTTAACTTTCAACAGTTGCTTAACCTTGTTTGCTTTATGGGTAAGATCCTGATAACTATTGTGTAAGATAGTTACATGTCCCATCTTTCTACCAGGTTTGGTTTGCTTTTTCCCATATAAGTGAACAAATGCATTGTCAATCTTTAGAACTTCCTCCAAACCCTCATAGACTGCATCACCACTAAAATTATCTTCACCTATTATATTAATAATTGCTGCAGGTAGAATAGGGGTTGTATTGCCTAATGGATAACCTAGCATAATTCGCCACAACATATCAAATTGGCTGGAATGATTGGCTTCGATAGTATGATGCCCACTATTGTGAACACGAGGTGCTGTTTCGTTTACCCAAACTTCATTATTCTTATCTATGAATAATTCAACGGCAAATAAGCCCGGGCTATTCAGTGCTTTTACTAGTTTGATGGCAATGGCTTCAACAACCCAAAGCACTTTCTCTGGAATCAAAGCTGGGCTAATTTGGTAATCAAGAAGGTTTAATGAAGGATTGACCATCATTTCCGAAACAGGATAAATTGCAGTTGCACCTTTTGAGTCCATTGCAACAATTAGGGCAATTTCTTTTTGGATGGCTACTTTTTGTTCCAGAACACTTGGAGCATCGAATGCTTTATTTAAATCTTCAAGAGAATTAATAATTTGAACACCTTTGCCATCATATCCACCTTCTCCAATTTTATGAACTGCAGGAAACAGATGATGATGCAGCCCTACTTCATTCTTGTTTTTTGTAATTGCAAACGGAGCACTTGGAATTCCATAATCTTTGTAGAATTGTTTTTGAACAATTTTGTTCTTGATAATTCTTATTGCAGCAGGGGTTGGAAAAATGTTGACACCTTCTTTTTCCAATTGATCCAATGCGTCTACATTGACTGATTCAATTTCTATCGTAATGGCATCAAGCTGTTTCCCAAAATTATATACTGTATCATAATCAGTAATATCTCCTTTTGTAAAATGGTGGCATAAGTGAGCCGAAGGGCAATATTGGTCATTTTCCAATACATAGGTTTCTACTGTGTAGTTGGCTGCAGCTTGCAGTAACATTCTTCCTAATTGGCCACCCCCTAATATTCCTACTTTCATATGTTATAACTATTTGGCGAAGATAATCTACCAATAAGCAGGTTTAATCAAAACTCGAAACAAATCCTTAATTTTGTTGGAATGACCCCAGATTACCCGCATAAAATTTTCAATGATACCAGAATGGGGTATTGTTTATTGATGGAGGCTCTTGCCATGCGATCGCATTAGTTTAGTATAGTTATTTAGCTACTTTTTATTTGTAATTCTTTTTTCAGGTGAAATATCCAGCCTCTAATAATAAGTATCTTATATCTCTTATCTTATATCTCTTATCTTATATCTCATAATTCACATCTTATTTAAAATAGTTTAATAGTATGATTAAGGAAGCGCTTCAAACAAAAATAACTTCAGCAATAGATTTTCTCCCTTTACACGGAACTGATTATGTAGAGTTTTATGTGGGAAATGCAAAGCAAGCGGCTCATTTTTATAAAACCGCTTTTGGATTCCAGAGCTTGGCATATGCAGGTCCTGAAACTGGAGTTAAGGATAGGGCCAGTTATGCTGTTCGTCAGAACAAACTCACATTTGTATTTACAACACCGCTTAAGGGCGGAAATGAAATAGCCGATCATATATACAAACATGGAGATGGGGTGAAAATGCTTGCATTAAAAGTAGATGATGCTACAGATGCCTGGGAGCAAACCACTAAAAGAGGCGCAACTTCTTATATGGAGCCTTTAAAGATGCAAGATGAACATGGTGAATTAACAATGAGTGGCATCAAAACCTATGGTGAAACGGTTCATTTATTTATAGAGCGTCGCAACTATGAGGGCGTATTTATGCCTGGTTATAGAAAATGGAATTCTACTTACAATCCGGCAGATACAGGTTTATTATATGTAGATCATTGTGTAGGAAATGTTGGATGGAATCAAATGAATAAGTGGGTGAGTTTCTATGAGAATGTAATGGGTTTCAGTAATATTCTCAGTTTTGATGATAATGATATTTCTACAGAATATTCTGCATTGATGAGTAAAGTAATGAGTAATGGAAATGGGTATGTAAAATTTCCTATTAATGAACCTGCTGAAGGAAAAAAGAAATCGCAGGTTGAGGAGTATTTAGAATTTTATGATGGAGAAGGTTGTCAACATGTTGCTTTAGCTACATTAGATATCGTAAAAACAGTAACTGAATTACAGAATAGAGGTATTGAATTTTTAAAAGTTCCCACAACCTATTATGACGATTTGTTAGAAAGAGTTGGAAAGATAGATGAGGACCTTCAGCCGCTCAAAGATTTAGGCATATTAGTAGATAGAGATGAAGAAGGGTATCTATTGCAAATATTTACTAAACCAGTTGAAGATCGACCAACACTTTTCTTCGAAATTATTCAGCGAAAAGGAGCCAAAAGTTTTGGGAAAGGTAATTTCAAAGCACTTTTCGAAGCGATTGAAAGAGAGCAGGAGAGCAGAGGGAATTTATAATTGAAGATTTTTTTCTGTTTATCGCTTCTTTGTTGGGTCATTAAAATCGGTGACTGCCAAAAGAATGGCTTTGCCAGAAGAAAATATTTCTTGAGTTATATTGAATATGGTAGAAATGTCTTTTTCAAATAATCCGTTTTTTTCTGCATGCAGATAGAAGTCACTCATTTTTTTGTCAAATTGATATTTTAATTTTGATGACAATTGGTCAATTTTTTGTTGATTATCTGCTTTATTTGGGTTTGTTATAATTTGTTTTAGTTCTGCATAAAAAACAGTTGTGTCCTGATTTAATTGTTGGTATTGATTAAATTTTATTTCGTTTATTGAACTACTTAATTCTTTTAAATCTTCAAAAATGTCTTTTATACTTTTTGCCGAGTACATTGCATTTCTTATAATCTCCATTAATTGATTAATGCGAGCAGTATATTTTTCAATATTTTTTTGTTGCATAAACTTTGAATAAAACAGGAGTATTTCACCTTCCGCTTGTTTCAGTTTATTGTAGTTTTCAATATGAGTTACACTAATTCGAAAAGATTCAATATTTAAATCAAATACTTTATTGATAAATAATTCAACTTCTCGCTCCATCATATCCAAATAAAGGTTTGGTGTTTCTTTATGCGCTGATGAAAGGTAGGTGGATGATAATTGATTCGATTCCTTGAATCGCCTCTCTAAGAAATTGCCAAAATTTCCTAAGAAAAAATAAAACAATATCACACCAGCAATATTGATAAATGATTGAAATGAAACTAAAATAATAATTGGATCCTGTATGTGTAAGATGCGCTGGATGAATACTATGATGGGTGAAATGAAAATAAAACCCAATGCAGATGTAGTAAAATTAAAAATAAAATTGCCCAATGCAATTCTTTTTTTATCGGCTATTCCACCAATCGATCCGAGTAAAATTTTAATTGTAGTGCCTAATTCTGCACCTAACACCATTGCTATAGCTGTTTCAATTGGAATAATGTTGGCATACAATGCACTCAAAACTAATACAACAGTAGCCGCACTTGTTTGAATTAAAGAAGTAATTAAGAAGCCGAGTAAAACAAAAACAATTTTAGGATATTGAAGAAAGGGGATAATATTAAAGTGCTTAATAGATGTATCCATGCTTTCTTTCATAAACTGTAAACCTAACAGTAGCATTCCAAATCCCATGCAGAAACTAGAAAAACGATAAATAGTTCTCCTTTTTTGAAACGCAATCATTGCAATGCCAGCAATGCCTATAAACGGGAGAGTAATTAAATTGAGGTCAACTTTAAATCCAATTATAGCAACCAGCCAACTATTAAATGTTCCTCCGATATTAGCGCCAAGTACAACTGCCAGTGAATTGCGCATTGAAATCATTCCAGAACCTACTAATGACAATACCATTAGGTTAACAATAGAACTACTCTGTAATAAAGCAGTTATAAATGTTCCACTAATAATTGCTTTGAGTTTGTGATTTGTTTGTTTCTGTAGAAAGAGTTTAAAGGACCTGCCTTCGATATGTTTCAGTGAGTCTTCTAAATGGCTCATCCCATAAAGAAATAAGCTCAGTCCTGCTAAGAGCATCCAAAATTCACTTGTAGTCATTATAGTAAAATAAGGATTGTAAATAAAGCTGCTTGCTTATTTCTTATTAAAGTTGAGTGATAAAGTACTCTTTTACAAATGCAATTTTTTGGTTTGTAGTTAATTTATCCGTTTGCTGAATATTGAATTTGATATTTGAAAACAGATGATTTTTTTTCAATAGATTCACAAGTTCTGTTTTAGCGTTGGTCGGACCAAATAGCATTACTTCATCGTATTTCCTGATCTCGTTTCCAATTTTTTGATAAAACTCATTTTGCTGATGTTGTTCCTTATTATGGGTTAGCTGCTCGCTTTTTTCCAGACCGTCATGTTCTGCTGTTTTTGTAAAAGAAGAAAACAGTGTATGATTAGTGGCTTCATCAATGGGGAAATTGATGAAAAGGGCACTTGCATGATCCATGAAGATGCCCAGTTTATGATTGATTTTCATAACTTTATTTTATAGGTGAAAGAACTATTTCTAACCTCTATAAAGGTACGACCATTTAAGACAGCATCATTAAATCATTTCTTTAAACAGTCTTTACTCGTAAATTCACTCATTCCTCCAGCCATATTGGTAACATTAGTAAACCCATTTTGGGTCAATAGATAACTAGCTCTCGGGCTTCTATGGCTATGAGAACAATACACAATTATTGCTTTGTTCTTTATTGACTGTATTGAAGCAATTTTTGATTCTAATTCCTGAACAGGAATATTAATCGCATTTTTTAAAGTTCCAAAATCAGGATCTGCTTTACCCGCAAACTCTTCTTTGGTTCTTACATCAAGCAATACAACATTTGGATGTGACTTTATATAACTGCAAACATCATTTGGTTGAATTGTTTTAAATGTTATGGATTTTGTTTTAACTAATTCCATATTACAAGACTTACATACTCCTGGTTGCTGGTAAGTTGCCTTATCGCAGTCATATCCGCATGGGATGCATTGATACAAGGTTTTATTGCTCGAATTGGTTTGAGCGAAACTATAATTGATGCTAGTTATGATTATGAATAATGCTATTGTAAATTTGTTCTTCATCGTTTTATTTATTGATTTTCCAATCTTGTTTTTTTATTTCGTAAACATAATTCAGCGAATTGTCTTCGCCGTAGTATTGATGTACTTCTTCAGCTATTTTTATAGCACCTATTCTTTCAATGGCTTTTTGAGATCGAATATTTCCTGCTCCAATATGAAAAATGATACTATCAACAAACTGGAATGCATAGTTTATCATTAAATGTTTTGCTGAAAGATTGAATGGTTTTCCCCAACAATCCCTTGAAAAGAAAGTATAGCCAATTTCAATTGAATTGGCAATTTGGTCGTAATTACAGAAACGGCTACTTCCAATAGGTTCTCCTGTTGAAGTATTAATAAATAAAAATGCGCCTTTCGATTCAAAGGCACCTTGAAAATAATTTTCAAATACTTCTTTTTTGAATCGGTTTTTATTGGGGTGTTGTTCCCAAATCAAAGGGTCAGCTGCAACCGCATATAATTTGTCAAAATCAGTTGATTGTAGGGGAATTAAAGAAATCCATTCATTGCTTAAATGAGTAGGTTGAATATCGAACATTAGAATTTGTTTAAAATTGTACCTAAAGTTATGGCATATTGAAAATTAAAGATATATTGTATTTATTATTATTTCTGATTAGTGTGGTAGGCTAGTGGGACTCATATTAACCATTTTTAAAAACCTATCTACATGAATACAAATTCCCTTAAAAAGGCTTTATTGTTAATGTTGGTGATTGTTACCATCGCATTGGTAAGTTGGGAAATTCGATTGAGGAAAATCGGTGTAAAACCTACTTATGATGCAGGAGAAGTACTTTGGTCCGATAAAAGAGCCATGGTATATGAACCAAAAGATAAAGTGACTGTATTTATTGGTTCTTCCAGAATTCACTTTGATTTAGATATACCTACTTGGCAAGCAGCTACAGGCACCCAGGTGGCGCAATTGGGAATAGATGGAAGTTCTCCAATGCCAGTACTCACCAATTTGGCAGATGACCCAAATTTCAAGGGTAATTTAATTGTTGATATTACAGAAGGATTGTTCTTCTCTACTTCTCCATTCAATATGTTAGAGCCAAATAAAGGACTCAACTATTTTAAAGATAGAACTTATGCGCAAAAGGCAAGTTTTGAAATCAATAAAGTACTGGAGGCTCGATTGGCATTTTTAGACAAAGAAAATTTTTCGATGAATGCATATTTGTCTGAATTGTATCTTAAAAACAGACCAAAAGTTTTTGAAATGCCTATTTGGCCTTGGCAGTTTTCTGGGGCTTCTTTTGATAATCAAGCGATCATGTATCCTGTATTTGTAAGCGATACCAACTTACAAGTGAGGGTTAGAAATATTTGGGCCATGTTTGCAAAAATGGGCGAGAAAGATGTTCCCATGCATGGAAAAGAATTGGATTCTCTATTAAACGTAGTTAAAGTTTCAGTAGATAAAATTAAATCGAGAGGTGGAAATGTATTCTTTACAAGAACGCCTTCAAGCGGGCCATACTTAATGGGAGAGCAAATGGGCTTCCCAAGGGATAAATATTATGAAAGGGTCTTAGCAACAACTGGTTGCCAAGGAATGCATTTTCAGGATTATGCTCCTACCAAAAATATGATATGCCCTGAATGGTCGCATTTAGACCAATCACAAGCAGTCGTTTTTACTAAAGAACTCATCCGTGTATTAAGGGAAGAAAAAGGATGGAAACTCTAATTAATCATTAACAATTTTTTTCTATGATATTTAATTCTTACACATTCGTTGTATTTTTTATCATCGTCATGATTTTGCATAATCTTCCTTTTTCATGGAAGACCAAGAAGATCAATTTATTACTGGCGAGTTATATTTTTTATGCTGCCTGGAATCCTGTTTTTATTTTATTATTATGGCTGTCTACCGTTATTGATTTTTATGTGGGTAAGGCGCTTTATGTGCAAGAAGATAAAAGAAAGAAAAACATATTATTGGTGGTAAGTTTAATCGGTAATTTATGCATGTTGATCTTCTTTAAATATGGCACTTTCTTGTTGGATAATTTTGTGACTTTAGTCAATGCATTTGGTGTTGATTTTCATCCTGCAAAACCCAATATTATTTTACCTGCAGGTATATCCTTCTATACTTTTACTACATTGTGTTATACCATTGATATGTATAAAAAAGAAAGTGCTCCAGTAAAATCTTTATTGGATTTTTCTTTATTTGTTACATTCTTTCCGCATTTGGTTGCAGGGCCAATTGTGCGTCCACCTCAATTGGTGCCTCAATTTGAAACTGAGAGAAAAGCCAGTCAAGATCAAATTATACAAGGTTTATTTTTATTGAGTTTAGGTTTGTTTATGAAAGTGGTTTTGGCAGATAGCATGCTTTCTGTTGCAGCAAATGCAGTATTCAATTCAAATCAACCCTTGGCATCATTGGATGCTTGGATGGGGGTATTGGCATTTTCAGGTCAAATATTTTTTGACTTTGCCGGATATTCTACTTGTGCAATAGGAGTGGCTGCCTGTCTGGGTTTTGCGCTTCCACAGAATTTTTTATATCCATATGCGGCAATCGGTTTCTCTGATTTTTGGAGAAGATGGCATATTACATTATCAGCATGGTTAAGGGATTATTTATACATCCCATTAGGTGGAAATAGAAATGGGAAATTCAAAACATACCGAAATTTAATGATTACCATGTTATTGGGTGGTTTATGGCATGGAGCTAACTGGACTTTTGTAGCATGGGGCGGTTTACATGGATTTTATCTTTGGGTAGAGAAAGCTATTTTAGATGCAAGAAAAGAAACAAGCAAACCAAGTTTTGTTCCGAAGTTTTTATTGGCAATGGGTACATTTTTCTTAGTCAATGTAACATGGGTATTTTTTAGAGCAGGAACATTTACGCAAGCAGGTAGCATTTTGCAATCAATGTTTGGAATGATGCCTAAAGGAAATGAAGTATTAACAACATTAGCCATTTGGAAAGTTGGTGTAATTGTAGTGGGAATGGTTCTTGCTCAATGGTTGATGCGCAATAAATTAGTGCTTGAAGTTATTCCTAAGCTTTCTTGGTGGGCATTTGGCAGCATATGGGCCGTAATGTTATTATTGCTGATCTGGAGCCAGGAGAGTGGAAGTTCCTTTATTTATTTTCAGTTTTAAAGCAAATTAAGGGCGCTTTACTATAAATGCTTTATTGATTTTATCTAGTTTGGGGAACTGTTTAAAAAACAGTTCAGGGTATTTTTGAAGGGTGTCTAATTTACTCATTGTTTTACCTTCATAACCTCCATACAAAGAATCGACCACTTCCATGCCATTGATCACTTTGCCAAATGGGGGATATCCTTTCACTCCATTAGCCATTACTGTATCTAAGCGTTGATTGTCTTTTAAATTAATAAACAGTGTGCTTCCTCTTGTTTCTTTGCCGCTTCTGGCATAACTCATATATCCCTTTAAATTGCTTTGATTTACAGGTTCGTCAGCCAGTTTATAGGGCTTCCAATATTTCAAAATAGCAGTATCGTTATTGCCCCATTGAGCAACAAAATTTGGAACGACTCTATAAAATACAGCGTTGTTAAAATAGCGATGTTTTACTGTTTGATAAAATCGATCTGCAGCCATCGGAGACCATTCCCTGGTAATTTCAACATCAAATATTCCTTTAGTGGTTTCGAATCGAGTGATAAATGTAGCAGGCGCTTCTTCTTTAAGCCATTTAGATTTGAATTTTGGCTTTGAGCAAGAGCTAAACAAAATCAAAAGGAAAATTATTTTAAGAAAGTTGAATTGTAGATTAGAATGAATCACTGGTATTAGTTTAAAATAAAAATTTAGTTAAGTATGAATTTACTCATTAATCATACAAGTTGGCCTTGATATAAATCCAGGCATTCTTGCCTGAATCTAAATTTACATTGACTCTTTTTCAATACATCTGGTGACCCTTTCAATATTCTCCCAAAGGTTTCTAATCGAACCTTTTCTAATTGTAAAGTGCCGTAAGAAAAAAGAAGTTCAGGCATAAAATTGAATTATCTGATCGTCTAAAGTTATCATACTTTATTTTATGATGATTTGTGTTGGAGATATTTTTCAAAAAAAAATCCCCTCCAATTGATTGGAAGGGATTTCTATTAATACTTCGTTTCTATTAGTAACGATACATTTCAGATTTGAAAGGACCATTCTTGCTAATACCTAAATATTCAGCTTGCTCTGTACTTAATTCATCCAATACAGCACCAACTTTTGCAAGGTGTAAACGTGCTACTTTCTCATCTAAATGTTTTGGTAACACATATACTTTGTTCTCATAGTTTTTATGGTTCATCCACAATTCAATCTGAGCCAAAGTTTGGTTAGAGAATGAATTACTCATTACAAATGAAGGATGTCCTGTTGCACAACCAAGGTTTACCAATCTACCTTCAGCAAGAACAATTACATCTTTACCATCAATATTGTATAAATCAACTTGAGGCTTAATGGTGTCTTTTGTATGTCCGTAGCTAGCATTCAACCAAGCCATATCAATTTCAATATCAAAGTGACCGATATTACAAACGATCGCCTTGTCCTTCATCAAACGGAAATGCTTTTCAGTGATCAAATCTCTACAACCAGATGCAGTAACAATAATGTCAGCTTCTTTAACTGCTTCAGCCATAGGCTTCACTTCAAATCCTTCCATTGCAGCTTGTAAAGCACAAATAGGATCAATTTCAGTTACAATTACTCTACAACCTGCACCTTTTAAAGAAAGGGCAGAACCTTTACCTACATCACCGTATCCACCAACTACTGCAATCTTTCCAGCCATCATCACATCAGTAGCTCTACGAATAGCATCTACCAATGATTCCTGACAACCGTATTTGTTATCGAATTTAGATTTAGTAACAGAATCGTTTACATTGATTGCAGGAATTGGTAAAGTACCTTTTGCCATACGCTCATATAAACGGTGAACTCCTGTTGTTGTTTCTTCTGATAAACCTTTGATATTAGAAATCAACTCAGGGTATTTATCAAAAACAATATTGGTTAAATCTCCACCATCATCTAAAATCATGTTCAATGGACGATCAGCACCACCAAAGAATAAAGTTTGTTCAATACACCAATCAGCTTCTTCTTGAGTTTGACCTTTCCAGGCAAAAACACCAATACCAGCAGCAGCAATTGCAGCAGCAGCTTGATCTTGTGTAGAGAAAATATTACAAGAACTCCATTTAACTTCTGCACCCAAAGCAACCAATGTTTCAATTAAAACAGCGGTTTGAATGGTCATGTGTAAACAACCAGCGATACGTGCTCCTTTTAATGGTTGAGAAGCGCCATATTCAGTACGCAATGCCATCAATCCTGGCATTTCAGCTTCTGCTAAACGGATTTCTTTACGACCCCAATCTGCTAGGGAGAAATCAGCTACTTTATATTTTAAGCTGAAATCGATAGATGTTGTAAGTGTTGACATAATAGTTTTTTTATGAAGTGCAAATCTAGTTTTAAAGAATAAATAAACATAATTATTTAAAAATTTAGAATAAATGGCTATTTTGACTATCTTTGGCAGCATAAACAATCTGTTTTGTATGCCCAAAGCCCCCTTAAAAGCCGAATCCACTATTCAAGTTTCATTGGATAGTAAAGACCTAGCGATCCTTAAATTGTTGCAAATAAATGCGCGTATCACTGTAAAAGAAATTGGTGAGCAAATACACTTAAGTACAACTCCAGTTCATGAGCGTATCAAGAGAATGGAAGAGTCTGGCGTAATTAAGCAATATGCTACTTTACTCGACCATAGTAAAGTAAAAAAAGGGTTGATGGTCATTTGCTATGTGTCACTCAAGCAACACGATAAAACAGCAGGCGGAAAATTTATCAATCGAATTCACCAACTCAATGAAGTAATTGAGTGCTATAATATTTCTGGTGAGTTTGACTTCATGTTAAAAGTAGTTGCAGAGAGTATGGATGCGTATTACGATTTTCATGTCAATAAATTAAGCCAGGCTGAAAATATTGGCCATGTTCAATCTGTATTTGTAATGGGGGTAATTAAGCAAACACATCAGTTAGTATATTAACCAGATAAAGTAGGATTTATAAGTTGAGTCCCATAATATAATCATCCATTACATACCCGTGTTCTAATTCTAGTATATCTTCTTTCAAAACAATAAAGCCTTGTTTTAAATAAAATTCTTTGGCAATATTTTGTTTGTTTACCTGCAAAATGATTTGCTTCCCATTTTCGGACTTCGCATGTTCAATTACTTTTTGTAACAAAGCTTTTCCTGCACCAGTTTTTTGCGTACTCGGTAGTACATACAATTTATTGAGTTTAAAAATGCGTTCACCTTCGTTGGAAACCGAAGCAAAAGCGATGGGAGTATCTGCTAAACAAAATAAATAAAATTGATGTCCTTTTTCCATTTGCTTCAATAAAGAATCATCGGAATACATCAAGTTGAGCATATAATCCAACTGTTCTTTAGAAATAATATCTCCATAAGCAATGGGCCAAGTAGTTTTGGCGATGCTTTGTATAATTGCTATATCATTGAATGTTGCAGAACGAATCATCGATGGATTTTTAAATTCCTTGTAAGCTTTCTTGAATCGTTTTTATTCTTGCTTCGGCATCAGATTGCTTTTTTCTTTCTAATGCAATTACTTCTGGCTTTGCATTGGCTACAAATTTCTCATTGTCCAATTTTTTCATCACAGAAGCCAAGAAATTTTGTTCGTATGCTAAATCTTTCAACAAACCTTCTTTAATAGCAGCTGTATCCAATTCTCTTTCTGCAGCAATGTAAAACTTATCATTCTCAATGTTTACAAGAATAGTATTGCTAATGGCAGTGTCCGTATAATTAATCGTAGCAGCATTTACCTGTTTCATTAAAATCGACTCAATCGATTGGTATGCTGAAGGATTTTGAGCTTGAATAGATAATTGAATCAAATCTTTTGGCTTGATTTGATTTTTATTTCTGGCATCTCGCAATGCAGTAATTACTTGTTTTAAAATTTCACCCGAATGGAGTAAAGTATTATCGGGCTTTGCTATCTGTTGAAATTGTTTCACACAAAGATCGTCGGTTTGAACTTTGAGTAAATGGTAAATCTCTTCAGTAATGAAAGGCATGAAAGGGTGAAGTATTTCCATTAGTCTTTCAAAATAATTCACAGTTTTATGATACACAACTGCATCAATTGGTTGTTCGAACCCTGGTTTAACCCATTCTAAATACCAGCTGCAGAAATCATCCCATATTAATGAATACAATGTTTTTAGCGCTTCGCTTAATTTGAATTGACTCAACAATTCATCCACTTCAATGGCTGCTTGATTCAATCTATTTTCAAACCAATTAATGGCAAATCCTTCCGTCGCAGTTATTGAAGCATCAACTGAAATAGTAGGGGAAATAACTACTCTTGCTTCCCACATTTTTAGAAGCTTCAGGGCATTCCATAATTTATTATTGAAATTTCTTCCTTGTTCTAAGGCGGATTCGTCAAATAAAATGTCATTACCGGCTGGTGATGCAATCATGATGCCGAAACGCACAGCATCAGCGCCATATACATCAATTAATCCGAGTAAGTCAGGCGAATTACCTAAACTCTTACTCATTTTTCTTCCTTGTTTGTCTCTTACGATCCCGGTAAAATATACGTCCTTAAATGGCTTCTCTTGTTTGTATTCATAACCTGCCATGATCATTCTGGCAACCCAAAAGAAAATAATTTCAGGAGCAGTTACCAATGTATTAGTAGGGTAGTAGTAATTTACTTCTTTGTTGCCAGGATCAGACAGTCCCTTGAATACTTCAAAAGGCCAGAGCCAACTAGAGAACCATGTATCCAAACAATCATCATCTTGGCGGATGTCTGCTAAGCTTAGTTGATCATTTTTTGTTATGGTTTTTAATTCAGCCAATGCTTGCTCTGCATTCGAAGCAACTGCAAATGTTCCATCCTGAGTGTACCATGCTGGAATTCTATGTCCCCACCAAAGTTGACGGCTGATACACCAGTCTTTAATATTCTCCATCCAATGACGGTAGAGATTTTTAAATTTAGCTGGATGAAAATGTATTTCATCATTCATCACTGCACTCAATGCAGGGGTGGCCAAATCTTTCATGCTCACCCACCACTGCAAGCTTAGTCTCGGCTCTATAACAACATCCGTTCTTTCGCTGAATCCAACTTGATTGGTGTACTCTTCAATTTTTTGAATATGCCCGGCAGCAGTTAAGTCTGCAACAATTTTCTTTCTAACTTCAAATCGATCTTCGCCTATGTACAATTGAGCGGCTTCGCTCATTGTTCCATCATCATTCATTGTATCGATGATTTCGAGCTGGTATTTCTGCCCTAGCTGATAATCATTCATATCATGCGCTGGTGTTACTTTTAAAGCGCCAGTACCAAAATCAAGGGTTACATATTCGTCCGGAATGATTTTAATTTTTCGATTGATCAATGGCACAAACGCAAACTTGCCATGAAGGTGCTTATATCTTTCATCATTTGGATTAACACAAATGGCCGCATCTCCTAATATAGTTTCAGGCCGAACCGTTGCAATCGTAATATTGCCACCATCTTCTAATGCATAATTTACATAGTATAATTTACTCTGTACTTCTTTATAAATAACTTCCTCATCGCTCAATGCCGTTTTTGCACGAACGTCCCAATTGATCATTCTTTTGCCGCGATAAATATGTCCTTTCTTATATAAATCATTGAAGACCTGAATGACTGATTGGTAATAATCGGGGTCCATTGTAAATGAAGTTCTATCCCAATCCAAACTGCATCCCATTTTACGTAACTGTTGTAAAATAATGCCGCCATATTTTTCTTTCCATTCCCAGGCATAGTTTAAGAACTCTTCTCTGCTCAAAGAAGATTTAGTAATGCCTCTTTCTCTCAGCATTGCAACTACTTTTGCTTCGGTTGCAATAGATGCATGGTCGGTACCCGGAACCCAGCATGCATTTTTACCCTGCATTCTGGCCCTTCTGATCAATATATCTTGAATGGTATTATTTAAACAGTGACCCATATGCAACACACCAGTCACATTTGGGGGTGGAATAACTACAGTGTAGGGTTCACGATCATCTGGTGTACTAGCAAAATAATTTTTTGAAAGCCAATATTCATACCATTTTGATTCAATTGGGGTAGGTAAGTAGTTTTTGCTCAATTCCATGATTAGTCCGATAAGCCCGATTAGTAGCTTTTTGTTGATAAAAATGCAAATTTAAGGAATCGGAGGCGATTAGTAGGTAGCAATCAATTCTGTCTTTTCTGAAATTATATCAGAAACAGTGGGCGTAGGAATAAAACACTCGATTTGATTGATTTTCTGTTGAATGGTTATTTCCTCGTTTTGAACAAATTTACCCATCTGTTCTTTTACGGAATTACCAATCAATTTTGCGGCTTTTTGATGGGCATTACAGGATGTTAACATTCCAGAAAACAAGAGCATGGCAGCAGCTAGTGCTGTAAATGACTGTTTTTTGTTTTGGTAATGCATTTTCATCGGTATGCTTAACGCAGAATTGAAATTATTGTTACAAAATTGACTAATTATTTGTAAAGATTTTTATAAAATATTACAGAATTGGTCAAATTATTTTCTTCCAATCCATTCTAAATAGGAAATTAAGGCCACTAAAGAAAACAAAAGGGCAACAATAGATGCATTTCTAGCGTTTTCACTTAGTTGAAAACTTGATTTAGTTTTTTCCATGCCACGGGGGATTTGGCGTAAAAAAATAGTTTGTAAGGCCAAATCGTTAATTTCGACCTTTGCCCAAACAAGGTAAATCAAATAATCTGTTCCTGCAATAGCCAAATAAGAAAATATGCAATTTGCCATTGTTGATATTGAAACAACCGGGGGATTTCCCCAACAACACGGCATTACAGAAATTGCAATAGTGTTGCATAATGGCAAGGAAATTGAAGGTAAATTTGAATCTTTGGTTAATCCTCATCAACCAATACCTCCATTTATTATAGGTATGACCGGCATCACCAATGCTATGGCAGCTGCTGCTCCTTCTTTCAGTGAGGTTGCCGAACAAGTCCATAATTTGTTAAAAAACAGGGTTTTTGTAGCACATAATGTGAATTTTGATTTCTCCTTTGTTAAGCATCATTTACAACAAGCAGGGTATACATTGAATGTACCCAAATTGTGTACTATCCGATTGAGCAGAAAAGTATTTCCTGGGTTTAAAAAATATGGCCTTGGACATTTGACTCGGGAACTTGGAATTCAAATTGAAAACAGACATAGAGCAGGGGGAGACGCATTTGCCACTGCCCAAGTATTGGATTTGGTTTTGCAGAATAATGGGCAAAGAGTCATCAAAGAAATGTTAGCGAAGGAAAATAAAGATTATTTACTTCCTCCCAATTTGCAAAAATATATGGTGAGTCAATTGCCACATACACCAGGAATTTACTATTTCCATAATAAAGCTGGTAAAGTAATTTATGTAGGCAAAGCAAAGAATATTAAGAAAAGAGTGGTAAGTCATTTTACTGGGTTAGATATTAGCAAGAAACGCCAGGATTTTTTGAGAGAAATTTATGAAATTACGCATGTTGATTGTCCTACAGAATTCATCGCATCACTTTTAGAGAGTATCGAAATAAAACGGTTATGGCCCATTTATAATAAAAGTCAAAAAAGGTATGAACAACTATGGGGTATTTATGTGTTTGAAGACAATCGTGGATATCTAAGATTAGCCATCGACAAAAAACACAAACATGCACAACCGGTTATTTGCTTTCCTTTATTAGTGGATGCACATCGCTCATTATGGAAAATGGTAAAAGAGCATGGGTTAGATCCTGCACTTTGTTTTTTAGACAAAAATCAGCCTGAGGTTTTGCCTGAAATGGAAGGGTATAATTTATCCGTAAAGCAAGCTTTAGCTTTGGTAACGGCTCAAAAAGAAACCTATATTATACAAGAAAAAGAACATACTGTTTTGGTGGAGAATGGTCAGTTTATAGGAATGGGCGCTTATCATGCTTCTTCGAAATTGGAAACGCTAACTGTTGATGTGCTTGAGAAAATCAAATCTGCAATAACACCATATGCAGAAAATGAAGTACTCAAATCGATGATTCGAAAATATGTAGAAAGATATCCCCATAAGGTATTACCAATTAAGAATTAAGAATTAAGAATTAAGAATGCCCCAATAACCAATTACTAATAACCAATAACTATTTCCCCCCAATAACGAATAACTAATAACTAATAACTATTATCCTTACTTTCGCTGCCCTTAAAACAAAGAAAGTATATGTCGTTTGCTCCATTGATCGCTTCAAAGTTGGGAATTCGTGCCACACAAGTAGAAACAGTATTGGGTTTATTGCTAGAAGGTTCAACTATACCATTTATTGCTCGTTATAGAAAAGATAGTACCGGCAATTTAGATGAAGTGCAAATTCAGCAGATTCAGGATGAACAAAAATTAATGCTGGCATTTGCAGAAAGAAAATCTTTTATTGAAAAAACAATTGCCGAACAAGGTAAGATGACGGACTTGATTCAAGCAAAATTAGATGCTGCGTCTACCATTGTAGAATTAGAAGATATCTATCTTCCATTTAAAGTAAAAAGAAAAACCAAAGCTGTTGTTGCAAAAGAAAATGGATTAGAGCCATTGGCTATTTTTTTATTGAAGCAAAAAGATGATTCACCTGAATTAGAAGCTGCCAAATATTTTAATGAAAAAATTACTACAATAGATGAAGCTTTGCAAGGAGCCAGAGATATCATTGCGGAGAATGTAAATGAAAATGCAATTGTAAGAGCAAAATTGAGAAAGTTATTTGAAGATACTGCGTTACTTCAGAGCAAAGTACTAAGCGATAAAGAAACAGAAGCGATTAAATACAAAGACTATTTTGATTTTTCAGAGCCCATTCATAAAGTTCCTTCTCATCGTATTCTGGCAATTCTAAGAGGCTTCTTAGAAGGCTTTTTAAGAATGAATATTGCGCCCATAGAAGAAGATGCTTTGTATGCAATAGAGCAATCCTATTTACAAGGAATGAGTGCTTCAGCAGAGCATATTAAAAAAGCAATTAAAGATGCATATAGAAGGTTATTGCAACCCAGTTTAGAAACTGAATGCAGAACTGTACTAAAACAAAAAGCCGATGAAGATGCAATCAATGTTTTTGCTGAAAATCTTCGTCAGTTATTGTTAAGTGCTCCATTAGGTAGTAAAAGAATATTGGCAATAGATCCGGGATACAGAACCGGTTGTAAAGTTGTTTGCTTAGATGAAAAAGGGGAATTATTAAAAACCGATTTAATTTATGTGCATGAAGCCAATAAGCAATATGATAGCGAGTATACTATTAAACATTTGGTAAAGCAATTTGATATTCAGGTATTTGCAATTGGAGATGGAACTGCAGGTAGAGAAACCGAACAGTTTATTAAAAAAATGAATTTAGGGCTACCAGTTTTTTTAGTGAATGAAGATGGGGCATCGGTTTATTCGGCTTCTGAAATTGCCAGAGAAGAGTTTCCTGATTTTGATATTACGGTAAGAGGATCAGTTAGTATTGGGAGGAGGTTGATGGATCCATTAGCAGAGTTGGTGAAAATAGATCCTAAAAGTATTGGTGTAGGTCAGTATCAACACGATGTTAATCAATTCAGGCTAAAAGAAAAACTCGATCAAACGGTGGTAAGCTGTGTAAATACAGTGGGTGTAAACCTGAATACCGCTAGTAAACAGTTATTGAAATATGTTAGTGGGATCAATGAGTCTGTTGCTGAAAATATCATCAATCATCGAAAAAATATTCAACAGTTTAAAAGCAGGGAAGAGCTATTAAAAGTACCTCGATTAGGCGCTAAGGCTTATGAACAATGTGCTGGGTTTTTGCGTATTCCAAATGCACTCAATCCTTTAGATGCAAGTGCTGTTCATCCCGAAGCCTATTCAATCATTGAGAAAATGGCCAAAGATGTAGGAATAGATGTGCAGACTTTAATCGGTAATGAATCCATGCTTCAAACAGTGGATACAAAAAAATATGTAACCGATCAAATAGGATTATTATCACTAAATGATATTTTAAAAGAATTGAAGAAACCAGGATTAGATCCAAGGTCGGAATTGGAGCAATTTGAATTTGCCAATATTTATTCTTTAGAGGAAGTGAAAGTAGGTCTTGTGTTGCCAGGGCAAGTGACCAACCTTACTCGATTTGGCGCTTTTATTGATATTGGTGTAAAGCAAGATGGTTTGGTTCATGTAAGTGAAATTGCCAATAAGTTCATTTCAGATCCAGCTGAAGTCCTCAAATTGGGACAAAAGGTTTTGGTAAAAGTGGTGGAAGTGGATATTGTCAGAAAAAGAATTGCTTTATCGATAAAGCAAACCCAGGAATCGGCTGGTAATTCTGCGAAAACTACTAACAACCGAACAGGTGCTGGTTCAAGTTATTCGAACACTAAAACAATATCTCCTAAAAAAGCAGATGAAGCAGACCTGAGTTCAATGAATGTTTCAGATGCATTGCAGGCCTTAAAGAAAAAATTTGGGAAATAAGTGTACCTTGAACCCATACTCAAACCAAAAGATTAAACATGAAAATTGCTTCATTTGTACTATTTCTTTTTGTTGCTCAACTGTCTGTAGCTCAAAACAAGACTTTCCCGATTATTAAAAATTTTGGAGCTGCTTTGGAAGTGCCTTTTGCTACAGTGACCATCGATCCAAAATTGGATTATAAGGTATTAATTGATGTAACTACTGCTACCGATAAACCTGAAATCATTAATGAGTATGTAGAAAATATTGCACGCATAATTAATTTGCATGCATTGGCTGGCGTTACCTCAAAGAAATTGCATGTGGTTGCTGTTTTTCATGGTCCTGCAGTAATGACTTTATTGAACAATGAAGCATATCAAAAAAAATTCGGTGTGAATAATCCACATTTAGCCCTTTTTGCAGCATTAAAAGAGGCTGGAATTCCTATGTTTGTTTGTGGGCAAACTTTATTCAAAAGAAATGTTGACCCTTCTACCATCGTTTCTGAAGTATTACCCGCTTTATCAGCAATCACCACTGTCACTACCTATTCTGCAAAAGGGTATACGGTATTAAAGTATTAATTTCATATCAATGAGCCAATCTAGCATCGAAAAATTAGGAATAACCGCATTAAACGATATGCAAATTGCCGCTGGTGAAGCCATTGAAGCACATCAGGATATTTTATTATTATCTCCCACCGGATCAGGTAAAACATTGGCTTTTTTATTGCCCATATTAAAGTTGCTGAACCCTAAAGGAAATCAGGTTCAGGTAATGATTTTAACTCCCTCTAGGGAATTGGCCATCCAGATTGAACAGGTTTGGAAAAAAATGGCTACAGGATTTAAAATTATTTGTGCTTATGGCGGACATGATATGCTTTCGGAAATTCAAAGTTTAGTGGAGCCTCCAGCCTTATTAGTAGGCACTCCTGGGAGAATTGCAGATCATCTAAAAAGAAGAAGTTTCGATCACAATTATATTCGACTGGTTGTGTTTGATGAGTTTGATAAATCGCTGGCACTGGGTTTTGAAGAAGATATGGAGTATATTGTCAAGAGACTTAAAAAATCTATTCAACGTGTTTTTGTGTCTGCTACCGAAGCAATTGAAATCCCTTCATTTGTAAAACCTGCGGAACTCGAAATATTGAATTACCTCAGCAATAAGGAAAGCACAATCGATCTGAGTATTTATAAGGTTTTATCAGAAGAGAAAGACAAAGTGAATTCTTTGGTTCAATTGTTATCACATCTTGGTAACACACAAGTGCTCATATTTTGTAATCATCGGGAAGCAGTGGAGAGAACAGGCCAATTGCTTGCTGAACAAGGAATACCGAATACTATTTTTCATGGTGGGATGGAGCAAATGCAAAGAGAGCAGGCGCTGATAAAGTTTAGGAACGGAACGGCCAATTATTTAGTTGCCACCGATTTGGCTGCACGTGGTTTGGATATTCCGGACATGGAACATATTGTACATTATCATTTGCCAGCTACTATGGCGGAGTTTACTCATCGCAATGGCAGGACTGCCAGGATGCATGCAATGGGTCATGTTTACCTGTTAATGCATCATGAGGAAAGTCTTCCTAGATACATCGATGCAGATCCCCCAATACTTAAACTTAATAGATCGTCATTGCCTCCAACTTCTTTATGGTCAACAGTTTATATAAATGGAGGGAAAAAAGATAAAATTAATAAAGTAGATATTGTTGGACTGTTTATGCAGAAAGGTAAATTGGCAAAAGAAGACCTAGGATTAATAGTCGTAAAAGATACCAACTCCTTTGTAGCAGTGAAAAAATCCAAGCTTCAATCACTATTAAAATTGATCCAGCAAGAGAAATTAAAAGGAAAAAAATTTCTGATTATGGAAGCAAAATGATAATTTGAACCCACATTACACCAATTATGAAGCTACTTAACATCTTCATTCAGATGGTCTGTTTATGGTGTATTGCTGTTGAAAACAATGCTCAAGCCCCCCCTCAGAGCAATGTAGAAAAAGTTAGATCTGTTAATACCCTTGTACAGCGATACTTGTTGCCTCATAAACAGGCTCTAAATAATGCAATGGATAAGAATGATTATGCTGCGGCTTTAATCAGTCTAAATCATATTTTACTTTATGAACCAAATAATGGTCAGGCATTGTATTTGCGTGCTCGTGGTTTTGAGAATATTGGACTATTTGAAAGAGCCATTTTTGATTACGACAATGCTCAGCGGGTAGGGTATACCGATCCTCAATTGTTTTATTTTTTAGCTAGGTTGGAAATTAAAGCTGGTTTGGGGGAAGAATCTTTTATATCATTCAATGAGTTTTTTAAAAGCCAACCTTCACAGTTTACTAAAAAAGAATTGCGCTACGAAAGTGGGGTAGCTGCAAAAATGGCCAAAGAATACAAAGCCTGTGTAGAAGACCTTAGTTTTGTGATCAATGAAGGACGCGATGAGGCAGATGCCTATTTTAATAGAGCCATTTGCTTTTCTGAACTCGATATTTTGAAAGAAGCTAAACTCGATTTTAGAGAAGCGGTTCGTATAAAACCACAATTAAAAAACCATTGGTATTACATTACCTATGATCGTATTTATAAAAATAATTGCAAACAAACCGAGCAACAATTTTTAACCATCATCAATAAAGAGATGGATAAAAAAGATTATTTCGATGCATTTATCGATGCCCAATTAGGGTTAAAATGTTATCCAGATAGCAAAGCGTTAATGACCAAACAGTTGGAAGCAATGCTTACTCAATTTGAATTGTATTATGATGAGATCATTGTTTTTTATCAGAACTATATTAAAAAACACGGGCCAGATGAGGTAATGCAACAAAAAATGGATCGTCTGCTTGCAACCCGTAAACAAATCTCTGTTTCCGATCAACCCTATGATCGAAATTATCCTAATGATACTGAAATGCCTCAACGCTACAGAAAAGTGAGTGATTATTTGAAGTTAAGCGATGAAAAATTGAAGCAGAAAAAGGACTATTCACAGGTGATTATATATTGCAATAATGCTTTGCGGATTGAGCCTAAGAATGCGGATGCCTATTTGATGCGTGCAAAAGCTTTTTTAATGATGGATAAAAAATTGGACAGTAGTATTGCATGGAGAGATGCAAATTCAGCCATTTTCTATAAACCTGACCTTGCAGCTGCTTATTATATTCGGGGCACTATTGCCTTGCAAGAGAATAATTTTGATCTTGCAAAAACGGATCTGATGAAAGCAATTGAATTGAAAAAAGACCATTACGAAGCCAAAGTAATGTTGGTTAAATTGTATGATAAATTAGGGGATAAGACACAGGCAGATCAACTGTATAAGTCCATAGTTAAAGATGCCCCCAATTTGGATGAGCTAAAATTGCTGGCAAATAGAAATACGCCTCTTAACTAAATCCAGCCCATACTTTATTTCTATTTGAACCATCGTCAAAATTTTGTATTTTCAATGCTTAAACGATTGCTATGAGAATTGTCCCTTTATTGATTGCCGCCTTAGGTACTGCAGGGCTTATTATTGTTTTAAATAGACAATTGCCGGTTGGAGGAAATAAAACACCTCGTTTGGGTTATTTTTTATCTCCTCAAATTGGGTTTTGGCAAAATGCTGAATCCGTCAATACCAATTATAACAATGATATAAAACTCACAGGGCTGGAAAGCAAAGTAGAAGTATACATTGACGATCGTCTGGTACCTCATATTTATGCCGATCATGAAAATGATGCCTATTATGTACAGGGATATTTACATGCTAAATTCAGATTATGGCAGATGGAATTTCAAACCCATTTAGCTGGTGGTCGAGTAAGTGAAATCTTTGGTAAAGAAAGATTATACGTTGATCGCTTTTTTAGAAGATTGGGAATGGTATATGGAGCAGAAAATACACAGGCTTATGTAGAAAAGAATAATCCTGAAATGAAATCCTCCATTGAAGCATATGCAAAAGGGGTGAATGCATATATCAGTTCTTTAAAGCCTGAACAAATTCCATTTGAATATAAGTTATTGGATTATCAGCCAGAAGCATGGTCAGCGAAAAAAACATATCTCTTTCAAATGTTTATGTCTTATGACCTAACTGGAAGGGGCTCCACTACGGATTTGCAAATGACCAATGCAAAAAATTATTTTGGTTTTAATGAATTTAATAAACTCTTTACCAATATAAAAGATTCATTAGACCCCATCATTCCCAAAGGCACCGTTTATGCAAAGCCTTCTATTAACCCGATTACTCCGAAAGATATTGATTCAGCTTATTTGAATAATCTTGCTGGACCAAGTAATGCTGTTGCGCCATTTGTACCTAACAAAAATAATGGGAGTAATAACTGGGCTGTTGCTGGTTCAAAAACGAAAAGTGGAAGACCTATTCTTTGCAATGATCCTCACCTGGGTTTAAATATGCCTTCATTGTGGTATGAAGTTCAGATCACCACTCCAACCCATAGCACTTATGGAGCTAGTTTTCCTGGGTCTCCTGCAGTAATCATTGGTTTTAATGATAGCATTGCTTGGGGTGTTACTAATGCGGGCAGAGACGTTTTGGATTATTACGATATGAAATTCAAAGATTCTACCAAACAAGAATATTGGTATAATGGAGAGTGGAAAAAAGCAACCACCAGAAAAGAAATCATCAAAGTCAAAGATTCTGCTGACCAAGTAGAAGATATTGCTATGACTGTTTTTGGTCCGGTGATGTACGATAATTTGTATAAAAACAATAATACAGAAGGAAAATACCTGGCCCTTCGCTGGACTGCACACGAAGCGTCAAAAGGATTGTTACCTTTTTATTTATTGAATAGGGCACATAATTACAACGATTATTTAACGGCAATTTCCAATTGGTACAATACTGGTCAAAACTTTGTTTTTGCATCTAAAACGGGCGATATTGCTATTAAACAACAAGCAGCATTTGTTGCAAGATGGAATCGTCAGGGAGATTTTATTATGCCAGGAACGGACAGTTCTTATGCATGGCAAGGGATGATACCAACAGAAGAAAACCCGATGATCAAGAATCCTGTTCGAGGATTTGTAAGCAGTGCCAATCAAGAATCTACTGACCCTTCTTATCCTTATTATTTAGGAGCGGGCTCCAATTTTCCTATTTACAGAGGTATCATTATTAACCGACAATTAACTGCCATGAATGGAATAACTCCAGAAGATATGCAGTTGATGCAAATGAATAATTATAACGTATTTGCCGAAATGGCTCGACCTGTTTTATTAAAGTATTTGAGTAAATCAAATTTGAATACCGAAGAAAAAAAATATGTAGATATTTTAACCAATTGGAATTTAAATAGTGATTACAATGAAGCTGGCGCAACAGTCTTTAATGCAATTTGGGATAGTACAGAGTCTACCATGTATAAAGATGAATTTGCTGCTGCAAAATCAAATTTAGGTTGGCCTGATGACCCAACAATGCTGGAAGCTTTGTTGAAAGACAGTGCCTATTCATTTGCAGATAATATTAATACACCTGATAAAAAAGAAACAGTTGAAGAAGTAGTTTTGGAAGGATTTAAAAAGGCAATACCCAAATTAGCTGCCTTAGAAAAAGACAATAAATTAGCGTGGGGGAAATTCAAAGATACCAGGGTATTGCATTGGCTTAAGATTCCGGCATTGAGCAGATTGCATTTGCCAATTGGTGGGGGTAGGCATATCATTAATGCTACAACAGAAGAGCATGGGCCTAGCTGGAGGATGATTGTTCATCTGACAGATGAAGTAGAAGCTTACTGTGTTTATCCCGGCGGACAAAATGGCAATCCTGGGAGTAAATATTATGATACTTTTATCGACTCCTGGGCTACTGGGAAATATTATCGAATACTGTTCTTAAAAAGAGAAGAAGCACCAAAACACAAACAAGTGAAATGGTTAATGACATTTACTCAAGCTTAAAAACATTGATATGAAATTTTTTACTTCAATAATATTATCTGCATTATTAGCATATGGTTTTGGATTGTTTACAACACTGCCTTGGTGGAGTTTTGCCATTTCTTCTTTTGTTGTAGCGCTTTCAATACATCAAAGTCCATTCAAATCTTTTTTATCAGGGTTTTTAGGTGTTTTTCTTTTGTGGACTATTTTGGCGACAGTCATTGATATTAATAATGAACATATTCTCTCCACAAAAGTGGCTCAAATACTTCCATTGGGAGGGTCTTATATTGTGCTTATTTTTTTAACAGGATTCATTGGCGGATTGGTAAGTGGATTGGCTGCTTTAACAGCCAGTTATACCAGAAAAGCATAATTAAATTTTCATTCATTATTTTTTGTTAATGGAATTAATTGAAACTTTTAATAAACATTGGCAAAAAAACTTTAGCCAAATGCTTTTACCTGGAGAGGCAATTGTATTGGCTTCGAGTGGGGGACTGGATAGTACAGTATTGGCACATTTATTTAAAGCCACTAAAATTCCTTTTGTTTTAGCGCATGCTAATTTTCAGTTGAGAGGATCGGAAAGTACCAGAGACGAAGATTTTGTTCAGGCATTAGGCAAAAAATTAGCAGTAGAAGTTTTTATAAATCAATTTAATACGGAAGAGTTTGCTGCAAATGCAAAAATATCCATTCAGGAAGCTGCAAGAGAACTTCGGTATAATTGGTTTGCAGAATTAATCAAAACGCCACATGAAAAATTTTTGTTGAATTGTATTGCTACTGCTCATCATACTGATGATAGTATCGAAACGATGCTAATGCATTTTTTCAGAGGAACAGGCATCGAAGGCTTAACTGGAATTCCTTCCTGGCACAGAGAAAAAAAAGTCATTAGGCCATTATTGCCATTTACTAGAAAAGAATTAGAAGCTTTTGCATTATCGAAAGGCATAAAGTTTATTACAGATTCATCTAATTCTAAAGACGACTATACAAGAAATTATTTTAGGAATCAGCTGATCCCTCAATTACAAGAAGTATATCCTCAGGTAAGGGAAAATTTGCAAAGAAATTTATTTCGATTCGAAGAAGCAGCTATTTTGTATCAGAATGCAGTTAATCAACAAATTGAAAAACTGATGGAGCAGAAAGGTGCGGAATGGCATATCCCCATTTTAAAATGGAAGAAAGTAATTCCATTGCAAACCATCACCTGGGAAATTATTCGAAAATTTGGCTTTACTTCTTCCCAAACCAATGAAGTAATTAAATTATTTGATGCTGATAATGCCAGAACTATTCAATCGGCTGCTTTTCGAATCATCAAAAATAGAGCATGGATGATCATAGCGCCCATTGCTTCGGATCAAGAAAACCATATTGTTATAAATGAACCTGGAAAATATTTGTTTGCAAATGGGTCAATAGAAATAAAGCAGGTAAGCAATTCCTCTGTTAAATCTGCAGAAGGGGTTGAATTTCTAGATGCATCAAAAATTAGTTTTCCTTTACTATTACGAAAACATAAAACTGGCGATTATTTCTATCCCCTGGGGATGACCAAGAAAAAGAAATTGGCTAAATTTTTCATTGATGCTAAACTCAGTAAAACCCAAAAGGAATCAGTTTGGGTGCTAGAAATGAATCAAACAATTATTGCTGTAATTGGTCATCGAATAGACAATCGATTCAAATATTCAGAAAAGTCCAGCAGCTTATTACAAATCAGTTATCTTAAATAATTGATTACTTCATTGTAAAAGTTTTCTATCAAATTGAATTTTGATAAAAAAGTAGAAGTAATAATTAAAAAAACAATCCCATAAATGGCTCCCCAGATATGTGCTGAATGATTGATATTTCCCTGGCCTTTATTGGCTAAATAATAAGAGATGCCTAAAAATAAAGGACCAAAAACAAATCCTGGAATATGAAATGGTATTGGAAAAATGCCCATACCCATAGTGGGATATAAAAAAATACCAGCAAAAATAATTGCTGAAACAGCACCCGAAGCACCTAAGCTTCTATAATGATAGTCGTTTTGATGATTGATGTAAGTGGGCAATACACTTACTATCAACGCAGAAACGTATAAAAGGACATAGATGATTTTTCCAGATTCGCCAAAAAGGATGCCAAATGCTTTTTCTACCATGTCTCCAAATAAGTAAAACGAATACATATTAAATGCCAGGTGCATAATGTCTGCGTGTATGAATCCGCAGGTAATAAATCGATACCATTGGTTTCGATTGGTTATAGCTGGAGGATAAAAAATTAAATCATCCATCACTTTTTCATTGGAAAAAGCTGTAAAAGAAATAACAGCAGTTAATAAAACAATGCTTAAAGTGATCGTAATCATAGATGATGGTATTTTTCGTTCCTCAAAATAGTACAAGCACGGTAAATTTGTTCAGTTAAAATTAATCGAACCAGCATATGAGGAAATACCAGTTTGGATAAACTCCAAGTATAGTCTGCTCTCGTGGCTATTTGAGGATCAACTCCAAATGCACCCCCGATCAAGAAAACTATTCGCTTTGTGCTTTCATTGGCTCTTTGTTGCAAAAAACTGGCTAAATCAGGGGAACTGAGTGATTTACCTCTTTCGTCCAATAAAATCAGGAAATCGTCTTTTTGTAGAATTTGTAAAATTAAACCTGCTTCCGTTTTCTTTAATTCCTGTTCACTCATGCTGGCAGCATTTTTGGGAGCTCCTATTAATTGCCATTCTGCTTTAAAGTACTTATTGATACGATTGGTAAAATCAATTATTCCCTCATTTACATATGATTCATTTGGTTTTCCTACTGATAATAATACCATTCGCATATGGCAAAATTATGTAAGTAGGCAGATAATAGACTAACTAAGTTCCATTTATCTTAACTAGGTATCGTTATCGGCATCGATTGCGTAAAAAAAGTGGTGCAATAGAGGGGAAACCATGCATAATATGAATAGACTTGTATGTCCGATTAAGCTAACAGAACGATTGTCTAAATTAATGCTATTATGAGAAAATTTACGCTTGTACTTATTCTTTGTACAATTATTACCCATGTATGGGGTCAAACCAAACAATTAAAAGGGAAAGTTACCGATGAGAAAGGCTTGCCGCTTCAAGGGGTAAGTATTTCCGGAAAATCGGGAATAAAAGGAACTCAAACCGATGAATCTGGGAGTTTTACTATTGCTATACCATCCAATACTAAACTGCAACTTAGTTTTAGTTATGTTGGGTTTAAAACCATTTCATTAGATGCATCGGACAATATGGTTGTTAAATTGGCCTCAGCTGATGAAAAATTAGATGATATCGTGGTGATTGGTTATCAGTCTGTAAAAAGAAGAGATGTGTTGGCTTCGGTTTCATCAATAAGTGCGAAAGATTTTAAAGATATTCCAGTAAACTCAGCTGCTGAAATGTTGAATGGAAGATTAGCGGGTGTTACTGCCACTACTGCTGAAGGATCGCCAGACGCAACCATTAGAATTCGAGTACGTGGTGGAATGTCTATTACGGGCGATAATTCTCCATTGTATATTATTGATGGAGTACAGGTTGAAAATGGATTAAATGCGCTGGCGCCTCAAGATATTCAATCTATTGATGTTTTAAAAGATGCAGCTGCAACGGCCATATATGGAGCAAGAGGTGCAAATGGAGTTATAGTTATTACTACTAAGTCTGGAAGAGCGGGAAAATTAAAAATGAGTTACAATGGTTTTTTCGGAACAAAATCTTTAGCTAAAAAATTGGATGTATTGAATCCTTATGATTTTGTTGTTTATCAATCCGAACGTTCAAGAGGAAGTGCAGTAGACAGTACATCATTTGTAAGAAACTATGGTACAACTTGGGATACTTTAAATGTATACAAAAATGCCAATCCAGTAGATTGGCAGGGCGAAGTGTTTGGATTGTCAGGTAGAATGCAAACGCATAATATTACTTTAAATGGAGGTTCAAAAAAATTCACATATAATTTTGGATATACCTATAATGATGATAAAGCCATTGTTATCAACTCTAATTATAAAAGACATGCATTGATTTTTAGAGGTGATTATAAAGTTACTGATAAGCTAAGTGTAGGTGTTAGTACCCGCTATACCTTACAAGACGTTTTTGGAGCTGGAGTTAGCGACACAAAGGGTTCATCTTATAATAGATTAAGAAATGCAGTGAAGTATCGACCATTTTTATCAAATGCACAAGATATAGATGATGCTGATCCTTTGGCTGATAATAATGTGGGGAATGGATTAACATTATACAACCCTATATCATTGGCCAATGCAGAATATAGAAATAAAACAACCACTGTGTTTAATATAACTGCAAATCTATCTTATAGAATTGCTAAAAATCTAACCTTTAAATCAACTTTTGGGTATGATGACAATAAGTTTATTGATCGTCAGTTCCATGATTCTATCACTCCGTATTCCACTTTACAAGGTGGTAGAAAGCCAATAGTTGTTTTGGATTCGGTTAATAGAACAACAATTACCAATTCCAATGTACTTACTTATACATTAAATAATTATAAAAATATTCATGACCTAAGTGTGCTGATTGGTGAAGAGACCTATGATTTCAGAACTGAAACCAGGAATAACATTTTTAGAAATTATCCAAATTTAATTTCTGTAGATGATGCAATAAAAAACACCGGTTTAGCTACTTCATTTGCAGGATTTCCTAAATTAAATCAAACTAGGTATACCAATATATCTTTCTTTAGCAGGATTAATTATACGTTGATGGATAAATACCTCTTCTCTTTTAATATGCGAGCAGATGGGGCATCTAAGTTTGCACCAGGAAAGCAATGGGGTTATTTTCCTGCAGGTTCTTTCGCTTGGAGAGCAAAGAGTGAAAAATTCATGCAAAATGTTAAGGAAATTTCAGACCTGAAGTTTAGAGCAAGTTTTGGTACTACTGGTAATAACAGGATCAATGATTATTTATATCTCACAACATTTAGAAATGATGCAACATTTTATTATGGTTTAAACAACCAGGCGTTAAATGCGTTTTCTTCTGCTGGTTTAGTGAATCGTAATTTACAGTGGGAGTCTACAGAGAGTAGAAACTTTGGTGTAGACATTAGCTTCTTTAAAAGAATTGATCTTTCTATAGATATTTATAATAATCAGTCCCGCAATTTATTATTGAATGTTCCTATTGCTTCTACGTTTGGTTATTCATCACAATTGCAGAATATTGGGCAAACATCTAATAAAGGTGTAGAAGTTCAATTAAATGCACAGATAATCAAAAAGCAAGACTTTACTTGGAATGCCAATTTCAATATTTCTACTAACAGAAACGAAGTAGTAGCATTGGGAGTAAATCAAAAGAACTTTTTTCCAAATGCAAGTTGGGGTGTTTCTGGTCAACCTACAGACTATATAGTAAGGATAGGAGATCCTGTTGGATCTATGTGGGGGCTTGTTCATGACGGTTTTTATAGAATCAATGACTTTGATTATAACTACACTACAAGAGTATATACTTTAAAAACAGGTGTTCCAACCAATGCTGGTATCATAGGACCAGTGCAGCCAGGTTCAATTAGATTCAAAGATTTAAATGGAGATGGTGTAATTGATTTGAATAACGATCGTCAAATCATTGGCAATCCTAATCCAAAATTTACTGGAGGTTTGAATCAACAATTCAATTATAAGAATTGGGATTTAAGTTTATTCCTTAATTTCTCTTATGGCAACGATGTTTACAATGCCAATAAAATTGAATTCACCAATGCCTATTCTAACAATTCCAATATGCTGAACATTATGGCAAATAGATGGAAAACTATTTCGCCATCAGGTGCAACTGTTCAATGGGTTAATTCTACCAATCAAGTAGTAGGAATTGCTCCTGAAGAACTTGGAAGAATGAATGCTTATGCTGATATATGGTCTCCTCTTAAAAGTGCTGGTGCATTTACACCAAGTTCATGGGCTATTGAAGATGGATCATTCATCAGAGTAAACAATTTAACGCTTGGATATAGCATATCACCTAAAAGTTTGCAGAGAATTAAAATGAGCAAATTGCGATTTTATTTCACAGCAAATAACTTAGCAATATTAACAAGCTACACTGGATATGATCCAGAAGTTAGTGTGGCAGGTAGCCCTTTAACACCAGGATTAGATTATTCGGCTTATCCTAAAAGCAGGACTTTTATTTTTGGAATTAACGCTTCATTTTAATAATACTATTTAAAACTATTTATATGATCAGTAAGTATATCAATAAACTGACTTTTGCTTTATCAATCACACTTTGTGTGTTAACATTGATAAGTTGCCAAAAATATTTAGACCAAAAGCCAATTACAGAAGTAAGTGAAGAAATGGTTTTTAGCGATGTGCCTAATGCAACAAAAGCATTAGCAGGAGTGTATAGCAGATTAGTAGGGGATGCGGCTTATGGAATCAGATTGAGTTTGTATTATCCGGTAGACAATGATGAAATGCAAGGTCCGACCGGAAACTCAGATAATGATCGAAGAGATATAGCGCGATATGCTGCTACCTCAGGTAACTCACAACTAAATAATCCTTTCAATCAATTGTTTCAAGGGATAGAGTTTGCCAATATTTGCATTGACAATATTCCGGCAATGGATAAGTACAAAAATGGCTCTGAACAGGAGAAAAAACAATTGGCTCGTTTGCATGGTGAAGCACTTACTTTAAGAGCACAGTTCTATTTTGAAGCCATTAGAAATTGGGGCGATTTGCCTTGGCATTTCAATGCAGCATCTACTTTAGCAGATAACAATCCATTTCCAAGAAGAACTGATAGAGATTCAATTTATGATCGTTTATTGGAAGATTTAAAATTAGCAGCAACATTAGTTCCTTGGAGAAATGAGGTGGTTGGAATTGGAGATCAAGTAGATGAAAGAATTACAAAAGGTGCAGTTAAGGCATTACGTGCAAGAATCGCATTGTTTAGAGGTGGATTCTCCTTGCGTCAGAATGGATCAATGCAAAGAGGGGCTAATTTTTTAACCTATTATCAAATGGCTAAAGATGAATGCGCCGAGATCATCGCTTCTGGTCAGCATACTTTGAATCCTAGCTTTAGAGGTCTATGGAAAGATCAGGTGAATGCAAGAGCAGTTGTTGATCCGAATGGAGAATTAATGTTCCAGGCAAGTGCAATAGGAAGATTAGCCGTTGCCGATACCAAGTTGGCATATTATAATGGGCCTACTGTTGGCACATTTGGAAATAAGAGCATCAATGTGCTACCTTCTTATTTCTATTCATTTAATCAAAACGATTTAAGAAGAGACGTTACCTGCTGCCCTTATAATGTGGCTGCTGATGGTTCTATTAAAATTGGTCAGGCTATTACAGCTATTTGTGATGGAAAGTATCGTAGAGATTGGATCAGTGGACCAGTGGTTGCTCCAACAGATGCGGTTCAGTATTTTAGTTTGAAATGGCAGTTAATCCGTTATTCAGATGTATTATTAATGTTGGCCGAAGCAGAAAATGAAATCAGTGGGCCAACAGCTGCAGCATATAATGCGGTCAATCAGGTTAGAAGAAGAGGGTTTGGGAAATCTCTAACAGCTCCTGATGCAACAGTTGATTTGCCCGCTGGTTTATCTAAGTCGGCTTTCTTTGATGCTTTGGTAAACGAAAGATCTTTTGAATTAGGTGGAGAAGGCACTAGAAAATATGATTTAATTCGGTGGAATTTACTGGCAGCTAAGTTGAATGAAACCAGACAAACTTTATTAAATATGGCTAACAGGGTAGGAAACTTTGCCAACCTTCCTCAATTCATGTATTTTAATAATAATTCAACTGCAGATAATGCTAGTTTATGGAATAACTCTTTCTATACTAGAGAACCAGCAACCGCTCCAGCCAATACCACACGTGTAAATTGGATGGGTACCACTATCAATACGGTTGCAGTATCTAGATTCGCTACTGGATTCATTACTGGTAAATCGGAATTATTGCCGCTGCCTCAACCAGCAGTAGATGCCAATTTTAATTTAAAACAGAATCCTGGGTATTAAGCTTTAATGACTGCTTCGGCAGTCATTTTTTTTATCTTGCATTGCATGAAAAAAACGTATCAGTTTTATTTTGGACTCTTTTTTTATATGAGTATCCCATTGTTTTGCATTGCACAAAACGAATCTTCTCCCATTGCATTTCCTGGTGCAGAAGGATTTGGAAAATATGCTACGGGTGGTAGGGGTGGAAAAACTGTTGTAGTTTCTAATTTAAATGACGATGGACCTGGTAGTTTTAGGGAAGCGGCATCTTTTAAATTTAAAAGAATCATTGTTTTTGCTGTATCTGGAACCATTCATTTAAATAGTAAACTCAATATTTTAGGTGATGTAACCATCGCTGGTCAAACAGCCCCCGGAGATGGAATTTGTTTTGCAGATCAATCTGTAATTGTAGCTGGTAATAATGTTATTATTAGGTATTTAAGATTCAGAATGGGAGACAAAAATCAAAAAGGAGGAATGATTGATGGAAATGGAGGGGATGATGCATTTGGAGGAAATAAAAGGAAAAACATCATTATCGATCATTGTAGTATGAGCTGGAGTACCGATGAAGTGTTCTCCATTTATGGTGGAGATAGTACAACTGTTCAATGGAACTTAATTACTGAACCGCTCAACTATTCGTATCATTTTGAAACAGGTGATAAAGATTATGAGCGCCATGGTTATGGTGGAATTTGGGGCGGAAAACATTTATCTGCTCATCATAATTTATTTGCCAATTGTTTGAGCAGAAACCCAAGATTCAATGGGGCTCGTTTAGGATCAGATGAGGAATTTGTAGACTTCAGAAACAATGTGATTTATAATTGGGAGCACAATAGCACTTATGGTGGAGAGGGGGGCACTTATAATATGGTTAATAATTACTACAAAGCAGGTCCGGGAACGAATGAAAAAGTAAAATATAGGATAGTAAATCCATCTAAAAATGAAACAAGGGGATTCGGTCAATTTTATGTGGATGGAAATTTTGTACATGGGTCGAAAGAGGTATCAAAGAATAATTGGCTTGGAATTGATATGGGCAATGGAGGAACAGCAGCAGATAAAATAGCTGCCATTGTAAAAACGGCTTTCCCTGCTGAATTCATCAAAACTGATTCTCCAATTGATGCCTACAATTTAGTGGTGAATTCAGTCGGAGCATCATTTAAAAGAGATACTTTAGATGTAAGGGTAATTAATGATATGCAAAATAATAAAGGCAGGTTTATTGATGTTCAGGGAGGGTACCCTCATGGCACAGCATATGAATTAACAGTTCAGGCATGGCCTGCTTTAAAATCTTTACCAGCATTGAAAGATACAGATGGAGATGGTATGCCAGACGATTGGGAAATAAAAAACAAGTTAAACCCGAATGATGCTTCAGATGCTACAAGAAATCATTTGCATCCATTTTTTACCAATATAGAAGTGTATATTAATTCATTAGTTCAATGAAAAAAATAATACCATTTGTTTTATTGCTGATGGCTTTTGGTCCTGATCAAAAAAGAATCACCATTTGGATGTGTGGGGATAGCACCATGTCAATCAAAGAAACCAAAGCTTATCCAGAAACAGGATGGGGTATGCCTTTTGCCTATTTCTGGGATTCTTCCATTACAGTAAAAAATTTGGCAAAAAATGGAAGAAGTACCAAAACTTTTATCAGTGAAAATTTATGGAAACAAGCAGAAGAAGGTTTGAAAGAAGGGGATTATGTATTCATTCAATTTGGGCACAACGATGAGTCGAAAGACAAAAAAGAAAGATATGCAACTGAAGATACTTTTAAAATGAATTTAATAAAATTCATTAGAGCGTCTAGAGCTAAAAAAGCAATACCCATTTTATGTACACCTGTAAGTAGAAGAAAATTCAATGATGCTGGCGAAGCGCAAGAAACACATGCTGAATATTCGGCTTATGTAAAACAAGTAGCAGTAGCTGAACAAGTTTTATTCATCGATTTGGATACAAAAAGTCGTCAGTTATATCAACAGTTTGGAAAGGAATTTTCAAAACAATTATTCTTACAGTTGAAGCCTGGGGAACATCCTAATTATCCAGAAGGCAAAGAAGATAATACCCATTTTAATGAATTAGGCGCTCGATTAATAGCACAATTAGTACTTCAGGAATTACGTAATTTGAATACTGATTTGAATCAACATATTATTGTACCTGTAAAAAAATAATCATGCCCATTCTAGTTATCAGGCAAGTCATTTTTTTCTTTTTTTTAAGTGCAACTTTATTTGGGCAAAAGAATGCCAACTACAATTTTATTGTTGATGCTTCAGGTAAAAGCCAGTTCAAATCGGTACAAGCAGCATTAAATGCAATCCCTGCTGGGAATAATAAGCCTTATCGGATCTTTATTAAAAATGGATTTTATAAAGAAGTTATAACAGTTGATGCAAGCAAGTCTGGGATTAGTCTTATTGGAGAAAGCAAGGACAAAACAATTCTTAGCTTCGATAATCATGCGGGCACAAAAATGCCTAACGGAGATACTTTAAATACATGGACATGTGCTTCTTTTGTTGTTTACGGAAATGATTTTCATGCAGAACAAATAACCTTTCAGAATAATGCAGGGTTCACTGCAGGGCAAGCAGTTGCTTTAAGAGTTGAAGGCAATAGGGCTTCATTCAGTAACTGTAGAATGATTGGCAATCAAGATGTATTATTTTTAAGTGGGAGTGGCGTGAAACAATATTTCGAAAACTGTTATATAGAAGGAACCACTGATTTTATTTTTGGAGCATCAACTGCAGTGTTTAATCAATGTATTATCCATAGCAAAAAGAATTCTCATGTAACGGCAGCTTCCACCAATAGTATTATCCCTTTTGGCTTTGTATTTTATAATTGTAAATTAACTGCGGATAGCAGTATCAATAAAGTGTCGCTGGGTAGACCCTGGAGCCCAACAGCAAGTGTAACTTATATCAGCTGCTGGCTAGGTAAACATATTGTTCCAGAAGGATGGAATAACTGGAAAAATCCTTCTAATGAAACGACTGCAAGATATGCTGAGTTCAATAGCACAGGACCAGGTGCAAATAAAGCAGAAAGAGCAAAATGGACTACTCAATTAACTGAAAAAGAAGCAAGCCAATTAACCATAAAAAAAATATTGGGCAATTGGGAGCCTAGAAGCACTTACCAGAATCCAATACTTCATGCAGATTATAGTGATCCTGATGTGGAGCGTGTTGGCGATGATTATTATATGACTGCATCCAGCTTTAATCATGTGCCTGGTTTGCCTTTATTGCATTCAACTGATCTGGTTCATTGGAATTTAGTAGGCTATGCTTTGAAGAATTTAGTTCCAGAAAACCATTTTTCGAAAGTGCAACATGGTGCTGGAGTTTGGGCGCCTAGCATTCGATACCATAACAATGAATTTTATATTTATTATCCCGATCCGGATTATGGTATTTATTTAATTAAATCAAAAAAATTTGCAGGACCTTGGTCTGATCCAATTTTAGTGGATACTGGAAAAGGCTTAATTGATCCATGCCCTTTATGGGATGATAATGGAAAAGTTTATATGGTTCATGCATTTGCAAAAAGTAGAGCAGGAATCAACAGTGTACTTGTAGTAAAAGAAATGAATTCAAGCGGCACAAAAATAATTGGGGAATCTAAAATGGTATATGACGGCCATGAACTGGATCCAACAATTGAAGGCCCCAAATTCTATAAGCGAAATGGTTGGTATTATATTTTTGCGCCTGCAGGAGGCGTAAAAACTGGCTGGCAAACTGTACTAAGGGCTAAAAATGTATATGGCCCTTATGAAAGAAGAGTGGTGATGGACCAAGGAGGGTCCATGGTAAATGGCCCTCATCAGGGGGCATGGGTTCATACCAGTAAAGGGGAAGATTGGTTTATTCATTTTCAGGATAAAGAAGCTTTTGGAAGAATCCTACATTTACAACCAATGGTTTGGAAAAACGACTGGCCGATAATTGGGATTGATTATAACGAAAATGAAAAGGGGCAACCTGTATTACATTATAATATGCCTACAACAAATGTTGTGAATGCTACAACGCAGAATCAATCAATTAAACCCAATGATCTGAACTGGCAATGGCAAGCAAATCCTTCGCCTAATTGGATTTCCAACAAAGAGGGAAAAATGCAATTGTCAGCAATAGCTTTTCCTGATTCAGATAAAAATCTATATTCCGTTCCATCATTATACATGCAAAAATTTCCAGCTGATTCATTTATAACAACTACCGAAATTGAATTAGCTAATGCAACTGTTGGAGACAGATCTGGATTGATTGTTTTCGGCACTAATTATGCAGAGCTACTGATTGAAAAAACAAATGCAGGGTATGCCATTCAAATGGGGGTTTGTAAAAACGCAGACAAATCATCATTAGAATCATTTCAACCTATAATTATACAATCAACTAATCGAGCGTTTTTTAGATGTAGCATCATTCCCGAAGGGAAAGCAATATTTTCATACAGTGTAGATGGGAAAAAATTCCAAAATATAGGCGAAAGCTTTTTGATAAAACCTGGTAGATGGGTAGGAGCCAAAATCGGATTATATTGCAGTAAGCCTTTTAATAGTAGCAGTAATGGTACGGCTATTATTCATTCATTCACAATTGAAAAATAATTTTATGAAAAGTGTTTTTTTAAGTTGCCTCTTTTTTTGTTTTGCTATTTCTATGAATGCGCAAAGTAAAGATAGTATGGCAGTTGCTGCTGCAGTAGAACAACTTAGGGTGGCGATGGTGAGTGGTAATCAAGAAGAACTCAATGGAATTGCATCAGATCAGTTAAGCTATGGACATTCAGGAGGTCATGTGGAAGGAAAAAAAGAATTTGTAGATAAGATCGCAAGCGGCAAATCCGATTTTGTAACTATAGAATTAAGTGAACAAAGCATCATGGTAGTTGGAAAAACTGCGATTGTAAGACATTCCCTTAATGCAACTACCAATGATAATGGAAAACCTGGTACAGTTAAATTGAAAGTAATGCTTGTATTTCAAAAAGAAAAAGGAAAGTGGTTGATGTTAGCAAGACAGGCGATTAAACTTACTTAACCGTTTTCCTTTTTGCAGAAGAGGCTCTTTGTATTAATTCTGCTGGCAGAATAACGGTTTCAAAATCCAATACCGGCCTTTTGCTTTCTATCATTGTTATAATTAATTCTGCGGCTTTTTTGCCCATTTCATAAGCAGGCTGCCTTACCACTGACAATGAAGGAGATAACAATTCTGTCAGATCTAAATTGCTAAATCCAATCATAGCTAAACTATCAGGGATAGGTATTTTTTTTATTTTACAATACCTCATTATATTGGTGGTGATCTTGTCTGAACAGGCTATTACAGCATCTGGTTTATTTTTTGATTTGATCAACTGGTTCATTACTTCTTCTACTTCTTCATAAATCAAACCCCCATGTGGGCAATAACCAATTGACTTTTCGTCAAATGGCATTTTTTTATCGCTCATTGCTTTTTTATATCCTTCTACTCTTTCTCTTGATATAGAGAGTAATGCAGCATTGGTAATACAAGCTATTTTTTTATACCCATTTTTAATTAAGTGATTGGTTGCATTATAAGCAGCCATAAAATTGTCTACGATTACTTTATGTGTATCAATTGATTCTACAACACGATCGAAGCACACAACGGGCATGCCTTTGCTATATAAGCCGTTAATGGTACTAAAATCGCTTGTTTCAGAAGAAACTGATAACAAAATACCATCCACACTTCGCGAAGCAAGATATTGTAGTGCCGAAACTTCTCTGTTAAAATCTTCCTTGCTTTGGGCTATTACTACATTATATCCTTTTTGTTGTGCTACAGATTCTATCCCATTGATAGCTTGTGAGAAAAAGCTATTGGCAATTTCGCTCACCAGAACACCAATAGAACTACTTCTTTTTTCCTTTAAGCTCAAAGCAATAGGATTGGGGCGATAATTCATTTCTCGCGCATATTCAATCACTCTAGCCTTTGTTTCCGGGCTTATTTCATAACTGTCACGTAGCGCCCTGCTCACTGTAGAAGTAGATAAGCCTAAGGTTTTGGCTATATCTTTAATGGTAATTGCTTCAAATTTCATGGTATAATGCTAAACGTGCTAACAAGATACCATTTTATGGGATAATTCCCGACATCGTTTGCGTAAATAATGAATCAAATAAATGATTTTGTTCACCAATTACTAAGTAGACTTGTAAGGCAAACTTAATTGCAAAACCATATGAATCGATTGTTTTATTGCTGTATTGCATTAGCAGCCAGTTTTTGTGTTCAAGCACAAAATGCTTCATCCATTCGCATACAAAGGACTTCCTTTAGAAAGGATACTTTAAACATCATTCAATTTGGAGCAAAATCCGATCCTTTTTTTGAAAACTCCAAAGCTATTAATGAAGCAATTTTGGCGATGAATAAAAAAGGGGGCGGCGTAGTGTTGATACCGGCAGGTACATTTATTACAGGGCCAATCATTTTAAAATCCAATGTAAATCTTCATTTAGCAAAAAATGCTTTATTGATTTTTAGTGCTGATTTTAATTTATATCCATTGGTAAAATCTTCTTTTGAGGGAGTTGATGCAGCCAGATGTCAATCACCCGTTTCTGCAGAAAATGAAACCAATATTGCCATTACTGGAATGGGGATTATGGATGGGAACGGGTTTTATTGGCGTCCTTTGAAAAAGGAAAAAATGGCTGAGTCAGAATGGAAAAAGCACCAGTTAAAATATGGAGGGGCTTTAACTGAAGATAAAAAAACTTGGTATCCCTCTGTTGCTGCAGTTGAGGCATCATCCAAAAAAGACATTGGAAAACTGATCAATGGTAAAAAATTAGCTGATTTTGAATCGATCAAAGATTTTCTAAGACCGAATATGATCAGAATTGCAGGATGTACAAAAGTGTTAATTAAAGATATCACTTTCGAAAATTCTCCAGCCTGGACCACCCATTTATTATTGAGTGAGGATATTACTGTAAGTGGCTTAAAAGTAAAGAATCCTTGGTATGGAGCTAACACCGACGCCATTGATATAGAAAGTTGCAAGAATGTTTTATTAGAAGATTGCGTTTTTGATACAGGAGATGATGGTATTACTATCAAAAGTGGAAGAGATGAAGATGGAAGGAAACGTGGAGTGCCTACACAAAATGTAATCGTAAAAAATTGTACAGTTTATCATGCCCATGGTGGATTTGTAGTAGGTAGTGAAATGAGTGGGGGAGTAAAAAACATTTATGTGAGCGATTGCACTTTTATCGGATCAGATATTGGTTTACGATTTAAAACTACAAGAGGCAGAGGCGGAGTTGTGGAAAATATTTATGTGAAGAACGTTTATATGAAGGATATTCCTGGAGAAGCTATTTTGTTTGATATGTATTATGCAGCTCAAGATCCGATTGCACTGATAGGTGAAAAAAGAGAACCACCAAAAGTGGAAATGTTGCCTGTTACAGAAGCAACTCCTCAATTTAAAAATTTTTATTTTGATCATATTTTTTGTGACGGGGCATCCAAAGCGGTTTTTGTAAGAGGAATCCCTGAAATGCCTGTAAAGAATATTCAACTAAGTCATTTGTATATTAAAGCCAATAAGGGCATTGATATACAGGAAGCAGATGGAGTAAGTATTAGCAATAGCACTATTGTATCAAAAGACACTAATCCATTTGCCTATATCCTCAATAGCACAAATGTGCATTTTAATCAAATGGATTTTGGAAAGACGGCTGATTTGTTCATGTTATTGCAAGGAAGTAGATCTGGAAAAATTAAATTGAGCAAAACCAATACAGGACTTGCTAAAAAAGCAATAAATGCCGAATTTGGAGCAACCGAAACCATGGTGGAGAAAAATTAATTGAATCGAAAAAATTATGAAAAAAATATTCGTCTTATTCCTGGTATTGAATGCAGGAATTGTTCATGCACAATTGAGTCAAGCAGAACAATTAATTGCTACTTCCATGAAATTATGGCCTGATTCTTTCGGAGCAAAAGCTGGTGGAAAAGCAAGATGGAGTTACGATCAAGGCGTTATTTTAAAAGGCGTAGAAGGAGCTTGGAAACTAACAGGAAATGGGATGTATTTTAATTATATCCAACATTCAATGGATTTTTATGTAAGGGAGGATGGATCAATTTATGATTATAAGCCCGATGATTATAATATTGATCATATCAATAATGGTAAACTGTTATTGCTTTTGTATAGGGTTACCGGAAAAGAAAAATACAAGAAAGCGGTTGATCTATTGAGATCTCAATTAAGAACACACCCCAGAACTTCTGAAGGTGGATTCTGGCATAAGAAGATTTATCCCAATCAAATGTGGCTGGATGGATTATATATGGGTGAACCATTCTATGCAGAATATGCAGCTACTTTTCATGATGATGCTGCTTTTGCAGATATCACCAGGCAGTTCGTATTGATGGAACAACATACTCGTGATGAAAAGACTGGTTTGTTATTTCATGCATGGGATGCATCCAAAGAACAACAATGGGCAAACAAAATTTCGGGTAAATCCCCACATGTATGGGCAAGAGCAATGGGCTGGTATGGAATGGCCATGGTAGATGCGCTCGATCATTTTCCAGCAAACCATCCAGGACGGGATTCAATCATCCATATTTTAAAAAGGTTTGCCGTTGCAGTTCTTGCCAATCAAGACAAAACAAGTTCGGTTTGGTATGATATTTTAGATATGCCCAAATCTCCAAAGAATTATATCGAAGCTTCGGCCTCTTCCATGTTTGTGTACACTTTATTAAAAGGAGTACGTAAAGGTTATTTGCCAGCTTCTTATTTAGCGCCGGCCAAAAGAGGCTATGCCGGATTATTAAGCAATTTCATTAAAGTAGAGAATGGTCAAACCAATTTGCATGGAACAGTAAGTGTTTCTGGTTTAGGCGGAAAGCCATATCGAGATGGTAGTTTTGATTATTATATGAGTGAACCTGTTGTTGTAAATGATGCAAAAGGAATGGGTGCTTTCATTCAGGCAAGTGTTGAAATGGAATTGGCTTCCCTTACCCCAATTGCAAAAGGTAAAGAAGTAGTAGTAGATCGTTTTTTTAATAATGAATGGAAGAAAGATGTCACTGGCAAATTATCGCGTTGGCATTATACTTGGGAAGATGTTACCAATAGTGGTTTCTCCCTTTTAGGAACTTTGTTTGAGCAACAAGGTGCGGTTCTAAAGTCATTGGATATTGCTCCAACAAAAAACAATCTCCCTAAAAATGGTGTTTATATTGTTGTAGACCCAGATCATATAAAAGACAACCCCAATCCCAGTTATATGGATGAGCAATCAGCCAAAACTATTGCTGATTGGGTTAAAGATGGGGGAGTATTGTTCATGATGGCCAATGATAGTAATAATTGTGATTTATTGCATTTCAACATATTGGCGAAAAAATTTGGATTGGAATTTACCAATAAGAGCATTAATATGGTAAAAGGAAATGAATTTGAAACAGGAGCCATTTATATCAATAAAGGAAATCCGATTTTCCCATCAGGCCCTAAATTACATATTAAGGAGATTAGTACAATTCTTGTTGCTACACCTTCAAAAGCATTAGCAGTTAAAGACAATGATATTGTTATAGCGACCTGCAATTATGGTAAAGGGAAAGTTTTTGCGATTGGCGATCCTTGGTTATACAATGAATATGTGGATGGCAGAAAATTACCTGCAGAATTTCAAAATTTTACTGCCGCAAAAGAATTAGTTAAATGGCTCCTAACCCCTTCATCTAAATAATTTGTTTAAAAAAATAACCATACTGTTTATTTATTATTTTTTGTGCATTGGGTTATCTGCTCAGACAAAAAAAATTGTTGCTTTATCTGGCAAGGCAGATTATCATTCAATACAATCAGCGATCAATAGTATTCCTAAGAATAATATTCATCCAATCACCATTTACATTAAGAATGGTAAATACAATGAAAAGCTATTTATTAAAAATAATTTTATTCAATTTGTTGGAGAAAGTAGAGAAGGTGTAGTAATTGCTCAGTCAATTGCAAGAGATGAATGGAGATGCACCAATTTAAATGACTGGGGGGTGGCAACTGTAAATATCGATTCAAGTGAAAATATATCTTTCAATAGTTTGACTGTTATTAATAATTATGGATTCGAAAATCCAACAGAAACAACTATTCCATGTGTTGCCGATTCTACTGGAAAGAAATCAATCAAACAAAATGGCCATCAAATGGCATTCAGAAGTTTCAATGCTACCAAACTAATATTCATCAATTGCCGATTTTCAGCTTTTGGAGGAGATACTATGAGCCCCTGGAATACCAATGATGGGATGTTTTATTTTAAAGATTGTGTGCTAGAAGGTGGAGTAGATTTTTATTGCCCAAGGGGATGGGCTTATGCAGAAAACTGTTTGTTTATTAGCAAAAGCGGAACTGCTGCTATTTGGCATGACGGCTCACAGCATAAAGATTCAAAAACAGTATTAGTCAATTGCAGTTTTCAAGGATTTGATGGATTTAAATTAGGGCGCTATCATAGAGACGCTCAATTTTATTTAATCAATTGTTTGTTTGCAGATAATATGTCTGATGAAGACATATATATAGTTCCTACCAGCAATACCATCCAATGGGGAAGAAGGGTGTACTATTACAATTGTAAAAAGCAAAATAGCAATGCCGTTTTATTTGCAAATAATTTAGAAAAGGCAGAAGGAAATCCAAGCCCATTATCCATCAATGCTGCCTGGGTATTCAACAATAAATGGTCACCTGAAAAAAAATGGGTATTATGAAATTAAACAGAAAAATACTCCATCAGATCGATCATCAAATAGTATCAGTGCCTCCTGATAATTATTTTGATTTGCCTGAAAAAGTATTGCAATTTGGCACTGGAGTATTATTGAGGGGATTGCCTGATTATTTTATTGATAAAGCCAATAAACAACAGATTTTTAAAGGAAGAATTGTTGTGGTGAAATCCACAGATACACCTGGAGCTAATGCTTTTGATGAACAAGATGGGCTATTTACTCAAAGTGTCAGAGGGATTGAAAACGGGCAATTGATCGATGAATATCATTTGAATGCGAGCATTAGCAGGGTATTAACAGCGGCCACTCAATGGGATGCAATTATCAATTTAGCATCCAGCGAATTGATGCAACTGATAATTTCTAATACAACAGAGTCAGGGCTGGTTTTAAATAAGGAAGACCAAATACTTTCTGGTGTTCCTAAAAGTTTCCCAGGCAAGTTGTTGGCTTTTTTATACAGACGCTGGCAGGTTTTCGACGGAGCTGATGAAGCTGGAATGGTAATTCTTCCGACAGAATTAATTCCTGACAATGGTAAGGTTTTATTAAATATTCTTAATCAACTTGCTGTTATCAATCAGTTGGAAAACGATTTCATTCAATGGTTGAATAAAGCGAATCATTTTTGTAATACACTTGTTGATAGAATAGTACCTGGTAAACTTCCAACCCAACTAGCCGAATCAGCTACTAAAAAAATCGGGTATGAAGATGATTTGATGATCATGAGTGAACCTTTTCGTTTATGGGCAATTGAAACCAATAGTCATCGAGTGAAGCAATTGTTGTCTTTTTCAGAAGCTGATAAAGGGATCATTTTAGCAGACTCTATTCAACAGTTCAGAGAGCTCAAACTTCGATTATTAAATGGAACGCATAGCTTTAGTTGCGCACTGGCAATACTTGCAGGATTTGAAACCGTCAAAGAAGCAATGAGTAATCAATTTTTTGTTGATTATTTGGATGGGTTAATGAAATCTGAAATCAGTACCTGCTTAATTGATGAGCAAATCAATTTCGAAACGGCATTTGAATTCTCGGAAAGTGTTAAAGAGCGCTTTGCTAATCCTTTTATTGAACATAAGTGGGCCAGTATCTCGGTGAATTATGCCGAAAAATTACGCATGCGAACTATCGCATTGATATTGAATTATTATGAAAGAGAAAATAAAGTGCCAGAGCAAATGTGTATTGGGTTTGCAGCTTATTTATTATACATGCACAATATTCGTCTGACAAGTGGAAAATATATAGGAAATTTCAACAACAGCTACTATACAGTTGATGATCCAAAATCCGAATTATTTGCTACCATTGCTGCCAATAAATCGATGGAGGAATATGTGCATTTGATTTTATCCAATCAAACTTTGTGGGGTTCAGATTTAACACAATTAGCATCATTCGAGATAAGAATCAAACAAATCATGAATAATATAATTGAAATGGGGGTAATTAATTTTTTAGTCAACCATTATAATAATGCAATAGCATGAAGCCAATTGTTTTAAAAGTACATCATTCCGATAATGTTATTGTTGCATTGACTGATCTGCAAAAAGGAGAACTGGTATTATTTGAAGGTCATGAATATATTATGCAAGAATTGATTCCTGCAAAACATAAGTTTTATAGCAATGATTTATTTGTTAACGACCCCGTTTATATGTACGGGGTATTGGTCGGGAAATTGCAAGTCAATGTAAAAGCAGGGACTAGAATGAGTACTGAAAATTTGCATCATGCTGCAGAGCCATATACATTCAAATCATATAATTATCAATGGACTTCACCTGATATAACTTCTTTTGAGCAAAAAACCTTCTTAGGATATCATCGCTCCGATGGGCAAGTAGGAACAGCTAATTATTGGTTATTTATTCCAACAGTATTTTGTGAGAATAGAAATCTGGATGTAATAAAAGAAGCCTTACAGAATGAGTTAGGATATGCAGTTTCCACCAAGTATAAAAATTATACATCTCAATTATTAGCTGCTTATGAAGCGGGGGAGTCAATTGAGAATATACAATTGGAGTCAGGTGCATTGTATACAAGTTCAGAGAAAAGACCTTTTAGAAATATTGATGGCATTAAATTTTTAAATCATCAGGGAGGTTGCGGAGGTACAAGAGAAGACTCAGCAGTATTAAGTAAATTATTGGCTGCCTACGCCGATCATCCAAACGTAGCGGGAATAACAGTGTTAAGTTTGGGTTGTCAGAATTTACAGTTACCTGATTTTAAAAAAGATATTTTAGCAAGAAATCCTCAATTCGATAAGCCGCTGATCATTTTTGAACAACAACAATCATTCAGCGAAGAACAATTAGTCAGCAATGCAATTCAATCAACTTTTAAAGGGTTGATAGAAGCTAATAAAACAGCGCGTCAACCAGCACCTTTAAGTAAACTTACTATTGGTGTAAAATGTGGAGGAAGTGATGGTTTTAGTGGGATATCTGCAAATCCTGCTGTTGGATTTTGTAGCGATTTATTGGTGGCATTGGGAGGAAAGATTTTATTAGCAGAATTCCCAGAATTATGTGGGGTTGAACAAGAATTAATTGATCGCACCATTAACCCAGATGCGGCACATAAGTTTATTCGTTTAATGAGATCATATAGTGATTCAGCAATAAAAGCTGGTTCAGGATTTCACATGAATCCATCACCTGGAAATATTAAAGATGGATTGATTACTGATGCTATAAAATCAGCAGGTGCTGCCAAGAAAGGAGGCACGTCACCTGTTGTTGATGTGTTGGATTATACAGAGCCTGCAACCAAACCAGGATTGAATTTGGTATGTACTCCAGGAAATGATGTAGAAGCTACTACAGGTAAAGCTGCTTCTGGTGCAACATTGATTCTATTTACCACAGGGCTAGGAACCCCAACAGGTAATCCTGTTTGTCCAACCATTAAAGTGTCTAGTAATACTGCTTTGTCTAAACGCATGGCAGATATCATAGACATTGATACAGGGCCAATCATTAGTGGCGAAAAAACCATTGAAGAAATGGGTATAGCAATTCTGAATTATTGCATTGAAGCTGCAAGTGGAAGGGTTATACCAAAAGCAGTATTATTAAACCAAGATGATTTTATTCCATGGAAGCGTGGAGTGAGTTTATAAAAAATTAAAGAGAAGTGTATGAAAGTATTCATGGGTCAAGATTTTTTATTGAATTCTGAAACAGCCCAACAGTTGTATCATGATTTTGCAAAGCAAATGCCAATCATCGATTACCATTGTCATTTACCACCAGATCAAATAGCTGCCGATAGTCGGTTTGAAAATATAACTCAAGCATGGTTATATGGAGACCATTACAAATGGAGAGCTATGAGAACAAATGGTGTGGATGAATCTTATTGCACAGGTAATCAATCTGATGTCAATAAATTCAATCAATGGGCCGCTACTGTTCCTTATACGATGCGTAATCCTTTATATCATTGGACCCATTTAGAGTTACAAAGATATTTCAATATAAATGAAATACTCAATCCTTCCTCAGCTGGTCGAATCTATCAGCAAACCAGTGAAATGTTGCAACAGGATAGTTACTCAATTCGAAGTTTAATTCGAAAAATGAATGTCAAAAAAATCTGTACAACCGATGATCCTGTTGATAGTTTAGAACATCATCAAAAGATTAAAGACGATGGTTTTGAAGTAAGCATTTTTCCTGCATTTCGTCCTGATAAAGCGATGGAAGTAAGTAATGCAAACAATTTTAATGCATATCTCAAAAAATTGGAATCAATTACCAATATGTCTATTTCTTCATTTGAAGACTATTTGTATGCTTTACAAAATAGACATGACTTCTTTGCTTCCATGGGTTGCTCAGTGAGCGATCATGGATTAGAAGAGATCTATGCAGAAGATTTTACAGGTACAGAAATAGAGTCTATTTTCAATAAAGTACATAATGGCAAAGATTTAAATAATATAGAGCAGCGAAAGTTTAAAAGTTGCATGTTGCTTCATTTTGCAGAATGGGATTGGGAAAAAGGATGGGTGCAACAATATCATTTAGGCGCATTGAGAAATAATAATAGCAGAATGATGAACCAATTAGGCCCGGATACAGGTTGGGATAGTATTGGAGATTTTTCTCAAGCTGCAGCTTTAGCTAAATTTTTAAACAAGTTAGATTCAGAGGATAAATTGGCAAAAACAATCATTTATAATTTAAATCCTGCAGACAATGAATTAATGGCATCTATGCTGGGGAATTTTAATGATGGATCGGTTGCGGGAAAAGTTCAATTTGGAAGTGCATGGTGGTTCTTAGATCAAAAAGATGGGATCATCAGACAGTTAAATGCATTGAGTAATATGGGATTGATCAGCCAGTTTGTAGGTATGTTAACTGATTCAAGAAGTTTTTTATCTTTTCCAAGACATGAATATTTTAGAAGAATATTATGCAATTTGTTTGGGGATGAAATAGAGAAAGGGGAGCTGCCGAATGATATCAAATGGATAGGTCAACAAATTCAAAATATCTGTTATAATAATGCCAATACCTATTTTGGATGGGATAAATAAAGGTGCTTGCAACCGTTCCCGCTCCAATTATTTGGTCATTAAAAGTAATATTGAAATTGTAAATTGACTATTAACGCTTTTGGTCTTATCTTGGTTAGAATAAGCAATTTACGATTGGCTAAATTTAAGCAATATGGGAACTGTTTTTTGTTTTGGAGAGTTGTTGATGAGAATGTCTCCTGTTTTAAATAGGCAATGGATCAATAATCATTCAATGCCTGTTTTTATAGGAGGAGCAGAATTGAATGTAGCTACTGCATTAGCTTCTTGGAATTTACCTTCAAAATATATGACAGCTTTGCCAAGTAATTATCTTTCTGAAGAAATTGTGGCAACTATTGAAGCAAAAAAGATTGATGCTTCTTCTATCTATTACACAGGAGATAGAATAGGAGTGTATTATCTTCCACAGGGTGCAGATTTAAAAAATGCGGGTGTTATTTATGATCGAGCCCATTCGGCTTTTGCTTCATTGAAGCCAGGCATGATTGATTGGGATGAAGTATTAAAAGGTTGCAGCTGGTTTCATTTTAGCGCAATTAGCCCTGCTTTAAATGAACAAATTGCGTTGGTTTGTAAAGAAGGGTTAGAGGCTGCAGCAAAAAAAGGCTTAACTATTTCTATCGATTTAAATTATAGAGCAAAGCTTTGGCAATATGGAAAGAGACCCGTTGATATAATGCCTGAATTGGTTTCTTACTGCGATGTAATCATGGGCAATGTTTGGAGTGTGCAAGACCTTTTGGGTATTCATGTGGATGCAGACATTCACAACAATAAAGAAAAAACCAGTTATGCTACACATGCCAATCATCAGTCTAAGTTATTAATGGACCATTACCCAAAATGTAAAGTTGTTGCTTATACATTTAGATTTACGGAAGGAAATACAGTTAATTATTTTGCTACTTTACATTCTGCATCGCAACATTTTATTTCAGCCAGTTTTACAACAGATCAAGTAGTAGATAAAGTGGGGAGTGGAGATTGTTTTATGGGAGGGCTTATTTATGGCTTGTATAAAAACAATCAATCTCAGGAAATTATCAATTATGCTGCTGCAGCTGCTTTTGGTAAATTGCAAGAATTAGGAGACGCTACAACTCAAACAGTAGAAAAGATAAAATCAACATATTGAAATGGATAATCAAGATTTAATAATTGATCAAATATGCAATGGAGGTTTGTTGCCATTGTTTTATCATGATGATAGTACAATTTGTAAAAAAGTTGTTACAGCATTGTATCAAGGTGGGGTTAGATGCATAGAATTTACCAATCGTGGTAAAAATAGTTTGATCAATTTTAAGCAATTGATTGAAATCAAAGCTCAGTTTCCAGGTTTGTTATTGGGAATTGGAACAATTAAAACAGGAGAACAAGCCACTGCTTTTATAGAAGCAGGTGCTGATTTTTTAGTAAGCCCCATCTTTGATAATGAAATTGCAGACATAGCATACATGAATAAAATAGCTTGGATACCTGGTTGTATGACTCCAACAGAGGTTCATGTTGCACAACAGGCTGGCTGTAAATTAATAAAACTATTTCCCGGAAATGTTTTAGGCCCCGGATATGTAGAAGCGATCATGCCACTATTTTCAGGAATGCGATTTGTAGTTACTGGAGGAGTTGATATTACAGCAGATAGTTTAGCAAAGTGGATGAAGAGTGGAGTTGTAGGAGTAGGCTTAGGTAGTAAATTAATTACCAATTCCATTTTGGCAAATAATGATTATGATCAACTATGCACTAACACCGCTTCAGTTGTGAAAATTATGAATGAAATTAAACAGTCTAAATAATAAAATACTAGTATGAGCTCAACCATTGGAAAATATCGTTGGACAATTTGTAGTCTTGTTTTTTTTGCTACTACTATTAATTATTTAGATAGGGCGGTGATTAGTTTACTAAAATCTACCCTCACTGCAGAAATGCATTGGAATGATGGTGACTATGCCAATATAGAAATTGCTTTTAAAATTTCTTATGCAATTGGGTTATTGTTAGCAGGTAAATTCATTGATTCGATTGGAACAAAAAAAGGCTATGCCTGGGCTACAGGATTATGGAGTGTATCTGCAGTTGCTCATGCATTTGCAACCAATGTTTTTGGTTTTGGTGTAGCTAGGGCTGCCTTGGGAGTAACTGAAGCAGGGAATTTTCCAGCAGCGATTAAAACGGTAGCAGAATGGTTTCCCAAAAAGGAAAGGGCTTTGGCTACAGGAATTTTTAATTCAGGTGCAAACATAGGGGCAATAATAGCTCCATTAACAGTACCCTTAATTGCGGTTACTATTGGATGGCAATGGGCATTTGTGTTAACAGGAGTTTTAGGATTTATCTGGTTGTTTTTCTGGATGAGAATTTATCATAAACCTGCCCATCATCCTAAACTATCAAAAGAAGAATACAATTATATCCATAGTGATATAGATGAACAACCTGCTTTGGTTGAAACTGTAAAAAAACCATTTACTTGGGTTAGATTATTAAAATATAGACAAACATGGGCCTTTTCAATTGGCAAATTATTGACCGATCCAATATGGTGGTTTTATCTTTTCTGGTTGCCAGACTTTCTAGAGAGTGAATATCATTTAAAAGGAACGGCTATTGCATTGCCAGTTGCATTAGTATATACTATTTCTACATTTGGTAGTGTTGGTGGTGGCTGGTTGCCTTTGTATTTAATCAAGAAAAATTGGACAGTTTTTAAAGCAAGAAAATCATCCATGTTATTTTATGCTTTTTTTGTTTTACCTATTTTATTTGCTCAAATTTTAGGTCAAATTAATATGTGGCTAGCTGTAATTGTAATTGGCCTGGCTGCAGCTGCACATCAAGCCTGGAGTGCCAATATTTTTACAACGGTAAGTGATATGTTCCCAAAAAGGGCAATCGGATCTGTTACAGGTATAGGAGGTATGTTTGGGGCCATTGGGGGGATATTGTTATCCTTTTTTGTTCAGAAAAACCTTTTTGTACATTATAGAGCAATTAACCAGATTGAAATTGCCTATTATATCATGTTTTTAGTATGTGGACTTTCCTATTTGACTGCCTGGTTAATTATGCATTTTTTAGTGCCAAAAGTTAAAGTAATTGCTGATGAGTAAGTTTTGACAGCTGATTTTTTACCATTTGATCGATTGAGATTATCTTGGGGAAAATTAGCAAGGAAATGAAGATTATATTGTTAAGGGTTGCTGCTTTTATTGGTCTGATTATATGTTCTGCTACTTCAAAGGCCCAAGCAATCGATTCTATGATGAATGTTTATGCACAGGGCTCCCCTAAAGAAAAAATGCATATTCACTTTGATAAACAACAATATAACCCTGAAGAAACGGTATGGTATAAAGTTTATATCATGATGGGCAATGAATTAAGCCCTCTCAGTAAAAATGTTTATGTAGAATGGTATGATGATGCTGGCAAACTCATGAGGCAAACTGTAGCGCCTTTATTCCAGGCTACAGCTAAAGGCTCATTTGATATACCTGCAAATTATAAAGGAAAATTTGTTCACTTAAAGGCTTATACACGCTGGATGTTGAATGATAGTCTTTTCTTGTATGAGAAAGATATTGTAATTAATAACGGAAGTACAGTTGCCCCAAAAATAACCAGTAATCCAACTTTTGTTAATATTTTTCCTGAGGGAGGAAGTTTAATTTATGGGTTAACATCCAGGGTAGCTTTTAAAGCCACAAATAAAAACGGAATACCGGTTTTGATCAAAGGTATTTTACAGAAAGACCAGAAAGAAACAATCGATACGCTCAAGGTCAAGCACGATGGCATGGGATCCTTTTCCTTTCAGCCAATTGAAGGAGCTAAATACAATTTGAAATGGATCGATGATAAGGGTGTTTCAGGAATGACAGATGTTCCGGTTGCCAACAAAACAGGTGCAGTATTTAATATTAAGACCGATAACGAAAAAGCCATAGTAGTAGTTTCAAGAACTTCCAATGCCGGAGAAGCTTATCAAAATCTTCAGTTGATTGTTCATATGAACCAAGAGTTAATTTATAAAGTGGCAATTAAAATGAAGGAAAGGTTGGCACAAAGGATTGAATTGCCAATTGATGAACTTCCAACGGGGATATTGCAATTCAGTTTATTCGATAAAAATTTAATTCCTATAGCAGAAAGAATTGTTTTTGTAAATAATCATTTACATGAGTTCAATGTTAAAATGAATCCCATCTCAGTTGGGCTTACTAAAAGAGCAAAAAATTCATTTGAAATTGTTGTAAATGATACAGCTTTTACCAATATGTCAGTTGCCGTTACTGATGCTTCTATAATGTCTACTGATCAACAAACTATTTTTTCTGATTTTTTATTGAGCAATGAAATTAAAGGCTATGTTCACAATCCTTCCTATTATTTTAAAAGCGATAATGATACCATAGCTGCACAGTTAGATTTAGTAATGTTAACAAATGGATGGAGAAAATATGATTGGGAAAAAATCAAAGCAGCGATCCCTCCCAGAATACAATATTTTCCAGAAACCAGTTTTATGTCTTTTAAGGGTAAAGTATTTGGTAATAAATTAGCTTCGAGTGCTGCACCTCTGCAATTAAATTTTATTGCTGTTGGAAAAGACAGTAGTAAGAATTTTTTCTTCACTCCAGTAGAGAAAGATGGAAGTTTTGAAGAGAAGGGAGTTTTCTTTTATGATACAGTAAAAGTCTATTACAGTTTTAATGGGAAATCTAAATTGGCAGAATCTACTCAACTTCAATTGGATAATGGATTATTAAGAAAAGAAAATACTGCTTCTATAAAACTCAGTGGCAATGATCCATGGGCTTTTTTTTCCGATAGTATAGCCAATCTTAGGATGAATTATTTTTTATCGGAACAAGAAAAATTAAGAAGGGCAATGGCTAGTGCAACTTTAGCTGAAGTAACAGTTAAGGCAAGAACAAAAAACCCATTGCAAATTATTGATGAACGCTACGCTTCTGGTATATTTTCAGGTGGGGATGGTTATAGTTTTGATTTAACAGATGACAAGATGATCGGAGCATTAGATATATTTACTTATTTACAAGGGAAGGTTCCTGGTTTACAAATATCTAATGCAGGTGGTCAACCCACATTAAGCTGGAGAGGAGCTACGCCAGATTTATTTTTGAATGAAATGAGAACAGATATAAGCATGATACAAAGTATGAATGTTTTTGATGTTGCTTATATAAAAGTGTTTCGACCACCATTCTTTGGGGCCACTGGTGGTGGTGCAGGAGGTGCTGTTGCTATTTATACAAAAAAAGGCAATGATTCCAGACGTTCAGATCCGAACAGCAAAGGAATGGATATGATTATTTTAGGTGGATATTCAAGATTCAAAGAGTTTTATTCTCCTTCATATGATCGTCCTCAAACGAATTTTGACCCAGATATTCGAAGTACTTTATATTGGAATCCTTATATCATTACGAATAAAAAAACACCACGTTTTAAAGTAGAATTTTATAATAATGATATCTCTAAAAAATTGCAAATTGTATTAGAAGGCGTGAATGGAGATGGCAAAATGATCAGGGTGGTAAAAATGATTGAATAAGCAATTATAGTTTAATTATTCTTCCATCTTCCATTTCTATTATTCGATGGGTTCTGTCTGCAAAGGATTGATCGTGTGTTACAATTAATAAAGTCTGATGGAACTCTTCGGTGAGTCGTTTAAAAATATCAAATACGACATCACTGTTTTTTTTATCTAAGTTGCCAGTAGGTTCATCACCCATGATAATATGCGGATCATTGATCAGGGCTCTGGCTATTGCAACTCTTTGTTTTTCTCCACCAGACACCATATTGGCAGGCTTTTTGGCTAAATGTTCAATCCCCAACATTTTCAATTTATCCATAGCCCTATGTTCTACTTCTGCTGCAGCATATTTGTTGAGTTTTAACCCAGGTAACATTACGTTTTTTAGGACAGTAAATTCATTTAATAAATAATGAAACTGAAATACAAATCCTATTTTTTCATTTCTTACCAATGCCAATTCTCCTTCTTTTTTTCCCGTCATTTCTATATTGTCTATCAATAATTTTCCTTCATAGTCCGTATCCATTGTAGACAAGATATAGAGTAGGGTAGATTTACCGCAACCGGATTTTCCAGTAACAGATACAAACTCTCCCTTATCAATTGAAAAAGAAATATCAGTTAACACTTTAACCGTTACTGGATCGTGAAAGCTTTTATTAATATTAATGGCTTCTAAAATTTTTTCGCTCATGTTTATTTACCTCTAATAATGATAACTGGATCAATTTTACTGGCTTTTCTTGCAGGAAACCAACCGGCTAAATAAGTAGTGATTAAGGAAAAAACAGTACCAATTAAGTAAAACACGGGATTATAATTAATCGGGTATGTTTTAACTGTAGGCAAAGAAGCTGTGTTAAAGGGGATTGTTCCAATTGTTGCAGATAAACCCAGTCCACATAGAAGCCCCAGTAACCCTCCAAAAAATCCAATGCTTAATGCAATCACTAAAAATATTCTCTTTACATCTCTGCCGGAGAATCCTGTTGCTTTCAAAATAGCAATAGAATCCATTTTTTCATAGATCATCATGTTCAGAATATTGTAAATGCCAAACCCCGCAACTATTAATAAAGTTACACCTACTGCATATGAGATCAAGGTTCTTACAGAGCTGCCTGTTTCAAATTGTGCGTTAGCGGTTTGTATATCTTCGGCATCAGCTTTGAATATTTGTATATATTGTTGTGCAACATTAGGAGCTGTTTTCATATCTAACAGTTTTACCTGAATATCGGTGATATAATCTCCTGGTTTGCCCATGATTTTTTGAACAGTACTCACCGATGCATAACTCTGTACTTTATCAAAATCTTTGATGCCTGATTGAAAAAAGCCTACTACTTTCAATGGAAATCGATCTCCTTTAGAAGTGGTTATTTGAACCACATCGCCAATATTTGCCAATAGCTTTTTCGCTAATTCAATGCCTAATACAATACTATTGGGCACTTTATTGATGTCTATTCCGTTTCCTTCAACTACATAATCTCCAAAATGAAAGAGTTTGTTTTCAGCATCTACATCAATTCCACTCACAACGCCTGTAATATCAATGCTACCATCATTAAAAAAAACCTGTGCTGTAATTTTGGGAGAGAAGCCGAGTACACGTTCGTCTTTTTTTAAAGCCTCCATAATAGCCCCGCTATTATAAATGGCTTGTCTTACATTTCCTGATTTGATAGAATGAATAAAATGGTAAGCATTATTATATGTGCTATCCATTTGAATAGGTTGACTGGAACTAGGTTTTATTTCATTGTAAATTCTTATATGCGGTGTTCTGTTCAGAATCAAGCCATCCAATAAATCGTTTAAGCCAGCCATGAAACTCAACAAAGTGATGAACATAGTGATGCTAAAAGTAACCCCAATGGCGGCTACTAAAGTTTGCTTCCATCTGGCTAATAATAATGCTTGAGCAATATCAACTATTAAAGGACGGCTCATTGAGCAGGTTTTAAAATAACATCAGTTAACTTGATGCCACTGATTATCTCTACTTTTTCATAATCCATTAAACCTATGACAACTTTTCTTTTTTCTTTATTGGCTAAAATCACAAATTCATTATTTAGCAAATAACTTCTGGGAATGGTAATAGCTTTTTCTTTTATCTTAATAATGATATTGGCTTCAGTAGTTAAATTAGGATAAAGCGAAGGTGGTGGTTTTACAAAATTGGCATCAATGGTAAAAGATTTTGATTGTGCATTCATTGCAGGGTTGATCTTATCGAGTACAGCTTCAAAAACCTGTTTTTTATAACTATCCATGCTCAATATAATTGATTGACCTTTTTTCACACGTGCTATATCATATTCGTCTATTTGCAATTCCAAATAAAACCCTGTTGCGTCTCCTATAAGTGCAACCGGATTTTGTATACTCACCATTTCGCCTTTCTTTTTAATTACGGAATAGACTTTACCGTCGAATTCACTTTTTACAGTAAAGTCTGTTTTGTTAGATTGGGTAATGGCTAATAACTTTTGGGTTTGTTTCTCCTGTAATTGAAGTTGTTTTTCAATTTGTTTTAAGCGAAGTTTGCTTGCGTTGTATAAATTGGTTGAATTCGTATAAGTCAATTCCCGCAGATCCAATTCATTTTTGGTGCCAATACCCAAGGACCAAAGATTTCTTTGCTTTTCTACTAAGGAAGCGTCATTATCCATCTTAGCTTTAGCATTTGCTATTTCTAATCTTGCTTCGTTGAGTTTATCTGTATTTGAGGCAACAGAATTATAGTCTGCATTGATTTGAGCATTTTCCGCATTTAAAGTAGCAGCAACATTGGACAACTGGTAGAGTGGGTCTCCTTTTTTAACAATATCACCCTCAGTAACAAAAATTTCTTTTACAATACCGTTGACAGCGGAAAACACCTGGTATTGATTCTTGCTTTTGACAATTCCAGAGGCATAGACAGATTCGATGATTTTTTCCTGTATTGGTTTGGTTGATTCTTCCTTTTTTTTGCAGCCCCAAAAAATGGCAAATAGAAAAGGGATAGCGATTAATTGTTTCATTGGTTGAACAATTGGAACACTATAAAGTTACGATTAATCTTTTATGATTAAAATGCTAAAAATTACATAATAACTGGATTAAATGCTTTAACTCCCCATTTGCTTGAGTCCATTCACAAATACATCTAATTCTTTGGTTGTAGTATAAACATTCGGTGTAATTCTACAACCATGTACATTAGCGCCATCAATAGCTACTGTATACACTTTATGCTCTTTCAACAATCGTTCAGCCATCACAGAAGGCTTCATTCCTTCAATTCCAACATTGGCTATACCGCATGCACGCTGGTCGGCAGCTGGAGTGTTCAATTTGATTTTGCCAAAATTGCGAACTTGATTTGTCCAATATTGTTGCAAGTATCTTAATCTGGCTTCTTTTTTTGCAGGCCCAAGTTGGGTGTAAAAATCAATAGAATGCTCAATAGCTAGTAATGTATGAACTGGATTTGTGCCAAAATGATTCAGCCTTTTGATGGTGTCAATATTTTCTCCTTCTGCAATTAATGGCCAAATCTTGGTTATGTGTTTGTTATTTACATATAGAATACCAACACCCAAAGGGACTGCTAACCACTTATGCAAACTTGCTCCATAATAATCACAATGTAAATCCGGTAAATTAAATTGAATATGAGCTATTGCATGAGCACCATCTACCATTACTTCAACTCCCTTACTATGTGCCATATCACATATTTTTCGAACAGGAAGAATTTGTCCATTAATATTGATCATATGGGAAATCATCAATAGTTTGGTTTTGGGCGTAATGGCATTTGCATACAATTGAACAATTTCTTCGTCTGTTTTAGGATGTAATGGAACAGAAACGATTTTGTTAGTGATTCCATGTCTTTTGCTTACTTGTTTGAACATTTCGAGCATTGCGCCATAATCTTGTTCTGCCATTACTGCTTCATCGCCAGCTTCCCATGGGAAGCCACTGATAATCATGTCTAAAGACTCCGTAGTATTCCTTGTAAGTATAAACTCTTCTGAACTGCAACCAACTAAGGCCGCAACTTTATCTGTCATTCTTTTTTTGTCTTCCATTTGTATGGTACGCATATAATAGGAGCCCTGGTAATTTACTTCCTGTATATGTTCTATGTATTTGTCCAGAATAGGTTTGGGCAGAATATTATAGTAACCATTTTCTAAATTGATATAATCAGGCTTTAATTTATAATAGGATCGAATTCCTTCCCAAAAAGATTCATCTGATGCTAATTCGATGGCGGAGCTGTTTGTAAAACTTTGTATCCATTCTTCAAAACTGCCTTTAAATATTGGAGTGCCAATGCCAGCCAAAGTCAGGTTTTTGATAAAACTACGCTTATCCATGATGTCAATTTATGGTAACAATTTAGTTTAAATATATTTAATTACATAATTGCTAACAGTTATATAAATCTTCCCGGTTTTCTTTCCCTCTGCTTTCATTTTTTTACGATCAATATCTGTATCCTTTCCCATAAAGTTCAATGGGATTTTAATTTTTTCTATCTCAAAGTTTACTTCAACCAAAGAAGGAAGTACTTTGGAGTTATTCTCATAGTTCATTATTAAATTATATGCACCATCTTTTTTGGTATTGATCTCTGTTTCTGCAATTCGATTATAGAGTACATCAATTAAAACGAGTGCAATGGAAAAATCGGCTCTGTTATCAGTAGGAATAATATTAATGGCTTTGTATTTTTTTCCCCTTCTAATTTCTTCTCCTCTTGGAACGGTGATATATGAGTATTCTAAAAGACGGTTCAAAGAAAAATCAAGTCCTCGTTTAGGTAACATTACAAAATCAGTGGAGGCAAATTGAACAGGTTTGCCCTTGGTATATTTCATGGTAGCATACTTGGTAGGCATATTGATAAAGCTAATATCTACTGCCAATTTAAGGTTTGCAGAAAATTGTTGAATAGAATCCATCCTTTTTTTTATATTGATTAAATCAGGGTCTGCATTTTGAGTAAAAGCAGTCGAGCAAAATAAACTAATCAATGCTAAAAGAAATATCCTCATTAACCAATGTCTTTTTTGTGAAAAATATAGATCCCCAATCCCATAAATACTAGGATATAACCAATTAATAAACTTGCATTTGTATAAACCAATGACCAATCAATGGTATAGTTAAAGAAGATTTGCCAGGTATCATTGAGTTTGGCAAAGAATATTTTGTTGAATATATTTTCACCGAAATCGATTTTTAATAGCAAATTAGAAAAGATGAGAAAGAATGCTGAAATGATCCATGTTTTAGTTGCTTCTTTAAAAATGACGGCAATAGTAAGACTGGCCACTGAAAAGAAAACCATCGACAATGCACCTGCAACAAAAGCATATTGGAGTCTTAAAAATGCATCCTTCGCTGTAAAAAAATTCAGTGTATTTAAGTAAACAATCAAATCTCCTTTTCCAAATAAGCTATAAGACAAAAAGAAGGAAGTAAATGCTAAAAATAATACCACTAATAAAGTAAATCCTATTGCAATGATATATTTACTGGTGATAAATTTCCATTTACTAACAGGCTGTAAAAGTGTCGTCTGTATAGTTCTGTCTTTGTATTCGGTAGTTAACGTTCCTGATACAATAATCATTAATATCAATGGAAGGTGGAACCAAAGTGTATTCAGAATCAGATAAACCAATAAGTTGCCGTTCAATAAGCTTCCTTCGAAATAAAAAGACTTTTTTAAATTTTCTAATAAAATATCAAGGATATTCTTGCCCTGAAAATAAGCACTAAAAAGAATAACGGCTTCAATCATAAATAATGAAGCCAAAGCATAGTATGTTTTGCTCTGTCTAAATAATTTATATATTTCAGCTTTTATTAGAGATTTCATTATTCGTTGATTTCAAATAATTTTTCCATACTCAATTCAGGGGTACAGGAAGTAATATAAATTTTTTCTTGATGTAATTGATGGATCAATTCAGGCACTTTGTCTGCTGTAATACTAACATGGGCACTTTGACCTTTAAATACTACTTCATATTCTTTTAATGAAATAGCCGTTTCAATATTAGTTGCGCAAATGGAATAAGTGGTGGTATTTTTAGTGATCAATTCTTGGGCTGGTCCTTTATTGACCATTTTGCCATCTTTAATTACATAGAGCGTATGACAAATTTTACTGAGTTCTTCAATAATATGGGAAGAGAGAATAATTGCTAGTTGATGTTGCTCAGCTAATTCCACGATTAATTTACGTAATGCAGACACGCCTAATGGGTCTAAGCCCGAAAATGGCTCATCTAAAACCAAACAAGCTGGATTATTTAGTAAAGCAATGGCTATGCCTAATCTTTGTTTCATGCCTAAAGAAAAGTTTCTGACCGGATCTTTTCTGTCTAAAGGAAGGCCTACATCTGATAAGCATTTTTGCAATGCTGAATTAGAAACATCAACTCCTTGAATGCTTCCAAATATGCGTAGATTTTCATAAGCATTTAAATAGTCGTAAAGAGCCGGGCCTTCAATAATTCCACCAATCTTTTTATTGCTATTGGTATTTATCGATACTGTTCCAGTATCGGGTGTAACTAAGCCAAACAAAATTTTAAATAGGGTAGTCTTGCCTGCGCCATTTGCTCCTAATAAACCGCAAATTTCACCAGCAGCACAGTCAATACTCACCTGATTCAGCACTCTTCTGTTTCCATATGATTTGCTTAAATCATGTCCTGAAATGATCATGCCTTTAATTCTAGTTGTAGTTGGGAGTAATCGAATTTAGACTGGTAATGTTTTTCTAAGAAAGTCCGCGACCAAAATTTCTTCTTTATTAAGAATAAAGGCTCTTTGATCATAAAATATGGAACATAGTGATACCATTTTACCCCCATTTGAGCATAATAGGCTTTTACTTCTTGTTCAATTCCCAATTCTTCGGCGGCTACTTCTGCTGCCATTCTTTGACATTTTGAACCTATATAGGTATTGGCAATTTTTCTGTTGAATCCATGAATAAAGAATTGATCTTTTGCTCTTTTGTAATTTTGAAATCTAGACCATCCATCGGCCATGACTAAAAAAATATGTATAAAAGAGAACATAAAGCTCCAGGCCCAAAACAAAATCCATGGAAAAGAAGACTCATTGTAAGCGTTTGCTAACTTAACCCAATAAAACCAGGCTTCTAGGATAAAAAGTATCAATGAATAATATAAAAGCCTCCCTACGCGGATATAGGAACTTAAGAGGCTAGGTTGTTTTATATAAACTGTGTTCAAATTATGGCTAATATGTGGCTTGAAAGATACAGAATTTCATTAATTTGAACAAAATCGGTCAATTAGTTTTTTTGATAAATCATATTTAATGGTCTTAGGTAATCACTTCTTAACTTTGGTAGAAATTGTTTGTTGATTGATTTTTTTTAAAATCTAAATTAAGTACATGTATAAGCATTTAGTATTGCCTTTTATTTGTTGCATCTTCATTCTTCAATTAGATGCACAATACCGTAAAGGTGTTACTGTGTATGCCCATACAAATCAAAATGTCTATAGGGTAGGAGAAACAGTTTTTGCTAAATTATATGTTCTTGCTGGAGACACTTTAATGGTTGATCCTGTAAATGTTTATGTAGATTGGTACAATACAGAAGGATTATTACTGAACCATCAAACTTATTTATCTTCTTTAGGTGGGGCAGAAGCCAGTTTTGTAATTCCGGAAAATTATGTAGGTAATTTTGTAAGGCTAAGAATGTATACATGGAGCTCTATACAACAAGGAACAGGAAATGCTTATGCTGAACAGGTGGTTTTTGTCAATAGTAAATCATCTAAAACGAATTATACAAATGATAATTCTATTGCAAAAGACTCTTTGTTTGAATTAGCTGAAAATACTGCAGATGCTCAAATCCAAATTGAATTAATCCAAAAATCTTTATCTCCAAAAGGAAAAAATGAATGGTTGATTACAAACAAAGGATTAAAATTTCTGAACCTCTCTGTTTCAGTGGTAGAGGAAGAATCATTTCAATCTTCTCCACTAAATATATTGACTTATCTCGCTCCTTCAAATAGATTAAACAAGCAATCATTGAATACGGTGATTTACAATGATGCAATGCTTCAGGTAAAAGGAAAAGTAAATCGTGAAGCATCCGAAACCTATGCTGAAACAAATTTAATTTATACATTGTTTAGAAAAGGCCAAGTGCCCATCATTAATCAGGTTCCTATTCTTGAGGATGGTTTTTTTTGGATTAAGAATTTAACAGCAATAGATTCCGCATATCTTACTTTTCAGTTAGATTTTAAAGGGAAAGGGGTAAAGAAATTTGCTGTTTCATATAATCAGTTAGGATTGTTTGCAGATGCACCTGCTTATATTGAAGACTGGAAATGGAAAAAACCTCAGTGGCCTGGTAAACTTCCTATCATTCAAAATATAATCGATACATCTACTGGGCTAAAAGAAGTTATTGTAAAAACAACAGTGAAATCGGAGACGCAAATATTAGAAGATAGATATACTTCAGGACTATTTAAAGGGGGGGATGCAATTGATTTTAGCTTTTTAAATTTTACAACAAAAGCATACCCATCCTTGTTTCATTTTTTACAAGGACAAGTGCCTGGGTTGCAAGTAAATTTTGCTACAGCTTCGGGTCCTGAAGATGATACTAATATAACACCCAGAATAGGAAATAATAATGTCATTTTTGGAGTTCCAAAATTTTATTGGAGATCACCTACTGATGAATTAAAGTTTTTCTTAAACCAAGTGCCAATTGACGCTGCTACAATCATGTCAATAGCCATGAGTGAAATTGCTTATGTAAAAGTATTTCGACCCCCATTTTTAGGAGCCGCATTAGGTGCTCCCAATGGGGCTATTGCAGTTTACACTAAACAAGGGGATGAATATGAGCCTAGTAATCGGTTTTCAAAATTGACAGGTTTTTCAATAAAAGGGTTTACTAAAACTATTCCATATCAATATGTGGATTATTCAACTGGTGCAGATCAGGAAATTCTTGATCGTAGAAAATCCTTGTATTGGTTGCCTACTTTGTATTTAAATCATCAACAGCCATCTGTATCATTGGTATACTACAATAATGACAGAAGCAAAAAGCATCGAATAATTGTAGAAGGGATAAGTCAAAACGGCAAACTCATACACAAAGAATGGGTAGTGGAATAGGGGGCTTTTCAAAAAAATACCAAGGACTTGGTATTTTATATGCATACCATTCTACCTACTTTCAACCTTCCAATCCGTGCCTGATCATTTAATTTAAAAAATATCGGCATGAACAACTACATGAATGTATCTTCAGCAAATCAAATGTACGGAAGCAATAATGCTCCTCTTGGAATTATTCTTTGCAGAACCGGTCGTGAAAATTCTCGTCCCATTGTATTGATGAATTTACCTGGTAAGGTGATGATTGTACATCCAGAGAACGATGATGATAAAAAAGATTTAGTTTTAATTGATCCTAATGCTAGGATTTATTAATATTAAATCAATAAACTATTTATTCTTCGATTTTTTAATTCGCTTTGCGATAGGATGCTAATTCGCTTCGCTCATTCGTTCCTTTCGTATTGGGCTTACCCAAATCCCCAGTTCGCTTCGCGAACGGTTTTTCTATTCCTCCACTTACAAAAGCAAGCTTTTGACTTGTCGAAATAAAAAAACCCCGCACTTCGTGCGAGGCTTTGTGACCGCGTTAGGATTCAAACCTAAAACCTTCTGATCCGTAGTCAGATGCTCTATTCAGTTGAGCTACGCAGCCATTTCCCCTTTAAGGGGCTGCAAATGTAAATAATTCCCCTTTATTGGCAAAATATCAATCAAGATTAGATGTCATAAATACCAGCGGCAGATTTTTCTAGCAAACGATCCGGCAATAAATTGGCCAGCACTTTGGCCATTTTATTGATAAAACCAGGAACTATTTCAACTTTACCTGCTAAAATGCCATCTACAGCAATCTGTGCAACTACTGAAGGGCTCATATTGAATTTCTTGGCCATTTTAATGGCTTTAGCGTTCGTAACATGTGCTCTATTGGCAAAATCAGTATCAGTTGCCCCTGGGCAAACACAGGACACAGAGACTGTTGAGTTGCGCAATTCATAAGCCAAGCCCCTGCTAAAGCTTAAAACAAATGCTTTTGTAGCAGCATAAGTATTTAATCCAGGGACTGCCTGATAAGCAGCACCACTGGCAATATTTCCAATAAAAGCTTTTGGTAATTTTTTTAAATGCGGTAAAAACAAGTAAGTAAGTGCCAATAAACTATTCATATTTACCTGCATCATTTCTAAATGAGTTTTCAAAGGATATGCTTCTAAGAACCCGTTTAATCCATACCCCGCATTGTTAATGAGTATATTTACTGAATAGTTATTCGAAATACACCAATCCAGAATTTGTTGAGGAGCCATTGGATCAGTTAAATCAATTGCTAAATATGCAGCAGGCACATTATATTGCTGATTGATCTCCACTGATAAATCCTTTAGCAATTCTTCGCTACGGGCTACTAATATTACTGCATGACCTTTTTGTGCTAAATTAATGGCTATGGCTTTGCCAATTCCTTTACTTGCTCCAGTAATTAATGCATAATTCATATTCAAAAATTAAAAAAGCCAACTTAAAGTTGACTTTTTCGGTTCAATTATTTTGGTACCTTCTTTGAAAGTTTATGATAAAAAGGAGTTCTGCTATCTTCATTTTTGGGCTTGTATTTTCCGGTAATGATTGGAACATACATCACCCTTCTTCTACTTGCTTCACCAACAAGGGGAGATTGCTTTACTCTATGCCAGGTTCTTCCATCATGAACAGTTAAATCACCGGCATTAATATCAAATCCAACTTCTCTTTTATCGTCTGAGTTATCTATAAAATATTTTTTCCCAAACAATAACTTCAATACATTTTGTTTATGGGTTCCAGGAATTACTCTAAGGCCTCCATTGTCGAATAAGCAAGTGTCTAAATGAATACCTACATTCAACATAGGCATTATCTTTTGACCCAAGAATAAGTCTCTAGGACTATCTGTATGCCAACCCATTTGAGTAAATCCAGAATTTGCAGTATTAATGTAATTGTTAATCACTAAACCATCTTTTTCGTCTTCTCCAATTCGTCCTTCATATGGTTGTAAAAAACTGGTCAAGGCTTTTAATCTTGAATCCTTTAATAAGTTTTCCAAAGGATTGCTGAATTGAGAAGCGAAGCAAAGCCTTTGAATGGTTCTATTGCCTTTTTCATCCATTCCGAATTTAAGCGGAATGCCGTTTACTTTCTCTCTATTCTCATCTAACCAAAGTTGCTCAATTCTTTTAAGTTCATTGATGTATTCATTTACCAGTTCTTTTGATAGAAAGTTCCTAAAAATGATTACCCCATGTTCATTAAAAAAATCAATCTGCTCTTCCGTGATGGTGTCTCCTAAGCTATAATTACATTCCCATTTTTTCATCCTGACACACTCGTTTTATAAATAAGTTGATATTAACTAATTATTAATTATTTCGCCAAAGTTGCGAAGGTACAAAATACTTTAAAAAGCCAATTATTTGGTCTTTTTTTAGCTTAATTATCTATAACTGCTTAATTTACAGCCAGATGAAAGCAAAAATAAGCCTCTTTTTTGGGCTAATGACCTTTTTTTTAACGGTAATTACCAACCGCTTATCGGCACAGAGGGACAGTAGTAAGAAACATCATTTGTTACTTTTTCCTGTAATTGCCAAGTCTATTGAAACGGGTTGGGAATTCGGAGGGGCCGGATCATTTACTTTTCATGTGAATAAAAATGATACGATTACGAGAACTTCTAGCCTTCAAGCAGTAGCCATTTACTCCACCAGAAAGCAATTTGTTTCTGCAATAAATGGCACACAGTATTTCAACCAAGAAAAATTTATTTTAACTGAACAAATTTCATTTAGTTCATTCCCCGACAAATTTTGGGGTTTGGGTAACAATACTCCCAATTCAGCAGAAGAACCATACCAGTTTAAGCAGTTTTATATTTATGGGCATTTAATGAGAAAAGTTGCCCCTAGATTATTTGTTGGTGGAATTTATGAATTTCAAACCGTTTGGAATATTCATTATGAAACTGGAGGTTTATTTGATAAAGAGAATATACCAGGAAGAGACGGATATAAAGTTTCCGGATTGGGAGCAAGTATTACTTATGATTCTAGGAACGATGCATTTGCTCCAAATCAAGGAATATTCGCTCAATTCTATTTTAATCATTTTAATCCAATCCTTGGATCTGATTTTAAATACACCAATTATGTAGTCGATTTAAGAAAGTTTATTCGATTAAACAAGCGTCAGGTACTGGCCCTTCAATTGTATAGTTTTAATAATAGTGGTGCCGATATCCCTATTAGAAGTTTAGCTTCATTAGGAGGAGCATCTCAAATGCGGGGTTACTACAGTGGTAGATATAGAGATCATCAATTGATCGTTTCACAAGCAGAATTTAGATTGGCTTTAAAGAAAAGATTTGGCTTAGTTGCTTTTGGAGGACTAGGCAATGTTAATGATCAATTTTCGCATGCTTCTTTTGAAAATGTAAAATATTCTTTAGGGGCAGGTTTCAGAGTCGCTTTAAATAAATCGGAAAAACTGAATATCCGTTTAGATTATGGGATTGGAACTGGAGTGAATAGAGGATTTTACTTGCAAATTGGCGAAGCTTTTTAATAAGTCGCAACTTTTTTTCCTAATAAATACACAAGATAGGTTAATGGAAATGCAGCAAATACATCAATTGTGTAATGTATATGTTGAATCAATACCATTATTGCAATTAATATACTGGTTAGCCCAGTGATGTATTTATCCATTTTCTTTTGTAGACATAGAAACATGAGAAACTGAGTGGCTGTATGCCCAGAAAAAAACAGGTCCTTTGTAATAAAAATGTCTTTTCCTCCGTAAAATAAACTACTGATGGGGTCTTTCAATGGAATCAATCCAATGGGTGCATCCAAAGGGAAAAATGAAATCGTAGCTATTCTTACAATCGATAAAAACAAAAAACACAGCAGAAACTGAAGAAATAGGGAAGGGCTTTGAATGATTCTTCTGATCAATAAAAATGCAGTAGACCAAATAGTAATGAAAATAGGGATCGATAAATCCGCCGATGGTAATTTGCTTAATACAGCATCATTCAAAACAATACCATCCCTTAATTCAATGATTGCGAAAAATCGAGGAAAAGAAACCAGAATAAATAATAAACAAATACTTCCAATGATTGCTTTGATCTTAAATGATTGATTGGCCCAAGCATTTTTCCATTCAATAGACAATAATTGATTCTTCTCCCTTTGTTGCATTTTGTAAATGTACTAATAATGCCATCTAACAAATGCTTCCATTGCCGCATATTTAGTCAAGCCAAGTTCAGCATAGATATTGGCTGTATTGGCATTTCTATCTTCAGCTCTTTGCCAGAATTCCCTGCTATCAGATCCTTGAAATGGCACTGCATCTTTTTGAGACTGATGAATAAAAATACCGAACCTTTTTTTCTTCACTTGATCTGGGCTCATTGGAATGGCCATTTCAATTTCATCGATATCCCATTCTTGCCAAGCTCCTTTATACAACCAAACCCAACAATCTTTCACCCAAGGTTCATTCGCAGCTTTTAATCTTCTTAGGGCTTCGAACACAGCTTCTAAGCATACCTTATGTGTTCCATGCGGATCTGCCAGATCACCTGCACAATAAACCTGGTGAGGTTGTAATTTGCGCAATAATTCCATTGTAATTAAAATATCATCTTCGCCCAATGGCTTTTTTTCAATAGCACCTGTTTCATAGAAAGGCATATTCATGAAATGGCATCGATCATCTGTTAACCCCACATATCTACAAGTAGCTTTTGCTTCGCCTTTTCTGATCAAACCTTTAATGGCCCGAATTTCCGGGGTGTCCATTTGGTCTTTTGTTTTTGTAGCAATAAATCTCCTTGCAGCATCTAATTGTTCTTTACTTTTTTTAAAATCTATTCCAAACATTTCTTCAAAACCTACTGCAAAGTCAATAAAGCGGGTTACAAACTCATCTGAAACGGCAATATTGCCGCTGGTTTGGTAAGCTACATGTACTTCATGACCTTGGTCATGCAAACGCATAAATGTTCCACCCATACTGATGATATCATCATCTGGGTGAGGAGAAAAGATTAAACATTTTTTTGGATGAGGAGCACTTCTCTCAGGGTGTGCAGGAATTACCGAATTGGGTTTTCCGCCTGGCCAACCTGTAATGGTATCTCTCAATAAATAAAATACCTGTAAATTAATTTCGTACGCATCGCCTTTCTCTACCAATAAATCAGATAAACCATTTTCGGTATAATCATGAGAAGTTAAACTCAATACTGATTTTTTTAATTTGAGGGCCAGATCAACTACCGCTCTTTTAACCATTGCATTGGTCCAGATACATTCACCTGTTAACCATGGTGAATTAATTCTTGTTAGCTGTTTGGATGCTATTTCATCTATAACAAAACTACAATCTGAATGTTGCTGAAGAATACTTGCAGGAATGGTTTCTGTAACATTTCCTTCTACTGATTTTGCAACAATATTGGCTTTATTACCCCAGGCCATTAACAATATTCTCTTCGCTTTTAAAATGGTGCTTATGCCCATTGTTACAGCTAAGCGCGGAACTTTTGATATTGTTTGAAACTCATATGAATTGGCAATTCTTGTACTGTTCTCTAAATTGATCAATCTTGTTTTTGATAAGATGCTTGAACCTGGTTCGTTGAACCCTATATGTCCGTTTTGACCAATTCCTAAAATTTGTAAATCTATACCTCCTGCTGCTTCTATGGTTTTTTCATAAGACTCGCAATATTTTTTCATTTCTTCTTTCGGGGCGTTGCCATTTGGAAGATGAATATTTGCAGGATCAATATCTACATGGTCAAATAAATGACGATGCATGAAACTCCAGTAACTCTGGTATGCATCTTTATCTATAGGGTAGTACTCATCTAAATTAAAACTGATCACATTTTTGAAACTCAAGCCTTCTGCTTTATGCATTTTTACCAACTCTGCATACATTTTAATAGGAGTAGAGCCAGTGGCTAGACCAAGCACACATTTTTCTCCTTTTGCTTGCTTTGATCGGATCAGTTCTGCAATTTGTTTAGCAACATAAATTGCACCGTCTTTTGGCGTTTCGCAAATTTTTACATCAATTTTTTCGAAAGAGTCTACCATTTTGATTAATTTTTGATATAGCTAAATTAAGGCCATAATTGCAGATAACCTCATTATTTAATTATAAAGACGCATCAAAACGCATTATTTTGCGGGTTTGTTATAGTTTATACCCCAAAATACATAACGCTCATACTGTTTTTGCATCCTATTCTGAAATTGATCAAAGTTTTTAATTTCTTTTGGACTCCAAAGAACTTCACTCAAAGCACTCATTCTTGGGAAAAGCATGTATTCTGCTTTTTGAACATTGGTAATGTATTCTGTCCATAAGTTAGCCTGTGCACCTAAAACATATTTTTCTTCATTGGCATTAAGCCCTTTAGGGATTGGTTCATAAGAATATACCTTTTGTAGATCTGTAAAACCTCCAATAGTTACTGAATCTTCTTTTTTGTTTTGTGCATGATCAAAATAGACCCAGTCTCCAGGGGTCATAATTACATTATGTTGTTGTTTAGCTGCTTCTATTCCACCTTTTTCTCCACGCCAGCTCATAACAGTTGCATTGGGCGCTAATCCGCCTTCTAAAATTTCATCCCAGCCAATAATTTGTTTGCCCTTGCTATTCAAGTATTTTTCGATTCTTTGTATAAAATAACTTTGCAATCCATGCTCATCCTTTAAGTTTTTGTCTTTGATCAGTTTTTGGCAAAAAGCCGACCTTTTCCATGATTCTTTCGGACACTCATCTCCTCCAATATGAATGTATTTCGAAGGGAATAATTGAATCACTTCGGTAAATACATTTTCTAAAAACTCAAAAGTGGTTTCGCTAGGGCAAAACACATCTTCAAAAACACCCCAGGTTTGTTGTACTTGTTTGCCTTCTGTAGATCCATTCCATGCTGTTTTAGCAGGATGTTTAGTAGATTCTTCCGGGAAGCAACTCAACTCAGGATAGGCAGCTATTGCTGCAGAAGAATGGCCAGGTAATTCAATTTCAGGAATTACTTCTACAAAATGATCAGAAGCGTATTTCACCACTTCCTTAATTTCCTGTTGAGTATAAAAGCCTGAATAAGTAGTATTGGTATTACCAGTGCCTGGATAGCGTCCAATGGTAGTTCCATTTCTAGTACCACCAACGCTGGTTAATTTTGGATACTTTTTAATTTCAATTCGCCAGCCTTGATCTTCCGTTAAATGCCAATGAAAAGTATTCATTTTATGAGCGGCAATAAAATCGATGTATTTTTTTACAAATTCAATGCTAAAAAAATGCCTTCCAACATCTAAGTGCATTCCTCTGTATGCAAAACGAGGTTTATCATCAATAGTCAATTGTGGAATGGTTAATTGTGCAGTTGAAGAAGTTGGTAATAATTGAATCAATGACTGTATACCATAAAATACACCTGTTGAATTATCGCCGCCAATATAGACTTTGTCGTCAGAAACGGTTAAATGATAGGCACCGGCGATCTGGTGTTCTATTTTATCATAATTCAAAACAATATCACCTTTTGTAATTGGTTTTTTCTCCTGGTTTATTTTAAGTGAAATGCCATACATTTTTTTAATGTAGTCATGCAAAAATGCAGCATTTTTTTCCAAACCAGAACCCCATAAGTGTATCTGATTGTTTGGAGTGATGGTTAACTGTCCTTTTCCAATGCTCATTGAAGCAGGTTTAGGAATAATGGATATTTCCTGGGCATTCATAGCAGTAACTGCAGTTAATAGTAATAATAAAAACAATGTTTTTTTCATGGCTGGCTTTATTCGTCAATATGTAATGCCTGAAATTAAAAAAGATTCCCCGAATGAAGAATCTTTTTTAATAATAACTATGAATATGTTGATTAATTCACTTTTGTTAATTTGATCAAATTGGTAGGTAAATGCAATGAAACAGGAGTGCTTCCGGTATTTACAACTACATCCCCTGTGTTTACGAATCCTCTTTCTTTTAAAATATCAATTTGATCTTGTACAATATCATCTAAGCTTTCTTCTTCAGAATAATGGAATGCCCTAACACCCCAGCTTAAGCTCAATTGATTAACCAAAGATTTTTCTTTTGTAAAAATGTATAAAGGAGCAGAAGGTCTGTAACTACTTAGCATAAAAGCAGTATAACCACTTTGAGTCATACCAATTAATGCGCTGGCTTCAACATCTTCAGCTATTTTACAAGCATTATAACACATTGCATCGCTATGAAACGAAGGAGAATGTGGTTGTGGTTTTAAATCTTCAGAACGATTGTATCGATATTCTTTCTTTTCTACTTCTGCAATAATTTTTCTCATTGTTTCCACAACAAGAGTAGGGTAGTTACCTGCAGCTGTTTCTCCACTCAACATTACGGCATCTGCACCTTCTAAAACTGCATTGGCAACATCAGTAATTTCACTTCTATTGGGTTTTACCCTTTCCATCATACTTTCCATCATTTGTGTTGCCACAATCACTGGTTTAGCTCTATGAATACATTTACGAATTAATTCTTTTTGTATCAATGGAATTTGTTCTACTGGTAATTCTACTCCTAAATCGCCTCTGGCTACCATTATACCATCACTTTCTAAAATGATGTCTCTGATATTAACTAAAGCTTCTGGCTTTTCAATTTTTGCAATGATTTTAGTTTTGCTATTCTTTTCATCCAATTTACTTCTTAGAATAACAATGTCTTTAACACTTCTTACAAAGCTTAAAGCTACCCAATCACATTTTTGTTCAATGATAAACTCTAAATCTGCAAGGTCTTTTTCAGTTAATGCAGGTAAGGAGATTTTTGTATCTGGTAAGTTGATTCCTTTTTTTGAAGAAAGGATTCCGCCTAATGTAACAAGCACTTTTACATCCCCGTTTTTTTCAATCCCAACTACTTTCACTTCCAGTTTTCCATCATCTATTAAAATGATATTACCCATGGTAACATCACCTGCAAGATTAGGATAAGAAACATAAATCTTTTCAAGTGTTCCTACACATTTTTCATTGGTGAAAGTTAAAATATCTCCTGCCTTAATTTCCAGCGCATTATTCGCAATTTCACCAACTCTTAATTTTGGACCCTGTAAATCTGCAAGTATTGCAATATTATAAGGTTGCGTTTTATTGATATTCCTGATATGTTCTATAATGGCCAACTTGTCTTCATGACTTCCATGAGAAAAATTCAATCTAAATACATTCACACCAGCAATTACCAATTCCAATAATTTATCGTAAGTATCACAAGCAGGTCCAACGGTTGCAACAATTTTTGTTTTATGAGCAACATGTTTCACACCTGCTTCTTTATCCATGTTTCTGTGCAGGTATTTGTCGAGGTTCTTAGACATAATATTTATTAATTTTTAATTTACATTTTAGCTGGCAAGAATCTTTACAATTCTAAACCAATCTTCCGAAATTTTTTGTTTTGCTTTTACAGCATTATCTAATGGGGTATAATGCATTTTATTATTTACAATACCTACCATTACATTGTGTTTTCCATGAATAAGACATTCTACTGCATGAAAACCCATTCTGCTTGCAATTAAACGATCTAAACAGGAAGGAGAGCCTCCTCTTTGAATATGCCCTAAAATACATACTCTGGTATCAGCAGTTGGAATCCTTCTTTTGATGATTGCCGCTATTTCATTACCTCCTCCAAATTCATCACCTTCTGCAACTACTACCAGATTTACCAGTTTCTTTCTCCTCTCTTTTTCACTCAATGATTCTATCAATGCTTCGATATCTGTTTTTGTTTCTGGTATCAAAATATTTTCAGCACCTGTTGCAATGCCACTATGTAAAGCAATATAGCCTGCATCTCTGCCCATCACTTCAACAATAAATAATCGGTCATGCGCATCAGCGGTATCTCTGATTTTATCAATTGCTTCAACTGCAGTATTTACTGCTGTGTCAAAACCTATGGTAAAGTCACTTCCTGCAATATCTTTATCGATGGTTCCAGGCAATCCAATGCAAGGGATATCAAACTCATTGCTGAATTTTTGAGCCCCTTTAAAACTACCATCACCACCTATTATTACAAGGCCGTCGATGCCACGCTTTTTTAAATTATCATAAGCTTTTTTGCGACCTTCATACTCAAGGAATTCTTTACTTCTTGCAGTTTTTAAAATTGTACCTCCACGTTGTATGATATTAGCAACTGATCGCGATTCCATTCTAATGATATCATCATCAATCATACCATTATACCCTCTCATTACCCCATAAGCTTCCAATCCATAGTATGTAGCAGTTCTAATAACGGCCCTGATGGCTGCATTCATTCCTGGAGCATCTCCACCAGATGTTAATACGCCTATTTTCGATACTTTTTTTGTTTCCATTGTTTTATTCTATTCTACATCAAATGTAGGATGTATTTGTATCAATTTTAATGTGTAAAGCTTACACGGAGTGTCAAATGTAAGGATTTGAAATTGAATGACCATTTGAAATGGGCTTTGTTTTTTTTTGTAGCATTGTAACATGAAAGTTTTGATTACAGGCGCGAATGGATTTTTGGCTCAACATTTATGCGTTTTTTTTAATAAAAAAGGGTTTGAAGTACACGGAACATATCGGAATCAAACTGTTTTACAAGAGCATCCTGCAATTAAATACCATAGTTTAGAACTAACAGATGTTAGTTCTGTTGATGTTTTAATAAGCAATCTCAATCCAACAGTTATTGTACATGCTGCAGCTATGAGTAAACCAGATGAATGCAATATCAATCAAGAAGCATGTATAAAAAATAATGTAGAAGTAACAAAGTATCTGGTTGATGCTTGTTTAAAAATAAATGCCCATTTTATTTATTTGTCTACCGATTTTATTTTTGGTGAAAATGGACCCCATTCAGAGTTGGACCAACCAGACCCGCTTAATTTTTATGGAACAAGTAAATTGATGGCAGAGAAAATAGTAAGGTCTGCTTTAGTCAACTACACGATTGTTAGGCCCGTATTTATTTATGGAGCTACCTGGGAAGGGATGAGGTCGGGTTTTATTCAATGGGTTGCCCAGCAATTGAAAGCAGGAAATCGAATTAAAGTGGTGAATGATCAATTTAGAACACCAACATACGCTGAAGATATTTGTAAAGGAATAGCACAAATTATTGACTTACAAAAAACAGGTGATTTTCATTTAGCTGGTCATGAAATTTATACGCCCTATCAAATGGCCATAAAAGTGGCTGAATTGTTGGGCTTAGATGAATCCTTAATTGAAGCAGTAACCAGTGCCAATTTTCCTGAGCCAGTACAAAGAGCAAAAAGATCAGGATTAAAAATAGATAAAGCCATCAAAGAACTTAATTACAAACCCCTTTCTTTTGAAGAAGGGGTTCGTAAAAGTTTTCATATTCTTTAGTTTATTTCAATTGTAGAAATACTTCTGCCATCATACACCTGGCACTACCACCACCATTGGTTTCTATGGTGGTAATATCTGAATGGATGATTTGATTATATCCTTCGATCTGTTCTATTTGAACTTTATTTAAAGAACGAAATGCCTGCGAAGACATTACCAAGAATCTTTTTCCTGCTTGATTGTGTACCTGAAGCATGTTGCCTGCAAAATGGTTCATTTGATCGAAGCTGATTGCAATAATTGCTTTTCCTGATTCAGTGATCGAATCAACAACCAACTTGCGTTCTGATAAATCAGGAATTGATTCCAAACAAATCACTACAAATTCATCTGCAACGCACATCATCACATTGGTATGATAAATTGGTTGATTGCCTCCATCCAACGCCCAAAAATAAATTGGTTTGTAGTTCAATTGGTTACAAAAATCCTTTAAAATAGTCAAGTCAGTTCTGGGCGATAAACAAGCATAAGCAATACGATGTTCTCTATCGAGCACCATACTGCCGGTTCCTTCTAAAAAAATATTTGATTGCTCGTAATTTGAAAAATCAATCTTTTTAGAAACAATAAATTTGTTGTCAATAGCTTGTAAAACAGAATCTTTTCTTTCAAGTCTTCTGTTTTGTGCATACATCGGATACAAGCAAATGCTGCCATCCGAATGAAATGAAATCCAATTATTGGGGAAAATAGAATCGGGTGTATGCGGTTCTGGCGTGTCGTTTACAACAGTTACATCTATTCCGTTCTGTGTGAGTACAGAGATGAACCCATTGAATTCTTCAGCTGCTTTTTCTTGTGCTAAGAGATCTTTTGCATTCACTTGAAAGCTATTATTAACTGCTGTTTCGGCATTAAAATCGAATCGAACTGGCCGAATCATTAATAAGTGTGAACTATGTTGCATAAATTATTTTTATTGATTAATAGGATCTCTCCACAATGGCATACTCATGCAATGGAATCCGCCCCTGGCTCTTGAAAGCTCGGCAGATGGCATTAGAATAAATGTGTCTTTTAGAGAGTCAACTGTTGTGGTTCCAGCCTCTAATTGTTGCAATAATTCTTTTACATCAATAATATTAAATCCTGCTTGTTTAAAAGCTTCTGTTGTTTTATCATTTCTGTCATATCCTAATACTACTCCTTCTCTAAGTGCCAATAGATTACAAGAATCTGTCCATTGTTCTCTTGCACTGTAAGGGAATTCGTTATTGCCTGAAAATATAAATCTTACTTCACCTTCGCAATGCAAATCATTTTTACTAATGTCTACTAAAAGATCCTCCAGGCTCTCAAATGAGATTGGGTTCTCTGGGCTTTTACGGTGAAACTGTAATATTTTTATTTTTTCTTCTTTTTTAATTTCCAAAATTCTTTCTACTGCACTTTCGTCTTCGTGCTTAACTGCTTTTCTGGAAAAATTTCCAAGCATAACCCAAACATCTCTTTTTACTTGAGTAAAAACTGTGTCAATATGCATGTAATCCCTTTTTTTAGGAATTTTTACAATGGTTACTTTTTCCATCAATCCCAACTGAAAAATGGTATTGGTAATTTTTACTGCAGCTTCCGAAGATGTTCTTTCGCTAACACCTACCAATAAATGCTTGTCACTTACTACCATTATATCGCCACCTTCTAAAGTGATTTTTCTTTCGTCATCTTCTTTGGGTAATAAAAAATGATGGCTGGTGTCAGATAATTCAATGATATTATCTCGATAGTTTTCAAAAAATGCGTGATTGAAAAAAATATACCTTGCTAATAATGCTTCTCTTGTTCTTGCTTTTTTTGCAGGTTTGTTTAATAAAATATGATCCTTAATGGTTATTCCAATATCCCTTGTAAAAATAAAATTGGGGATAGGGGGGAATAAGAGTTGTTTTTCGTTGGAAGTTCCACTTATAAATGTTTTTGCTAAATCAGTAGCATTGTAGCTCATTAATATGCGCTGCATTTGATAAGAGCAACCTTCTATTGCACAAACAGAAGCAACTAATTTCGATTTAATATCACTATCCGTTAAAATATCAGCCAAAAGCCATTGCAATTCAATTACTTTATCGGAGCGAAAGAAATCCTTTTCTTCTGGCTTATAGAAATTTCTATTGGCAGCGGATTCATCTATTGCAGCTAATTTTCCACTGATTTTTTCTGGGTCCAAAAAATACAATAAAATTTTTGTGTAAAAATCGTATTCGTTTTTACGAATAGTATCTAAGTGTACAATGTCTTCAAACAACCAATCCTGTGCTTTCGACGGTACCACTTTTCCTAAACCACTATCTGGGCTATGTACAAGTAGTCTTTTGAGGGTTCCTATTTCTGAAGTAACTGATATTTTCATTTTATTATTGATTATTGATTATTGATTAGTTATTGGTTATTGGTTATTGGTCGTTGGGGATTGAGTTATTCGTATTTCTTAATAGTGTTATTGATATGTATGAAATGTAATGATCGGATCAGATCCAATTCAAATCATTTGTATCAATAAAAAATAGATTAAAACATCCAAAACCAAATATGCCATAATGCATTAATCATGCAATTATGAATGCAAATAATTTATTGAGTATTCAATGGTCGGGCATAGAATTCAATCCGCGATACATCCAGGCGAAATGAGCCGTTAAAAAAGATATGGTAGAACAATGGTTCATAAATCTGGCTGCAAATTAAGGTTTTATTTCAAATGGCAAATCTCCATTCAAGGATCCAAATGATGCCAAAGGTTTAAATCGAACAAAAAGTTCTTCGCTATACCATTTTTCTTTCTTGGTTTTAACTACCACTTCAGCATGGTCTTTCATTTGATAAGCAAAGGCTTTCATGGCTTCCTTATTTGTCCAAATACTAAATGTGGCTTGTTTAATCCAAGGAATTTCTCCAATACCTATAGACGTTATAAATCCTTTTGAACCAGCCATTTGTGAAGCAATAGCATCAACATGACTCCAGAATCGATGCATTTTTTGAATTCTTATGGTCGCCCTTGTTAAAATACAAATGGGGCCATTGTAATCAGTCTGTTTTGCTAATTGTCCGAAAGGCTGTTTGCCATCCCATAAACCATGGCCTTCTATAGGTTCTAATAAAATGGTCCATTTTTCACATTGAAAGAATTTCCACCAATAATTGAAGAAAATGGGAATTTCGTGCTTGTCTAACTTTTTATTGACCAGTAAAACAGCCCATTGTCTCCAGTCTGGCGTTTTATCGAATGTGCCATTTTTTCCAGACCCCATTAGTTTCCAGAATGAAATATTGCGATTAAACCAAAGTGGGATCCGGAATAAAGCCATTGATAGTACACCTGCCCAGCCCATAAATCGAGGATACCTTACTATTATTAAACTGGTCATATATTCGAAAATAGGTACTAAATAAAGAATAAATCAACTAATTTTCAATTATGAAATGGTTGATAATTAATATAGCAAATCTAGTTAACACAAGAACTACATCTAAAGTTCTAAGAGGAAAAGATATGGCTGATTTGCCAATCATCAACAATGCCTTTTTAGAAATTGAAAATGGGATCATTCAGCATTTTGGCAATATGAGTGAATTAAACCAGGAAGCTTTGTCCATTCCTTCCGACTTCAGTATTTACGATGCAGAAGGCGCTTCTATTCTTCCAGCTTGGTGTGATAGCCATACTCATTTGGTTTTTGCTGCGAGCAGAGAAGATGAATTTGTAGACAAAATTAATGGTCTAACTTATGCTGAAATAGCAGCTAAAGGAGGAGGTATACTCAATTCGGCAAAAAAAATAGCTCTTTTTTCTGAATCCGAATTATATGAATTAGCCTTGAATAGGCTGAATGAACTGATCCGATTGGGCACAGGTGCTATTGAAATCAAAAGCGGGTATGGTCTGGATACAGCCAATGAATTGAAAATGCTTCGTGTCATTAAACGATTGAAAGAAAATTCACCTATTCCAATCAAAGCCAGTTTTTTAGGAGCCCATACTTATCCAATTGCATTCAAAGAAAACCATCAAGGGTATATTCAATTAATTATTGAAGAAATGTTGCCCGCAATTGCCCAAGAGCAATTAGCTGATTATATTGATGTCTTTTGTGAAGATGGATTCTTTAGTATTGACGAAACCGAACAGATTTGTAATGCTGGGAAAAAATATGGCCTGATACCAAAAATTCATGCAAATCAATTGCATGCTTCTGGAGGAGTGGAATTGGGCGTGAAATTAGGAGCATTGTCTGTGGATCATCTGGAAACCATGAATGAATCGGCCATTCAAGCATTATCGGGCTCAAATACAATCGGAACTTTGTTGCCCACAGCTGCATTTTTTTTACGTATGCCTTTTCAACCAGCTCGTCAATTGATGGATGCCAATGCAGCTTTAGCAATAGCATCAGATTATAACCCTGGTTCCAGCCCTAGTGGTAATATGAATTTTGTTCTAAGCCTCAGTTGTATTCAAATGAAAATGTTGCCTTCTGAAGCCATTAATGCTGCTACCATCAATGGAGCTTATGCAATGGGATTAGGAGCCGAATTGGGGAGTATCACAGTAGGTAAAAAAGCCAATTTAATTTTTACAAAACCGATTCCATCCATCAATTATTTACCCTATGCATTTGGTGCTAATTTGATTGATAAAGTAATGATTAATGGCGCTTTTTTTTAGTATATTTAACTATCGATTGTTAAAAAAAGTGTTAAGCCATGAGCTATTTTAAATTTTATAATAAAGAAGATATTCTTTCTGTAACAAAAATCCGTCGTTTCGAAACCAAGTTAGGAGAACGAATCCAAGTAATTAAACCCTCCGATCAGCTAAGCGACTCGTTGAAACAATCAACTGCTAAGTATGTTGTTCTAGGTATACCTGAAGATGTTGGTGTAAAAGCCAATGGAGGAATTGGTGGAACCGACTCTGCCTGGGTTGCTTTTTTGCATGCTTTCCTCAATATTCAAAGCAATGATTTTTTAGAAGGAAGTGAAATGTTATTATTGGGCCATTTTGATTTTTCGATGATTGAAAAAATGATAGAACAAAATGCACATGATGAACAAGAAAGGGTAGAAGCCTACCGACACGCTGTAAATACCATCGACGATGCAGTTGAACACATTATTAATCTAATTACCCAAAACAATAAAATCCCTATAGTAATAGGAGGTGGGCATAATAATTCATACCCTTGTATTAAAGGTGCAGCAAAAGGATTTTATAAAGCTGGTTTAATACCAATTGCTCAAATCAATGCAATCAATCTGGATGCTCATGCAGATTTTCGTCCGATGGAAGGAAGACATAGTGGTAATGGATTTAGCTATGCAGAAGCAGATGGATATTTAGAAAAATATTGTGTTGTTGGAATTCATGAAAATTATTTGCCACAAAATGTTTGGATGGACATCGTTAATAATCCATTTGTAGATTGTATAACATTCGAAGATATTTTTGTGCATGAGAAAAGAACTTTTTTACAGGCAGTAGCCCATGCAACAGATTTTACAAGCGATACTTTATGCGGAATAGAATTGGATATAGATTGTATTGAAAATGCATTAAGTAGTGCTCAATCTCCTGTTGGAGTTTCTCCCATTCATGCGAGACAATTTATAAACTATGCTGCAGCCGATACCAAAGCAGCTTATTTGCATATTTCAGAAGGGGCAGCTCAATTAGCGGATGGGCGAAAAGACAATGGAGTCGGCAAGCTTATCAGCTATTTAGTAGCAGATTTTGTGAAAGGTCAAATGATTAATTAACATTTTCTTTAGAGGTTTATTTTTTTATGAAATGTCTTCGATGTACCTTTGCATCCGAAAGAGCAAATAGTTGATATCATCTCACAGGTAGAAAGGAACGCCATACTTCATAACGATTGAATTAGTACTCCTGCTGGCTCTAAATTTTGTAAATTTAAAATAGAAATAAATGAAAGGCGAAATTATGCCCTCCATCGTAAAAATTGATAGGGCGCACTTAGAAGAATTGATGTACGAAGTAAAAGAAACATTGGCAACTGATTTGTTGAACACCAATGAACAGGCTGATGAAAAAATGTTTTGTGCAATCGACTTATGGAAAATTCAAAGAAACTACAAATCAGCGCATTTGAAGTTTAAGAGTAATTTTTAAAAATTACTGTTAATGATTTTTAATGCCCCTTTTTTGGGGCATTTTTGTTAATATAGGTTCCCGATTTTAATCTTTATTTTTATTTATAAACTTTTGAGATGCAAATTGAAATTTTGAAATCTAAAATTCATCATGCAGTAATAACTGAAGCCAACTTACACTATGTTGGGAGTTTGACCTTAGATGAAAATTTGATGGATGCGGCGAATATGGTCGAATATGAAAAAATTCAGATCGTAAATATGAATAATGGAGAAAGAATAGAAACTTATCTAATTAAAGGAGAGCGAAATTCTGGGGTATGTTGTTTAAATGGACCTGCTGCTCGGAAAGGTGAAGTAGGAGATATAGTTATTGTTCTGTCTTATTGTTCTATTGATAGTGAAAGTGGTCGTAATTGGAAACCTGTAATTGTTTTTCCTGCCAAAGGCAATCAATTGCCCAATAAATAGTTATGGTATTTTCATTTATAGGATCTGGAAATGTCGCAACTCATTTTGCTAAACAAGCTAAATTCAATGGTTATTTGATTGAACAAGTGTATAGCAATAATTTATTGCATGCTCAGCAATTAAGCGAATTAGTTGATGCCCAGCCGATTGATCATTTATCTGATTTAAATCAAAATGCTGATGTTTACATTATTGCAGTTAAAGATGATGTGTTACCCCAAATAGTAGATTCACTTTTTTTGCCTGGCAAGTTAGTTTTACACAGTTCCGGCTTTTCATCAATCAAATTATTGTCAACTGTTAGTGATCGTTATGGTGTTGTCTGGCCAATGAGAATGATTCGTGCGAATACACCCATTAACCAAAAAATGAATGTGCTTATAAACGGGAATAGCGATTCAATTATTCAATCTATAAAGGATTTATTTGGTCAATTTCCGTGGTCAATTGAAATTATGGAAGATGCAAAAAGGATGAAAATGCATGCTATGGCCACTTTTACTGCAAATTTTTCCAATCATTTATATCAATTAGCATTTGATTATTGTCAAAAAGAGAATATTCCATTTCATTCTTTATATGATATCATCGAACAAACAGCTATTTCTATTCAAACAAATAGTCCAGCTGAACTCCAGGCAGGACCAGCGTTTAGGGGGGATAAAGCAATGATTGAAGCCCATTTAGATTTATTAGACGGAAATGTAGAAATCAAGCAATTGTATCAATTATTCAGTGAATTAATTGCTGCAGCTTATCATCAAAAAAATAATTCATAATAATGCTAATCGCTACCTCTGTCAATGCATTGAATGAGATCTTAAATAATCTGAAAGGGAAGTCTATTGGATTTGTTCCAACTATGGGTGCTTTACATGAAGGTCATCTTTCTTTGATTCAGAAAAGTAATCAAAAAGCAGATATTACTATTTGTAGCATTTTCGTGAATCCAGCTCAGTTTAATCAGCAAGCAGATTTTGAGCATTATCCAAAAACTGTAGATGATGATATTCATTTATTGAAGCAAAATAATTGCACCATTTTATTTTTGCCTTCGGTGGAAGAGGTCTACCCGAATGGTTATCAATCAAACACTACCTATAATTTAGGGTTTATTGAAAATATATTGGAAGGAAAATATCGACCAGGGCATTTTCAAGGAGTTTGTTTAGTTATTGAAAGGCTCTTAAAGATCATCCCAGCTGATTATTTGTTTTTAGGCCAAAAAGATTATCAACAATGCATGGTAATTGAGCAGTTATTGAATTTGATTCAATTAGATAAAAAACCAACAATAGCAATATTGCCTACATTAAGAGAGCAAACAGGTTTGGCAATGAGCAGCAGGAATAGGAGGTTAAAATTGGATGAAAAAAAATCGGCTTCTTTCATGTATAAAGCGCTTTTTTATATTGTTGACAATCTACGACCTGGTAAAGAAGAAAAATGTTTTGAGGATGCTTTTCAACTCTTATTGACCAATGGTTTTGACAAAGTAGATTACATAACAATTGCAGATGCTAAAACCCTTGAGATTGTTCATCATTGGGACGGGGAAAGGCAATTGGTTGTTTTAGGTGCTGCTTTTATTAGAGATGTTAGATTAATCGATAATTTGTTGTTTTCAAAATAGGTTTTTTACCTAATTTCATTATATGCATCCAGCAAAAATTACTACACATACGATCCGTCAAATGAAATTGGATGGTCAAAAAATCGCCATGCTTACTGCATACGATTATTCATTTGCAAAAATCATTGATGAAGCTGGTATCGATATTATTTTGGTAGGGGATAGCGCAAGTAATGTTATGGCCGGCCATGAAACTACTGTGCCCATTACATTAGATCAAATGATTTATCATGGAAGCTCTGTGGTGAGGGCGGTAAAACATGCATTGGTAGTTATTGATTTGCCTTTTGGAACTTATCAGACCAATACAGAATTAGCCATGCAAAGTGCTATTCGAGTAATGAAAGAAACAGGTGCCCATGCTATCAAGTTAGAAGGTGGCGAAAATATGGTTCCCACTATTCAAATGATGGTAAATGCTGGAATCCCTGTTATGGGGCATATTGGGCTTACTCCACAAAGTATTTATCAATTTGGAACATATAAAACCAGGGCTGATAACGAAAAAGAAGCTGAACAATTAAAAAAAGATGCTTTATTGTTGGAATCTGTTGGTTGTTTTGCCATTGTGGTTGAAAAAATTCCTGCAGCTCTTTCACTAGAATTATCGAAGAGCTTGATAATTCCACTAATTGGAATCGGTGCTGGCAAACATTGTGATGGACAAGTACTGGTAATGCATGATATGCTTGGATTACAGTCCGAGTTTACACCTCGCTTTATTAGAAAATATGCTCAATTGAAATCAGTAATCACCGGGGCAGTAAAACAGTATAGCGAAGATGTAAAATCAAATGATTTCCCTAATGATTCGGAATCTTACTGATGACTATTTTGAGTTTTGCAAAACAGCATTCGTTCCCCATTTAGCATAATCCTTAAACCAGGAACTATTCCAATACTGGTATCTCGGGATAGCCGTTTTTTCTAAACGGTTTAAAAAATTGGTATATGATTTTTGTTCAGGGGCTGTCCAAAGAGTTTCACTTAAAGCAGTCATCCTGGGAAAAATCATATAATCTACTTTCTTTTCGTTGCCCATATATTCTGTCCAAACATTTGCCTGCCCCCCAATAATTTTATTGCTTAGGCCTTTTGCAGAAATGGTTGCAGGAATTGGTTCATATAAATACACGGATTCTGTTGGATTGTATCCATGTATTGCCAAAGAATCCGAAGGGTCTCCGGATTGATAATGATCAAAATAAAAAGGCTTGCCGGGTGTCATGATCACATTAAACCCTTTGGTGGCAGCTTCGATAGCTTGTTTATCTGCTCCCCAATTCATAACAATTGTGGCAGTATCTAATTCTCCTTCATTGATCTCATGCCAACCAATGGCTTTTCTTCCTTTCGATTGAAGATATCGGGCAATAAATTCAATAAAATAAGTTTGTAATTCGGTTTCATTTTTAAGGCCTTTTTCTTTCATGAATGTTTGAGTTGCCGGATCTTGTTTCCACCAAAGTTTACTGCATTCATCTCCACCAATATGAATGTATTTTGATGGGAACAGATTAATTAATTCACCAAATACTGTTTCTAAAAATTGAAATGTAGCAGGTTTAGGTGCTAACACATTGTTCTGTCTGTTATACATTCCCCATGTAGTAGCTACATTCCAGCTAGTATCTGGTTTTGTACTCAATTCGGGATACGCTGCAATAACTGCTCTACTATGGCCGGGTATATCAATTTCAGGAATCACTGTTATGGCTCTGATGCTTGCATATTCAATAATTTCTTTGATTTCAGCTTTGGTATAATAACCTCCATAACGAGTATTGTCGTATTTAGCAGGACTGTCTTTAAAATGTCCAATCAATGTTTCATTCCTCCATGAACCAATGGAATTTAATTTTTTATATTGATTCATTTCAATACGCCATCCTTGGTCATCGGTTAAATGCCAATGAAATGTGTTGAACTTATGAAAAGTCAAATAATCAATGTATTTTTTGATATAACTCAAAGGAAATATATGTCTAACAACATCTAAATGCATTCCTCGATAGCTAAACCTGGGATAATCATTTATTTTGATAGGTGCTAATGCAATTGTTGATTGAGCTCCATATGGGAGTAATTGTAAAAAACTCTGACAGGCATTGATTAATCCTCTGGCAGAATTTACTTTGATTAGAACAGAAGTGGGTGAAATGGAGAGTTGATATTGTTCAGGTATCTGTAAGGATGGGTCTTTTTGAATGATGATGGCAGTAGAATTAGTTTGATTATTTTGTACAGTTAATTGTAATTGGGTTTGTAATTTAATTTGTTCTTTCAAGTAGGTTGCCTGTTGTAAAAATTCTGCAGGGCAAAAAATAGTAGATGCATTTTTGAGGATCATTTTTGCACCTCCTAGCTCTTGCACACTAACAGGCTTGGGTATTATATCTTTAACTGATTGAGCTTGCATTTGCCCATTGGCAAAAAGTATAAATAGACCTACTAAAAAATGTTTCATACAAATATTTTATAACCAGGGAAAGTTTGAGTGTTAAAAGTATTGATTTGGTTTTGGTTTTGGTATTTTTACTCTATGAATAAGCCGATTTTTATTACGGGAATTGGAACAGATGTAGGAAAAACCTTGGTTGCAGCTATCTTAACCGAATCATTAAGAGCAGATTACTGGAAGCCAATACAAGCTGGTTTAGAAGGGTCAACTGACTCAAATACTATCAGCAGTTTGATATTGAACAAAGAATCAGTCATTCACCCATCTTTATATCAATTAAAAACTCCCGCTTCTCCTCATATCGCCGCAAGAAATGATGGTGTTGAAATTGAAATGATTAAATTGTTTCAAGCTGCTCAATCAATTCAAGAATCGATCGGAGATAAAAAATTATTAATTGAAGGGGCTGGAGGATTGATGGTTCCCCTGCATAAGCATGTTATGTTGGTTGACTATATAAAATTATTACAAGCAAGCGTAATTTTAGTAAGTAGGAATTATTTAGGAAGCATCAATCATTCATTATTAACTGCTGCATTTTGCAGATCAAATAATATTGATGTGGTGGGTTGGATTTTTACAGATACTTATTTAGACTATGAAGATGAGATTGTTGAATGGAGCGGGTATCCTAAAATTGCCAGTATTCCTTCTTTATCTGCTATAAATGCATCTGTTATATCTAGTGAAGCTAAACGCATTCATGGGCAGTTAATCAAATACATTTAATCATCTGCATGCATAAATCAGCCCTAAGAGAACAGTTCAAAGCGAAAAGAAAATCCCTTTCTGCAAAAGACGTATTGAAATTGAATGATTTGTTATTGATTCAGTTTCAACAGCTCTCTTTTTCTGGTATTCAAAATTGTATGACTTATTGGCCAATAGAGCAATTGAATGAACCCAATACCCATTTATTGAGTCGTTATTTGATGCACATGATCCCTTCTTTAAAACTGTTGTATCCAGTGATAAATGATCATCATCAAATGACAGCTATAGAAGTAAATGAGGATACTGTTTTTGAAACCAATGAATGGGGTATTACTGAACCAAAACTGGGCAATATTATTGCTCCCGAGGCTATCGATTTAATTATAGTTCCATTACTTATATTTGATCAAAATGGTTTTAGGGTCGGATATGGGAAAGGGTATTACGACCGTTTTTTGGCTAATTGTAAGGAAGATGCCATTTTTTTAGGGATTTCTTATTTTGAACCCATTCAAATCATTGATGACACCAACGAATTTGATATACCTTTAACCATAGGGATAACACCGGAACATATATATGAATTTTAATTCCATATTTCTAAAATCATTTAGGGTACTTTTATTGCCATTCGCCATCATTTATGGCATCATCATTTTCATTCGAAATAAATGTTTTGACAAACATTGGCTGGCTTCTGCTCATTTTAATTTCCCCTTAATTTGTGTAGGGAATTTAGCAGTTGGAGGAACGGGCAAGTCTCCGATGGTAGAGTACCTTATTGAATTATTGAAACCAAGGTATAAAATTGCCACACTTAGTAGAGGCTACAAAAGAAAAACCAAAGGCTACGCCCTTGCTAATTCAATCTCTACGGCATTGGAAATTGGAGACGAGCCAATGCAATTTTATCAAAAGCACCCTGATATTGCAGTTGCAGTGGGAGAAGAGCGAATTGTGGCCATTCCACATTTGCTGCAGGATTTGCCGGATTTACAAACAATTATTTTGGATGACGCATTTCAACACAGAACTGTAAATGCAGGTTTGAACATTTTATTGACTGAATTTAGCAACATCTACACGCGCGATTTTTTTCTGCCTACAGGAGATTTACGTGATGAGAAAGCATCTGCACATAGAGCACAAATCATTATTGTTACAAAATGCCCTTCCAATTTATCAGAACAAAAAAAACTAGAAATACTCCGTGAAATAAAACCCTTGCCTATGCAAAGAGTTTTTTTTACAACCATTCAATATGATACTCCATATCATATTGTAAATCCTTCTAGTAAATATACTATTACACAAAATGATGAAGTGTTATTGGTTTGTGGTATTGCCAACCCCAAGCCATTGAAAGATTTCTTATTACATAATACTGCTGCCTATTACCAGCAAGATTATTCAGATCATCATATTTTCTCCATTGATGATTTAAAAGAAATCATCAACAAATACGAATCAATTCAAGCATCCAAAAAATTAATTTTAACAACTGAAAAAGACGCTGTTCGATTGACAAAATTCAATGAACAATTGTCCGATATTCCTTTGTATGTTATTCCTATTCGTCATCATTTTTTGTTTGATGAAGGGAGTCAATTTGATGAAATGGTGGTCAACTTTATCCAGCATTTCAATTTTAATCCAGCCCTATATGAAAAAAAATAAACCAGCACCACGCCCCGAACCTAAAAAGAAATCAAAACAAAAATTGAAAGCGAAATCAATTATGGTGCAAACCATAAAGGGTAAATTGGATGTAACCAGATCTGGAATTGGATATGTTATTATTGAAGATCAATCTGGAGATGTTTTGGTTAGGCCCAACGATTTTAGCACGGCTTTAAATGGGGATACAGTTCGTGTCAAAGTAATTAAAGAGAATGCCAGAACTGGTAAAAAAGAGGGAAAAATTGTTGAAGTAGTTTCTCGTAAACAAACTGAGTTTATTGGCCATATTCAATTGTCTGCTCATCATGCTTTTTTTGTGCCGGATACTGATAAACCTATGCCAGATCTATATATTCCGATGGTCGATTTAAATGGAGCAAAGCATAAAGAAAGAGTGGTTGTTAAATTGGTTAAATGGGATAAGGAAGATAAAAAACCTGTTGGTGCAGTCGTTTCAGTTTTGTTGGCAGAAAACGAAAACGATGCTGCAATGAAAGAGTTATTGGCTGAAGCAGGATTCCCCTTGAGTTTCCCTGAAAATGTGTTAGAAGAAGCTGCAAGAATCCCATCAATATTAGATAGCGAAGAAATAAAGCGAAGAAAAGATTGTAGAGATATCTTGACTTTTACGATTGATCCAGTTGATGCAAAAGATTTTGATGATGCCATTTCTTTTAGAAAATTGGGAGATGATAAATATGAAATAGGGGTGCATATTGCTGACGTAAGTTATTATGTTCATCCTGATACGGAATTGGATTTGGAAGCATATAAAAGAGCAACTTCAGTGTATTTGCCAGATCGTGTAAATCCAATGTTGCCCGAAAGAATTTCAAATGAATTGTGTTCACTCCGACCAAAGGAAGACAAATTCACTTTTGCTGCAATTTTTCAGATGAACGGAAAGGGAGAAGTGAAACAATATTGGTTAGGCAGAACAGTGATACATTCCGATCATCGGTATACCTATGAAGATGTTCAGGAAATTGTTGAAACAAAACATGGCAAGCACAAGGAAGAAATTTTGTTGCTCAATGATATTGCTCAAAAATTAAGAAAGAAACGTTTCAGTAAAGGAGCGATTAATTTTTCCTCTCAGGAAGTTCGATTTAAATTGGATGAAAAAGGTTTCCCCATAGGAATTGTAGTAAAAGAAAGCAAAGAGGCCCACCAGTTGATTGAAGAGTTTATGTTATTGGCCAACAAAACAGTAGCGGAAAATGTGGCTAAACAAAATGTCAATAAAAAACCAATTCCATTTTCTTACCGAGTGCACGATCAGCCAGACGAAGAAAAATTAACTCCTTTTATTCAGTATGCGAAAAGATATGGACATTCATTTGATGTATCTACTCCGCAGGCAATTGCCAAAAGCTTTAATACCATGTTGGCAGATGCCAAAGGGAAACCAGAGCAACATGTATTGGAACAGCTAGGTATTAGAACGATGGCTAAAGCCGTTTATACTTCAGAGAATATTGGCCATTATGGTTTGGCTTTCGAACATTACTGTCATTTCACTTCTCCGATCAGAAGGTATCCTGATATTTTAGTGCATCGTGTTTTAGAATCTGTGTTAGACGGTCAACCCATGGTCGATAAAAAAATGGGAGCTAAAAATAAACACTGCAGTGAAAGAGAAAGAGCTGCCATGGAAACAGAACGAGCTGCCAATAAATACAAACAAGTAGAATTTTTAATAGGACATTTAGGGGAAGTTTTTGAAGGAGTGGTTAGTGGGGTAGCTAGTTTCGGATTTTTTGTTGAAACGGTGGATCATAAATGCGAAGGACTGGTTAGCATTGTCAGCCTAAGTGATTTTGATGATTTCCGATTAATTGAAACAGAATATAGTTTGGTTGGAAGAAGAAGCGGCCGCAGATTTAAAATGGGCGATAGATTATCAATAAGAGTAGTTGCAGCCAATTTAGAAAAACGACAATTGGATTTTGAATGGGTGATTGGAGAATAGAATCAATTACCATCCACTAGCTAATACGTCAGCTAAGTGCATCACTTTAAGATGGCTATGTTTGTTTTTTGCACAGCCATCAATATGCATCAAGCAACTCATATCGGTACTGATAATATAATTGGCAGTTGTAGCTTCGGCGTGCGTAATTTTCTGATCGGCCATTGCAATGCTGATGGGCTCAAATTTTACAGCGAAAGTGCCACCAAATCCGCAGCAAGTTTCTACATCATCCATTTCAATCAATTCTAAACCCTTCACGTTTTGGAGCAATTGCCTGGGTTCGTTCTTTATTTTACATTCTCTCAAAGCGGCACAACTATCATGATAAGTGGCTTTGCCATTAAATTCTGCACCAAAATCGGTTTGTTGTATTACATTGACTAAAAAATCGGAAAATTCAAAAATTCGGTTAGTCGTTTTTTCTGCCAGACTTTTATGAGAAGAATTTTCAAATAATTTACCGTAATAGTTTTTTACAAAACCAACACAACTGGCACTTGGTGCAACAATATATTCAGCGCCCTCAAAATCAGTTAAAAATTTTGTACAAACTTCTTTTGCTTCTCCCCAGAAACCAGCATTGAATGCAGGTTGGCCACAGCAGGTTTGGTTTTTATTATAAGAAATAGTACAACCTGCTTTCTCCAATACTTTTACCATGTTAAAAGCAACATCCGGATACAATTGATCAATAAAACATGGAACAAATAACTGAACATTCATTGTGGAAATTTATTTAAATGAACGATTGAGTTTGATCATTTTTAATGCAGTGATTGCTGCTTCTTCACCTTTGTGTCCATGAATACCACCAATTCTTTCTTTGGCTTGCAGCTCATTTAAAACTGTCAATACACCAAAGATAACAGGTACATCAATAGACAGATTGAGTTGTAAAACACCATCTGTTACTGCTTTGCATACATAATCAAAATGAGGTGTGTCACCTTGAATGATTGTTCCTAATGTAATATAGGCATCCGGAACTGTTGAACAGTATGCATAATGATTCTTCACTGCAAATGGTATTTCAAAAGCGCCTGGTACAGTAATTACTTTATACTTAATGCCGCTTTTTTTTAAAATGCTAATTGCTCCTTTTTCTAACTGAGCAATAATATGCTTATTCCATTCAGTTTTAACAATTACAACAAAGGCATCCTTTAATACGGGGATGCCTTTATTCAATTCAATATTTCCTTTGGTTGCCATTATTGAGCAGTAAGGTCGTTTTTTTCAATGCTTAAACGATAAATATATTTATCTGCCTGAAAACCTTTGTCGGTTTTAGGGAATTTCATTTTCAACTCTTTGTACATTTCTAAAGCTTCTTTTGTTTTACCTGTTGTTTCAGATAATAAAGCAGCTCTGAATAAAAATTCAGATGAATTATTTTCATCTTTATCAAAAGTATTAGCAGCTTTTTTATATGCAGCTATTGCTTCTTCTTTTTTATTCAATTCAGCGTATGCGTCTCCTAAACAACCTGTAGCCAATAGCTGAATTTGTAATGCATCTGTAGAGAAATCTTTTAAATGAGTAACAGCTTTGTCAAACTGGCCCAGTTTCAAATAACTAACACCAGCATAGTAATGCGCTAAGTTAGCAGCTTTGGTGCCACTGTAATTGCTGATAACATTTAATACACCTTTACTTTGACCATCTCCATTCAATACAAGATTAGATGAGTCAATTCCAAAATATTGTTCAGCTTTAAACAATGCTTCTGCAGCTTTTTCCTCTTTTGGTTTCATGATGAATTCCTGGTAAGCAAACCATCCTCCAACAACCACTAGAATTGCAGTAACTACACCTAATACAGGTTTTTGAATTTTTTTCCAAGTTGTTTCAGCCTTCAATAAGGTTTCATTCATTTCAACTGCACTTTCGTGTTTCTCGCTCATAGTATTTTTTTAATCTAATTTGTTAATCTACAATAAATGGATATTGTTCGTCTATATAAACATCTTTTAATAATTCATCATCAGCAGGCCAAGGGCTTTCTTCAGCGAAACGTACAGATTCATCTACCAAAGCGTTTATTTTTTGATCAATGAATTGTAAATCTTCTTTTGTTGCAAATCCATTCTCTAAAATAGTATTAGCCACTTTAGTTATTGGGTCTTGATCTTTGTATTCATCCACTTCTTCCTTGGTTCTATATTTTTGTGGATCAGAAACAGAGTGACCTTTATAACGGTAGGTCTTCATTTCTAAAAGGGTAGGACCATCACCTTCCTTGGCTCTTTTCACAGCTCTGGCAACGCTATCATGAACTGCTTCCGGAGACATTCCATCAATTTTATCCGCTGGCATATCATATGCATCAGCCAATTTATAAATATCAATTACGTTACTTGTTCTGGAAATTGAGGTACCCATCGCATAATTATTATTCTCGCAAATAAAAATTACCGGTAATTTCCACAACATGGCCAGGTTAAATGTTTCATGCAACATTCCTTGTCTGGCAGCCCCATCTCCAAAATAACAAAGCACTACATTCTGAGTGCCTTTGTATTTTTCGGCAAATGCCAAACCAGCTCCTGTTCCAATTTGAGCGCCAACAATACCATGGCCACCGTAAAATTTATGTTCTACACTAAAAAAGTGCATACTTCCACCTTTTCCTTTAGCACAACCAGTTGCTTTGCCGTATAATTCAGCCATACATGCATTTGCAGTTACACCTTTTGCAAGGGCTAAACCATGGTCTCTATAGGCAGTAATAAAAGGATCGTCGGCTGAAGTTGCAGTCATACAACCCGCAGCAATCGCTTCCTGACCGATATAGGCATGAAAAAATCCGCGGATTTTTCCGGCCATTTTATACATTTCTTCGGCTTTTAATTCGAACTGACGAATGAGCTGCATCAGCTCATACCAATACAGGTAAGTTTCTTTTGAAAATTTTGTCGGCACTGTTCAAAAATTTGAGTCGCAAATATAGGGTATATAGTCGATAGTCAATATGCCCTAGGCCTGTTAAAAATTGATAATTCAGGTACAAAAACTAGGCTTCAACTGGTTCCAATATGTCTTCTGGAGGATATGGGATGCGAATTTGGGCCAGGAAGGATTCTTCCAGTATAGCAGCAAATGTTTCGAAATAAGCAATAACATCTTCTCTTTGGTTACGTTTCAGCCATCTAAAACCACCTGGTAGCTGTGTTAATACAGCTCGGTCATCTAAATATTCCAAATGGTGGATGTCGGTTGGTGTAAGGCCTATTTCTTGTAATTTTTTAAGCAATAAATTGATGGGGGCATTGCTAATCGGGCAAAAATCTACCGCCAATTCTGTCCATTCCCCAATTCCAGCATGTGCATAGGTTAGAATTTCCTCCTTGGTTAAATGGGCAACTGTTTGAACAAGATTTCCACAATTACATGCTCCATGGTTTCCCCAAGCATAATGAGCACCCATTTTCAAATTATTGGCTGTTTGTCTTAACGCTTCTATTAATTCTATTGTAGGTTTTGCCATGGATGTATTTATTTTTTTCAATAACAATATTTTTTTGGAAAAAGTTGAATAGATGAATCTCGATTTCTTAAAATGAATAAAGGCATCAATTTGTTCATCTATTTTTCACCCTTTCTCGCAATAAATTAAACAGTAAAAATATTTAAACTATTTTATCATTTTTTCAGAACAAAAGCAATTTTTTAAATGTAATATAAAAAAAATAAACAAAATGAAAATCAAATTCATCGCTTCTCTTGCAATTGTTATTGCAAGTGCTTTCACTAGTTTGTCAGCTCAAAAAACTGTAGTTGATATTGCTGTTGGTTCTAAAGATCATTCTACTTTAGTAGCTGCTGTTAAAGCTGCAGGTTTAGTAGAAACTTTACAGTCTGCTGGTCCTTTCACTGTATTTGCACCAGTAAATAGTGCCTTCGCAAAATTACCTGCAGGAACTGTAGAAAATTTATTGAAGCCAGAGAATAAAGCCACTTTAACAAAAGTATTGACTTACCACGTTGTTGCTGGTAATTTAGATGCTGCTGCTGTTGTTGCTGCTATCAAAGCTGGTAAAGGAAAAGCTGAAGTAAAAACCGTAAGTGGTGGTACTTTAACTGCATCTTTGAAAGATGGTAAAGTTATCTTGACTGATGAGAATGGTGGTGTATCAACTGTTGTTGCTACTGACATCAAAGCTGGAAATGGTATTGTACACGTTATTGATACAGTTGTATTACCTAAGTAATTTGCTTATTAGAATAGATTAAAGATTAACAGACAGGATTTTTTAGTTAGAAGATTATAAAATAAAAATCCGGAATTTGATTTACTCATTTTCCGGATTTTTTTATTCCACCAATAACTAATAACTAATAACCAATAACCAATAACTAATCAGTTAGGCTTCTTGTAAGAAAGGATATCCATAATGCACAGGAGGATTATAAGTTTCCTTAATTGTTCTTGCACTCAACCATCTGTATAAATTCAATGCGCTTCCTGCTTTATCATTCGTACCAGATGCTCTGGCCCCTCCAAATGGTTGCTGACCTACAACTGCACCTGTTGGTTTATCATTGATATAAAAATTACCTGCAGCATTTCTCAATTTATTCGTAGCCAATTCAACAGCTGCTCTGTCTTGAGCAATTATTGCACCAGTTAAAGCATAGGCAGAAGTACTATCCACCAGTGCCAAAGTTTTTTCAAATTGTTCTGCTGGGTAAACATATATCGTTAATACTGGTCCAAAAATTTCTTCGCACATAGTGGCCGATTTTGGATCCTTCGAAACAATTACAGTTGGCTCAATAAAATAGCCTTTGGTTTTGCTAAAATTACCGCCAGTGATAATTTTCACTTTCTTATTCTTTTTTGCATTGGTAATGTAGCGTGTAATACTTGTATAAGATTTTTCGTCAATTACTGCATTTACAAAATTGGTAAAATCTTCTACAGTGCCCATTTTCATTGATTCAACTGCAGTTACCAGTTTACTTAAAACTGCATTCGCAATATTGCTTGGAATATATGCCCTTGATGCAGCTGAACATTTTTGACCCTGATATTCAAATGCACCTCTTGCTAAAGCTGTTACTACCGTATCCACATCTGCCGATTTGTGAGCAACAACAAAGTCTTTCCCGCCCGTTTCCCCAACAATTCTTGGGTAAGATTTATACAGACCCATATTTTCACCAATCACTTTCCACATATTATTAAATACACCAGTTGATCCTGTAAAATGAACACCAGCAAAATCTCTATGAGAAAAACAAACTTTCCCGATCGTTGGACCATCCACATAAATTAAATTAATTACTCCATCCGGCAATCCAGCTTCTCTTAAAATGCGCATGAATAATTGAGCAGAATAGATCTGCGTATTAGCAGGCTTCCAAACCACTACATTTCCGCACATGGCAGCAGATGTAGGTAAGTTACCACCGATGGCAGTAAAATTAAAAGGAGTAACAGCCAATACAAATCCTTCTAATGCACGAAACTCCATTCTGTTGTGCATTCCAGGTGCAGAAACTGGTTGTTGTTTATATATTTCACTTAAAAAATGAACATTGAATCTTAAGAAATCGATCAATTCACAAGTACTATCTATCTCGGCCTGGTAGGCATTTTTGCTTTGACCTAACATGGTTGATGCAACCATTTGATAACGGTATTTAGTTGCCAACAAATCTGCCGCTTTTAAAAAAATATGCGCGCGATTTTCCCAGCTCATATTTTCCCATTTTTCTTTGGCTTGCAATGCAGCTGCAATAGCGGCCTGTACATGCTTTTCTTCACCAACACTGAAATGCCCTAAAGTATGGGATAATTCATGTGGAGGATGGATCGCCATTTTTTTATCAGTTCTCACTAATTTTCCGCCGATATACATCGGAATATCTAATTCCTTTTTTTTAAGGTCGGCCAAGGCTTTTTTCAATGCAGCTTTTTCGGGAGTACCTGGGGCATAGGCAATAACCGGATCGTTAGCTGGAAGAGGATAGGAAAAAGTACCAATTTGCATAATTACTTATTTAAAAGTTTGAGAGCGCAAGGTAAGGAGAATTCATTATTGTGAATATGCAATACATTTGTATATGGCCATCATTTTATTTGATAATGCAAAACGCAATCTTTTTTTGCCGCTTTCTTTAACAAAAGCTGTAGCATCATTCCATTTTGGGTTATTGAGTATTAAAGAAAGATGGGAATTATGGTTAAAGCAAGCCGCTTTCATACATACTACTGACTATTTACAAGTTTTATACGAAGAGCCAACGGCGGATATGCATATTTGGATAGATGCATCAATTTTACCTAATGAACAGCTTATTCAACAAATATTGGCTTTAGAAATAGGCCAGGTTTTGGAAGATGAAAAAGGCATTGTTGCAGGAAAATCAGACAAACCTTTTACAGCGTTTTCTCCAGTATCCTGGAAACCTTTTTTTGAATCAACCATTTCCATTGAAACAGTTAATCGTATTGAATTTCCTTGGGAAATCATGCAGCAAAATGATGCCTTTATTCGGGAAGATTTTAAACTGGTTACAAAAGGCAGAAAGTCTCAACCCATTTCTCCAACTGTACAAGTGTTTCAATCAGCAGATATTTTTATTGAAGAAGGAGCAAAACTGGAGTTTTGCACCCTTAATTCTACCACAGGGCCAATTTATATAGGCAAGCAAGCTGAAATCATGGAATGTACAGCCATTAGGGGGCCATTCTCCATCGGATTTAACTCTGTACTTAAAATGAATAGTAGGGTGTATGGGGCCACCAGTTTAGGGCCTAATTGTATGGGAGGTGGAGAAATAAAAAACTCAGTGATGATGGGCAATTCCAATAAAGCCCATGATGGATATATGGGAGATTCGGTAATTGGAGAATGGTGCAATTTCGGAGCAGGCAGTTCTAATAGTAATTTAAAAAATTCTGCTGGGGACATTAAAGTCTGGTCGATGGATCTGGATAAAATGATCGTAGTTGGTCAAAAATGCGGAGTAATTATGGGAGACTATTCGCGTTTATCCATTAACTCATCGGTGAATACAGGTTCTGTTATTGGTGCAAGTTGTAATGTATTTGGGGCAGGCCTTTTGCCGAAAAAAATACCCAATTTTAGCTGGGGTGTGGAAGGTAAGAAATACAATATTGATACTGCTATTAACGATATTAATAACTGGAAAATAATGAAGAAGCAAATGCTTTCCATTGCTGAAATAGATGTGCTTAAGCATATTTTTCAATTATCATAATTATTCAATCAAATAAATAATCATCAACAAATGAGAAAACAAATTGCCGCAGCTAATTGGAAAATGAATTTGACATTACAACAAGGTGAACAGCTGTTGGATGATATACTTAGTAAGCCACATACGCTCAAAGATAATCAGGAAGCTATTTTTGCTATACCAGCGCCATATTTATCAATGGCACAATCAAAACTTAGAAAAAAAGAACATGTTTTTGTAGCAGCACAAAATTGTTATAGTAAAAAATCTGGAGCATTTACTGGAGAAATTTCTGTGGATATGTTGAGTTCATTGGGAGTTCAATATGTTGTGTTAGGCCACTCTGAAAGAAGAGAATATTTTAACGAGTCCAATTCATTCTTAGCAGACAAAGTCAACATTTGTTTAGAAAATAATATAACCCCCATTTTTTGTTGTGGAGAGCCGTTGGACATTAGAGAAGCAAATACTCAAAACGATTATGTAGGCAAGCAACTCAAAGAATCATTGTATCATTTAACAGAAGCTCAAATTCGTAAAATTGTCATTGCTTATGAACCAATCTGGGCAATTGGTACAGGTAAAACTGCCACCAGTGAGCAGGCTCAAGAAATGCATGCATTCATTCGCAAAAACATTGAATTAGTGTATGGAGCATCAACTGCCAATGCTATTTCAATCTTGTATGGGGGAAGTGTAAAAGCAGCTAATGCTGTAGAAATAT
>CALRYA010000006.1:0-230940 GCA_943372285.1 Sphingobacterium thalpophilum | reverse complement strand
CCCAGAAGTCCTTATGCGGTTGCCAAATTATATGCATATTGGATTACGGTCAATTATAGAGAAGCCTATGGCATGTATGCCTGTAATGGGATCTTATTCAATCATGAATCTCCATTAAGAGGAGAGACTTTTGTTACGCGCAAGATTACAAGGGCAGTTGCCAGAATTGCGCTGGGTTTACAAGATACCTTGTATTTAGGTAACTTAGATGCTCAGAGAGATTGGGGGCATGCAAAGGATTATGTAGAAGGAATGTGGATGATGTTGCAGCAGGAAAAGGCAGAAGACTTTGTATTGGCCACCGGCATTACGACCTATATTAGAGATTTTGTAAGACTGGCATTTGCAGAAGTTGGGGTGGAATTGGAATTTACAGGCAAGGACGAGCAAGAGATTGGGAAGGTAAAGAGTTGTAGCGGAGAATATAAGCTGGCCATTGGAACAGAAGTAGTGAAAGTAGATCCAAGGTATTATCGCCCAACAGAAGTGGATTTATTAATTGGTGATCCTCGCAAGGCAAACACCAAATTGGGATGGAAACCAAAATACACATTGGAATCGATGATCAAAGAAATGGTTGCTGCGGATATTATTATATTTAAAAAGCAACAATTATTGAACGGTGTGTAAGAAAATTTAAGGACATTATCTAGTTACGCAGCTAGTTTTTAACTGTCAAACATTAGACAATTTTATGAAGAAAAATATTGGTTTAAAAATTTTACAATTACAGAACTATACATATGTATGTTTAGGAATTGTGTTTATGTTTCTATTAAGTTCTGTTAATGTTAAAGCACAAAATATCGGAGAAGCAAATAAAAATGCTTTATCTGATACTCAAATTGTAGATAAACAAAAGTTAAGAAATGAACTAAGCTTAAGTGAACAAAAGAAAAACGAACAAAAGAAGAACGAAGAAAAGAAAAAACCACTTACGGCAGAAGAGTTAAAATCAGCTGAATTAGAAAATAAACTATTTGGGTATAATATTTTTCATAACCCTAATGTTTCATTTGAAACAAATCTAAATATGGCCACTCCAAAGGGATATGTAGTTGGTCCAAAAGATGAATTGATCGTGTTAGTGTATGGTGTTGCTCAAAGTAAATATGAACTCACTGTTTCAACTGAAGGGATTGTCACCATTCCTGATATCGGAATTGCACAAGTTGGCGGTTTTACAATTGAGGCAGTTCAATCTTTATTGAAAGAAAAAATGTCAATTAGATATGCCGGAATGAGGGGTAATAATCCTAATACATTTATTCAAGTTACTCTTGCAAAAATCAGAACCATAAAAGTGAATATGGTCGGTGAAATTGGAAAACCTGGGACATATAATTTACCATCATATGTAAATGTATTCAATGCATTGTTTGCAGCTGGTGGGCCAACTACCAAAGGAACGTTCAGAGCAGTTCAAGTGTATAGAAATAACAGACAGGTAGCTGAAATTGATTTGTACGATTACATTGTAAATGGAAAAATCAGCCAGAATGTTCGATTAGAGGACAATGATGTTATTTTAGTTAGGCCTTCATCCAGTAAAGTAGAGGTGGAAGGAGAAGTTAGGATCCCTGGTTTTTTTGAAATGAAACCCAAAGAAACATTTAAAGAATTACTCAAATATGCTGGAGGCTTTTCTGAGAATGCATATAAGGAGTTGGTTAAAATTAAAAGAAAAGGGATAACAGAAAGTCAAGTTTATGATATAACCGCAAGTCAATTTGCAAATTCCATTATTTATGATGGTGATTTAATAACTGTTACTCCAATTCAAGATAAAATATCCAACAGAGTTATTGTTACAGGCTCTGTTATGAGGCCTGGAGGATATGAATGGTCAAAAGGGCTTAGAATTAAAGATTTAATTCAAAAAGCAGGAGGCTTTAAAGGGGATGCTTTTTTAAAAAATATTTTGGTTTATAGAACCAAATATGACTTAACACAAGAAGTAATAAATGTTGATTTAACAAAAAATGATGTATCAGATACAGTAAACAATATTTTACTAAATAAAGAAGATGCTGTTAGTATAAAAAGTATCATTGATTTGCGTGAAGAATATTATGTGCAGATTAGTGGAGAAATTAATAATATTGGTACATATCCTCTCTTAGACAGTATGAGTTTATATGATTTGATATTACAAGCAGGCGGAGGGAAATATGCAGCTTCTGGTTCATATATTGAAATTGCAAGAAGAAGTTTAAATGATCCAAGTAGAATTGCAGACATAATACCCGTAAATAATAAAAATAGTATGCTGGTTTTTGATTCACTTAAAACTATGCTATTAAAGCCTTTCGATCATGTATTTATAAGAAGTACCCCGGGTTATTATGCGCCTTATTCAGTAGTAGTTAAAGGAGAAGTTAAATTGCCAGGTGATTATATAGTTGATAAAAAAGAAATGAGAGTATCAGACTTAATCAAGAGAGCAGGAGGCCTTACTAAATTTGCTTATTTAGATGGGGCTACTTTATTAAGAAGAACAAAGAGTTTTATTGCAAATTCTGAATCAGAACAAGAGAACCAGAAACTCAATTCAATTAAGCAGAATGTTAATAAGGATAATTTAATTGCAAATATTGAATCCAATAAGAATTTAAACAAGAGGATCAATAATAAAATTAGTGAAAACGAAGCTAGCATTGAATTAGAAAAAAAGAAAAAAGAAGAGGAATTATCCAAACAATTATTAATAAAAGATAATGCTCAATTGAAAGGGAAAAAGATTAATGCTGAGCCAGAGAAGGAACAAGAATTAGTGGCAATTAACTTGAATAAAATTATGGCTGAACCTGGCTCAAATAACGATTTGATTTTAAAAGAAGGCGATATTTTAGAAATACCTGAACTACTAGAAACGGTAAGTATTAAAGGAGGAGTTCTTTTCCCAGTCTCGGTTAAGTTTGATGAAAATCTTAGTTTTAGAGATTATATATATCGATCTGGAGGTTACGCATCACAAGCAGACAAAAAAAGGGCTTATGTTATACAAGCCAATGGTAAAGTAGAAGTTGTAAAACGGTACATCATATTTAAAAAATATCCTAAAGTGCTTCCAGGAGCACAAATATTTGTTCCTGTCAATACGGTTGAGAAACCGCCGTTTTCATATGAAAAAGGATTAGCACTTTTAACAAGTACGCTTACATTGATATTCCTTTTGAGAACCTTATAATGCCCTTAATTTAAAATGGATCAACATACAAAACAAGAATCTCCGGGTAAAGAATTGACGCTTGCTGACATTGCGTTTTATATTAAAAAATATACAACTATTTTTAAACCGGTTTTGTTTAAATGTTTTGTTGCTATTTTACTATTTACACTTCTTTTTTCTACACTTGGATATTTAGCTAAAAACACTTCACCTAAAGAGTTTGAATCTCAATGTGTTTTATATAATGAACAAGGAGCAACTGGACAAAACGGAACATTACAAGCGCTTGCCTTTTTATCAGGAGCACCTGCTTCTGGTGGATTAGAGTCAACAGGTGGTGATTTGTATCAGTTAATTTTAAGCAATCGACCATTTTTACTTGAATTAGCAAAAACACCTATATATATAAAAGACTTAGATACTACCATATCACTTGAGCAATATTTTGATAAAGAGCCTGAAATAGATATGGTTGAAAAAACCATTAAGAATATTGTTGATATTCCTAAGAATTTGAAATCATTTGTTTTTAATACTCCAAAAGTTGTTCGAACCCCCAAGCCTGTTAAGTTAGAAACAAATTTGCTAGATAGCTCTAAATCAAGTTTTGCTAATAAAGCATTTATTACTGAACTCACTGGCGATGACAAATCAATAATTGCCATATTAAGCGAAAGAATAAAGTTGAAGCAAAATGGAAAACTGAGTACACTTTTAGTGAAAATGCCTGAAGCTAAATTGAGTGCCATAGTTAATAAGCTGGTCTTAGAGTTGTTGATTAAATATGCGATACGATTTAAAGCTAGTAAGCAATTAGAAAACGTTGATTTTTTAGAAGCAAGAACTAAAGAAGCTGAGGTAAAATACAAAGAGAGCCAGCAAAGAGTAGCTAGTTTTAAAGATAACAATTACAATGTAATTTTTCAAAGCATCCAAACACAAGAAAGTGTATTGCAAAATAACTTTACATTATATTCTGGTATCTATAACCAACTGGTGTCACAATTAGAGCAAGCAAAAATTCAATTAAAAAAAGACTCGCCACTGTTTACAGTAGTAGAGCCTGTATATATTCCAGATGAGGTTTCAACTGATAACAGTAAAATTATTTCTTATACCCTAAAAGGCTTATTTATTGGTTTTTTAATATCGGCTTATTTTTTATTTAAAGCGTATAAAAAATCAACTTCAATCACTATTAATTCTTAACAAATGAATCACCTGTTGACAGGAAAAAAAATTGCAATTATCGGTTTAGGCTATGTGGGCTTACCACTTGCAATAGAGTTTGGTAAAAAATATAAAGTAATGGGTTTTGATATTAATCAAGACCGTGTAAACGAATTGAATAATGGTCAGGATCGTACTAAAGAAGCAGATTTGGAGGGCATGTCAATTGCCATGAAAATGCATACTGATAATGCCAATTCAGGTTTGTATTTCTCTTACAATACCGAAGATTTATCATCTTGTAATGTATTTATAGTAACAGTTCCAACACCTATTGATCAGTTTAAAGCACCCGATCTTACTCCGTTGATTAAAGCTTCTGAGATGTTGGGCAAGATATTGAAGAAAGAAGACATCGTTATTTACGAATCAACTGTATATCCTGGTTGTACTGAAGAAGATTGTGTTCCAATTTTGGAGAAATTTTCTGGCCTTAGCTTCAATAAAGATTTTTTCTGTGGTTATTCTCCCGAAAGAATCAACCCAGGTGATAAAGTAAACACCCTTACTAAAATCAAAAAAGTTACATCAGGATCTACTCCAGAAATTGCAACCGTTGTAGATGATTTATACGCAAGCATTATTACTGCAGGAACTCATAAAGCGCCAAGTTTAAAAGTAGCAGAAGCTTCAAAAGCCATTGAAAATGCACAAAGAGATGTCAATATCTCTTTTGTAAATGAACTTGCATTGATTTTTGAAAGAATGGGCATTGATACAACTGATGTAATTGAAGCTGCAGGCACAAAATGGAATTTCCTTAAATACAGACCAGGTTTGGTTGGAGGACATTGTATTGGAGTGGACCCATACTATTTAGCTCATAAGGCTGAAAGTTTAGGATACCATCCACAAGTAATTTTGAGTGGAAGAAGGGTGAATGATATGATGGGAATGTTTGTTGCCAACAAAGTAGTGAAACTCTTAATTAAAAAAGGACATAAAATCAATCAAGCTAAAGCCTTGATCTTGGGTATCACATTCAAAGAAGACTGCCCAGACATACGTAATTCTAAGGTAATTGATATCTACAAAGAATTGGTTCAGTTTGGAATGAATGTAGATGTATATGATCCACATGCAGGTAAGCATGAAGTAAAAGAAGAGTATGGAATTGATTTGGTAGATGGTTTATCAAGCAAGTATGATGCAATTATTTTAGCAGTTTCTCACAAGGAATTTTTAACACTGGACTATAAGCAATTGAGCAATGCAGAAAATGCTGTTTTGTTTGATACTAAATCATTCTTAGATCGTTCAATTGTTGATGCAAGATTATAATACAAGATTAATGGCAAACATGAAAATTGAAATGGTAGACCTTAAAGGTCAATATGCAAAAATTCAGCAAGAAATTGATGAAGCCGTATTACATACTATAAGAGATGCAGCATTTATTAATGGGCCTCAAGTAGCTGAATTTACTCAAAATCTTTCTAAATATTTAAACGGGGCACATGTAATTCCTTGTGCAAACGGAACTGATGCATTGCAAATAGCCATGATGGCTTTAGGATTAGAACCTGGTGATGAAATCATTGTACCTTCCTTTACATATGTGGCAACTGCAGAAGTAATAGGGCTCTTGAATTTAAAGCCTGTTATGGTGGATGTAGATCCGATACATTTCAATATCACCCGTGAAAATTTTGAACAAGCAATTACGGCTAAAACTAAAGCTATTGTTCCGGTTCATTTATTTGGGCAGTGCGCAGATATGGAGCCAATTTTGGCACTTGCAAAAGAACATAACTTATATGTAATTGAAGATACCGCTCAGGCAATTGGAGCAGTCTACACATTTAAAGATGGAACCCAAAAGCAAGCAGGAACAATGGGTGATATCGGTTGTACTTCTTTCTTTCCTTCAAAGAATTTAGGATGTTATGGTGATGGTGGGGCCATTTATACAAACAACCCTGCATTAGCAGAAAGAATCAAAATGATTGCAAACCATGGCCAGGTAAAAAAATATGTACACAAATACATTGGTGTTAATTCAAGGCTAGACACTATTCAAGCAGCCATCTTAAATATTAAGTTGAAACATTTAGATGAATATTCAAATGCCAGGAGAACTGCTGCAGATCGTTATGATCAATTATTATCTGGAATAAGTGATTTGATGACTCCGGTAAGAGCACATAATTCTACGCATGTTTTTCATCAATATACAATGCAGATCAAGAATGGTAAGAGGGATGGTCTTAAAAAGCATTTAGAATCAGCGGGTATACCTGCAATGATTTATTACCCCGTTCCATTAAATGAACAAGAAGCATTCAAAAATATTGGTCAAGTGACTGGCTCCTTAGAAACAACGGAATATTTATGTGCATCAGTGCTTTCATTGCCAATGCACACTGAGCTAACAGAAGAACAACAAATTTTTATTGCTCAGCATATTCAATCATTTTTTAAATAATAGTCAATGGAATATTATGTTCACCCTTCGGCAATTGTAGATGAGGGTTGTGAAATTGGAAATGGAACAAAAATTTGGCATTTCTCTCATATAATGACTGGAGCTAAATTAGGCGACCGTTGTAATATTGGGCAAAACGTTGTTGTTTCTCCAGATGTTGTTCTTGGGAATAATGTAAAAGTTCAAAACAATGTTTCACTGTATACTGGTGTAATATGTGCTGACGATGTATTCTTAGGTCCATCATGTGTTTTCACAAATGTTACTAATCCAAGAAGTGCTGTTAATCGAAGAGGCCAATATGCAAAAACACATGTAGGAAAGGGAGCAAGTATCGGAGCGAATGCTACAATAGTATGCGGACATGATATTGGTGAATTTGCATTTATTGGCGCAGGTGCAGTAGTTACCAAAACTGTTCCCGCATATGCATTACTAGTTGGTAATCCTGCAAAACAAATCGGATGGATGAGTGAGTTTGGGTCAAGACTAGCTTTTGACAAAGATGGATTTGCTATTTGCGAGGAATCCAAAGAAAAATATCAATTGATCAATAACCAAGTAGTAAAATTATAATATGAAAAAATTTGCATTAGTAGGAGCAGCTGGATACATTGCTCCAAGACATATGAAAGCAATAAAGGATACAGGCAATACCATTGTAGCTGCGCTTGATAAATTTGATAGTGTTGGAATATTAGACAGCTATTTTCCTGACGCCGACTTTTTTACTGAATTTGAAAGGTTTGATAGGCATATTGAAAAGCTTAGAATTAACGGTACTCCGATTGATTACGTGAGTGTTTGTTCTCCTAACTATTTGCACGATTCACATATTAGATTTGGCCTTCGTAATCATGCAGATGTGATTTGCGAGAAACCTTTGGTATTGAATCCATGGAATATAGATTCTTTAGCAGATGCTGAAAAGGAATTTGGTAAAAAAGTGTATAATATTTTACAATTAAGGCTGCATCCGGCAATCATTGCACTTAGGGAAAAAATTCAAAATGGACCTGCAGACAAAGTGTATGATGTAGATCTTACTTATATTACTTCTAGAGGTAGCTGGTACTATACAAGTTGGAAAGGCGATGCTCAAAAATCGGGCGGTGTAGCCACCAATATCGGGGTACATTTTTATGATATGTTGTCTTGGGTATTTGGAGATTTAAAAAAGAATTTGGTTCATGTTCATGAACATGATAGAGCAGCAGGATTTTTAGAATTTGAAAAAGCAAGGGTTCGTTGGTTCCTGAGTATCAATTATGATAATATTCCTGAAGAAGTTCGTGCTGCAGGAAAAAGAACCTTTAGGTCGATGACCGTAAATGGTGAATCATTTGAATTTAGTGATGGGTTTACAGAATTACATACCCAAAGTTACCAGCATGTTTTAGCTGGAAATGGTTTCCCTTTAATGGAGGCTAAAACTGCCATTGATATAGTTCATAATATTCGTTCTCAAAAGCCATTAGGAGCACAAGGTGATTATCATCCTTTTGTAAAGCTTCCATTAAATAAACATCCTTTCGCAATTTAATATATTATAGTTTTGAAAGAAGTACAGAAGGATTGGGATTTAGTCATTAAACCAAAGAACCGTTTATTTGATTTAAAATTAAAACAGGTTTGGAAATATAGGGATTTATTGTGGCTCTTAGTTAGAAGAGATTTTATAGCATTCTATAAACAAACTGTATTAGGGCCACTATGGTTTCTTATTCAACCAATATTCGTAGTGGGTGTTTATGTTTTCTTATTCGGAACTGTTGCTCGAATTTCTACAGGTGAAATTCCAATGCCTCTTTTTTACCTATCTGGTATTTTAACTTGGACTTATTTTTCTGAAACATTGCTGAAAACATCATCAGTATTTAGGGATAATATTCAAATATTTAGTAAAGTTTATTTCCCAAGGTTGATAATGCCCTTAAGTATTCTTCTATCAAATCTTCTGAGATTTTTTGCTCAGCTCTTACTGTTTTCAATGTTGTTAATCTTTTATAAACTTAAAGGGTTTAATATAACAATTGGGTTTCATATTTTCATTTTCCCATTTGCATTAATTCTATTGGCAATGCTTGCCTTAGGATTTGGATTAATAGTGTCGGCCTTCACAACTAAGTATAGAGATTTTGCTATGCTAGTAACATTTTCTATAAGTATATTAATGTATGCTTGTCCTGTTGTTTATCCAATTGAAGCCTTACCTCAAACAGCCCAAAAAATAATTAATCTAAACCCTCTAACACAGATAATACAACTTGTTAGATTTTCTTTTTTTAATACAGTTGCCATAGATTGGATTTATGTACTTTTTACAGTACTGATTTCAATTCTTGTCTTTTTAAGCGGATTAATTATTTTCAATCGAGTGGAGAAAAACTTCATTGATACAATTTAAATATGTCTAGTGTAATTGATGTTTCATCGTTGTCTAAATCTTACCAAATTGGTGAATTCTCTTCAGAGTCTTTTTTTGGTGACCTTAAATCTAAAATTTTCAAGAAATCAGATTCTATAAATTACCTTGAGGATGAATCAATTTCTAGAAAAGTAGATTCCATTGTTTGGAGCCTGAAAGATGTAAGTTTTAAAGTTGACGAAGGTGAAGTACTTGGAATAATTGGAAAAAACGGAGCTGGGAAAAGTACTCTGCTCAAACTTTTATCTCAAATTACTTCTCCAACTTCTGGAGAAATTAAAGTAAATGGTAATATAGCAAGTTTGCTTGAGGTTGGAACCGGCTTTCATCCGGATTTGAGTGGACGTGATAATATTTTTTTAAACGGTGCCATTCTTGGCATGAGAAGCCAAGAAATTAAAAGAAAGTTTGATGAAATAGTTTCATTCTCTGGTGTTGAAAAATACATAGATACTCCTGTAAAAAGATATTCTTCAGGAATGTATGTAAGACTTGCATTTGCAGTTGCTGCTCATTTAAATACCCAAATTCTCATTGTTGATGAAGTGCTTGCAGTTGGTGATGCAGATTTCCAAAAAAAGTGTTTGGGAAAAATGAGTGATGTAAGTAAAGAGGATGGAAAAACTATTTTATTTGTAAGTCATAATATACAAGCTGTTCGACAACTTTGTACAAGATGCATAATGCTAGAAAAAGGTAATTTAATTGGTGACGGGCCTACAAATACGATAATTGGTCAATATCTTAATTTAAATACCAATAAAGGATATGAGACGAAGCTTAGAGGAGATGCAATTGCAAATAGTTCTTTAAAGTTTTTATCTATAAGAGTAAAAGATCATTCCGGATCTACAATAAGTTCTTATGAAATTTCTAAAAGTTACTTTTTTGAAATTAAATATGAAGTTTTAATTGAAACTAAAGTAAAATTTTCTTTCATAATTAGCACTGAGGATGGGATAACCGTTTTTGGTTCACTTAATAACCATGAAGAAAATTACTATGGGAAAATTCAATCACCAGGAATTTATTCTTCTGAAATTGAAGTGCCTGGTAATTTTTTCAATGCAGGCCTATATACAGTTACACTTTCAACCTTTATGGATTATGTAATTAATACTAGTTTAGAGAATATCTTGACTTTTGAAACGATAGATGATGGATTCTTGAAGAAAGATTATTTTGGTGGTTTTGGAGGTATTGTTAGACCACTTTTAAAATGGACTACAATTAAAAATAATGATTAATAATTTATATAATAAAGAGCCTTTATATATTGAAAATGGAGTAGCTGTTTTTTCAGAGAACGATAACTATATCGAGAATTATGAAAAAATATCTCAAGACCATTTAACTCATTTGGCAGAACAAGGGGAGAATCCTTTTATGTCAGAAGAATATTGGCAATCTTTAGAAGCAGTTACATTAAATCAAATTGTTTCAATTTTACAACCAGGTGATAAGATTTTAGATGTTGGAGTTGGCTTAGGAAGGCTTTTGTCTAAAGTGGAATCGAATGTTGAAAAGTATGGAGTGGATATTAGTAAATCTTATCTTGGTGAAGCAAAAGATAAAGGGATAACTGTTTGTTTATCTAAGATTGAAGAGTTACCATATAGTGATAATATTTTTGATGTAATTGTAACTACAGATGTACTCGAACATGTTTTCGATCTAAATCAATGTGTAAAAGAAATCAAAAGAGTTTTAAAGCCAAATGGTTATTTAATAGTTCGTGTTCCATATAGAGAAGACTTAAGTGCATATATTAATTATGATCAATATGAATTTATTCATTTGAGAAACTTTGACGAAAATAATTTAGATTTATTCTTCAGAAAAATATTCAATTTTCAATTCATTAATTATGAATTAGCTGGAATAATTGAAGATAACTCAAGGCTTAATGTTCCTTTTCAATCAGCTAAATACAAAGTAAACTTTTTTGAAAACCTCATTCAACATTATAAATTAAATAAATACAATAATCAATCTCGTAAAGATTTTTGTATTGCAATGTTAAGCGAATACAATCGGTTTAATTTTAGTTTTCAAAAGTTGTTTTTTGTAAATCAATTTTTTAAAATTGTTTATCATTTTTTAAATCTAGTTACTTCTAAGGAAGTCTATCAAAAAAGTCAATTATTTAGGCATATAGAAATATCTGCCATTTTTAAAAAACAATAATTATGTGCGGTATAGCTGGAATTCATTCAATCAATAGGGAGACGGTTCAAAATTTGGAGCGTAAACTAAGTGTAATGGGCAAACTAATTAAGCATCGAGGTCCAGATGGAGAAGGTAAATGGCAGCATGCGAATGAGCATGTTGGATTTGCACACCAGCGCTTGAGTATAATTGATTTGGCTGAAACTGCCAATCAGCCAATGACAGATAGAAATGGGAATTGGGTAGCTTACAATGGAGAGATATATAATTATATTGAACTAAGAAAAGAATTGGGCGAAGAAAATTTTATAACTAACTCAGATACTGAAGTTATTTTATTCGCTTATAGAAAATGGGGTCAAGACTGTGTGAAACATTTTAGAGGAATGTTTGCTTTTGCTTTATGGGATGAATCTGAACAAATGTTATTCTGTGCTCGAGATCATTTTGGTATCAAGCCATTTTATTTCTCTATAGTAAAGGATGTATTTTATTTTGCTTCCGAGGCAAAAGCATTACTACCATTTGTTGAAGAAATTGATACGAATGTTGAAGGGTTAAAAGATTATCTTACTTTTCAATTATGTCTTGATGGAAAAACGCTATTTAAAAATGTAAATGAATTATTGCCTGCTCATATTCTTAGCATAAAGAATGGTCAAATAAAGACTGATAGGTATTGGGAAGTTTTTTATGAGCCAGATTTTAATCATACTGCTTCCTATTTTAAAAGGGAGCTGGAAGAAAGATTGCATGATTCTATAAAGTATCACTTAAGAAGTGACGTGCCCGTTGGTGCATATGTAAGTGGAGGGTTAGATTCAAGTACAATTGCTTCCATTGCTAGCGATTCACAACAGGCTGGCGATATGATTGGTTTTATTGGAAAGTTTGCATCTTATGGAGCTGCTTTTGATGAGAGTAAGTATGCTCAAGATGTAGCTGACAAAAAGGGTTTTGAATTACAATCAATTGATATTACAGCACCTGATTTTATAGAAAATATTCAAAAAGTAATTTATCACCTAGATTTTCCGGTTGCTGGTCCTGGTTCTTTCCCCCAATTTATGGTTTCTAAATTGGCAGCAAAGTCACGTAAAGTTGTATTAGGAGGCCAAGGAGGAGATGAGATTTTTGGAGGCTATACTCGTTATCTAATAGCATATTTTGAACAGTGTATTAAGGGCGCAATTGATGGAACAAAGTCAAGCGGCAACTTTGTAGTTACATATGAATCAATCATACCTAATTTGGTAGCATTGAGAAATTATAAACCAATGTTGCAAGAGTTTTGGAGGCAAGGTATTTTTGAACCAATGGATAGAAGATACTTTCAATTGGTAAATAGGGCCCCAACACTTAATGAGGAAATTAATTGGTCTCTATTAGAACCCTATTCTGCAAGAGAAACATTTTCAAAAATTTTCAATGGAAATAATGTTAAGAAAGAATCTTATTTCGATTTGATGACACATTTTGATTTTAAAACACTTTTGCCAGGTTTATTGCAAGTAGAAGATAGAATGAGTATGGCACATGGTTTAGAGTCTCGCGTTCCTTTATTGGATAAATCTATTGTTGAACTTGCTGCTACAATGCCAGCTGATATCAAGTTTAAAGATGGGGATATGAAGCATGTATTTAAACAAATCGTTCCATCTTATTTACCAGATTCTATTTTAAACAGAAAAGATAAGATGGGATTCCCTACACCGTTGAATCAATGGATTAATGGAGAAGCCAATGAGTTTATAAAAGATATATTCTCTACTTCTAAGGCACAGTCAAGAACATTTATTGATAACAAAAAAGTTGTTCAGGGTTTGTCTTCTGAAAGTACTTATGGTAGAAAAATCTGGGGCTTATTATGTCTTGAATTGTGGCAACAAGAGTTTCATGACAAGGCAAGTGAATACAGAAATCTAGTTTAATTTTTATCTGAGCAATGAAGGTTTTAATAATATATCAGTTAAATAATAAAAGTGATAGAAATACTATCAGCGAACATTTATATAGTTTTAAGAAATATAGAAACGATATAAGTTTCCATTATTTAAATGTTTTTGGTTCAATCCCATTTTATATAAAATATTTCCATTACGACGCGGTAATATTACATTATACTTATTTGGCGGGTGAGCGATTTCTTTCAGATCCAAAGCACTGGAAAAAGAAAATCAATGGGTTGTCAAAAATTAGTGGGTATAAAGTAATTATACCTCAGGACGAATATGATCATACAGATAGGTTGTGGGATTTATGCAAAACCGCCGAGATTAAAGAAATATATAGTTGTTTCACTTCAGAGAACGATATTAAGAAAGCATATCCTTCTGATAAAGTAGGGGCTGCAAAAGTATTTTCTGTTTTTACAGGTTATGTAGATGAAAACGCTACTATCGACAGTAGTGATAAAATTCGACTTTATAAAGACCGACCTATTGATATAGGTTACCGTGCTAGAAAACTTCCAGCTTATTTTGGAAAACATGGCCAATTAAAATATGAACTTGTTGAACTTTTCTCCAATGCTTTGCAGGGGTCAGATTTTACTTACGATATTTCAAATACAAACCAATCACTAAGCAATGAGAATCCCAATCTTGTAAAGCTTGGGAATAAATGGTATGAATTTCTGTTAAACTGCAAAGCCTTTATTGGTTGTGAAGGTGGTTCAAGTTTGTTAGATGTAGACGGTTCAATAAAAGAAAAGGTTATTGAATATTCGAATGCACATCCTGATGCATCATTTGAAGAAATAGAATCCAAATGTTTTCCTGGGATGGATTATAATATCAGGTGTTTTGCAATATCACCTAGGCATTTTGAAGCAGCTCTCTGCAAAACCTTGCAAATTCTTGTTGAAGGTGAATATGGTGGAGCATTCAAGCCATGGGAACATTATGTGCCTTTAAAAAGAGACTTCAGTAATTTAAATGAGATTTTGACTTTCATAAAAGATGATGAAAAATGTCAAAAAATTATTGATACTGCCTATAGTGAAATTGTGTTAAGTAAAAAATACACTTACAGTACATTCGTTTCTTTAATAATTGATAATATCAAGAAAAACACAAGTAGTAGCTCTTTGCCTAATAGATCGTTCATTTTATTTGCAAAAATACTTGATTTAAGAAATAACAATTATTGGAGATATGAGAAGCTAAAATACTACTTTAGATATAGTTTTCACTTCTTTATGTATATTATAAGAAAATCTATCGCGTTTGTTTACTTTGATGTTTTAAAAATTAAAAAAAGGTCTTAAAATTGAAAGTATTAGTAACAGGCGGTGGTGGATTTATTGGTTCAAATCTTGTCGATTCATTGCTCAAATTTGGGTGTAATGTATTGGTAATCGATAATTTTTTAACAGGTGATTTATTGAATTTGTTACCTCATCCTAGTTTAGAAGTATGCAATGGTTCAATTGAGGATGCAGAAATGGTGGACAATATTTTTGCGAAGTTCAAACCAAATTGTGTTGTTCATGCAGCAGTAGCATTTCATGATCCTTTTAACTGTAAGAGAGATGTCAATACCAACATTTTGGGAACTATAAATGTTATTGACTCATCTAAGAAAAATGGAGTAGAAAAAATAATCTATTATCAAACATCCTTGTGTTACGGAATATTCGGTTCCGATACACCATTATCTCCAACCTCACCATATTTGGCTGGAAGCTATAAGGCTGGAAGTAGCTATGCAATAAGTAAAATTGCAGCTGAATTGTATTTAGAAATGAGTGGCCTCAATTTCATTTCATTTAGATTAGCGAATGTTTATGGGCCAAGAAATTTCAGTGGACCATTGCCAACTTTCTATGATAATATAATAAATGGAAAAGTCTCCAAAATAATAAATTCAAAAAGAGATTTTATTTTTGTAGACGATGTGGTTTCTTGCACTGTTAATGCAATATTTAGCAATGTTAATAATGGATTTTTTAATATTGCAACTGAAAAGCAAACCAGTATAATTGACTTATATAAATTAGTATGTACAAATATGGGTACTGACTTCTCAAATTCTAAAAATCATACATTTTCAGAACGAGGAGAGGACGATACTAGAACAATATTTATTGATGCATCGGCAACACGAGATGCATTTAATTGGGAACCTAAAGTTGATCTAAATAATGGCGTAGAGATTACGCTAAATTGGTATAGAGCAAATGGTGTTTCAAAAACTTTTACACATTTAAAAAACATAAACAATTAAAATTTAAAACTTTATGAAAGTATTTATTACAGGTGGATGTGGGCAAATTGGTTCGCATATTGCGGAAATGCTCTTAGAAAGAGGTGATCAAGTAATGGCAATAGACAATCTTGCTACAGGTAGAAGAGAACATCTTGCTGATCATCCTAATTTGAAAGTTGTTATTGATTCCATTGCTAATAAAGAATTGATCGATCAATTGTTTTCTGAATTCAAACCTGATGCTGTTGTTCATACAGCCGCTTCGTATAAAGATCCTAATGATTGGTATAGTGATACACTTACTAATTGTGTAGGCGGAAGCAATGTGATACATGCAGCAAAAGAGCATGGAGTGAAACGATTTGTTTATTTTCAAACTGCACTATGTTATGGAGTTAAACCATTGCATCAGCCTATTAGATTAGATCATCCTAAATTCCCGGCTAATAGCAGTTATGCAATTACCAAAACTGCTAATGAAGATTTTTTGGAGATTTCAGGATTAGATTTTGTTACTTTTCGTTTAGCAAACGTAGTTGGCCCTAGAAATGTTAGTGGACCATTACCTATATTTTTTCAAAGATTGAAAGACGGGAAAAAATGTTTTATTACAAATGCACGACGTGATTTTGTTTTTGTAAAAGATTTGGCACGTAATGTTGTTAAGGCATGTGATGGAGTTGGTCATGGTGCATATCATTTTTCATCAGGCACTGATATTGCAATTAAAGAATTATATGATGCAGTTGTAAAAGCAATGGGATTTGCTGAATATCCAGAAGCTGAAATGAGAATGATTGGTGAAGATGATGCCCCTTCAATTTTATTAGATCCTTCAAGAACTTTTGCAGATTTTGGAAATATCGAATTCACTCCACTTCAACAAACAGTTGATGCCGCAATTGATTATTTTAAGGTTCATGGTACTTTGGGAGAGTATACACATTTGAAACACGCAACTAAATAATAATAAAAATGAAAATTTTAATTACTGGAGGAGCTGGTTGTTTGGGTTCTAGCTTAATTGAAAAGTATTTACCCCAAGGTCATGAAGTATTGGTTATTGATAATTTTGCAACTGGGAAAAAGCAAGTTGTACCTGAAACCAAAGGCCTTACATTGGTTGAAGGATCTATTGGAAACAATGATTTAGTAAATAGTGTCTTTGCTAACTTTAAACCAGAGATTGTTATTAATAGTGCGGCTTCATATAAAGATCCATCTAATTGGGCTGAAGATGTTGATACAAATGTAACAGGAACAATTCATGTTGTTAAAGCGGCAATTGAAAATAATGTAAAGAGGTTGATTAATTTTCAAACTGCACTATGTTACGGAAGGCCTACTACTTTACCAATTCCAGTAACTCATCCAACTGCGCCTTTTACTAGCTATGGTATTTCTAAAACTGCTGGTGAAGCATTTATTTTAAATGCTGAATTACCTACAGTTTCCCTGCGTTTGGCAAATATTTGCGGACCTAGATTAGCTATTGGACCAATACCTACATTTTATACAAGATTGAAAGCTGAAAAATCTTGCTTCTGCAGTGATTCAGTTAGAGATTTTATTGATATGGAGGACTTTTTATCACTAATGGATAAAGTGATTGAAAATGATGCGTCAACAGGGGTCTTTAATGTTTCTACTGGAGTGGGTGCTTCTATTAAAGATGTATTTGATACTGTAGCAAAATATTTAAAAATAACCCCTCCTGATGTGCCAATTTTGCCTGTCGGAGATGATGATGTTCAATCTGTTATTTTAGATCCAAGCCTAACAGAAAAAACATTTGGATGGAAGGCTTCATTTGATTTTGAAGCTACTATAAATCGCCAGTTAGCATGGTATGATAAGTATGGGGTTACTGATATTTTTAGTCACCTTTCTGTACCTAAATAATTTAAACTATAAAATAAATAAAAATGAAAGTTTTAGTTGTTGGTGGAGCTGGATTTGTTGGAAGTAATTTAGTAAAACTACTTTTAAAATCCTACCAAGATATCAATATCGTTATTGTTGATAATTTATTATCTGCGGAAATCTCTAATATACCAAAGGATAATAGGGTTAGTTTTTATATTGGTTCAATTGCAGACGATGTAATTCTGAGAAAAATTGAAGATGACTTTGATTATATGTTTCAACTTGCAACTTTTCATGGAAACCAAAGCTCTATTCATGATCCTTTGATGGACCATGCAAATAATACTTTAACAACATTAAAATTGTTAGAGCATATCAAGGGCTTTAAAAATTTGAAAAAAATTGTTTATTCGTCTGCAGGTTGTTCTGTAGCTGAAAAAACATTTGATGAACCAAGCGCAACTGTTGAAAAGGAAATAACATCAATAAAGCATGATAGCCCATATTCTATCTCTAAAATTATAGGCGAATTTTATGGTGTGTTTTATTTTAATCAGCATAAAGTTCCTTTTGTAAGGGCTCGTTTCCAAAATGTATATGGACCTGGAGAAATTCTTGGCGCAGGTTCTTGGAGAGGAACTACTGCAACAGTTTGGAGAAATGTAACGCCTACTTTTATTTATAGAGCCATTAAAGGACTTCCTATAAAAATGGATAATGGTGGCGATGCAAGTAGAGACTTTATTTTTGTGGAAGATATCTGTAAGGGATTGGTTGCTTGTGCCTTAAAAGGCGATGCAGGGGATGTGTACAATATCGCTAGTGGTAAAGACACAAAAATCTTAGAATTAGCTCAAAAAATCATACAGATTACACAGTCTAGTTCTAAGCTTGAACTTATGCCAAAAAGACCTTGGGATACTTCTGGTAAACGTTTTGGAAGTACCGAAAAATCAAAATCTAAATTGGAGTTCGAAGCCTCTGTTGGGATTGATGAGGGACTTAAAACAACAATAGAATGGACTAAATCTAATCTTGAAATGATTGAAAGCACCATGTTTAAGCACAAAGCTTTCATGGGTTCTTACGAATAGTTAATTTTTACAAAATCAGCAAACTAATATGGTTTGCTGATTTTTTTTATCATTATATCAAAATTTTATTTGTTGGTTCCTAAGGTTTTAATTGTCATCAATCAACACGAATATCCCCTTCGATCTACGGTAAGGGATTCTATATTCTGTTTTGAAAAATATTATGATGCAGAAATTTTTTATTTAAATACTGCCAGATTATACAAAATACCAAATCATCTTAAAGAGATTAAATTTGATTTAATTATTTTTCATACCGTTTTTATGTCTTTTAGATGGGGTATGGAGAAAGAATATAAAAGACTATATAAATTATTGCAATTTTTTAGAGAATGTTCAGTTGAGAAAATTGCAACGCCTCAAGATGAGTGGATACACACAAATTTACTAAATGAATTTATTGTAGATTTTGGTATTAGTAGAGTATTTTCTGTTTCCCCTGAATCTGAGTGGCCAATAATTTATAATAAAATAGACTTTTCGAAAGTTAAATTCCATAGAATATTAACTGGCTATATAGATCCGAGTATTGTTGAAAAATTCGGAAATTCTACTTTAAACAATCGGGATATTACCATTGGGTACAGGGCATATAAAGCTCCACCATGGTTAGGAAAGCACGGGTATTTAAAAACCTTAATTGCAGAGACTTTCAAGCAAAAATCTGATGAATTCGATCTGATATCCGATATTTCTGTAGAAGAAAAAGATACTTTTTTGGGAGACGCTTGGTATAATTTTCTTTTGAAGTGCAAGTATTTTATAGGTGTTGAAGGTGGGTCTACGGTGCTGGATCCGGATGGAACTATTTGGAAACAGGGAGTTAAGTTTTTAAATGCAAACCCAAATGCATCTTATGAGGAGATTGAAAAAAATGTATTTCAAGGAAAAGAAGGGTCATTAAGTTTAATTGCTATATCGCCTCGACACTTAGAATGTTGTATAACAAAAACTTGTCAAATTTTAATCAAAGGAAGTTACAATGGTATTCTTATACCTGGCAAGCATTTTATTGAGCTGAATCCAGATTTCTCAAATATAAATTCGGTAATTGAAATTGTTAAAAACGATTCTTTGCGAGAACAAATTGCTAACGATGCATATAATGACATTGTTCTTTCTAAGAAGTATAGTTATCCAAATTTTGTAAATTATTTATTTACACTTTCATTAAAGCCCGTAATTAATGCTAGTTACTATGGGAAAAAATATAAATTTTTAAATACTCTTCATTTAAAGAAGCAAATCATCTGGAATACTATTTTTTCTAAATTATACATTGTATATTTTAATCTTAAAATGTTAAAATCAAAAGTCACTAATAATTAATCTTTGACATGAATAAAATTGTAACAGTAGTTGGCGCAAGACCACAGTTCATCAAGCACTTTCCTTTAGAAATAGAGCTTAAGAAATATTTCAATGTAGTTTCTATTCATACTGGTCAACATTTTGACGATAAGATGAGTAAAATATTTTTTGATGAATTGCATATCTCAAAACCAGATTATCAATTGAATTTAACAAAGTCAAGTCATGCTGGTCAAACTGGCGAGATGTTGCTTCACATTGAAGAGATTTTGTTAAAAGAAAAACCAGTAGCAATTTTAGTTTATGGCGACACAAACTCTACTCTTGCAGGTGCTTTGGCTGCTTCTAAAATTCATATCCCAGTTATTCATGTAGAGGCAGGATTAAGAAGTTATAATAAGGAAATGCCCGAAGAAGTAAATAGAATTATGACTGATCATGTATCTAAGTTACTTTTTTGTTCATCACAAATTGGTATCTCTAATTTGATGACAGAGGGAATATCTAATGGTGTATATGAATGCGGTGATTTAATGAAGGATGCACTTCTGATTTTAAAAAACAGATTACACAATTTGGTTAATGAGCCATATATATACGCTACTTTTCATAGGCCATACAATACGGATGATTTTAAGCGCATTACTTCAGTATTAAGTAATTTGAATAGTCTTGCTACAAGAGTTATTTTCCCTGTACATCCAAGAACCAGAAAAGTGCTTGAGAGTAATCAATTAAATCTTGAATCATTTGGAAATATAACATTCATTGAACCTGTTGGCTATATTGATAGTTTAAGCTACCAGCAATTTTCAACCTGTGTTATTACAGATTCTGGAGGAATACAAAAAGAAGCTTATTGGTTAAAACGAAAATGTATTACTGTAAGAAGTGAAACTGAATGGGTAGAAACTATAGAAGGAGATTGGAATCAATTGGTTTTCGAAGATCTCAGTAAGATCAAAGATGCGTATCTCAACGTTCCAAGCGAGGAATTATACAATGTTAATTTATATGGAACTGGTGACGCAGCTTATCAGATTTGTTCGGTAATCAATTCAAATATATAATCCTCATTAGGAGAAACTGATGTGTGGAATAGCTGGAATTATAAGTTTAAATAGTAATCTTGTACAGCAAAATCAGTTAAATCTGATGTTGGATAGTATTGCCCATAGAGGACCTGATGGGCATGACACTTGGATTAATAAGGTAGGGAATGTAGGGTTTGGTCATCGCCGGTTATCAATTATTGATTTGTCAATTTCTGCTTCACAACCTATGCACTATTTGAGCAGATATACAATTGTTTTTAATGGTGAAATATATAATTATGTTGAATTACGTAATGAATTGATTCAACTTGGCTACGTTTTAAACAATCACTCTGATACAGAAGTATTACTGGCATTATATGATTTAAAAAAGGAAAAATGTCTCAATGATCTTGATGGTATGTTTGCTTTTGTTATTTGGGATGATGTAGAAAAAAAACTCTTTTTTGCTAGAGATAGATTTGGTGAAAAGCCACTGTATTATTCTTTTCATAATGGTTATTTGTTTTTTGCTAGTGAGATGAAAGCGCTTTGGGCTGCTGGTGTACCTAGAACTGTAAACTTCGAAATGCTACACCTTTACTTTGTAAATGGAAATCTTCATAACCCTTATGACATTTCAGCAACTTTTTTTCAAGGTATAAAGAAGTTTCCTTCTGCTAATTTTGCCTATCTGAATTTTACAAACGCAACAATTAGAACAGAAAAATATTGGAGCCTAAATAATGTTTCTAAAGTAACTAATATTACGGAACAGGAAGCTTCTCAGCAATTTTTTGAACTCTTAGAATTATCTGTTAAAAGAAGATTAAGAAGTGATGTTCCGGTTGGAAGTAGTTTAAGTGGAGGACTTGATAGTTCTTCTATAGTGTCAATGATTAACTATTTGAAGAAAGATAGTGGTTTAAAGCAATTAACTTTTAGTGCTAGATTTCCTGGCTATGCCAAAGATGAAGGAGAGTATATGCAAATGGTCATAGATAGTACTAATGTAACACCGTACTTTACATACCCAAATGAAAATGGTTTCATAGATTCTTTCGAAAAAATAATGTATCACCAAGAGGAGCCTTTTACAAGTTCAAGCATATTTGCTCAATTTGAAGTAATGAAACTTGCAAAGGAAAATAATGTTACAGTTTTATTAGATGGTCAAGGGGCTGATGAAATGTTGGGAGGGTACCATTATTATTATCCTACCTATTTTAATGAATTAAGGTTAAATGGGTTAAATGGAAAATTAAATTCAGAATGGAATTTTTATAAAGATAACATTCAAGGCGAAATGCCATTTTTAGCTGAATGGAAAAACTATTTTCGCAATAGGATGCCATTCGTTAAAGATTTGGTTAATAATGCCAAATCTTTAATTCTTACTAATCAGCATATTTTTATTGAAGGCAAAAAAAATAGTTTTAAGTATTCATTTTCAAAGAATGATTTAAATAAACATTTAATTGATGATTTAACAAATGGTAATCTGGAAAATCTATTAAGATATTCAGATAGAAATAGTATGGCAAATAGTAGAGAAGTTAGGCTGCCATATCTATTCCATGAGTTATGTGAATTTCTCATATCTCTTCCATCCGATTATAAAATCAGAAATGGTTGGACTAAATGGATACAACGTGAAGCATTGAAAAATCTAATGCCTCAAAAAATCACTTGGAGAACTGATAAAATTGGGTACGAACCACCTCAAAAAAAGTGGATGGAAAATAGTCGTTTTGTTGATCTTGTTCATGAGAGTAAACGTAAATTATACGAGAATAAAGTAATCTCAGCAAAAGCATATAATAAAAGAATACAATCTATTGAAGCCAATTCAAGGAAAAATCATAATTGGGAGTACTTGATGAGTGGTAACCTGTTTAATTAAATAATTATTAAAATTGGTTAAAAAATTTATTAAATTTGGTGGATTATATATTATATGATTGTTATAGTTGATTATAATTCAAGCAATGTTGGTTCAGTTAAGAAAGCAATTAAGCATGCCGGGTACAATGCTGTTATCTCTGGTGACCCAGCAATAATAGGAAAAGCAGATAGGCTTATATTACCAGGCGTTGGAACTTTTGGAAATGCAATGAATGTATTGAAGAATAAAAATCTCTTGGATCTATTAGAGCGTAAAGTTTGCAAAGAAAGTACTCCTGTATTAGGGATTTGTTTGGGAGCTCAATTGATGACACAGTTTAGCGATGAAAATTCAAACATTCCTGGATTAGCTTGGATAAATGCTAAAACAGTCAAGTTTAAAGAAGCAAGTATTCAAAATAAATTCAAGTTGCCAAATTTTGGATGGTTAAACCTTATTAAAACTGGCAATGATAAAATGTTTTTTAATATTGATGATGATGCTAAATTCTATTTTGCACATTCATATCATTTTGAAATAGAAGATCAAGCCATCATTAATAGTACAGCAACTTATAGTTATAGCTTTCCAACTTCATTCATCCTGAACAATATTTGGGGCACTCAATTTCACCCGGAAAAAAGCCATGATAATGGAATTCAATTAGTAAAAAATTTTGTTGCCTATGCTTAATAGTTTTAACCATAGAGTTATACCTGTTTTATTGATTAATAATAAAGGCTCTTTTAATTCTTTGAATTTTTCTCATTTTACTTACTTAGGTGACCCTATTAATGCAGTAAAAATTCTAAGTGAAAAAAAAGCTGATGAGATAGTAATTCTTGATATAGTTTCATCAAAAACGAATAGCGAAATTGATTTTGATTTATTATACAGAATTTCGTCTCAAAGTATGTGTCCATTGGTTTATGGCGGAGGAATAAAAACAATTCAGCAAATTGAAAAAATACTCTCTCTCGGATTCGAGAAAATTTCTTTAAATACATCTTTATTTACCAATCCAGCATTTGTTAAAGAAGCCTGTTTTCATTTTGGTACTTCTACTATTATTGCTTCAATAGATGTTAAAAAAAATAAAGCAAATGAGTACACTGTATTTGTTAAGAGCGGAACCGAGAATACATTTATTGATCCAGTTCAATATGCTCTTGATGCAGAAAAATTAGGTGTTGGTGAAATTTTATTAAATTCAATTGACAATGACGGCACAATGAATGGATATGATCTTGAATTAATAGAAAGTGTTTCTTCAGTTGTAAGTATCCCGGTAATTGCATTTGGTGGCGCAAATTCAATTGTTGATTTTAATAATGCACTAACAATAGGAAAAGCATCTGCTGTAGCAGCCTCAAATGTTTTTGTATTTCATGGAAAGCATAATGCGCTGTTGATCAAGTATCCAGTAAATCAATCTACAACTTCTATTTAATAGTGAACCCTAACTATAGTTTCCCCCCAAAACATTTTCAGCAATGTGAGATTTCTGTGATGGATAACATTGCAGATCCTCATATATCTTTTGATAATAATGGAGTATCTAATTATTATCATGAATATAATCATTTCAGTAATCAATTGCCAGATAAAGAATCAAGGTTATTACAGCTGAATAATATAATAACACAAATTAAAGAAGCTGGAATTGGCCATGAATACGACTGTATTATAGGAATAAGTGGAGGATTAGATAGTTCATATTTGGTTTATTATGTAACCAAGTTAGGATTAAGACCTTTACTTGTACATTTTGATTATAGCTGGAATACAGAACAAAGTGTTTCTAATATTGAATCTTTGGTTAGTAAACTTAATCTTGAATTAAAAACGGTTGTTTTTGATTGGGAAATGATTAGAGATATTCATATTGCATATTTTAAAGCGTCTGTTTTAGACTTAGATGTACCTGCCGACAATCTCATTACAGGTTCCCTCTTTAAAATTGCTTCTGATTTAGGAATTAAGTATATTTTAAATGGATCTAATTACCAAACTGAATATGTGCTTCCATTATCATGGAGATATCTAAATACTGATTTAATCAATATTAAGAAAATCCATAAAATGTTTGGTAACAAATCATTTAAATGGGTATGTACAAATGGGTTATTTGATCAAATCTATTATGGAATCAAGGGGATTAAATCAGTCTCAATTTTAAATTATTTAGATTATAATTTGAAAGATGCTATAGCAGTTTTAGAAAATGAAATCGGATGGAAGGATTTTGGATCAAAACATCATGAAAACATTTTTACAAGATTTTTTCAAGGAGTGTATTTGCCAAATAAATTTGGAATAGATAAGAGAAAAGCCCACCTCTCCAACTTAATTTTTTCTGGTCAAATGACTAAGAGTAGAGCAGTAGAATTGTTGAATGGACCAACCTATGACCTTGATTTACAACAAAAAGATAAAGAGTACATAGCTATTAAACTTGGTTTTTCAATGGACGAATTTGAGTCGATATTGAACAAGCCAAATCAATCCCATGAATCATTTGGAACAGATAAAGTGTATCGTAGAAGCATATATTATTTGAGTAAACTGATTTTACCAAATAAGTATAAGCAAATGGTAAAAGATAAGATTTACAGGCAGTAATAAATACTACTTTAAAACTTCACTAAACAGAATATTCAATCATTGCTTTATTTTAAATTATAATCCAAATTTTGAGTAAAAATATTTTAGTAATCGCGTTTTCACATCTTAGTAAAGATCCCCGGATTATAAGACAAGTAAAGGCTTTAGAAAATGAATACAATGTTTATACAATAGGATTTACTCCTGTAAAAGACAACATTTCCAATTTGATGGACTTGTATCAGCAAAATAATTTATTTTATAAATTATTGAGATTGTTCTTTTCATTTACCCGTTTGTTTAATTTGTATGCAAAAATTGTTTTAAGGCAATACAAATTAAATGGATCACTTGATGAAATAAAATTTGACCTGATCTTATGTAATGATGTAGATTCATTACCACTAGGGTTTAGTATCTCAAAGGGTAAAATTCCAATCTGGGTAGACCTTCACGAATATTCACCCAAAGAGTTTGAAAATAATTTTCTATGGAGACTTTATTATCAGCCTTATAAAACCTGGCTATGCAGAAAGTTATTGCCAGGTGTAAATTTTACTAGTGTAGTATGTGGTGGAATTGCAAAAGAGTATGAAAACAATTTTCAAGTTATTACAAATGCAATAATTACAAATGCAGCATTTTTCAGCCCCGATTTAGAACCAACATTTCCTGGAGATACAATTAAAATTATTCATCATGGTGCAGCAATGGCAAATAGAAAGATTGAATCGATGATCGATATGATGAAATATTTAGATAATAACTATGCACTCTATTTTATGCTTGTTGTTTCAGGTTCAGCACAGCAAGAATACATAAACTCACTTAAGTCTAGAGCGTCAAATACACATCCTAATATCTATTTTTTAGACACTGTTCCTACTAATGTTATTGCAGTTAATATTAATAAATATGATATTGGTTTATATATTTTGGAATCTTCAGGATTTAATGAATTGTATGCTTTACCCAATAAATTTTTTGAGTTCATTCAAGCTAGGCTATGTTTAGCTGTATCTCCTAATCCTGAAATGGCTTCGATTGTTAAAAATTCCAATTTAGGTATTGTTTCTGATGAATACACTCCTGAATCTATGGCAAAAGCAATTGCAAAACTATCACGTGATGATATTTTTTACTACAAATCTAATTCTAATAAAGAAGCTTGGGAATATTCAGCTGATAAGAGTATGCAGGTTATGCAAAATGTAGCAAAATCGGTGCTCGAAGGTTTTAAATTGTAACTTTACTTATGTGTGGAATTGCTGGTATTGTTTCTCTGAATAAAAAAAGTCATGATGTTTCCACAGTTATGAAAATGACTGATATTATTATGCACAGAGGACCTGATGGAGAAGGGTTTTGGTGCAGTGATAATTCAAACATCATTTTTGGCCATAGAAGATTGTCAATTATAGATCTTAGTATCAACGGAGCTCAGCCATTGACACGAGATAATTATGTAATAACTTATAATGGGGAAGTCTATAATTATAAAGAATTAAAAGAATACTTGGTTTCAGTAGGTTTTGTTTTTCAATCGGAATCTGATACTGAGGTCATTTTAAATGCATACATACATTGGGGAGAATCTTGTGTTGATCATTTTAATGGGATGTGGGCATTTGCCATATTTGATCCAATTAAGAACAAGATCTTTTGTTCAAGAGATAGGTTTGGAATTAAACCCTTTTATTATTTTGTTGCAGATAATCAGTTTTATTTTGCTTCAGAAATAAAGGCCTTTTCTGTATTAGAAGGTTGGAGCCCAAGTATAAATAAAAACAGGGCTTACGATTTTTTACTCCATGGATTTATTAATCACACGAATGAAACCCTATTTGAAAACATTTTTGAGTTGCGGGGTGGTAATAATCTTAGTATCGACATCAAAAAAGCTTCTTTTTCAGTTAATCAATATTATTTTTTAGAAAAGATACAACCAATTGACGTTCAAATTAAACAGGAAGAATTAATTGAAACCTATAGAAAAATATTTGACTCTGCAGTACACCTTTCCTTACGATCAGACGTAAAAGTTGGATCGGCACTTTCTGGAGGAATTGATAGCACCTGTTTGGTTGGAAGCATGAACAAAGAAATTAAGGAAAGGAATATTGATTCTGGCCAAGAGTGCGTAGCTGCTTGTTTTTCTGAAAAAGAAATTGATGAAAGTTATTTTGTTGATGAAGCTTCAAATAAGTTTAATCTACGAGTACATAAAGTGTTTCCTGATTTTCAGCATTTTGAACAATTTTTTGAAAAACTAATTTGGCATCAGGAAGAACCTTTTCCAACGATGAGCATTTTTGCACAATACTGTGTATTTGAGGAAGCATCAAAACATAACCTGACTGTTATGTTAGATGGACAGGGGGCAGATGAAATATTAGCAGGGTATGACAGCTTCTACAGACCTTATTTTATCTCTTTATTTAAATCTAATTTGTTTAAAGGAATAATTGCATTGCTCAATTATTTAAAAATACATTCTAGGTATCCAATTTTTAATATTGTTAAGAAAATATTTTCTAGAGGAAGTCAATATGCCAGTTATTTTAATTCGTCCTATTTTCAATCTATAATTCCATTTACTAGAGCAAATGATTCAAGTGTTACTAAAACCACGAATAATCATTTAAAAGAATATGGCTTACATAGTTTATTGAGGTATGAAGATAAAAATTCAATGACATTTTCTATAGAGTCAAGAGTGCCTTTCCTGGATTATAGGCTTGTTGAATTTGGAATATCGCTGCCTGTAAATTTAAAGATCAACAATGGGGTGAGAAAATATATTCTTAGAGAATCGTGTAAAGATTTATTGCCAGAAGATATTTATAAGCGATATGATAAATTCGGATTTTTGACACCCCAAGAAGTGTGGACAAACTCCAACTCCACTTTTTTTAAAAAAGAGCTAGAGAAAGCCATAGTAAATTGTAAATCAATTTTTTCTGATGAATTATTAGATGCTTACGATAAGAATATAGGCGATAAAAACTTTATGTATTTTATTTGGAGGATTGTATGTTTTAATAAATGGGTAGAAGTGTATAAAGTTTCAGTTTGATGAAAAACTTGTATGGTAATGATTTTGGTTCTATTCCTGTTAGGGTAGTTCTATGTTTTTTATTTACCATTACCGTATTCTTCCCATTTATACCGGCATTCATTAGTAACACGGATACACAGCCTACATTATTCTTGTTATCTTTTACGACTGTTTTGATTTTTTTAATTTCACCAAACTTTTATGGTAAATATCTTAATCAAGACTTTTCTATTTTACTATATGTGTTTTCAATTATTATCATTTCGATTATTAGTATAATAATTAATTCATTTATCTATGGTCAAGTTGTAATTTTTCCGCGATATATATCATTTCTACAATTTCTTGCTGCACTTATTTTTGGATATACCAATTCATTTGAAATATTTAAAAAATATGCAATTACTATTTTTGTTATTTATTTTGTATTTACGATAATATATTTTTTAACAAATGGCGCTGTTGAAAATATTCTAATTAGGTCTAGATTTTTTGCTGAGGGTAAAGATTTGTCAAGTATGGGAAGAGGTTCTAGAACTTTAAGCCCTGAGCCTTCTTTTTTTGCAACACAAATGTTTAATCTTTTTCTAATTTATTCTTTATTAATTGCCAAAGAAGGCAAATTATTGTTTGCGAATAAAAAAGTTATTTGGATTCTTTGTTTTTGTTTATTGTGTTCACTTAGTGGATATGGCTTTGTTATCTTTTTTATTTTACTTATGACTTTCTTTCCTCGATTTGTTTTATTAACTTTTTCCTTTGCCATTTTTTTTAGCTCTATTTTGATTGACCTATTAGCTGACTATTCCAGACTAAGAGGAATTGGCTTAATTTTAAAAGTCATTAAAAATAATCCCATGATCCTGGTAAAGACAGATTTAAGTTTTGCTACAAGGTTTGCCTCTTTTTTTTCATATATTGATAGTTTTAAAAGTCATTTTTTTATCGGAGATGGATTTTCTTTACTTCAAGGAGGCGGATTTATCAGTATTGTTGCTTCTCTTGGGCTAGTTGGACTTTTAATGATTTTATTTTTTTTTAGTAAGATATTTAGTAATGTAAAAAGTAGACAACTTAAATTTTTACTTCTATTTTGGTTTTTTTTAAATTTCTTTTCTGGACCAATTGGAATTCCTGCTTTAGGAATTATCCTGGGCCTGATAGCAAGACCCAATGACAATGTTGAAATGAATGCTTTATGATGAATAAAGTTTCCGTTTTATTTGCTGTTTATAATTGCGAAAAATTTCTCCCAGATGCAATTGATTCTATAATTGCTCAAACCTATCGTAATTGGGAATTGGTTATCGTAAATAATGGATCAACGGACAATACAGCAATCATTGCTTCAGCTTTCGCTCAAAAGGATGGCAGAATCATTTTTCATGATTTAGCTGAAAAAGGAAAATGCAATGCCTACAATAAGGCATTTGAATTATGCACTGGTGATTTTATTTGTTTTTTTGCTGGTGATGATATCTTGGAAAATGATAGTCTCCAAAAAAGGATTGCACCACTAGAAATGGGTCAGGGAGATTTTTCAACATGTCTATTAAAAACCTTTTCTAGTATTGATAAACACAATGGTGTTGTTTTTCCCAAAAAAATAATGAATCCCAACTATTCAGGGGGTTCTATCTTCTTTAGTAGAACTATTGCAAATAGAATATTCCCTATTCCAATAGAGCTTCCAAATGAAGATACTTGGACTTCGTTACATTTAAGAGCATTTGGTAAAAATGTACACATTCCTGAAGTGCTTTATTTGTATAGAATTCACAATGCTAATTCGTATGGGTATGACCTTGAATTTGATGAAAAGCGAGAAAAATACTTGAATAGAATGCAAGCTTTTATTTATTTCAAAGAGAAATGGAAAAATTTAGAAAATAAAGCTTTTGAACAATATATCAATGTTTTCATAAAGGGGTTGGAATTTTGTAAGCAAAAAAACAGGATTGGCATTTTATCTACAAGTGGACTTTCTTTAAGAGATAAAATGGTTTTATTCTTTTATTCATCCCCTATAATTTATAAATTAAGACATAAATTTTTCAAGGTTTTTAGTGGCATCTTACACTAGACAAAAAACAATCTTCAGATAATTCATGAGTAGCAATTTTTACACTAAACCTATCGATTTTTTTGTAAGACTTTTGAAGGCGATTGTCCTTTTATTGCTTGCGATTTTTATACCCTCTGCTATATTAGAGCCATCACTTTTTTATTTTATTTATGACTATAATTTCTTTTTAACTGCTTTTATAGGATTCATTTTTAACCTGATTTTTTTTGTATTTCATCGTAAATTCAAATTATTTTATGTTTTAAATTGCATTTTATTCCTATACCTACTTTTAATTTGTGCTGCTCGAGTATTTTATTTTAATGTTTTTGAATTTGTAAGCAGGTGGAATTATATTTTATACCTCGATTTTAGCCTGGTCGCTAAAGGATTCTTTTTAGTTGTCTTTCTTTTATTTGTAGTTTATCTAACCTCAGCGCTTCAGAAAAGAATCATTAGTAAAATTGGACCGAAAGACTATATAGTGTCGATCTTTGCCAGCTTGTCTATTCTTTATTTATTAATCGTTGTAAGGCCTATTTACGAAAACAAAAAATATTTCCGATTTCAAGCGTCACATAATGGCTTTGGACATGAAATGAAAAGAGATTTTACTAATTACTTCAGTGATTTTGTTTTCGAAAAATTTCCGGATGGCAAAAGTTTAGCAATAAATAATTTTTATGAAAGTAATAATGATAAGGAATTTTTACTGATTTTAGAATCCTGGGGAAAGCTTAAGAATGATTCTCTTAATGACCAGTATTTACAATTATATGCTAGTGATGTTTTAGAAAAGATGCCATTTATTGCAGAGAATTATACAATTCACATTGATTCTACTAAATTTTATGGAAGTTCTATCGGGGCGGAGGCCAGAGAGTTGTTTAATGGAAAGTCAGACGATGCTTACTTATATTTTATGCATGGCAAAAATGTGAAGATTGAAAACAATCTTATTACTAATAAAATTAAGGATGACTTTTATACGGTTGCGGGTTATTCAAGTTCAGGTAAATTTGGTGTAAACGCAAGTAATGTCTTTGATTTTCGAAGAAAACTCGGATTCAATAAAATATTTACAGTAGAGAATTTAGATCAATCTACCAATAAGAACTCAGAAATTGAAGGATTTAGCTCAGTATATGATGAAGTAATGATTGACTCTTTATTAAGTTATACGAATTTCAAAAAAAAATATTTTGGATATGGCTTTACAACAAATACCCATTTTCCTTTTATGTATAATCCCAATAACCCTTATATTAAAAAAGTTTCGGCATATAATTGTAATAAGTTCCTAAATGCAAGTTCGGTTAGCGAAAATTCTAAGCATTTGATAATTAGAGCAATTGCTACTATTAATCACATTTTTAATGTTGTTAATGAAAAGAAACTGCTGATTGATAAAATAATAATAGTTGGAGATCATCAATACCCAGGATTTCACGATTTTAGTACAACTACAGTTCCAGCTTTGATTATTGAGATGAAAAAATAATTTTTTACGTTTTTACAAACATTTTTTTAGATCATCTTTTCAGATATTAATAAGTTTTTATGAGTGTAAGATCAGTTTATAATGTGTATGCTAACTTTTATGATTTCTTATTTTCTAGAACATTTGATGATGCAAGAAAGAAGGCAATCTCTAGCATGGAGATTGGTGAAGGGAAGAAAATAATTGAATTTGGAATAGGAACTGGTTTGTCGCTCAAATATTTCCCAAAAAACTTTAAAGGATTAACAGGTATTGATTTGTCCGAAAAAATGTTAGAGAAATGTGCAGTAAAAGCAAAGCGATATCAAATGGATGTTAATCTTCAAATCATGGATTGTGAAAATACTCCCTTCGAAGACGAATCGTTCGATCATGTTGTTTTAATGTTTATTTATTCAGTTTCAAATAATCCTCATAAACTTTTGCAGGAAGCATTTAGAATTTGTAAAAATTCTGGATCTGTTCTGATCATTAATCACTTTAGTAACGTTAAAAGTGAAAAATTGAACCTGTTCGAATATCTATTGAGTTATTTTGAGAACATTGTTGGGTTTAGATCTAAATTTTCGTTCAAAGAATATATAACTGATAAAAATATAGTAATAAATAGTATGGTTGGTGCAAACATTTTTTCAATGACTAAAGTTATTGATTTAAAAAAGGCAGCAAATACGCATTTATTAGATTAGGATTTCTTAAACGACTTGGTTTTTAATTTTTAAAAATAGAATAAATGAAAGTATGTATTACAGGCGGGGCGGGTATGATTGGCTCTACTCTTTTGAAAAAACTTATTGATTTAGGTAATGAAGTGGTTGTAATTGATAATTTTTGGCGTGGGAAAAAAGAAAATATCGATTCAATTCCTGGTTGGAATTATTCAACTTATTTTTTCAATATTGATTTAGCTGAAGCCAATAATGAGCATCAATTAATCGATGTCATAAAAAGCTGTGATGTTGTGATTCATTTAGCAGATATTGTTGCTGGTATTGGTTATGTATTTAATAATCAATATGAGATCTTTAAGATTAATAATCAGATTAATACCAATCTTTTTAATGCATGTGCAAAAGCTGGTATAAAGAAAATACTATATGCAGGAACGGCCTGTTCTTTCCCTAAAGATTTACAAATGAGCTTAACCGCTGTTTTAAAGGAAGATCAGTTATTTCCCGCTGAACCGGAATCGGCATATGGATGGAGTAAATTAATTGGAACCTTAGAAATGCAATACATGGCTGAAAAGTATGGCATTGATATTACAACATTAATGTTGCATAATGTCTATGGTGCAAACTGTGATATAGATCCCAAACGCTCTCAAGTAATTCCATCAATCATTAGAAAAATGATTGAATTAAAAGAAGGTGAAACACTTCAAGTTTGGGGTAGTGGTAATCAGGGTAGAGCATTTATTCATGTAGATGATATTGCGAATGCTTTTGTATTAGCCTTGACTAAATCAAAACTCCCTCAAATAATTCAAATCGGCCCAAGCTATTGTACATCAATTAAAGAGCTGGTGCTGACTTTAAAAGATAAAGTGCTTAAAAAGGATATTGAAATCTTTTATGACAAATCTAAACCTGAAGGAGATATTGGCCGATCTGCTGATTACACAATTGCTAAAAATGTATTAGGATGGGAGCCATTAATTAATCTTGAGCAGGGTCTATTATTAACAACTACTTGGATAAATGAAAAATTGAAAAATAATTAATGAAAATTTCTGTAATCATTCCAAATTTCAATGATGTTAGAATCCAACGAACTTTGGATTCATTATACACTCAGTCCTATACTAATTTTGAAATAATTATTGTAGATGGGGGTTCCTCTAAGCAAGCAGTATTAGATATCTATAAACAGAATAAAATCGACCAATTAAGTATTGAAAAGGATGGCGGGATTTTTGATGCTTTAAACAAAGGCGTAGCTAAAGCAACAGGAGATATCATTTATCTAATGGGATCCGATGATTATTTGTCAGATGCTTCTGTTTTTGAATCTGTCATCAAAAAATTCGAATCAAATTCCAACTTGCATGGAGTTTGCATTGGCTGTGAATTTGTGAATGCAAAAAGCAAAGTAATTCGAACCTGGAAACCTAGTTCTATATCTTCTAAGAAAATAAAATATGGAATTTTCCCACCTCATTTTTCTTTGTTTCTAAAGAGAAGTATTTATAAAACGGTAGGAGAGTTTCAATATAAAGAATACAAAAATGTCGCCTGTGATATTTTTTGGTTATTAGATATGAGTATTCTTATACCGGACGTTGAAATCGCCGTATTGAATAATCATCATTTATTTATGGAATATGGTGGATCTAGCACTGGTTCATATAAAGCCGTGATTAATCAATTTAAACTGGTTCATAAGTATGCTAGAATAAAATCAGCTCATCTGCCAATCTGGTTTCTGCTTTCACCCATTCGAACATTTTCGAAAATCATTCAATTTAAAATCTTTAAGTGAACATTTATATAAGTGGCTCTTCAGGATTTGTTGGAACTAATTTGATTCAATATTTGAATAAGTCTATTGATGCAACCATTGTTCCACTCACTAGAGAAATGTTTCGAAAGAACTCTTTTCCAAGTTTGGATGGCACCATAATTCATTTGGCAGGTAAGGCGCATGATTTAAAAGCTACATCCAATAAGAATGAATATCAACTAGTAAATGTAGAATTAACAAAGCAACTTTTTGATGCTTTTGTACAGAGTAATGCTACTTCTTTCATTTTCATAAGTTCTGTAAAAGCAGTAGCTGATATTGTTGATTCTAATCTAACAGAAGAGACAATACCTTCCCCAAAAACGGAATATGGAATTTCTAAATTAGAAGCTGAAAAATATCTTTTGTCAAAAAAATTACCTCATAATAAGAAATTGTATATTCTTAGACCTGCAATGATTCATGGACCAGGTAATAAAGGCAATTTGAATTTGTTATACAAGTTGGTAAATAAAGGTGTCCCTTATCCTTTAGGTGCATACCATAACCTACGATCATTTCTAAGTATAGATAATCTGTGTTTTGCAATTAATGAATTAATCACCCAAAAAGATATTCCATCCGGTATTTATAATGTAGCGGATAGTCATCCATTTTCTACTGTTGAGTTAATAAACTTAATGGCAGATGTATTAGGTAAAAAACCAAGGATCTGGTCGGTTTCACCATTATTGATCACTTCCATTTCTAAACTAGGTGATATTCTGCGACTTCCTCTCAATTCACACCGTTTAAATAAACTAACAGAAAGCTATTTGGTGTCTAATAAAAAATTAATCACAGCAATAAAAAAACCCTTACCAGTTCAGGGTAATGATGGATTAATTAAAACCTTTAAGTCTTTCAAAACTGTAGTCTAGTATGTTTAGTGTAGTAGTTGGTTTATTGCTTCTTTTAGTTGAATTGGTGTATTTCAAAATTGCTACAATCAAGAATATCATTGATAAACCCAATTTGCGAAGTTCTCATCACAAAATAACCATTCGTGGAGGTGGAATAATCTTTCCGATTGCCCTGTTTTGCTGGTTTTTAAAAGAAGAAGAATATCCATTTTTTTTAGCTGGTTTACTTTTCATATCAGTAATTAGTTTTTTGGATGACGTTATAGAATTGTCGAATACAGTAAGAATTTTTTTTCATTTTATATCAATAGGCTTATTGCTCTATTCCCTATTTGTAAATGTTCAATGGTATTATTATATAATTCTATTTGTAATTACCGTTGGTATGCTTAATGCATACAATTTTATGGATGGTATAAATGGAATAACAGGATTATACTCTCTTTCTTGGCTTAGTACACTTTATATTATAAATAATGTGTATTTAAATTTTATTCAAACATCATTTATTGAAATTGTAATTATTAGTGTTTTCATATTCCTTTTGTTCAATTATAGAAAATATGCAATATGTTTCGCTGGTGATATTGGAAGCATCAGTATCGGCTTTATAGGGGTATTTCTTTCACTTAAATTAGCATTTAAGGCAGAAACCATCCTTCCAATATTATTATTTGCAGTTTATGGGATAGATAGTGTTGCAACAATCATTTTTAGATTAATCAGGAAAGAGAATATTTTTAAAGCTCATAGATCGCATCTTTATCAAATATTAGCAAATGAATATAAAATAGATCATCGATTGATATCTTTAGGATATCTTGCAGTTCAGTTATTCATTAATTTCCTGGTTATCTACTTGTTTATCAATAAATTAATGTATAATTGGATGATTGTTTCGATTGTTTTATTTGCTTTTTCTTTATTATATTTATTCATTCGCTTAAGATTGCAAACCTGGAAAGAACTAACAAAGCCGCAAATTCAACCAAATTGATACTAACTGTATTGGTATGAGCTATCTAATTCAATTACATAGACATGTTTAATAGAATTAACATTATCCCAAGGTGGATTATTTTCTGTATTGACATCATCATGTCAATTTTTGCATTATTAATTTCATTTCTTATTAAGTATGATTTTAATCAAACAATAATAGAGCATAATCATCTAGTTACTTCGTGTATAATTATTACTGTATTGAGTTCATTGATTTTTTTATTGCTTCGAACTTATGCAGGTATAATTAGATTAACAACCATTCAGGATACACTTCGAATTTTGAGTGCAGTGCTTTTCATCAATGCTGGATTTTTTGTCATTAATCTTTTCTCCATTACGTACAATTCATATAATATCATTCCAGCAACAGTTCTTATCCTAAATACTTTTGTTGGCTTTGTAATGTTGATTGTTTACCGAATTGGAATAAAGCACACATTTGCCTATTTTAAAAATCTAAATATTGATAGTAAGAAAGTTATCATATATGGAGCGAGTGAAGCTGGGTTGTTAACTAAAAGAACAATTGAACAGGATGATAAAGCGCATTATAAAGTAGTCGCTTTTATTGATGATGACTATTATAAAGTCAAGAAGAATATTGATAGTATTAAAATATTTCATTCATCTAAACTTTCGCAAATTGCCAAAAGTGAAACTATTGATGAATTAATTATTACCGTTACTAATTTAACGACCGATAAAAAAAATAGTATTGTTGATATTTGTTTAGATTCTGGTATAAGGGTTTTACATATTCCTCCAGTAGAAGCCTGGATCAACGGTCAGCTTTCTTCAAGACAAATACAAAAGGTAAAAATCGAAGAACTCTTAGAAAGAGAACCTATTAGAATTCATAATGAAATTATTCAAAATCAGTTAAAAAACAAACGAATTTTAGTTACTGGGGCAGCTGGTTCCATTGGAAGTGAAATTGTTAGACAATTGGCTAAATTTAATCCTGCCGTTATTATTTTAGTTGATACAGCTGAAACCGCTCTTTATGAGTCTGAATTGACATTAAATGAAGATTTCTCTAAAGATATATTTAAATACTTTATTGCTGATATTCGAAACTATAATCGAATGGAATACATCTTTAAAGAATGTAAACCGCATTATGTGTATCATGCTGCTGCTTACAAACATGTACCCATGATGGAGTTGCATCCATCTGAAGCAATAGGAACAAATATTATTGGAACAAAAAATTTAGCAGACCTATCTGTTAAATTCAATGTACAAAAATTTGTGATGGTTTCTACTGATAAGGCTGTAAATCCTACAAATGTAATGGGAGCAACCAAGCGTATTGCGGAAATATATGTTCAATCGCTTGGAAAAGAAGACAATAACCAGATCATAAAAAATCCGAGAAAAAATAGTAATACAGGGGAACAATCTAAAAACACAAAATTTATTACCACAAGATTTGGAAATGTATTAGGGTCAAATGGATCTGTAATTCCTCGCTTTACCACACAAATTAACAACGGAGGACCTGTAACAATAACACATCCTGATATTTGCAGATATTTCATGACTATCCCAGAAGCCTGTCAATTGGTATTAGAAGCAGGAACTATGGGACAAGGAGGCGAGATATTTGTATTCAACATGGGTAAGTTGGTAAAAATTGTTGACATGGCTAAAAAAATGATCAGACTTTCTGGACTTACACCAGGAGTTGACATTGATATAAAGTACACTGGATTAAGGCCTGGCGAAAAGTTACATGAAGAGCTTTTAAATACAGAAGAGAATACCATTCCAACTTATCATGATCAAATATTAATTGCAAATATTCGCGAGGCAGATAAAAATGTTCTTGAAAAAATTGATCATCTAATTGAGGCTTTTAATCTAATGCATGAAGAAATAGAATTAGTTAGATTAATGAAAGCCATCGTTCCTGAGTTTATCAGTAATAATTCTATTTATGAAGAAATTGATAAACCAACGAAATCAAATATCATATCCATTAAAAGTGCTGTTAATTAGTTTGAATGAATTATAAAATTTGTTCGAAGTTTAATTTAGTTTTTCTCCTTTTAATAAATTGTTTTATCACTACTATTAGTGATGCTCAAACAGTTGGGGTTAGATCTTTAACGCTAAATGATCAACTCAGAATTTTACAATTAACAGGAAAACTACCAGATAATGTTTCTCTCTCCATTTTGCCATTGAATACCAATAGCAAATTATCAACTGATTCATTATACTCCGCTATTGATAATTCCTGGGAAAAAAATAATATAACTAAAGCAAAAATTGGAAATATAAGTAGCATTCAAGTTTTGCCTGTTTCAATTACAACCAAATTCAATAGTCATCATCCTTATGGGTGGAATGATGCAGGAATGATTATGGCAAAGGGTTTGCAAACCATGACTAGTGCAGGCATTTATGCTGAACTGGGGCCTTTAAGTATACAATTTCAACCAGAACATTATTATGCAGCAAATTCGAAATATCAAATAACAAATGAATATGGGACAACAAATAATTCAGTGTTGAATAAATTGTATTTAGGTCAATCAGCTGTTAAATTGAATTTCGGAGCAGTTTCATTGGGTGTTTCATCAGAAAATCTTTGGTGGGGCCCTGGTCAATTTAGTTCCTTACTAATGAGCAATAATGCTCCAGGATTTCAGCATATTACATTTAATAGCAGAAGACCAGTAAAAACTGTTATTGGTTCCTTCGAATGGCAATTAGTACTAGGTAAATTAAATGAAGATACTGCTGGTGCTTTTGAAAACAGATTTCTAAAAAGATTGGATATGAGTAACAATTGGAGATATTTTAATGGATTAATTGTTACCTATCAACCAAGTTGGCTTCGTAATTTTTTTCTGGGTGTTATCAGAACAGAGCAAATATATAATACAGACTTAAAACGTAAATCTGGTTTTTTCAATAAATATTTACCAGTTATTAGCGGTTCTTCTTTGTCTGATAATGGAAATACTAATACAGTTCAAAGTGATGGTGCATTTAGTTTTTTTACCAGATGGATCATACCTAAACATAACGCTGAGTTCTACGTTGAATATGGTTATAACGATTTTAAACAGAATTTCCGTGACTTTGCTACAAATGCAAATCATTCTGCTGCTTATATAATTGGATTTAATAAGTTGATAGTGGATAAATCCAATAATTCAGTAAAAGGCAATAACAAACTCAAAGGAGTGTTTATTTCAGGAGAGATTACTCAAATGGCACAAACTACTAACTATGTAGTAAGAAGTGCTGGTAATTGGTATACTCATGTTCCAATTTTGCAAGGATATACCAATCAAAATCAAATCATGGGTGCTGGAAGTGGTGTTGGTAATAATGTTCAAACTATACAAGTTAAAAGAATTAATGGATTTACTTCTTATGGAGTTAAGTTACAACGTATACAACAAGATCCCAAAGGAATAAACGGCCCACAAGCTTCAATTGGGATGCGAGATTTTCAATGGAATGATATGGCAATTGGTTTTTTAGGGCAAAAGAAATGGAAAAAATTAATTGTTACTGGAGAACTACAATTTGTTAACTCGAAAAATTATGCTTGGAAAAAAGGCAATACGTTTAATTTATTCACTCAAGTGAATGCTAGTTATTTCTTTTAATACTATTCATTAAAGCAGTTTGATTTTTAATTTATAATGCGTTTTATTTTTTTCTTTTTCATATCGTCAATAATTGCTTTCAATTTGAGGGCCCAGTCAATACAATCAGATATTGTACTGTCTGATATAGAACGCATGACCCAAATGCAAGATTCGTTGAATGCTCCCAAGCAATCATTTGTCATTAGATCTACCAGCCAATATTGGAGTGAAAAACTGAACGATACTTTTTCTATCAATACGAAGGGTAAATTCAAATGGGTGCAAGCTGGCTACACTATTCAAAATAATTCTAACATTCCTGTTGGTTGGAATGACGGCACATTATATCCCTCGGTTGGTGTTCAACAACGCTTTACGGTTGGAGCACATTTTCAATGGCATAATTGGAGTGTTCATTTGCAACCAGAATTTGTATCAGCAGCAAATAAGGAACCACAACCCTATACTATTGATCCCACAACCCCCAATTATATAGCTCGCTATTATTTATACATTATTAATAAAATTGATAATCATTACCGGTTTGGTACTTCTAGCATCAATACTATATTTCCAGGGCAGTCAAGTATTAGATACAATATAAAAAATACATCAATTGGTATTTCTACAGAAAACCTTTGGTGGGGCCCAGGTATTAGAAACAGTCTAGTACTAACCAATAATGCGCCTGGTTTTTTACATTTAACCTTTAACTCTCGCAAACCTATTGCTACTAAATGGGGTAATTTTGAATTTCAAGTTGTTCTAGGTCAATTGCAAAATACACAATATGAGTCTCCTGATAATGCATACATGAGAACTGTTTGGGCAGATGGAATTGCAAAAAAATCGGATGTTGCAAGGCGTATGTTTGGGTATATTGTTAGTTGGAATCCAAAATGGACAAAAAATCTCCATGTTGGATTTTCTGGGGCAAGCTATTTTTACAAAACCCCAGTAGAAACAACTCCTTCTGTTTTAATTATTGATGCTGAAAATAAAGCAGGTGCAGCTTCTTTAGGTGCTTTGTTCTTTCGTTACGTTATGCCAAAAGAACAAGCTGAAGTATATCTAGAATATGGCAGATCTAATCGTTTGGCCAATCCATTCAATATTTTTGGAGATACAATTCCAACTGGCTACACTGCAGGATTTAGAAAATTATTTTCTCTCCCTTTTAGGGGGAAAGGTTCGACTTCTTCGAACAAAGGGGGTGGAATTCTCCTTTCCGCAGAAATTACCCAACTACAACTTCCTGATGCTCGTTCCATCTTCAATCAAGCATCAATTTACGGCCCTTCCAAAACCAATAGCTGGTATACCAATGCGCACATTGGACAAGGGTATTCCAATAACGGACAAGTCATGGGGGCTTCAATTGGACCAGGAAGCAATAGCCAAACCATTAATATCAGTTGGGTAAATGGACTCAAGCGAATTGGTTTTCAAGCTGAACGGATTACTTATAACAACGATTTTTATGCCTACAATTTTTTTTCTGGGATTGTGGGGACGGGTCTTGCATATAAACAATGGGTAGATCTCAATATGTCACTTAATGCTCAATGGGATTTCAATCAATTTTTATTGAGTGCATCAATACAAAGAACAAAATCTTTAAATTATAGATGGACCAAACTAGAAAATACTTTTTCGGACCCATCGCCCTTATCTGATAGGCTGAACACACAAATTCAGTTGAGTCTTACTTATTTCTTTTTAAAGAAATAGATTAACTTTATACATTAATATTTATTATGATTCGTAATTTTTTTATATTACTATTTAGTTTATTGATTTTAAACTGCACAATTGATGTAAAGGCGCAGGTTGCTCCATCGATGAATATTGAAAGTTTGACAGACCAGCAATTATTAGTACTAATGAATCAATATCAGTTGAATGGACTGACTGATATCGAGTTGGAAATGAAGGCCCGTGAAAAAGGATTGAATAATGAACAAATCAATCAACTCAAAAAAAGAATCGCATTAATAGATCCAAGCACTGTTCGCGAATTAAATGCTGCTCCCAAAGCTCCTTCAGATCCATATGCTTTAAGGGAGAAAGTGCCTGTGAAAACACCTACAGCCAACAAAATCGATTCATCTAAAATTCTAAAACCATTTGGAGCTTCTATTTTCGAAAACAACAACCTTAGCTTTGAACCTAATATTAATATTGCGACCCCTCAGAATTATATTATTGGCGTAAATGATCAATTAGTAATTGATGTGTATGGAGTTTCAGATATTACCAAAAGATTAGTAGTTACTACTGAAGGAGATATCCGCTTTCCTAATTTGGGCCCAGTAAAAGTAGCTGGTCTCACTATTGAAGAAGCTTCAGGCAAGCTAAGAAAATCACTTACCAAAATTTATCCTGGCATTGCCAATGGTTCTGTTAAAGTACAAGTATCTGTTGGCCAAATTCGTAGCATTAGAGTTACGCTAATTGGAGAAATAAAACGCCCAGGTAATTATGATATTTCTTCTCTCTCAACTCTGATGAATGCTTTATACGTATCAGGTGGCCCAAATGAAATAGGGTCTTTTAGGAATATTGAATTGGTGCGAAACGGGAAAAACATTTCCACTTTTGATCTCTATGATTTTTTACTCAAATCTGATCTTACTAAAAACTTATTATTACAAGACGGAGATGTGATTCGTATTAACCCATATACTACTAGGATTACTGTTAAAGGTGCAGTTAAAAAGCCTGCCATATTTGATGTAAAGCCAAATGAGTCTGCAGCAGATATGATACAGTATGCAGGAGGTTTTGCTGATATGGCGTATAAAGAAATCGTGAGGATTTTTAGATTTGGAGCAAAAAACAAAGAATTACTGAGCATTAAATTTCCTCAATTAGGTTCGTTTAAGTTAAATGCAGGTGATACTTTGGTGGTAGATACATTGGCGAATATGTTTACCAATAGAGTAAGCATTAATGGAGCAGTTTACTATCCAGGGGCATATGGTATGAAGGAAATGAAATCTTCTTTAAGAGAATTATTGCTTGCCGGTAAAATAAAAGAAGATGCCTACGTTAACAGGGCATTACTTAGAAGATTGAAGTACGATTTCACAACAGAATACATCAATTTCAATATCAATGAGGTAATGAATGGGTCAAAATATATTGAACTTATTCGTGAGGATTCTGTACAGATTTATCGTATCAGTGATTTGCGGGAGAAATATTATGTTACTATTAATGGAGAAGTTAATAAGCCTGGTACATTTGAATATGCTGAGGGCATGACGGCACAAGATCTTATTCTATTAAGCAGTGGTTTTAAGGAAGGAGCTTCCTTGCAAAAAATTGAAATCTCTAGACGTTTAAAACCAGATGGTTCACAAAAAGATAGCGCAGTATATTCAGTGATCAAAGAAATTAATCTTTCTAGTCAAAATAAGAATAGTGAAGATTTTAATTTTAAACTAAATCCTTTTGATATAGTTTCAATTCGCCGGTCGCCGGTGTATAAAGAACAAATCAACGTAACAGTTGAAGGAGAAATAGTTTATCCAGGAAAATATACTTTAGCTGGTAATGAAGAGCGCATTTCTGATTTAATTAAAAGAGCAGGTGGGTTAAAGCAAAAAGGATTTGCTGCTGGGGCAGTGCTGATACGAAGAACTTATAGGGATTTATCGGAATCTGATGCAACATTGATTAATTCTAAAACCAATTTAAGTAACGCACAAAGCGGTAAAAGCTCTACCATTTTGGCTTCCAGTGATACAAGTGTGATCAATAATCTTTATAAGGAACAAAAACCTGTAGGGATTCAACTTGATCAAATATTGCAAAAGCCTGGTAGTTCCGAGGATTTATTTTTATTGGAAGGGGATATTTTAAAAGTACCGAAACAACTACAAACCATACAAACCTTCGGAGCAGTTAATGTGCCCAAGCAGATTGTTTATTTCGATGGTATTAGTTTTAAAGATGCATTAAGGGAAAGTGGCAGGTATAGCATCAATGCATCAAGAAAAAATTCATACGTAATCTATCCAAATGGTCAGGTAAGAAAAACAAAAAGCTTTTTATTCATTCGATCATATCCAGAAATTAGGCCAGGAACAGAAATTTATGTTTCAGCCAAGAAACCTAAAGCAAAACTTTCTACGGGTGAAGTAATAGGAATAGTAACCAGTTTAACTTCTTTGGTAAGCATTTTAATTTTATTGGCTAATACTTCAAAATAAGCAAGTTAATGCAACAAAATAATGTTCCCATTCTTAAAATGAATGATGTTTTTGAGGAAATACAATCTTTTTTTTCCTATTTACTTTCTAAAGTAAAATTGTTTTTGATAATGATGGCAATAGGCCTTTTAATTGCTTTCATTTACAGCCTAATTCAAAAACCAAAATTTCAAGCAAAAGCCACTTTTATTTTAGAAGAAAAGTCAAGTGGAATGGGAGGTGGTATATCAGGACTGGCTTCTCAGGTTGGAATAGATGTGGGAAGTTTAACAGGAAGTGCTGGTTTGTTTGCTGGAGACAATATATTGGATATCATTAAATCACGAACCATTATAGAAAAAGTATTGCTTACTAAAGTGGATAGTTCTAAATCTCTTAATAGCGAAACTTTAGCAGATTTATTTTTGCAAATGAGTAAACTCAAAGAAAAATGGTCCAATAAACCTAACCTGAATAAAGTTTCTTTTGTTTCAACATTGAATCGCAAGGATAATACCCGATTGCAAGACTCGGTTTTAATGGTCATTTATGAAAAGATTATAAAGAAGAATATTTCAGTTGAAAGGTTAAACAAAAAAGGATCAATTATTGAAATTACTACTACCACTCCCAATGAAATTTTTTCTAAACTTTTTACTGAAAGACTGGTGCTGGAAACCATCAAGATGTATGTAGATATTAAAACAAGTGTAGCTGTTCGTAATATCAACCGTTTGGAAAAGAGATCTGATTCATTGATGGATTTACTGAATTCAAAATCTTTTAAGTCTGCTTCTTTGCAAGTTTTGGATGCAAATTCAGCATATAAAACAACAGCTGTGCCTATTGAAGTTTCTCAAAGAGATAAATCTGTAACGTATGCTTTGTATTCAGAAGTAATGAAAAACTTAGAAGCCAGCAGAATGGGTTTGGCTGGACAAACTCCTGTAATTAATATGCTAGATCAAGCTCGATATCCTTTAGAAGATAAACGACTAGAATTTTGGCTGCTTTTACTAATTGGCGCAGGAGCTGGATTTTTGATTGCTTTCTTGATTGCATTTTATACTTACCGTTGAAAAAAGTTGTTTTATTAAGGGCCTACGGAGATTTTATTGTGGCTCTTCATTCATTATTGAATAGTCCGAACATAAGTTCTTTTGAACTTATTGCCTCTCTTCACCATCGCCCTTTATTTGAAGCATTACCTGCTTCGTTGTTCCCTTCAACATTAAATATTCGTTTTGTAGATTTTGGAATAAAAAGTTCCATGCTTAGAATATTTACCAATCGGCATATACTTAACTGGCAAACGATAAGTGAGGTAAACCATTTGACTCATTTCTTTAAAGAAAACGCAGAATCCCTTGACAACTATTTTATTGAAAACACGCATCGTAAGGGCCTATTGGAATGGGTTACAGGAATCAAATTTAAGTCTATAGCAGGGCAAGCAGATGTATACAAAAGTTATTATGACTTTTTTAAATCAGCACCAGCCAAGATTCAGGATACTAAAACCTTAGCAAAAAAAATATTAATTCTTCCTACTTCAAGAATTGCAAAAAGAGATATCCCAGAAGAGGTAGTTCAAAGTATCACTCAATCTCATAAAGATCAAAATCAATCGGTAGAAACCGCTTATTTTAGGAAAACAAAAAATGGGGGATCAGTATATAATAATTTTAGGGAGTTGGTTCATTTGATAGAAAATGCTGATTACATTTATGGAGCGGATAGTTTGCCCATTCACTTAAGTTGCTTATTGAAAAAACCACATACAATTATATACCCTGAAGGTGGGTCACACCAATTTTTCACCCCATTTGCACTTGAGCATCAAGCTTATTTCACTTTCAATCAATTAAAGTGAAAACATTTATAATAAGTTCTGCATCTGAAATAGCTCGTGCCGCAAATGTAACTGCTTTGTGTAATCAATTGCCCGAAGCTGAAATTATTGACGCAATCTATCCCTCAAAGACTCGAGTGCCTTTTCTGGATCGAATGATTGCGGTATCAAAGAAAAGAACAGGTAGCGCTTTATTACCTGCAGAGATAGGGTGTTTGTTAAGTCATAGAAAAATATGGCAACGAATTATGAAAATGAGTTCGAATGAGACTGAAGCTTTTCTGATTTTAGAGTCAGATAGTTTCATAAACGATCTTCAATTATTAAACTCATTTTTTACTAATTCACCTTATTTAGATAAATATGATTTATTTTTTTTTGGAGCTTGGCTTGGCCACATGAAACTATATAAAAGCACAAAGAAAAACATTGATAATAACTATCGTATTGGAGAACCATTTATTAAAACAGTTTATTGTACATATGGTTATTCAATCAATAGAAAAGGGGCATCATATTTATTAAAGCAAACCAAGCATATCGCATACCCTGTTGACCAATTTAAATATTTTGTTGAACCAGGCAATATTCGAATTGGTGGAATTGTTCCCGAATTAATTAGCGGCGGTAATATGGGAAGTTATATTAATCAGATAAGCGCTAAAAACTGGCAAAGAAAATTGTTTATGCATTTATTGGATATTAAAAATAATTTTATTTGTTTTTTCAAATGAGTGCAATACGTAAATTATATCTTGATTTCTACATATTAGTATATGCATTATATGCTTATTTTAATAAAGGAATTGCTTATAGTTTTTTAGCAGAAATACTTTTAATAGTTGGATTAATCTGGGTGCTTAAAGATTTAAGGAAAATTGAAATAATCTGGAATAGATCCATGAAGTTGTTGATCTTATTTCTACTTATTTCTGTTGTTTATATTTTAAGAGGTGTGGGAAAATATCCATTAATGGAAGTTATTAGAGACTCATTTATGATCAACTATGCCGCTTTTGTATTGGTGTTGATTTTAATGAAAGACAATGTTGAATATTTAAAGAATGGATTGTATAGGATTTATGCATGGTATCCTGTTGTTGCTTTAATTTCTTTCTTATTGATCTCTTATGTGCCTTTCTTTGAAAAATTCGCTTTATTTAGCGGCTATCCTTTACTGTTGTATAAATACAATGATATGGGAGTTCATTTGTTGATTACCACTTTATTGATGCTGAATGGAAACATCAAAATCATTAAAAAGCAAGCCATCGTAAATGCAATTATTATCATTTACCTGATCATGGTAGTGTCTGCTTATAATCGTTCAGGAATGGTGGCCTATATAGCCGGCATCTTTGTTTTTTATTTTTATACTAAAAGCAGTAGTATTAAAACCTTTGTAAAACAAAACATTAGGTATTTGCCATTACTCATTATCGTAGCTGTTTCATTGTATGCATCAACTAAAACGCAAGAGAATTTTCAAGGAAGAAAAGTAGGGTTGAGTCAATTGCAAGAAAATGCAGTTAGTATATTAAGTACTAATACTGAGGGCACATTAAATGATAATAAAATCTGGCGACTTACATGGTGGGCTAAAATCATAGATGATAGTTTTTCCTCGGCAACCAACTTTTTTTTCGGTAGGGGATTTGGTATGAGTATGGCATCTGTTAATGAAATTGTTACTGAAGACGATTCGCTTCGTTCTCCGCATAGTATTCATTTGAATTTATTGGGTAGGTTAGGGTATCCATTTTTTATCGCATGGATTTGTTGGATGTATCTATTGCTTGTAAATATTTTCAAGAAAACAGCTTCGCAATACAGTATTACATTATTGGCCATTCTTTCTGCATTTATCATTAATGCAAGTTTTGATGTATATTTCGAAGGGCCAATGGGAGCATTTCCCTTTTGGACTTTTGTAGGATTGTTTTATATTAACGAAATGAAAGAGGAACAGTCCGATTTGCTAGCCGCATGAAAAAAGTAAAAGCACTCATATTATCTAATTCAAGGTATTTGTACAATTTGTGCTCTACTTTTTTGTCGCAAATAATCAGTGCTTTATCTATCTTAATTCTTACTCCTGTTTTATTGAATCGACTTGGTGCAACCGATTTTGGTGTTTATGGAGTTATTTTAAATGTAGTAGTTTTTGCTGGTGTATTTGATTTTGGCTTGAATATTGGTTTATTAAAAAAATTGATACACCAGTCAAAAGAATCGGAACAGTTAATCAATACCCTGTTTTATTTTTTCAGTTTTTTATTGATCTTAGGGGTTCCTTTGTGTTATGGCATTTATTACTTCAAACTCGTAAAAGTAGATACAGCCATATTATTTTATGCAGCTATAACGGCAATATTGATCTCTCAAAATATGTTGGCCGCATTGTTGGATGTTATTATTCAATCTTCTAATAAAATTTTTATTGGCAAAATAATTAGAGTCGTTAAATTGGTTTTGGAGTTTATTTTTATTTTAATTCTCTCTGCTTTTTATTCAGTTCAAGTATTGTTATTAGTAAGTGTTTTGGTTAATATTATTTACTTGGCATTATTGTATTATTTCGCACGAAAAGAATTTCTTTTTCATTTATCCTTTAATAAAGTGTCTATTGCGCTTTTTAAAGAGCATATTGTATATAGTTTCTGGTATTTCCTTACTTCAGTAGCAGGTATGTTGGTATTTAATTCTCAAGTTATTTTAATGAATTTATTTGTAGGTGCGGATGGTGTAGCTAAATATTTAATTGTTACCCGTTTCTTTGACATCATACGAATTGGTATATCTAATTTCACCATTGTATTGTTTCCACGATTGGCCAACATTCAGGCAGAAGGTAATTGGGTATTAATTGCAGATTTGTTCTTTAAATCATTAAAGCGGGTAACTATTTTTGCTTTTTTCATCTTCCTCATAACTTACTTTTTAGGGATGCCGTTCTTTTTAAAATGGAGTAAATACCCCGATACCGAAATGGCGGCCTTATTTACTTTATTTGCAGTATTTATATTTTTTATAGTGATTGATAATGTTTCAGCTATTTATATAAGTGCATTGAAATTGAACAAACTACCTACAATAGTATCGATAGTACAGGGTTTACTTGGTTTGACCCTTGGGGTTTTTTTATTAAAAGAATTCGGAATAATTGGAATGGCTGCAGGTTCGTTAATTGCCTTGTTATCTACTAATTTCATTTTCAATCCCTATTATTTAATCAAGAAATTTAAAGAGCATATTCAATTGCAAAAAACTGTAGCATGATTGCCGATTTAATTTACGATATTGGTATGCACAAGGGGGAAGACACTAAATATTATCTCCAAAAAGGGTATAGGGTTGTTGCTGTTGAAGCCAATCCTGCTTTAGTAGCCCAAGTAAGTGCCGAATTGAAATCATATATAGAGGCTAAAAAACTTATTATTATCAATATAGGAATTGCTGAAAAAGAATCATCAATGACTTTTTATAGAAATGATCATGAGTTAGAATGGAGTTCATTTGATAAAGAAATTGGCACAAGAGATAATACTCCATATACCGAAATGCAAATTCCCTGCAGAACATCAACATCTATTTTTGAAGAATTTGGCATACCCTATTATCTCAAAATAGATATTGAAGGATATGACCCAATCTGTATTAATGGGATAGAATCTTCCAAAAATGCACCAGCCTATATTTCTTGTGAGGCATCCTCATTAGAATGTTTAGAAGCGCTAGTGGCAAAAGGATATACACAGTTTAAATTGATTAACCAGGCTAGAAATTTTACTGCATTTGATTTGGCAACAGAAAAAAGCGGGTTAAACAATATTTTTCAACATAAATGGAATCGAGCAAAAATCCGCTTACAAAAATTCCTTCCATTCAAATACAATTTTGGCACTTCTGGTCCTTTTGGTGAAGATACCCCAGGGCAATGGATGGACGCGAATTATATACGAAATGCATACAATCAATTTTATTCAAATCCATCAAATAAACCAATTAATAATTTGAGTTGGTTTGATATTCATGCAAAAAAATAATTTGAAATTTATCAGATATGATTGAAGTTCTTGGAGTTTCATTTTATACTAAAAGCATTAAAAACGCTGTTGAAGAAGTTATTCAGGAATGTACTCACTCTTCATTAAGGCAAAACAAGTGTATTAGCGCAACCGGAGCACATGGATTGGTTGTGGCATCAAAAAATATTGCGTTTAAGAAAATATTAAATGATTTTCATATCAATTTACCTGATGGAATGCCTACTGTTTGGGTTGGGCGTTTAAAGGGTGCTAAAGAAATGCAAAGATGTTACGGCCCGGATTTTTTTATGGAAATGATCAAAGCTTCATCAACTCATAACATTAAGCATTTTTTTTGTGGGGGCAAAGAAGGGATTGCAGATCTTTTGAAGCACAATTGTGAACTTAGGTTTGGGAATAGGAATGTTTCCGGAACTTTTTGTCCGCCATTTAGAGAAATGTCAGATTTGGAAATGAAGGAACTAGGGGAAACTATAAACTTAGTTGGTGCTAATATCATTTGGATAGGCATGAGCTGCCCAAAACAAGAACAATTTGCGTATAGACTTTCAAAATTTACCCATGCAAATTTTATAGTAGCTGTTGGCGCTGCCTTCGATTTTCACACAGATCAGGTGAAACAAGCCCCAAAATGGATGCAAAAATCGGGTTTGGAGTGGTTTTTTAGGGTATTAATGGAGCCTAAAAGACTGTTTATGCGGTATTTTGAAATAGTTCCTCAATTCATTTGGCTAAATATCAAAGAATTTGTGGATTTTTGCTTTCTCAAAAGAAGGGATACATGAAGAAAGTGTTAGTATGCGGAGCTGGAGGATTTATTGGTGGTCATTTAGTAAAAAAGCTAAAAAGACAGGGTCATTGGGTTAGGGGGGTAGATTTAAAAATGCATGAGTATAGTAAATCTCCTGCAGATGAATTTATCATTGGAGACCTAACGGAACAATCTTTTGTAAAAAAGGTAGTTGATCAACCATTTGATGAGATTTATCAATTAGCTGCAGATATGGGAGGAGCAGGTTATTTGTTTACCGGCGATAATGATGCAAATGTGATGCACAATTCTGCAATGGTAAATTTAAATGTAATTCAACAAGCCAATTTAATAGGGGCTAAGAAAATATTTTATTCTTCTTCTGCTTGTATTTACCCTTCTTATAATCAAAGAGATCCGGCCAATCCTAAATGCTCTGAAGAATCTGCTTATCCTGCTTCACCTGATAGTGAATATGGTTGGGAAAAATTATTTAGTGAGCGTTTGTATTTAGCATTTAATAGAAACTATGGTTTGGATGTTCGCATTGCCCGCTTTCACAATGTTTTTGGACCAGAAGGCACTTGGATTGGTGGAAAAGAAAAAGCACCAGCAGCCATTTGTAGAAAAGTTGCAGAAACGGATGAAAATTGCGCAATTGATGTATGGGGAGATGGTTTGCAAACAAGATCATTTTTATATATCGACGAATGCTTAGAAGGTGTAGAAAGATTAATGGAATCTGATTTCCTTGGACCAGTAAATATTGGTTCAGAAGAAATGGTCTCTGTAAATCAACTAGCTGAAATGGTTATGAAAATCGCAAATAAATCCTTGCGAATCAATAATATTGAAGTGCCTCATATTGGAGTAAGAGGTAGAAATTCCGACAATAAACTCATCAAAGAGCAGCTCCATTGGGCTCCTAGCCAACAATTGGCAGAAGGATTAAAAAAAACCTATGAATGGATTGAATCACAGGTTCATGCATTTAGTGCAGCGGAGCTAACCCGATAAACATGCGAAAATTTCTGATTCGTTTTTTAAAGCCACTTAAAAAATATTATTACCAATTTTCATTTGATTGGCAAAAGCGTGATTCCCTCAATCAGCAATTGCAAGTACAAATGCTCAATCAGTATCGCATACTGAAACAACAAAATAATTTACCTCCATTAAATGAAACTGGCTTTCGTGTTTATTCTCAATTTGAAGAAGACGGATTGTTATTGTATATTTTTTCGGTGATTGGTTTTGGATCTAAGCGAGTAGTGGAAATGTGTTGTGGCGGTGGAATAGAATGTATGGCTACCAATTTGATCATTAATCATGGCTTTGAAGGATTTTTGTTTGATGGAAATCCGGCAAATGTTGCCAATGCCAATGCTTTTTTTAAAAGCAAACAAGATTGTTTACTCTTTAGTCCTCGTATTCAAAATGCTTGGATTACCAAAGAAAATGTAAATGAATTACTGAATAATATTGGTGCTGCTGGTGAAGTAGACTTATTCTCTTTAGACATTGATGGCAATGATTACTGGATTTGGGAAGCTATTGATACTATACAACCAAGGGTTTGCATTTTTGAAACGCAGAATGTAATTCCTTCCGATTTAAGTATTACGATTCCTTATAGTCCTGATTTTTATTGTTGGGATAAAAAAGGGTATGAACAAGATTTTAGATCTGTTTCTTTATTGGCTATGACCAACTTGTCTAAAAAGAAAGGGTATCGATTGATCGGTGCACACCGCCATGGATTCAATGCCATTTACATGCGCAACGATATTGGTTTGAATGAATTTCCTGAAGTAACTGTTGAATCGGTGCATCAAAATCATTGGACCAAATTTTGCCAAGCAACCATTTGGCCTCAAGTAAAACATATGGGATGGGAGAAAGTGTAGTAGTTTTTGCCTGGAATGGCAAAGACAAACCCTTTCAACATATCGAATGGAATACAGTACCTGTATTTAAAATATGTTTATTTAATTATTCAGGAAACAACGCTGTTCCTGAGCTTCCTCCAAACGCTCATTACGACATTTTATTAAATTGTAGAACTGAATTTAAAGGAAGTTTGATCAATGAAGTGCATAAGCATTTTAAATCAAACGTTTTGATTGATTATATCGGGTTTATAGATGATGATTTGGCAATCTCCATTTCCGGAATTAATCAATTATTTGAAATAGCATATCAAGAAAATTTGGATGCATTTCAACCCGCTACAACTCCTCAGAGCTATATGAGTCATGCTTTTACATTAAGGAAGCCAGACATTATTTGGGAGTCAACTGATTGGGTAGAAATCATGTGCCCATTTTATAGAAAAAATATTTTTGATGCTGCAGCTGAATTTTATCCTACTTGTATTTCATCTTATGGAATAGACCGTTATGCTATTCCTTATTTTCAGAAGTTATTGGGATGCGATAAAACTGCGGTCATTCATGCTGTTCCTGTAACTCACCTCAAACCAATTACGAATGGCAATCATTCTTTTTCAAATGGTTTGTCAGCTATTGAAGAAGGTGAGTTGATAAGAAAGGAATTGCTCAAAAGAATCAAAATTGAAAACACCCGGTTATTTTCAAAAGCTTTTTTGAAAAATGTATTCGAGTACAGAACTTTCCGATGGGAAAAATGGCGTTGGGATTTGAAACGATTGATTGGATATAAAAGTAAATAGTCTATTTTAGTAAATATGAATTGGACCAGACTTCGTTATTTTTTATGGATAGATACAAGATTTAGGTTTATTGGTAACTTACCTTTGAATGCCAATTTGTTAGATATAGGCAGTTCAAATGGTGAAACGATTAACCATTTTAAAGAAGCAAGACCAGACTTAAATTTGTTTTCTACAGACATTGAAGGGCAACCAGAAAACTTTCATACTTCTATTCACTTTCAGCGAGCTGATATTACTAAAGACACACTTCCCTGGACCAATGAATCCATGCATGGAATTACCTGTATGCATTTGGTAGAGCATATCAATTCTTTCGACCATTTTTTTAAGGAATGTTTTCGCCTTCTAAAAAAGGATGCTTTAATATATATAGAAACACCACATCCTAAAACATTGCATCTTTCAATGCCTTACGCCGATCAGGCTGGAAAATTTACGTATAATTTTTGGGATGATCTTACCCATGTACAATTAATGCCAATCGGAAAAATCGCAGCGCTCGCTGCACCTCATGGATTTACAGTAACCAAAGTTGGCACTTCTCGTAATTGGCTATTCGCCTGCTTATTTCCCTTCTCTTTTCTATTACCTTCTCGCAAAAAAATCATTTCCCGTGTTCACTTTATTGGATGGAGTAGTTATATAATTCTAAAGAAGAATTAATTACTAAAGCTTAACTACCTTTTTACAATTTCAGGAATTTCCCGGAGAGTATTTTGCCACTTACTTGGTCAATTAAATGAATAATATACACGCCAGATAAAACATGGGTTAGGTCTATGAATTTGTTTTGCATCGAAATGTTTGTTGATGTGATTAGCTTGCCATCCATTGAATAAATTCTAACAGTTTTAGCGGTGAACTCTCCATTAATAGTTAATTTAGAAACTACAGGATTGGGAAAAAGTGAGATTGTTTTCCCATCCAAATAGATACTACTACTGCTAAATTGTAAATAGGATAGTTCATTCATTTCCAATTCTATTGTCATCTGCCCTTCATTGAATGCAATGGTATACTCAGATGAATCTGTTGAAAATTTGATACTGGATTTGCCCAATGCAGTCAATAGATTTTTTTCTTTATATGGAGCGCCATTAATGGAAATAGTTGAGTAAGTAGCTGGTAAAATAAAATCAGCTTTTGTGTTTTTTGGTAGAGTAATAGTATGACTAATGAATTTACCTCTTCTAGAAAAACTACTTGTGATCAATCCTTGTTGTGTTGGAATTGAAGCAGAACTTGAATTTAATTTTCCATAGTATGGTTTTATCTGCATATTGCTAAACTCTTTTTCAGTAGCCCTGAAACCATGAATCCATTTTGGAAATAAAAAGAGGGCGGCTCCACTCCAGCCATGATTGGGTGTTTTTGCTAATTTGTTCTCTTTGGGCATTTGCCAACCTTCCCAAACTGTTGAGCTTATTTGAGATTGTATCATAGAACTATATCGATTCTTAAAGCGAAACATTGCAGTTTCTTGTTTTCCAATTGTACAAAGGGCTTCAAAAACAAATTGTTCCATATATGGACTCGCATTTTGCACAGTTTCAAAAACTTCAATCATCGATGCATAATCTTTTTTTTCAGCTGCTCCACTAATTATCGAAAATGCTTGCACACGCTCGTCAGGAGAGTTAATATTATTAACTGATGCAAAATATCCACCCCTCCATAAACTTTTTTTTATGGCTGATTTTAAATTTCGATAAGCATTTTCATAAAAAACAGTTCCTGCAGTATCATTTAGAATTTTGCTCAACTGTATCATAGTCTTTAGACTATTTAAATAGAGCATATTGTACAATCCCAGTTCATCCAGATTATCTCCCCAATCTCCCCAATTCCATCTATTGCCGCCCTGCCTGGGCAAAATCAATCCATCATTATTGTATTGCCAGAAACTAAAATTTAGTTTTAGTGAAGGATATAATTCCATTAACATCGCTGTATCTCTGGAATGCAACAAGTAATTCTCAATGCCATATTCGCTGATTAACAATAGTGTTTGATCTGGTATCTCAATATTGCTAATCCCTATAGGAATAATCGAATAAAAATCGTGAACTGAGGTTCGAAAGTTGGTGAATTCACGATACCATTTGCTGGTTAATTCTTGACCCTTCTTATCTAAAACATAATAAGATTGAAGCGATAAAGAAACCAGGTCACCCGTCCAGCCGCCTCGCTCTCTATCTGGGCAATCCATCCAATTGTCTCTCATTGATAAAGTGAGGGTATTCAAAGACTTTTTCCAAAGCGTATTTAAGTTTTCATCAGAAGAAGTGAATTGTCCTATTGTTTCAGTGGAGTATTGTGATTTTTTATAACTCAGTTGTTCTACTTTTATTCCTGAAGGAATCTCATAATATACTTGTTCTCCATTTAGCCAAAGTGGGCAATCAAATTCTTGCAAACCAGGTTTTGTAATATATTCAACATGCAGGATAGGTTCAAAATTGAGTTGATTATTATCAGTATAAATTTTAATTTTCTCGCCTCCATTGATAGAATTTATTTTCACAAAAGGATGCATCTGAATATTTAAAGGCAGCTTCATTTTATAAACAACGTTTCCGTTTGATGATATTACTGAACTGTCTACATATTTATTTAAGTTGCTAAATTGAAAAAACGGAATGGGCCTTGCAATTAATTCACCCCAAGGAGAATCTCCAGCAGCCCCAATTTCAACAGCTTGTTTTAATGGAATTGAAAAATCTGTTTGCCAATTCCCAATATCATTTCTTGCGTCGTATTGTAAACTGGATTCTGATAATCTAGCATTGGGTTGTTGTTCTGCCATTTGATAGGCTTTTAATATTTGAGCTTCCCATGTTCGATCGGTAGCTATTGCAGAGAAAGTAGATAAAGATTGAACCAATAATCCTGATTTACCACTATTTAAATGAGAATAACCACTCTTTCCAAAATGCCATACTAAAACGGCAATACTATTTGATCCGCTTTTCAAATAAGGTTCAATATTAATTGAGTCAATATAAGATCCAGTTCTAGACGGACCTCTCTTCAATCCTCCTTCTTGAATGATTACAGTGCCATTTATCCAAAGCCAATATTTTGAATCGACTGCAATACGAATTGGTACAGATGTTGGAATCTGTGTTAGGGTAATGTTTTTTCGAAATGCAATCCAGGTATTTATATTATTTACCTCCTGCTCATTACTCGTAATCCATTTTCCGCTCCATGATTGTGTGAAACCGACAAGCCCTGAAAGCAAAAAGAAATGAAGCACCAAGAGTCTTAGATTCATCAGTTGATTTTTTATCTCAAGCCAAAAGCCAGCCCAATCTGCAATGTATTATTGGTAGCAGATGTTCCGTTAGCAAGGGTTTGTTTCAAATACTGATAACTTCCCGTAAAATAAAAATTATTGATCCACTCATAAGATACCTGAAAGAAGACATCACTTCTTTTCTTTTGAAAATCAAATAAAAACCCTGGTTGAGGAACTGCAGTGTATTGTTGAGCAATTGTGCCTGCTCCTCCTTTGCGAATATGTTGAAAACGCAAATAAGTTTTTAATCGGGGAATAGGAGTGAACTTTAGAAAAAAAGTAGATCTGTCAAAATTATTACCCATCCAATCACCTAGTGCATAATTATATTGGGTATAAAACTGAGCAGGTATTAAGTTGCTATATACAAATGGATTTACTCGGGTATATTCTGCCCCTAATGTTAAGTAAGGAATGAATACATCAGTTACAGAACCCCCAATAGTATAACCCAATTGGTTTCGGGCATTTGTTCTATTAAACATTTCTGATACCCTGATTTCGTCAATAAATAATGAACCATATAAATGAGTGTTCTTTAAATGATTTCGTGAACTAACTTGAGCAAAAAATTGTCCATTTGAACCTGCATTTAATAAGTAATTGCTTCTGTTATTGTCATATACTTTGAAAAAGTTCACAGGTATTAAAAAACCAATATCTAGTTTATCACTGTATACAATCGATTCTCCTAAAGCAATGTCCAATCCTTTTATTGGTTTAAATATCAAAGTATGAGAAGCCATGTATTTGGGTATATACTGAATACGTACTTCACCTGTTCCTGTTCCAACAGTTCCTGTATTATAACTTGCGTTAGAATCTATGATATTCGAATTTAACCAAGCATGAGTATAATTAAATTGTAACCATTTAAAAGGCTTGTAATCAAATCGGATTTGTGGATATGTGGGTGCTTTATCAGAAAGTACAATTCTTCCATTTTCTCCATAGCCCCATAATAAGTGATCTTTCCCTACACTGATAGAACCATTATTCCAAGAATAACTTACACTCGCCCTGATCTCACTAAAATTTTGATTAGTTGCGCTTGGGTTATATAATTTAATAATGCCAGGCTCTGGGCTCTCTTTTCTAAAAGTATCAATTCCATTTCCTGTTTCTGTATAATCTCTATAATAAAATTGAAATCCAAACCTTTTTGATTGGCCCCAAAAATTGACGCCATTGCTCATTTGAGTAATACTCTTTCCGCTGCCGGTAATGCTTGTAACTCCACCCATCGGGTCGGCATTGAGTTGAAAGTCTTTGGTATTGATAAAAAGCCCTCTTAAGCGTTTATTTACATCTTTTTTTATCAAATGAATTTTATCCGAGTCATTGGCAATGATAGGACGGAATTCCTGTAAATAAAAGGCGAGTTCTTTTTTTTCGAGCGAACTTAATTGAGCTGATTTACTTTCTAATTCCAGTAATAAACTACCAATTTGATTGCGACTGATTGGTCTGATAATATCCTGGAAATCAATCAGCCCTTTTTGTGACAATCTATATAAATAAGGATAGACTTCACTATTTTGGTTTTCCCAAATAGTTTGAGCATTGCTGTTGAATGTTGCAAAAGCAAAAAATACAATGCAACATAATTGTATGATTTTAATACGCATTCTGGTCGCCTCTTATAATATTGATAACTGTCTGTAATATAATTTGGCAATCAAGCCAGAAAGTCCAACGATGTATATAGTATAAATCGAAATTCACTCTTCTTTGCATATCGCCTGAATTTTTAGTTTCGCCTCTGCAGCCATTTACCTGAGCCCAACCACTGATGCCAGGTAATACTATGTGACGCAACATATAATTCTCTACTGTTTGCATGGATTCTATATTCAATGGTGTAGGATGTGGACGTGGTCCTACAACAGACATATTGCCTAATAATACATTAAGAAATTGAGGTAGTTCATCTAGATTGGTTTTTCGCAAAACTTTTCCAATCCAGGTAATTCTAGGATCATTTTTTGTTGCTTGCTGATATTTTCCATCTGCATCCACATCAACACTTTCTTGCACCATTGTGCGAAATTTAAAGCAAATAATTTTTTCATTATTCAACCCCCATCTTTCTTGTTTAAAGAATACAGCTCCTCTTGAGGTAAGTTTGATAAATAAAGCAATTAAGGGGAAGAGAATAATTCCAACTGTTAAAAAAACCAATAATGAAAATACAATATCAAATACCCTTTTCAATAAACGATTTTGCCATTGGTCCAATGGTAATTCCATTACACTGATAGTAGGCATCATACCAATATTGTCAACTGCTATTGCTGAAGAAGCGTATTGTTGTAAATCTGGTAAAATTCTCACTTTGGTTCGATGATAGTCACATACCTCCATACAGCGCTGTATGTTGGAATAATCACTATTGTGCAATGCAATCACCACCTCATCAATGGCTTGTGTTTTTAATACATTATTGAGGGCCTCTATATTGCCGTAGTATTTGCAACCATTTATTTTTGCAGGTTGTTCATCAATTATTCCAACACATTCATAACCATAATAATAATATTTATTGATGGTTTCATAGTAATTTATTGCTGAAGGAGTGGAACCTACTAGTAAAATTTTATCGTATAATTTACCTTGATGAAGTGCTGCATGAATACTTTTTCTTAATAAGTATTTGATAGTTGAAATCGCAATAAAAATATAGACCAGGTAAGTGCCAAAAAAACCAACCGTATATGGGGGGTTGATATCTATGAAAAATAAGGTTGAACTTAGAAGTATAGATAACAACAAAGTGTTATAGGTAATAAATATAATTTCTTCTGAAAATTTATTAGATCTTCTATCGGCATACAATTTAGAGAACTGGGAAAGTAAATACCAGAAAACTATTGAAAACAACATAAAGAGAAAACTAAACCCTGCATTCAAATGCCCATAATGCACAAATACTGCCGCTATATATGCCATCATTATAGCCAATGCATCGGCTAAGTAACGAGTGATGTTATAGTAACGCTGTTTTTTTTTCATAGCATTAGCAGTGACCTTTCAACTCGAAAGGCCTTCAAATTGGGACGTGAAGTTAACTAAAAAGCCTCAATCGGGTCAAGTTATGCCCCATCAAATAAATGTTTAATTTGATTGACTATCAATGGAATAAGCCACAAACGACTTGTTAAGTCCCAAAAATCGCTCAGAATATATCTGTGAATAAGGAAATAATGACTTTATTTCCTGCTTTGTCAATAGTTTAATTTCGGCTACTTGCTGCACCGCTTTGTCCATCTCTTTTTGTTTGGGGATATGACCTAAGCTAAAATGTTGAGTAAGCCATATGCGTAGTTTTATTGGTAAATATTGAAAAAAGGGGAATACCCAATGGGGCTCAATCGGAAACCAATAATTAGGGGTTTGAATAAAATGCCATTTAGCTACCCGCATAACTTCAGCCGCCATTTTTTGTTGATTTTCCCAAGAGTAAAGGTGTTCAATAACTGAATTTGAAAAAACCAAATCAAATTGATGATTTTTAATTTCACTTAAATTGGTTGCGTCTCCTCTAATGGCAATGAATGGGTATTCAACCTTTGGTGGGGTTTCTAAATTGAGTAATGTAATGGTAATTCCCGGCTCGTTGAACTCCATGGCTTTCCAAAATTCTACAGTCCCTCCAATATCCAATATGCTTAATGGTTTTGGTAATTTGTTTAAAATAGATAAGAAAAATTGAAATCGCTTATTCCTGAATCGATGAGAAAGGGATTTACTATTGGTATTATCAGCAATTGTATTAACAAACTGTTTGAGCATGGGTGTCAAAAATAAGACTTCTCGTATTACATTTGCCAAATGCAGATAAAACCAGTAAAAATCATTAATACTTCCGATAACCCATTACCTGAATATGCAACAACCGGTTCGTCAGGAATGGATTTAAGGGCTTTTTTAGCAGCTCCAATTGTTTTAGAGCCCATGCAGCGGATATTAGTGCCTACTGGATTATTTATAGAATTAACCCAAAATTTAGAAGCTCAAATAAGACCAAGAAGTGGACTAGCTTTAAAACAAGGCTTAACTTGCTTAAATTCTCCTGGAACAGTAGATGCAGATTACAGAGGAGAGATTAAAGTGATTTTGATCAATTTATCCAACGAGGCTCAAACCATCCATTCGGGAGATAGGATTGCCCAGATGGTCATTCAAGAAGTAGAAAAAATCAGTTGGCAATTGGTTGAACAAATTGATTCAACAGATCGTGGCGAAGGGGGGTTTGGAAGCACTGGCAAGAAGTAAGAATTAAGAGAGAAGAATTAAGAGATATGAGATAAAAGATATAAGATATAAGATAAAAGATAAGAGATAGGCGAGAAGAATTAATTGATAGAAATAATATTTGTGGCAATTAAATTAATGCAAATGAAAAAAATAGTTCAAATACTTTTCTTGATAACCATACTTGCTTCTTGTAAAACAGTCAAGAAAGTATCTGGCATTCAAGAAGCCATTAGCAAAAAAGATACCAGTCAAACAGTAATGATTGTTGAAGCCCCAAAAGTAGACTCAGCTGCGATTGTCAAAAGTATTATGGATAAAGTGATCAAATCAAAAATTGATTTTAAAACTTTCAATGCAAAAATAAAAGTAGATTATGAAAGCGCTAATAACAGCGACAGCTATACTGGTTATTTAAGCATGATCAAAGACAGTGTAATTTATATACGAATAAAAGGCTCTTTTCTAGGGATATCTGCAGAAGGGCTTCAAGTGAAAATCAATAAAGATTCTGTGATATTGGTTAAAAAAGTGGGTGAAAAATATGTACAAAGAAGGTCGATTGATTTTTTACAAGAGGCAACAGAGATTCCATTTGATTTTTACACACTTCAAGATATTTTGATTGGCAATCCAGTATTCATAGATAAAAATATTGTTTCTTATCGTGAAGGAAATGCCCAGTTAACCGTTTTTATGATTGGAGATATTTTCAAGCATCTAATTACTTTATCAAATTCAGATTTTTCTGTCGCCCATAGTAAACTCGATGATGTAGATATTCAAAGGAATCGAACCTGCGACATTAGTTTTATCAACTATGTGAATCTGGGGCCATATCGTTTCTCTACTTATCGCAATATTGTGGTTTCAGAAAAGTCAAAATTAGATGTCAACCTCGATTTCAAAGAATACTCCCTAAACGAACCGTTAAAATATACCTTTGAAGTGCCAAAAAACTATAAGCGGAAGTAATTTAGTGGCTAATCATTCGTTAATTACATATTCATTTTAATTGAATTGCCCAAAATGATCAAAAAGTTCAGCATTTTATTTTTTATTTTATTCCTAATAGGGCAAGTAAGTTTTGCGCAAACAAGAGAAGAATTGCAAAAGCGTAAGCAGGAGATTGAACGTGAGTTGGAAGACTTATCCCGTCAATATGCTGAAACCCAAAACAATAAGAAAACTTCTTTGAAACAACTTGCTTTGATTAAAAAGAAAATCAACGCTAGACAAGATTTAGTAAATGATATCAACAGAGAAGTAAGGCAATTAGATGAAACGATTTATTTAAATGAAAGAGATATTTATCGATTAAAAAAAGAGTTAGATACACTAAAGCTCAAATATGCGAAAAGTATTGTTTTTGCTTATAAAAATAGAAGTAGTTATGAGTATTTAAATTTCTTGTTTTCTGCAGGAAGCTTTAATGATGCCATTAAAAGAATGACTTACTTGAAAAGTTATCGTCAAAATAGAGAAACCCAAGCCAATACGATTGCTAAGTCTGAACAGTTGTTAACTGAAAAAGTAAATACTTTGAGTATCAATAAAAAAGAAAGACTAAGCACTTTACAGGTTCAAAGCAAGCAATTAATTGTTTTGCAAGATGATAAAAAAGAGCAAGATCAAGTTGTGGCACAATTAAAAGGAAAAGAAAAAGAGTTAAGTGCTCAAATAAAAGAGAGAGAAAAGCAACGACAGAAAGTATTGGTAGCAGTAAATGCAGTAATACGAAGAGAGATTGAAGAAGCCAAGAAAAGAGATGAAGCTAAGCGTTTGAAAGCCTTAGAAGATCAGAAGAAAGCAGCAGCTGCAGCTGCCGCTAAGCCAAATGATGTTGTAGCCAAAAATAATACTCCTTCAAAGCTAATCAAAAAGGCCAATGATAATGAGCCTTCAACTGGCATGACTTCTGTTGCCAAAGACAGAACCTATTCTCCTCTAGAGTCTACCCCTGAAGGCATGGAAATGTCTTTGAATTTTGAAAATAATCGGGGAAGATTACCATGGCCAGTATCAAATGGTATAGTAACCATCGATTTTGGAGTAACCAATATGGAAGGAACTAAATTGGCTCAAAAATCGGATGGGATTGAAATTTCTGTTCCTATTGGTACAAATGTACGATGCGTTGCAGATGGTGAAGTGGTTTATGCTGCTGAAGCTGCAGGAGAATTGATTGTAATTGTGAAGCATGGAAAATATTTCACAGGATACAAAAATTTATCTACCCTTTCTGTATCAAGAGATCAATCCGTTAAATCAGGTTCTATATTAGGAAAATCAGGTACTTCAATTGATGGTGAAGGCGCCATTCTTTTTATGATTATGAACGACAAAAGCGTTTATCAAAATCCTAAGTCTTGGCTAAAAAGCCGATAGATATTTGTTGATATTTCTCAACTGACAAATGCAAAAACGGTCTGTATCCAAATTGCTCAAAAGAACGATTAACAAACACAAAAAATATCCTGCATCCAAATTGCTTTGCAATTTGTCTAAAGGTCTATTTTTTGTGTTTGATTAATTATCTGAGCAATTTGTCCAAAGGCCAGTTTTTGCATTTGATTATTTTCTAGTTCAATAAAATACATAAAAGCCCTTTTTTAACGAGGCATAATTCTAGCATTTTTAAGTACGTAATATAAAATTGTTGACTTTAGCAAATTGCGAGCTTTGAATTTCTAAAAAGTAGAATAAAAGTGAAGGGATTAAATAATCAGGCCTTTAGACAAATTGCGAACTTTGAATTTCAAGAAAGTAAAGAAAAGGGGAAGGGGTTTAAAAATTAGGCCTTTATACAAATTGTGAGGGTTGAATTTCCGAAAGGAATAAGAAGAAGTGAAGGGATTAAAAAATTAGGCCTTTAGACAAATTGCGAAGCAATTTGGGTGCAGACTAATTTTTTAATCCTTCGCTTGTCTATATTTAAATTAGAAAAACTCTAGCAATTTGGATACAGACTAATTTTTTATTTCCTTGAATAAAGCGTAAATTGTTGCAAACCGCATACATGCAACAATTCATCTTATCTTTCGATCAAGGAACCACCAGTAGCCGCGCCATCATTTTCGATAAAAAAGGATCGATCATTGCTTCTGCACAAAAAGAATTCACCCAATTTTTTCCTCAACCAGGATGGGTAGAACACGATGCCAATGAAATTTGGAGTACTCAAATTGGCGTTGCTGCAGAAGCTATTTCAAAAGCTGGATTAGGTGTTAAAGAAATTGCTGCTATTGGAATTACCAATCAAAGAGAAACAACAGTTGTCTGGGATAAAACAACTGGCATGCCAATTTATAATGCCATTGTTTGGCAAGACAGGCGTACTGCCGATTATTGTGATGTATTAAAAAGTCAGGGTCATGCCTCTTTAATCCAACAAAAAACTGGGCTCATTATTGATGCCTATTTTTCTGCAACTAAATTAAAGTGGATTTTAGAAAATGTTGAGGGAGTCAGTCAGAAATTAGCAAATGGAGATTTGTTATTTGGAACAATTGATACTTGGTTATTATGGAAACTAACCAATGGGAAGGTGCATGCTACGGATGTATCAAATGCATCCCGGACAATGTTATTTAATATTCATTCGCTTGAATGGGATAAAGAACTTCTTGCATTGTTTAATATTCCTGCATCTGTTTTGCCTACAATAAAAAGCAGTAGTGAAGTTTATGGGCATACGGAGCATGTATTGGCTGCACATTCAATTCCTATAGCTGGAATGGCTGGAGATCAACAGGCAGCTTTATTTGGCCAGCAATGTACACATCCTGGTATGGTTAAAAATACTTATGGCACAGGATGTTTTATGTTGATGAATACTGGAACAAAACCTGTACAATCCAATAATCATTTACTTACAACAGTAGCCTGGCAGATCAATGGTGAAACCCAGTATGCATTGGAAGGTTCCGTATTTATTGCCGGTGCAGTGGTACAGTGGTTAAGAGACGGGTTGAAAATTATTAGAACTGCAGCAGAAATTGAAACTTTGGCAGCCACTGTTGAAACAACAGAAGGTGTGTATATTGTTCCAGCATTTGCAGGACTAGGAGCGCCTTATTGGAACCAGCATGCAAGAGGAACCATAGTGGGTATTACGAGAGGAACAAATAGTGGACATATTGCTCGTGCTGCATTGGAAAGTATTGCTTTTCAAACGATGGATTTATTAAAAGCCATGGAAGCCGATTCTGGAATTGCAATTAAAGAATTACGAGTTGATGGAGGAGCAACAGCCAATAATTTATTGATGCAATTTCAAAGTGATTTATTGCAAACGAAAGTGATCAGACCCATTACTGTGGAAACCACTGCCTTGGGTGCTGCGTATTTAGCAGGATTAGCTGTAGGGTATTGGTGGGATACTAATGAGATACAGGAATTATGGCAAAAGGAAAGAACATTTACACCAGCAATGAGTATTGAGTATAAGCAACAATTGGCAGCAGGTTGGGCTAAAGCGGTAGGAGCTGCAATGAGATATTAATAATGAATTTTGAATGAACAGAGATGAGATGATTGCTCAATTAAAAGAGCAGCCTGAATTTGATATCGTAATAATAGGAGGAGGTGCAACAGGGCTAGGTTCAGCTGTTGATGCTGCTTCGCGGGGTTATCGCACGCTATTAATTGAGCAATATGATTTTGGTAAAGGCACATCTAGCAGGTCTACTAAACTCGTACATGGTGGAGTAAGGTATCTAGCACAGGGAAATATTAAATTAGTAAGAGAAGCATTGCGAGAAAGGGGATGGTTATTGAAAAACGCACCCCATCTCACTTCTGTACAACCATTTATTGTACCTGTTTTTAGTTGGTGGGAAAAAATCTATTATAGTATTGGGCTGAAAGTGTACGATTTATTGTCGGGGAAATTGAGTTTAGGTAAAACGATATTATTGAATAGAAAAGAAACAATAAAGCATCTTCCTTCTATCAATCCAAAAAAATTAGTTGGTGGAATTTTATATTATGATGGCCAATTCAACGATAGTGTTTTATGTACTTCTCTTGCCGTTACTGCAGCTAAACATGATGCTATTGTTTTGAACTATGTAAAAGCGATTGGATTTGTAAAAGATAAAGGAATGATTGTAGGAGTGGAATTGGAAGATACAATTGGAAATAAAAAACTAGTGGTTCAAACCAAATCAGTAATTAATGCAACTGGCGTTTTTACTGACGCTATTTTAAACATGGATGAGCCAACCGATGAAGTTTTAGTAACGCCATCGCAAGGAATTCACCTGGTACTCGATCCAAAATATTTTACCGGAACACATGCCATGATGATTCCCAAAACCGATGATGGTCGCGTCTTATTTGCAGTTCCTTGGCAAAACAAAATAGTAGTAGGTACAACAGATACGCCAATTCACATAATTGATATAGAACCTAAGCCACTTGCGGAAGAAGTTGAATTTATTCTTGAACACTTCAATAGATATACCACTGCTTCTATTTCCCGTAATGATGTAAAAAGTGTTTTTGTTGGACTTCGCCCTTTGGTAAAAACTACCAGTATTGGTTCAACAGCCTTGTTGTCTAGAGATCATACTTTAGTAGTTGCTCCAAGCAGATTAGTAACCATCACTGGTGGCAAATGGACTACTTATAGAAAAATGGGACAGGATGCGGTTGATAATGCCATCTTTGTTTCTAAACAAGATCGAAAAAAAGATTGCTTCACTCAACATCTTGCTTTAGGGAACGAATCGGAAAAGCAAACTATTATTAAAGAGCTAGTCAGACAAAATCCAATATTAGGGGAGAAACTCCATGCTCAATATGATTTTACAAAAGCTGATCTAATCTATTCAATTCGTTATGAGATGGCCATTACAGTTGAAGACTTTTTAGCAAGAAGAATTCGTTTGCTTTTTTTGGATGCAAATGCAGCAATTGAAATATGTGATGAAGTTGCTCATTTAATGGCGCGAGAATTAAAAAAAGATGCTATTTGGGAAGAATCACAGAAACAATCTTTCAAAACACTTGCACAACAATATTTACTCTCGTAAATTAGAGAACGATTGAACCATTAAAACTATTATATGAATGTTTATGTTGCAGAAATACTTGGAACAGCACTGTTGATTACTTTAGGAAATGGCGTTGTTGCAAATGTAATTTTACATAAAACCAAAGGGAATAACGGAGGTCTAATTGCTATTACATTTGGTTGGGCAATGGCCGTTTTTGTAGGCGTACTCGTATCAGCAAATGTAAGCGGAGCTCATTTGAATCCTGCAGTAACTGTTGGACTGGCTGTTATAGGAAAATTTGATTGGGCACTTGTTCCTGGTTATATGTTGGCACAATTAATTGGTTCGATGATTGGCGCATTATTGGTTTGGATTATTTATCGCCAACATTTTGATGAAACTGCTGATGCTTCAACTCAATTAGCAGTGTTTAGCACAGCCCCATCTATTCGCAATGCACAACACAATTTTACTACGGAGTTTTTGGCCACCTTTATATTTATGCTGACTATTTTATTTATTACTAAATCGTCCAACAGTTTGGGATCACTCGATGCTTTACCAGTTGCTTTGGTAGTGTTGGGTATTGGATTGAGTTTGGGAGGGCCAACTGGTTATGCCATTAATCCTGTAAGAGATCTGGGCCCCAGAATCATGCACAGCATCTTACCTATCAAACACAAGGGAAGTAGCGATTGGAAATATAGTTGGGTGCCTGTATTTGGGCCATTAGCTGGAGCTATTGCTGCTGCGGTGTTGTATCAATTAATGGTCACTTCATAAACGGCAACTTAAATCCTACGGATAAAGATTTCGGCTTTTTAAGTGGAGACAATTGTTTTTGATATTCCGTATAATATATTTTCAATAAAATAATAAAATAGGAAATGATTAATGGGCCAAAGATCAATCCGGTAATGCCAAAATATTTCAAGCCCATAATCACACCCAAGACGGTTACAATCGGATGCACATCTGCCATTTTCTTGGCCAAAACAAATCGGATTATATTATCAATAGTTCCCAAAAATAGGAAGCCCCAAACAAGTATTACAATTCCTTGCCAAGTATTTCCATCTGCTAATTGATAAATAGCAATAGGTACCCAAATTAAACCTGTGCCTATAATTGGAAGGATAGATGCGAATCCTGTAAGCACAGCCCAAAATCCTGATTCATGTACCCCTGTGAATAAGAATGCTACATAAGCAAAAATTCCTTGTGCTACAGCAATCATCGGAACACCAACTGCATTACTGAAAGTTTGTGCTTTTAATTCTTCTCCAAAAATCTTGATCTTTTCTCTTTTGAATGGAAGGTATAATAAGATAGCAGCTTCCATTCGATTGATATTCATGATCATGAAATATAAAAAGAAATACATCATTGCAATAGAACTCAATAAATTCAATCCTTGATTTAATAAAGACGATAAAAAATCGGTTATCAATGATTGGATCTGTCCTAAGTTTTTTTCTGATAATAATGTAAAATGAAACTGATCTCTGATTTGTACATCCAAATGCTTCAACGGTTCTATAATTTGATTGGTGTTTTGAGAAACCGTTAACGCTTTTTTGTAGAGCATTGCTACCATCAATGAAAGAGGCAATAGAATTATGAAAAACGAAATGATAATTACTAAAATAGCCGCTGCATTCTTGCTCCATTTTCTTTTTCTTGTCAACCAATTTACAGGTTGCTTACTCAGCACATAAAACATGACTGCTGCTAGAAAAGCAGTTGTGAACGCAGATAAACTATAAATCAGAAAAACTCCAATCAATAGAATGAAAGCCAGAAAAAAGTAACGGTTTATTTTATTGTCTTGTAGCATTGTTGTAACTTGTAACAAATGTATTGATAATGAGCGAAAACAGTAAATTCACTGCAGGATTGTTATTGGGCGCTTTGGCAGGAACTGCCTTGGCATTATACCTGAATAGTGAAAAAGGGAAGCAATTGTTATCTGATATTCAACTTGACGCAGCCTCTTTAAAGTCCGATATAGATGTAGGAATAGATAAAGTTGATGAATCTTTGCAGGAGATGCTGTCTAAAGCCAGAAAATTGGTAACAGAACTCGAACAAAAATTAGGAGACACTCAAACTACCTAAAATGACGGACTCAAATCCATTTTTCAACGAATCAAAAAAAGAGATAGAGAGTTACCTCGAAAATAGGGCCCTTTTGATAAAAATGCAGGCCATAAGTACCAGTTCACGCCTTATAGCCAAATTGGTTGTTGGGATGGTTCTTGGGCTTTTGGGTTTTTGCCTTATTTTCTTTTTGAGTATTATGGCAGGGTATTTTTTTGCCGATTTAACTGGGAGTTTATACGTTGGATATGGTATTGTGGTATTCGTTTATTTAATTTTCTTTCTATTGGTATATTGGAACCGGAAAAAAATCGGAAGCTCCATTTCAGACAGTATTATTCAAATTTTATTTAATAAAGATGAATAAACAACAATTACCTGATATAAAGTCTAAGGAATCCCTTCAATTAGCGATAGAATTGCTCAAAGAAAGGATTGATTTACAGGAAAAATCCATTGCAAATAGGGCACATCAGCTTCCGTCTGAGCTGTTTAAATCGGCTTCCGGAGCCATTTTACCTGCAATAATTAATCAAACTACAGTGGCAGGAATATGGAAAATATTGAAACTGGTACCCATTGTTCAGACTTTGTTTTCAATATTTAGAAAAAAAAGCCAAGAATAGCCTCCTTTTTTTAGCTCCATCCCCTTACCTTTGCCGCCAAAACGGGACCTTTTGGGTCCGGTTCATTTAAAACCTTAATTATACCTCCTGATATGGCCACGAAAGGGAAAATTAAACAGATTATTGGTGCAGTAGTTGACGTTCATTTTTCGGACGACAATATTTTACCTGAAATTTACAATGCCTTAGAAATCACAAAAGAGAACGGTGATAAACTAGTATTAGAAGTGCAACAGCACCTTGGCGAAGACAGTGTACGAACCATTGCTATGGATGGTACAGAAGGTCTTGTTAGAGGAATGTCTGTAATTGATACAGGCAGACCGATTACAATGCCTGTTGGTGAAGGAATAAATGGTCGCTTGTTTAATGTAACCGGAGATGCTATTGATGGATTACCTCAGTTAAACAAGGAAGGCGGACGTGCAATTCACAATAAACCACCATTGTTCGAAAACCTAAGTACTGCATCTGAAATTCTATTTACAGGAATCAAAGTGATCGACTTGATTGAGCCATATGCAAAAGGTGGTAAGATTGGATTGTTTGGAGGTGCAGGAGTAGGTAAAACTGTATTGATTCAAGAGTTGATCAATAATATTGCAAAAGGACATGGAGGTCTGTCAGTATTTGCTGGTGTGGGAGAAAGAACCCGTGAAGGAAATGATTTATTGCGTGAAATGATTGAAGCAGGTATTATGAAATATGGCGACAATTTTAAGCATAGCATGGAAGAAGGCGGATGGGATTTAAGTAAGGTGGACATGGAAGGATTGAAAGATTCAAAAGCTACTTTCGTTTTTGGTCAGATGAATGAACCTCCAGGAGCCCGTGCTCGTGTAGCTTTGAGTGGATTAACCATTGCAGAATATTTCCGTGATGGAGATGGTACAGGAAAAGGAAAAGACATTTTATTTTTCGTAGATAATATCTTCCGTTTCACACAAGCAGGTTCTGAGGTTTCGGCTTTATTAGGTCGTATGCCATCAGCGGTAGGATATCAGCCTACATTGGCTACTGAAATGGGATTGATGCAAGAGCGTATCACTTCAACCAAAAATGGTTCAATTACTTCTGTACAAGCAGTATACGTACCAGCGGATGACTTGACTGATCCTGCTCCAGCTACAACTTTTGCACACTTAGATGCAACTACTGTATTGAGTCGTAAGATTGCCGATTTGGGTATTTATCCTGCGGTTGATCCATTGGATTCTACATCAAGAATTTTGACTCCTGCAATTGTTGGTAATGAGCATTATGATTGTGCTAACCGAGTTAAATTAATTTTACAACGTTATAAAGAACTACAAGATATCATCGCTATCCTTGGTATGGATGAATTAAGCGAAGAAGATAAAATGACCGTTCAACGTGCTCGTAAAGTACAACGTTTCTTAAGTCAGCCTTTCCATGTTGCTGAGCAATTTACCGGATTAAAAGGTGTATTTGTTAGTATCGAAGATACTATCAGAGCATTTAACGCCATCATGGATGGAGAAGTAGATGAATATCCTGAAGCAGCATTTAACCTGGTAGGTACTTTGGAAGATGCTATGGAGAAGGGTAAGAAAATGATTGAAGCAGCAAAAGGATAATTTATGATTCTAGAAATATTAACACCTGAAAAAAAATTGTATAGCGGAGAAGTATACGGTGTACAATTACCAGGAACAAGTGGTTTATTCGAAGTATTAGACAAACATGCACCAATGGTGAGTGCTTTGGGTAAAGGAAATATGAAGATATTAGTTGACAAAAAAGAAACTACTTCTTATTCCATTCAAAGCGGCTTTGTTGAAGTATTGAATAATAAAGCAACTGTATTGGTAGAAGGTGCAACAGAATTGTAAAAACCTTTCTGAATAGTAGCATTACTGATTGAATATATACGGCTCCGAATTTCGGGGCCGTTTTTTGTTGTATACTTCCCCCATTTAGCAGCCTAACTACCGTTAAGTAACTTCAAAAAAAGGGTAGGAATGCGCTTGAATTCCCGAAAGAGTTGTGATTCCTTTGTTTTGTTCGAATGAAATCTTGTTGCAACAAGTCGAAGTATCCTGATGTCGAATTTTTATGTTCAGGAATTTTTTAATTTTTAATCTATGAAAACTTCAATTAAATCCATTCTGGCTATTGCATTGAATGCAATAATGCTTTTCTCTTGCAAAAAAGTAGATCAACTTCAACCAATAGATCAACAGCAACTGATCAATAATCAGGAATTTAGAAATTTTGTGGCGAGAGATATGCTTTTAGTCATACAAAATACACTTCAAAATGCGAGTGATTTAAATAAAAATCATACCTCGAATTTTGCAGCAGCATTGAAATCTGCAAAAGAATCAGACTTGCCTATTCTTTTTACAAAGCATAATTTGAGCTATTCAAATTTTCAAGAATTTCATTTAAAAAGACATATTAATCAGGTAAAAATGTTACACGCTTTGCCTGCCTTATCCAATCTTCCGGAAAATGAAATCAATCAGCTTTTCAAATCTGCCTATGAAAACATATCCAATAATGCTGTCAATCAAATTATAGCTGAATCTGGTAAGCAGAAACAAGTAAAAATGCCAAAAACCTTAAATAACCCCCAAAGATTAAGTATAAATACGCAATCTATGAATGAGGATTTAATGTATTTTAGTTCTGAGGATGAACAGCCAATAAGTGAGGAAATGGCTATGGAGCTGATTAATGGATTGGTTCAATCATATGCTCAGGCACATGATATAACTGTTGTTGAAGCAATGAATTGCTTGAAACAAGCAGTGGGTTGGGGAGCTGGTTCAATGATGGGAATTGTAGGATGGTCTAAGGGTATTGCAGGTATGGCAATTCAAGAAGCTGTTGCAGTAGCTACCAGGTTCGCAATGCGATATATTGGATGGATTGGCTTGGCGGTTACTACTTATACATTAACTTCTTGTTTAATAGAGGCTTATTAAACAGAACTTTTATTATTATGAAAAAGATACAAATTTGGATCAATTTCCTGTTAATGCATGGAATCGTTTTCAATGTAATTATTGCGCCAGTTTTGGTTGTTATGAAAATTATGCTAAACCAAGATTTTTTTTCTTATACTGAGTGGGTGTATTCTATTGGCATCAATGTTTTTTTGTGGCAATTATTAAGCATACACATTAAGGAAAAAGAATTTGCAAAAACAGGAAATACGCTATTATTAGAGATGAAAAAAAATCCAATTATTCAGTGGATCCATAATAGCATTTATGCCATTGTTGGACTGTTAACACCTAGGATATATGATTTCATTATTTCCAGTACAGTCTTTATTAGCCTTGCTATTATGATATTGTCCTTTATCAAAAGCAACAATCATTTCCTTTTCAATATTGTAGAATGCATTGTTTTTATACAATGCTGGAGAATTCTATTCATATATTTTGAGTATTTATCCAATCAAAGGCGAGGTTTAAATGCAAACAAAGCCTACACTTTCTGGATATCAGACTTGTTTTTAAAAGAAATAAATTAGTAGTAATTCGATGAAAACTTTGAGAAAGCAATCAGAAAAATCTGGTTGCTTTCTTAGCTTTATTAACTAAAAAAACAATTTATTTTATTCAATTCAACTGCGGATCGCTTGGGTAGTTGCTCATTTGCGCATATTCTCCGCCAAGACTATGTAAACTTTTTTTCCAGATCATTTCTTCTTTAGGCAAAAAAATTAAAGCGGGTGTCGCTGGAGCAATGATCCAACTTTTGCCTTCATGTTCTTCTGCTAATTGGCCCTGACTCCAACCACTATACCCTAGAAAAAAACGAATGTCTTCTTGCGATAAACTTCCGTCTCTTAGTAAATCTACAATGGTTTCAAAATGACCACCCCAAAAAATACCCTTCGCCACTTCTACACTTTCAGGAATTAAATGGGGTTGTCGATGAATAAAATGCAAAGTGTTTTGTTGCACCGGTCCGCCATCATATACGGTAATGGTGAGGTCAAATGCCATTTCTACAAGGTCGCTTAAATGGTGTGGGCTTTTTTTATTTAACACCAAACCAAAGCTGCCTTCAGGATTATGCTCACATAGCAAAATGACCGACCTTGCAAAGTTGGGGTCCTTTAAAAAAGGATCTGATAACAATAATATACCTTGGTTCAATTCCATTTGACACCAAAAAGATAAATAAAAGTATTTATTTGTTAAAAAAAAGGTTTTGGGAGGTAAGAATCAAAAACAGCGCTTCAAAAAAGTATATTTGTGGTAGATGAAGAGAACTTTCCCTGTAATTATTGTATTAATATCGCTCTCCTTGCTGGGGCTTATTTTGCTGCAAGTGTCTTGGTTTAATAACTTATTGGAACTTACAAAGACTCAACTAAATACAAAAATCAATGATGCTGGTTTTACAGTAGCCACTGATCTGGGAAAATCTACCTATGCAGGGCAAGTACTTAAGTTGAATAGAAGAGGCGGTTTAAGTTTAGGTTCCGATTTTCAGTTACACTTATTTAAAGCACCTACTGTAGAAGAAAAGTTCACACCTGATGAAATTCAGCAAAAAATCAGAAAATCATTTGATCGGTTGAATTTAGATAAACTCAAGTTTGAATTTGCGGTTACCAATACCAATGATGATTACGAAATGATGTCTAAAGGTTATGAAGCTGCCTTTTGGGATACGATCAATAACAAACGTGGGTATTATGTGATCCTTCCAGAAAATACCGAAGTAGAAACATTGCCTTCATTAGAAAAACTAATCATCATTGTTCCGGATATTCAAAAACAAGTTTGGCAATCTTTGCGATGGATTATTTTGGGGGCCATCTTATTTATGCTGGTGATTATTGCAGCATTCTATGTTACCATAAAAACTTTATTGAATCAAAAAAAGCTGAGCCAAATTAAAAGTGATTTCATTAATAATATGACGCATGAATTTAAAACACCTTTGGCAACTATTTCTTTAGCTGTAGATGCGTTGAATAATGAAAAAGTTCAGAATAATAAAGAGAAGTCTGCATATTTTAGCAATATCATTAAAGAGGAAAATATTAGAATGAATAAGCATGTAGAAACCATACTACAAGCTGCTTTCATGGAAAAACAAGAATTAAAATTAAACTTGTCGGTCATTCATGTCAATGAGATGGTTGAGCAAATAATGGATAATTTTAAATTACAATTACAAGAAAAAAGTGCCGACTTTCAATTGTTATTAAATGCTAAGAATGATTCCATTAATGGCGATGAAGTTCATTTTGCCAATTTATTATCAAATCTCATAGATAATGCAATAAAATATTCAACACAAAATTTATTCATCAAAATTTCTACACATAGTACCAGAAATTATTTAGTCATTCGGATTGAAGACAACGGAATTGGGATGAGTAAAGAAAGCACAAAACGAATATTTGAAAAATTCTATAGAGCACATACGGGCAATTTACATAATATTAAAGGTTTTGGATTGGGAATGAGTTATGTAAAAACCGTTATTGATGCACATAAAGGAAGAATTAAAGTGGAGAGTGTAATAGGAAAAGGAACTTCATTTACTATTGAAGTGCCTGTTGTGCAATTGACTAATTAAGGATTACAACGGTCGCAGTACATTGGGTCTTCTTGCAATTTGCCTGCAGGAAATTTTTTCTCTTCTTGTTGATTACATTTTTGGCACTGATACAGATAAGCAAGCGTTGACCTTGTTGGGCATCCACATAAGCTACAAGGAAGACCGGGTATTACATCAACTACATCAAACCCAGGTGTGGAACAAGTAGGACATAGCTGGGTAATTTTTTGAATAAGTTTGATGCAAGCTTTCTCAATCACTTTCATTCTGCTTGGGTTATTCATTGCACGCATATCTGTTTCTATATAGATACTTGAAAATTGTTGCAATAAATGAATTACATGTTCTTCCAATATATTCCAATCCTTTATGCCTTTAATTAATACTTCTGTTTCGTCCTTGGCATTGCGTAATATCAATGCATGTAAAGGAAATAGAACTTGCTTTGCAAATTCTTTTGCTTCTGTTACATTATGAATTTCTTTGCCCGAAAAATTAGTTTCAGTGCTTAATTCTTTTACTTTTATTTCTATTTCATTTTCAAAATCAATCAACACCAGTATTTCTTCGTCTGCAGGGACAAAACCAATTACCGGATGAGCTCCAAAAGAGCCTTCACTTGCAATAGCCAATGAAGCCCCACTGATATTAGCTGCATGTTTACATTTTAGTTTTGCCGTAGCTAAAGGATCAAGCGGCCTGCTAACCTCTCCAGAAAATGTACCCCATTGGTCTGTATCAAAATTTTCAGCAAGAATAATTTCTACCCCCAAAGCGTTTTTTAGAAGTGGTCCCAGTACTTTTTCTTTACCATGCATGGTGGCAATAACCAGTTGTCTATTTAAAAAAATGGAATTAATCATTCGCCCAAATTAAAGAACCATCTCCATAGCTTAAAAATCGAAAATCATTCTCTAGTGCATATTGGTAAACCCTTTTCCAATCATCTCCAATAATTGCAGCAACCAATAATAACAAAGTAGATTGAGGTTGATGAAAATTGGTGATCAGTCCTTTCATAATTTTAAATTGATAGCCAGGAGCAATAATGATTTGTGTTTTAGTAATTATTTTTGTGGCATTATTTTTCTTCATCCAATTCATTAAAGCTTGTAAAGCCGTTGATGAAGAAATATGATCAGCCTTTAATTCATAGGGGTCCCATTGAGAAACAGTAAATTCATCCATTGATAAATTTGGTTCTATATAGGTTTTAGCGCCCAACCAGTATAAACTTTCAATGGTTCTTAAAGAAGTGGTCCCTACTGCTATTATTCCATTTTCTAATTTATTCAGTATTTGAAAAATGGTATCATCATTTACTTCTATAAATTCTGCATGCATTTCATGATCCTGCATGGTTGCAGATTTTACTGGCTTGAATGTGCCAGCTCCAACGTGTAAAGTAACATAAGCAGACTCAATGTTTTTTTTAGCCAACTCTGCAAATACATGGTCGGTAAAATGTAATCCGGCAGTAGGGGCGGCTACCGATCCATCGTGTTTGGCATAAATTGTTTGGTACCTTTCTTTGTCTGTTTCTTCTGTTGTTCTATTTAAATAAGGAGGAAGTGGAATAGAGCCTGCTATATGCAATAATTCTGCAAAACAAATACTTGAATCAGACCAGCTCAATTCAATCAAAAAAGCATCACTCAATTGTTCAATTTTTTGTGCTTCAATTATAATAGTTGTTCCATTACAATCTGTTTCACAAATGATTTTGCCATCTTTCCATTTTTTGGCTCCGCCTACCAAACATTTCCATAAAACTTTTCCTTTTTGAAGCATCGCAGTGGTGATATCTCCATATTGGTCAGCTGGTTCTAAACAGAAAATTTCAATGATACTACCGGTGTCTTTTTTAAAATGCAATCTTGCTTCTACCACTTTGGTATTATTGAACACCATTAAACTATCTGCAATTAATTGATCAGCTAATTTTCGGTAGGTAAACTGGTTGATCTGCCCTGATTGGTAAACCAATAATTTACTCAGATCTCTCTCCGAAAGTGGGTATTTAGCAATCCTTTCATCGGGTAAAGTATATGAAAAATCAATAATTGAAATAGATGACGGGTGTTTCATGCCTTATGGTATTGAGTTTCAGGGGTTTTCCACAGAAATTAACAGGTTATACAGTAACTTTTTCTGCCTTTTCGTGCAAAGTTAAGCTCCGATTGAATCATAGCACTAGTATAATCTGTGGATAAATACAACCTACCTAAATTAGGGTCAAAAGTGGGAAAAAGTGTTATTTTGTGTCAACAAGTGGTAATCTTGAATTTATTTATACACTTATGATCGGATTTCACGGAGAATATGAATCAACGGTAGACGCAAAAGGGCGTTTTCTGCTTCCTGGCGGACTGAAAAAACAGTTGCCAGAAGGGGAGACGCGCTTTATACTTAGCCGTGGATTTGAAAAATGCCTCACGTTATATCCGATTAAAAGTTGGGAATTAATTATTGCCAAGATTAGCCTGTTAAATGATTTTGATCCAAAAGTACGAGAATTCCGACGTCAGTTTTTAGGGGGAGCCACAGAAATTGAATTGGATGGGGCAGGGAGGATGTTATTGCCGGCTTCTTTGAAAGAGTTTGCTGGTTTACAAAAAGACATCGTTTTAGCAGCGGCTTTGGATCGTTTTGAGGTTTGGGATGCCACCAAATACAAACAGCTCTTTGAAAATTTTTCACCAGAAGCGTTTAGCAGCTTAGCTCAAGAAGTAATGGCAGAAGCCGATAAAAAATCAACACAATTGTAAAATGGGAAAATTGCCTGTTGATGATTATCATGTTCCTGTACTCTTCAATGAATCTTTAGAAGGCTTAGCAATTCAACCAGATGGAACTTATGTGGATTGCACTTTTGGCGGTGGTGGTCATAGCGGAGGTATATTAAGTCGATTGAATAATAAAGGCCGTTTGATTGCATTTGACCAGGATGCTGATGCACAAAGGAATTTGCCAAATGATGAAAGGGTATTGTTTATAGCACAAAACTTTAGACATATCCATCGTTTTTTAAAGCTACATGGAATTGAGCATGTTGATGGAGTCTTAGCAGATTTAGGAGTAAGTAGTCATCAATTTGATGAGGGCGAACGTGGATTCTCTATTCGATTTGAAGGGCCCATGGATATGCGAATGGATCAACGTCAAACAATTACTGCAGCAACTATTATCAAAACCTATACTGAGCAACAGCTGCATAAAATATTTGAACAATATGGAGAAGTGACCAATTCAAAAACCTTGGCTAAACATATTGTTCATCAAAGAGCGCATTTGCCTTTTGTAACGATCGAACAGTTTAAAGCAATGATCAGCCCGGTAGTAAAGGGAAATCCGAATAAGTATTTAGCACAGGTATTTCAAGCTTTAAGGATAGAAGTTAATGACGAAATGGGAGCACTCAAATTATTATTGGAGCAATTGTGCTTAGTGTTGAAACCAGGCGGTAGAGCTGCCATTATTACGTTTCATTCGATTGAAGATAGAATGGTGAAGAATTTTTTTAAACAAGGAAGTTTTGAAGAGACAGTAGATAATCCTTTTGAAATAAGTAGTAAAAAAAATGTTTTTCTGCTGGTCAATAAAAAACCAATTACTGCAGGAGACATTGAATTAAAACAAAACAAAAGAAGCAGAAGCGCAAAGTTGAGAGTAGCGGAGAAAATTTAAATATGGATTCGATGTTGAGCGTGGTGGAGAAAATTTAAGTAAGGATAAGGATTCGATTATTGTAATTGAACATTAATAGTAAAGTGTAAAAATAGTCCGGTGACCGAAAACAAAACACCACAAAAAAATATCCTAAAAGCATTGCTCAATTATGAGTGGGTGTTAAAGAATATTCCTTTCTTTTTATTCCTTTCATTATTAGCAGTACTCTATATCGCAAACGGGCACATGGCCGATAGAACAATTCGCCAAATAAATTCTATCAATAATGACTTGAAGGAATTGCAGTATGTATATAAAACATTAAAAAGTGAAGTGATGTATAAAACGGAGGAAGCTCAAATAGTAAAAGCTTCTGCGCCGCTTGGATTAAAAGTAAGTAAAGACATGCCAGAAAGAATTAAAAATAATTAATGGAAGTAAAACGCGATATATTATGGAGAGTGTACCTCAGTTATATACTGGTGGTATTAGCTTGTATCGCCATTTTTGGGAAGGCTGTATATATCCAACAATTTGAAGGGGCTAAATGGCGCAGTATGAGCGATAGCTTACACCAGCGTATAGATGAAATTGAAGCACAAAGAGGTACCATTTATAGTGAGGATGGTCAAATGTTGAGTACGAGTATTCCACAATTTGATATTTACATTGATTTTCGAGTTGCTGCTCTGAGAGAAAAAAACGGATTAAGATTTAGAGAGAACATTGATTCATTGAGTATTTGTTTAGCCAATTTATTCAAAGACTTATCTGCATCTGAATACAAATCAATTTTACAGCAGGGTTATAAAGCAGAAGAGAGTTATTTTCTATTAAAGAAAAAAATCTCTTTTAGAGAGTATGATGAACTTAGAAGGTTTCCATTATTCAAGCAAGGCCGATACAAGAGTGGACTCATTGCCAATGAAAGAACCATTCGTTTGAACCCTTATCAAATGCTTGCTTTTAGAACAATTGGCTTGGCCAGAGATTCTAATAAAGTGGGTTTGGAAATGACTTATGATAGTATTTTAAAAGGTAGAAATGGAAAACAAACAGTTCGTTCAATTGCTGGCGGGGTTGGAGTTCCAGTTGACGATACTTATTTAATTGAACCAGAAACAGGTAAAGATATTGTAAGTACTATCGATGTATTTATTCAGGACATTGCGGAAACTGCATTAATGAAGATGATGATTAAAAATGATGCAGATCATGGCTGTGCAATTGTCATGGAAACTAAAACCGGAAAAATAAAAGCAATTGCCAACTTAGGAAAAAGAAGCGAAGGAGCCTATTGGGAAGATTTTAATTATGCCATAAGTCCAAGTGAACCCGGTTCAACTTTTAAGTTAGCCACCATGATGGCATTATTGGAAGATAAAAAAGTAGCCCTGAATCAAATAGTTACTTTGGAGCATGGTGCATGGAGAATTGCTGGTCAAACTGTATACGATTCAGAAGTTCATAAAGAGAATGAAGTAACGGTGAAACACGCTTTTGAATTAAGTTCAAATGTTGCTATGGCTAAAATGGCGGTTACTTATTATGGAGCTAACCCTCAATTGTTTTTAAAGCATTTAAATAAAATGCGGATGGATACGGTTACTGGGATTGATTTAGTTGGGGAAAGAACTCCAGTAATATATAAGCCAGGCGGAAAATTTTGGGGCCCTACTACTTTGCCTTGGATGGCTTTTGGGTATAATCTTTCTATTAGCCCTTTACAAACCGCCATGTTATACAATACGATTGCAAATAATGGTACCATGTTGAAGCCTTATTTAGTAAGCAGTATAAAAGAAGAAGGTATTTTGTTAAAAGAATTTTTACCCAAAGTACTCAATGAAAAAATTTGTAGTGATGCAACATTGGCTCAATTAAAAGCTTGTTTAGAAGGCGTTTGTATTGAAGGAACAGCCAAAGAATTATTTAAAGATGTTCCTTACAAAGTGGCTGGCAAAACTGGTACAGCATTAGTAGCTGACGGTAATAAAGGGTATGCTTCTAAAATTTATCAGTCTTCTTTTGCAGGATATTTCCCCGCCGAAAATCCACAGTACACCTGTATTGTTGTAATAAAAAATAAACCTTTTGCTCCAGTATTCTATGGAGCTTCTGTAGCAGGTCCAGTATTTAGAGAAATCGCTGATAGATTGTATAGCACTTATTTAAGAGGTACTAAATCCAATTTGGTAAATAATAAAAAGTCAGATAGTATTTCTTATAAATATGCTGGATATAAATCTGATATCACTTATTTAAGTAATCAATTGAAACTAAAATATCAAGATTCAACAGGTAGGGCAGATCAGTGGAGTAGTATTCAAAGCACAAATGCTTCATTGATATTACAAAGAAAACAGATAGACGATAAATCAATGCCAGTATTAAAGGGGTTGGGTTTAAAAGATGCCATATTCCTCTGCGAAGAAATGGGTCTTTCAGTAAGTGTGAAGGGTAGGGGTAAAGTAGAAGAACAGTCAATTTTACCAGGACAGTCTATCGCTAAAGGACAACAGATCATTTTATCATTGAATTAAGTTGATGAGCAATATGAAAAAAATACAAGAGCTTACAAAATCAATTAAAATCAAACAAAGCGTTGGAGATTTATCTTCTTCGGTTGTTGCTATTGAAATTGACTCCCGTAAAGTAATTGTAGGTTCTTTGTTTGTTGCAATTAATGGAGTTCAATCAGATGGGCATTTATTTATCAATAAAGCAATTAATGCTGGTGCCATAGCAATTGTTTGTGAAACGATGCCTGAAGAATTCATCAGTGGAGTAACTTATTTGCAAGTAAATAATTCCCAGGAAGCTGCCGCATTATTGGCTGTAGAGTTTTATGATCATCCTTCTCATAAGCTAGAATTGGTAGGTGTTACAGGAACAAATGGTAAAACTACCATAGCTACTATATTATTTAAATTGTTCCGTCAATTAGGATATACCTGTGGATTGATCAGTACCGTTCAAAATCAGATTAACGATAATATCATTCCTGCTACACATACTACTCCAGATGCAATTCAATTAAACGCCCTTTTAAATACAATGGTAAATGCTGGTTGTACGCATGTATTTATGGAATGTAGTAGTCATGCTATTCACCAGCATAGAATTACCGGGCTAAATTTTGCAGGAGCTTTATTTAGTAATATCACCCATGATCATTTAGATTACCATAAAACATTTGAAGAATATATTCGGGTAAAGAAAAGTTTTTTTGATCAACTTCCTGCTACAGCTTTTGCTATTTCAAATGCCGACGATAAGAGGGGAGAAGTGATGCTACAGAATACCATCGCTAAAAAATATTTATATAGTTTAAAAACACTAGCTGCTTTTAAAGGGAAAATTTTAGAAAATGCATTGACTGGATTAATCATGATGGTAAATGATCAGGAAGTTCATTTTAGATTAATCGGGGAATTTAATGCCTATAACCTTTTAGCGGTGTATGGTGCAGCTATTTGTTTGGGCGAAGAGAGCCATACTGTATTAACGGCTTTGAGTTTACTAAGTGGTGCAGAAGGCAGATTTGATTATATCATTAGTAACAACGGTGTAATTGGAATCGTTGATTATGCGCATACACCAGATGCTTTAGAGAATGTATTGGCTACCATTAAAAAATTAAGGAAAGGCCATGAGCAAATTATAACTGTTGTAGGCTGTGGTGGAGATAGAGATAAGACCAAGAGGCCAATAATGGCACAATCTGCCTGCGATTTGAGTGATCGCGTAATACTTACAAGTGATAATCCTAGAACGGAAGACCCTGCTGCTATTTTGGTTGATATGGAAACTGGTTTAACAAGCGCTGCAAAGAGAAAGTACATCACTATTGTTGACAGAAAAGAAGCCATCATTGCTGCAGTCAATTTTGCCAAAGCAGAAGATATTGTTTTGGTTGCAGGGAAGGGGCATGAAAAATACCAAGATATAAATGGTGTGAAATATCCATTTGATGATAAACAAGTATTGTTGGAAGCTTTTGGAAAAATTATTAAAAACACAAACAAGCAATAACCATGCTGTATCAATTATTTAATTGGCTAAAACAACATTTTGATATTCCTGGTGCAGGATTGTTTCAATTCTTGACATTCAGGATTGCAATGGCGATATTATTATCTCTGTTGATTGCAACAGTTTATGGTAAAAGAATAATTTTATTCTTGCAAAAGAAACAAATTGGAGAGTCGGTTCGTGAATTAGGTTTGCAGGGAGAGCAACAGAAGAAAGGAACTCCAACCATGGGTGGAATTATTATTTTATTGAGTATTCTTATTCCCACTTTGTTATTTGCCAATCTCGATAAAGTATATATCCGCTTAATGATTCTTTGTACGGTATGGTTGGGAGTTATTGGCTTTTTAGATGATCTTTTTAAAATCCGTGCAAGAAAAGCTGCTCTTCAGGCAGGACAATCTTACAAAAAGAAAGACAGTGATGGATTAGCAGGCATTTCTAAAATCATTGGCCAGGTAGGATTAGGCGTGATCATTGGGGTTACCTTATATTTTAGTAATGCAGTTACGGTTGAAAGAGAAATTATTGGTTCCGAAAGAAAAGTAACTGTTCTTCAAAAAGGAGAAAGATTTGCAAAAGATACTAGCATTGTTATTCGTCAAATGGATGGTATCGAAAGAAGTTTTGTAAAAGTTAAAACACCAATTACTACTATTCCCTTTGTTAAAAATCATGAGTTTAATTATAGTAAACTCATCAGTTGGATAGGTGAAGGTGCTGAGAAGTATACTTGGATTGTTTATATTTTAATTGTTACACTAATTATTACAGCAGTTAGTAATGGAGCCAATCTTACCGACGGATTAGACGGTCTTGCTGCTGGTGTGAGTGCAATCATTGGTGCAGGTTTATTGATTTTTATTTATGTAAGTGGTAACTATAAGTTTGCTGATTACCTCAATATCATGTACATACCAAATTTGGGTGAGCTATCCATTTTTGCAGGTGCATTTGTAGGAGCTTGTATTGGATTCTTGTGGTATAATGCATACCCGGCACAAGTATTTATGGGTGATACAGGAAGCTTAGCCTTAGGTGGTATCATCGCTTCTTTGGCAATTATTGTAAGAAAAGAATGGTTGATTCCTATTTTCTGCGGAGTATTCCTTGTAGAGAACTTGAGTGTAATGATTCAGGTAGGTTACTTTAAATATACCAAGAAAAAATATGGAGAAGGAAAGAGAGTATTCCTCATGAGTCCTTTACATCATCATTACCAAAAGAAAGGATTTCATGAAAGTAAAATTGCAGTTCGTTTTTGGATTGTAACAGTATTATTAGTGGTATTGTCAATAATTACTTTAAAAATTAGATAGTCATTCATTGAGCAAGCATATAGTCATATTAGGTGGTGGCGAAAGCGGAGTTGGTGCTGCATTATTGGCAAAACAACAAGGCTATACTGTTTTCTTAAGTGATGGTGGAATATTAAAAGAAAAGTACAAAAAGGAGTTGGCGACTGCCATGATTGATTTTGAAGAAGGTGGTCATACTGCAGATAAAGTATTAGAGGCCGATGAAGTAGTTAAAAGTCCTGGTATTCCAGAAAAAAATGAATTGGTTAAATCAATTAGGCAAAAAGGAATTCCTGTGATCAGTGAAATTGAATTGGCATACCGATTTAAAGGTGATAGTAAAATTATTGCCATCACTGGAAGCAATGGAAAAAGCACTACCACTTCTTTGATTTATCATATATGCGAAACTGCAGGATTGAATTGTGCTTTGGTAGGAAATATTGGCTACTCATTTGCAAAACAAGTAGCTGAGGATCCCAAAGAATGGTATATCGCCGAAATCAGTTCTTTTCAGTTAGATGATATTAAAGCATTTAAAGCCGATGTGGCCATTTTGCTGAACATAACTGAAGATCATCTGGATCGATACGAGTACAAATTTGAAAATTATATCAATAGTAAGTTTAGAATAATTGAAAACCAAACAATCAACGATTATTTCATCTACTGCGATGACGATGAAATAATCACCCAAAAACTCCCATTACTAACCATTCATACTAACCCACTACCATTCTCTATGAAACACGAAGTAAAAAAAGGCGGCTACATCAAGGGCGACCAGATGATGCTAAGAATCCAAGAAGAAAGAGTCAGCATGAGTATCTATGACTTTGCTCTAAAGGGAAAGCACAATCAGTACAACACCATGGCTGCAGGAATAGCTGCTGCAACTATTGGTATCCGAAAGGAAAAAATCAGAGAAGCAGTTAATAATTTCCATAACCTAGAACATCGAATGGAATTTGTTGCTATGGTTAGAGGCATTGAATTTATTAACGATAGCAAAGCTACTAATGTGAATAGTACCTGGTATGCTTTGGAAAGCATGAACAAGCCAACTGTACTCATTTTAGGCGGTACTGACAAAGGCAATGACTATTCTTTGATTTCTGATTTAGTTAAAGAAAAAGTGAAAGCAATTATTTGTATGGGGGTGGACAATAAAAAGATCATTGAAACTTTTAAAGACTTAGTACCTGTAATTATCGAAACAGATAGTGCAAAGAAAGCAGTGAATGCGGCATTTAGATCTGCTGCTAAAGATGATGTTGTTTTATTAAGTCCTGCTTGTGCAAGCTTTGATTTATTCAAAAACTATGAAGATAGAGGTAAGCAATTTAAAGATGCGGTAAAAGAATTATAGAATGCCTGAAATAAACGATACACTTTTTTCGCAAATTCCTACTGTTGAAGGAATGCGAAGTCAGTTGATAGAAAGAACTAGAGGAGATAAATACATATGGGGTATTGTAGTGGTACTTTCTTTGGTATCTATTCTAGTTGTTTATAGTGCTACTGGTTCGCTTGCTTATAAAATGTATAAAGGGAATGCCAATATTTATCTTTTTAAACAATTGGCGTTTACGATGATTGGGTTGTTGGTTATTTATTTTTTACATAGAGTAAATTATTCTTTCTTTTCAAAAGTGGCAACTATACTTTTTTTAATTTCAGTTCCACTTTTATTGTACACATTATTTTTTGGTGCTAAAATCAATGAAGGAAGCAGGTGGATTAAGCTACCTATCATTAACCTTACTATTCAAACTAGTGATTTTGCCAAACTAGCTTTGTTTATGTATATATCCAAGATGTTGAGTAAAAAGCAGGAAGTAATAAAGGATTTTAAGAAAGGGTTTATTCCAGTAGTTACTCCAGTATTAATTATTTGCGCTTTGATTATGCCTGCGAATTTGTCTAATGCATTATTAACGGGCGCTACTTCTCTTTTATTAATGTTTATTGGAAGAATCAGCATGAAGCATATTTTACTTACAGTGCTAATTGCTATGATACCTGTTACATTTATTATTTCTGTTGCAATGCTTACCTATGATGGAAGAGCTAAAGAAGATATTACAAGGCCAGTCGTAGCAGAGAAACTGAAATCTATGGGAAGATTTGGAACCTGGGTAAAAAGGGTTCAGGATTTTATGTATGCAAATGATAAAGAAACCCCATACCAGATTCAACAAGCAAAAATTGCTATTTCTAATGGGAGTATATTGATAGGCCTTGGCCCAGGAAATAGTCAACAAAGAAATTTTTTACCTCAGGCGTATAATGACTTTATATATTCCATTATCATTGAAGAATATGGTTTATTAGGCGGAGCATTTATGATTTTTATTTATCTGGTATTTTTATTTCGATGTATAAAAATATTTAGAAAATGCCCATATGCTTTTGGAGCATTTCTGGCGTTGGGATTGAGTTTTACTTTAGTGATTCAGGCAGTAGCCAATATGGCTGTAAATGTGAATCTTGTTCCAGTTACAGGGGTTACACTTCCCCTGGTTAGTATGGGGGGGAGTTCTTTTTTGTTTACATGTGCTGCAATTGGTATTGTATTAAGTGTTGCACGAAATGTAGAACAATTAGAAGGAACAGGAAATATAACAAAACCAGCAATTCAAACAGCAATCAATAGTTAATTGGCAAAGAAGTTTATCATAGCGGGAGGTGGAACTGGAGGACATATTTTTCCAGCTATTGCAATTGCCAATGCAATAAAAATAATCATGCCTACTGCTGAATTCCTTTTTGTTGGTGCAAAGGGGAAAATGGAAATGGAGAAAGTGCCTAAAGCTGGTTTTGCTATTGTTGGTTTGGATATTGCTGGTTTTGATAGATCAGCTATGTTTAAAAACATCAGTTTGCCATTTAAATTGGTATTGAGCTTTTTACAAGTCATCAAAATTTTTAGAAAATTTAGGCCAGATGCAGTTATTGGAGTGGGTGGTTATTCCTCTTTTCCTGTTTTAAGATTTGCCCAGGCACATGGTATAAAAACATTCATACACGAGAGTAATTCTTTTGCAGGGAAGGCTAATATATTATTGGGTAAAAAAGCCGCTAAAATTTTTGTAGCAACAAAAGGGATGGACCAGTTTTTTCCTTCCGATAAAATTTTAATTACTGGAAATCCTGTTAGAAAATCAATTGCTGATTGTACTCTGATCCGCGATACTGCAATTGCTTTTTTTGGTTTAAACCCAACAAAAAAAACTGTTCTTGCAGTAGGAGGAAGTCTTGGGGCAAAATCAATTAATGAAGCTTTATTAAATGGGTTGCAAGCTTTTGAGCTGAATAATATTCAATTGATTTGGCAAACAGGAAAACAAGGTTCAACAGTATATAAAGAAGCTGCAAGATTGAAAAGCCATATTTGGACAAATGAATTTATTCAAGAAATGGAATATGGATATGCAGCTGCAGATTTAGTGATAAGTAGAGCAGGTGCAATGGCAGTCACCGAACTGGCTGTGGTAGGAAAACCAGCAGTATTAGTTCCCTATCCACATGCAGCAGAAGACCATCAAACGGCTAACGCATTGCAATTGGTGAATGAAGAAGCGGCCATGATTGTTACTGATGCTGAGACCAAAGAACACCTGGTTAATACGGTTATTGATTTAGTAAAGAATGAGGACGAATTGAATACACTAACTACGAATATTAAAAAATTGGCACTACTGAATGCAGATCAGCTGATTGCTAATGAAATTTTGAAATTAATCTAATGAACCAATTAACTACTATCAATAAAATTTATTTCATTGGGATTGGCGGTATTGGCATGAGTGCGCTTGCCAGGTATTTTTTGGCGAAAGGGGTAGCAGTGAGTGGATATGATAAAACGGTTACAGCGCTTACCTCAACTTTAGAAAAAGAAGGTATTGCTATTCATTATGAAGAGAATCTATCATTGGCGCCAAAAGATATTGATGTTGTAGTATATACACCAGCCATTCCTGCTAATCATGCTGAATTGGTTTATTATCAATCAAATAATTATACAGTAGTTAAGCGGAGTGATATTTTGCAGTGGATTACTCAGAACTCATTTAACATTTGTATAGCAGGTACGCATGGAAAAACAACAGTCACTTCAATGACTGCACATATTTTAAGGCATAGTGGGTATGGTTGTAACGCTTTTTTAGGAGGTATTGCAGCCAATTACAATACTAATTTTTGGAGTCATGAAAGAAATGTTGTGGTGGTGGAAGCAGACGAATACGACAGAAGCTTTTTAAAATTATTTCCAGATATAGCCATTATCACATCTATGGACCCAGACCATCTGGATATATACGGAACAGCAGATGAAGTGGAAAAAGCATTTATCCAGTTTTCACAAAAAGTAAAAGAGGGAGGTTGTTTAATTTCCAAATATGGATTAAGCAGGTCAGCAGAATTGAAAGCAGCTCATCATTATACATATGATCATCAAAATCAATTAGCGGATATTCATATCAGTGGTTTAAAAGTAATTAATGGAAGTTATTATTTCAATGTTATAAGCAAGAGTTGGGAATTGGAGAATATAGTATTGCACATGGGGGGCTTACATAATATTGATAATATACTAGCTGCTATTACTGTGGCCAAACATTTGGGCATAGATGATCAAAAAATCAGAGCAGCTGTTGACAATTTTAAGGGAGTCAGAAGAAGATTTGAATATGCGATAAAATCAGAAAATCATATTTTAATTGATGATTACGCCCATCATCCAGAGGAATTAAATGCATTGATTGCAGGCGTGAGAAGCATATTTCCTAATGAAACCTTGACCATTGTATTTCAACCTCATTTATTTAGTAGAACCAATGACCAAGCAGATGCTTTTGCCAAAAGTTTAGATCAAGCCGATCAAGTATTGCTATTGCCCATTTATCCTGCAAGAGAGTTGCCAATGGAAGGCGTTACCAGTGAAATGCTTTTGAATAAAATGCAGATTAATAATAAACAAGTTATTGGCAAAACCGAATTGGTTGAATGGGTAAAAAAACATCAACCAAAGTTATTGGTAATGGCTGGAGCTGGAGATATAGATGCTTTGGTTCAGCCCATTAAAACAGTTTTAGAAAATAATTAATGAAAAAACCAATCAATTGGAAAAAAATAATTTGGAATTCCTGCTGGATAGTTTTCAGCATTGGGTTAATCGTTTTATTTGGGGCTTCGATACAGCAAAAGAATAAAAAGAAATGTACTGCAATAAAAATTGACATTAAGGGTGCAGAAAAACACCTGTTTATTGATGAGAAAGATGTAATGGATTTATTGTTGGCGAATGGCCCCATACAAGGCAGTTTCATTCATTCGCTTTCATTAAGAAAAATGGAAACTGCAGTTGAGCAAAATAAGTGGGTCAAAAATGCAGAAATGTATTTTGATAATAATCAGGTTTTACAAATCAGCATTGAAGAAAGACAGCCAGTTGCAAGGATATTCCAAACGGATGGAGGATCTTTTTATTTGGATACGGCTGCAGTAATGCTTCCTTTGAGTAATAAAATAAGTGCAAGGGTCCCTGCTTTCACCGGTTTTGCGAAAGAGTCAAACAGGGATACTCTTTTGATTCATCAAATGATTGATTTAGCCAAATTCATAGGATCGGACTCATTTTTTTCAGCTCAGATTTCCCAAATTGATATTCGAGCCGACAAAAAGTTTGAAATGGTTCCTTTAATAGGTGACCATGTGATCGTATTTGGGGATGCTACAGATTTAGCCAATAAATTTAAAAAGCTAAAAGCCTTTTACCAGTCGGCATGGTTACCCAATGGTATGAATACTTACGAAACCCTCGATTTGCAATATAAAAATCAGTTGGTTGCTATAAAAAAAGGTACCGGTAAAGCTGAAGCAGATTCAGCAGCTGCAATGATTTTACTGAAAAATACTGCCCTTTTTCCTCCAATAACAGATTCCGTTGCACCTAAAAAAGTCGATTCGATTCCCGTAAAATCATCAGCACCTCCAGCAAAGGTGAATAATAATAAAAAGACAAAGTCTACAAAAAATCCAAAGCAAAAAAACAATAAAAAGAATCAAAAACCGTTAAGAACTTAAATACATACCCTTATGAATCACAATGAAGCACCCATCATTGTTGGTCTGGACATCGGAACCACTAAAATCGCAGCAATTGCCGGTCGGAAAAACGAATTCGGTAAATTAGAAATTCTGGGTTTTGGTCGTGCCAACAGCAACGGAGTTCAACACGGTCAAGTGTTGAATATCGATCAAACCATCAAAGCAATTCAAGCTGCTTTGGAGAATTGCGCTCAAAGTAATCCCGATTTAGAAATTTCTGAAGTATATGTAGGTATAGCTGGTCATCATATAAAGAGTTTGCAAACCAGGGGAGATATTGTTCGTCAAGACCCAGATGTAGAAATTCAAAGCTGGGAAATTGATCAATTATTGAATAATCAGCGCAAGACTTTTATACCTGCAGGAGACCAGATCATAGATGTAATATCGCAGGATTTTCATGTAGACAGTATTCAAAATATTAAGGATCCGGTAGGCTATAATGGAGTAAAAGTGGGCGCTAATTTCCACATCATTACAGGTGATAGAAATGCAATTCGCAATATTCACAGAGCTGTTGATAGAAGTGGTTTAAAAACCAAGGATTTGGTTTTACAACCTTTGGCATCTGCCAGTGCTGTGATGAGTGAAATTGATATGGAAGCCGGTGTTGCAATTTTAGATATTGGTGGTGGCACAAGTGATTTAGCCGTTTTTTATGAAGGAATTTTAAAACATACAGCTGTTATTCCTTTTGGAGGTGAAAATATTACGAATGATATTAGAATGGGATTGGGCGTTTTAAAAAGCCAGGCAGAAGCGATGAAAGTGCAGTTTGGCAGTGCATTAGCTGATGAAGCAAAAGCAAACGCATATATCACTATACCTGGATTAAAAGGTATGCCAGCAAAAGAAATCAGTGTTAAAAATTTAGCCGCAATTATACAAGCCAGAATGGGTGAAATTCTGGATTTTGTAACCTATCACTTAAAGCAGGTTGGTTTAGATCATAGAGCTTTAAATGGTGGAATTATATTAACCGGCGGAGGTTCACAATTAAAACATTTAATTCAGTTAACTGAATATACAACTGGATTGAATGCAAGAATTGGCTTACCGAATGAACACCTTGCTGCTAATCATATTGATGAACTGAAAAAACCAATGTATGCTACTTGTATTGGTTTAATCTTAAAAGGATACAACGACTACGATCATAAATACAAAGAGTTTACAGAAAAATTTGTAAAAGTAGCTGTACCAGCAGGTTTAACAAAAACAGCTGAATTGGTGAAAGAAGAAATTGCACCTGTTACAACTGTAGATGTAACGGTTAGAAAAGAACGTTTCTGGGATAAATTTAAAAACAATTTGATTGATTTATTTAAAGAAGAAGAAGACCAAGTAATTCGTTGATAAAATAAATAGTAGTGTTGTTCCGTTTCTAATATACTAACCCTAAAACTACTCTATGATTCATTTCGATCTTCCCAAGCAAAAATCATCCATTATCAAGGTATTGGGTGTTGGAGGTGGTGGAAGCAATGCGGTAAACTTTATGTTTGCCCAAGATATAGAAGGCGTTGATTTTATTATCTGCAATACCGACGCAAAAGCGATAGAACAAAGCAACATTCCCAATAAAATTCAATTAGGACCACATCTTACGCAGGGCCTAGGTGCAGGTGCAAATCCTGAAGTAGGCAAGAAAGCTACAGAAGAATCTTTAGAAGAAATTAAAAGGATCTTGGAAGTAAATACCAAGATGGCTTTTATAACTGTTGGAATGGGAGGGGGAACAGGAACAGGTGGAGCACCTATTATTGCTCAGATCTGTAAAGATTTGGGAATTTTAACAGTGGGGATCGTAACTACCCCTTTTGGATTTGAAGGACCACGTAGATTGAAACAAGCAGAAGAAGGAATTGCTGCATTAAAGCCATATGTAGATACATTGTTGGTTATCAGTAATGATAAATTGCGCATGCAGTATGGAAATTTGAAAATGAAAGAAGCATTTTCAAAAGCAGATAATGTATTAGCAACTGCTGCAAAATGTATTACCGATGTAATTAATAGTCGCGGACATATTATTGTAGACTTTGCTGATGTTTGTACCGTAATGAAAAATGGTGGAGTTGCCATTTTGGGAAAAGCAGAAGTTGAAGGAGAGAATAGGGCACAAATGGCAATAGAAGAAGCATTGAATTCTCCTTTGTTAAATGATAGTGATATTAAAGGTGCAAAATGGATATTGATTAATATCAATAGTGCAGAAGGAGATCATGAATGTACCATGGATGAATTGGAGATTATCAACAACCACTTGCGTATGCAAGCGGGTGAAGATACTGATGTTATTGTGGGTATGGGTTACGATCCGACATTGGATAAAAAAATTGGCATTACATTGATTGCTACCGGATTTGAACATAAAGATCCTTTTGCTAAACCACAGGCAATCAAAACTCCCGAGGTGAAACCTGAAAAAGAGGTAGTTACTTTGGATATGAATGTAATCGAGCAAAAGCCTGCTCCTGTTGCCGTTGTGGCTACTCCGGCTGCTGCTCCAGTTCAAACTATTTCAGAGCCGATCACACCTGCTCAGCCAATTGTTCATGTGTTTGATCCTATGGATGAGTTAACTCCAACAATGCAGGAACCTATGATGGAAGTTGCATCAATGGAAGAAATCATCAATCATCAAATTGAAGAAAGAGAATCTTTGGTTTTACAATTTGAGTTAAATGCTGAAATTTCATCACCAGTTATAGAGCCTGCTCTTATAGATCAACCAGTTGCTGTTGCAATAGAAAAAATTGATCACCAAATTGTAGAAGATATTGTTGAAGCGCATTTGAATTTTCAAATAAATGATCAACCTGCATTGGCAGTTCCAACTGGTCTGATGAGTAAACCTGCTAATATTTATGCAGATCAAACCAATGTAGAACCAGTTGCGGTAACTGTTATTGCACCAGCCCAGCCTTCAAGTCCTATTGTAGACTTAACACCAACAGTTGAACCTGCAGCAATAGAAGCAGTAGCAGAGGAGAATATATTCGAAATGCAATTGGTTGAAAAGTCTGATGAGATGATGCAAAAAGCACCAGTAGTTCCTGAACCATCCAGTTATACCGACGATGGATTTATGGATGATGTTGAGGAGCAAAAAAGAAGGGCTGCTGAAAGAATTCAAAAATTAAGAAATTTATCTTTCAATATGAATAATTCAACGGATACAAGTGGCGAGTTTGATGCTGTGCCTGCTTATATCAGAAGAAACATGGAATTATTCGGTAACACACTTACTTCTGTTGAAAATTTCTACAGTAAGTATACGGTGGGTAAAGATGAAAATAATCAAACGCAAATTTCTACCATCAATACTTTTTTAGATGGTAAAAAACCAGACTAACCCAGTCTCTATAGATGTGTATTAATCGTGATTTAAGTTGTAACCTTCCCGGATTTCAGGGAAGGTTTTTTTATTCAACTTTTTATGAACTAACTTGTTGGAATAAATAAAAAACATGCCAACGGTATTAATAACAGGCGGAACAGGAACAGTAGGAAAAAGACTTACCCAATTATTATTATTAAAGGGTTATAATGTAAATATTCTCTCAAGAGCTAAGCAAAAAACAGACTCAATTCAAGAACAGTCAGCCATAGGTAAATTGGCCTTTTTCAATTGGGATCTTGCCAAGAATTATATTGATCCCTTAGCAATTAGTTCAGCTGATTTTATTGTACATCTTGCTGGTGCAGGTGTTGCAGATAAGCGATGGACGGAACAAAGGAAAAAAGAAATTTTACTGAGTAGAACACAAAGCTGTGAATTAATTGTTGCTGCTTTAAAGGAAGTTCCGAATAATATTTCTGCTGTGATTAGTGCATCTGCAATAGGATGGTATGGGCCCGATAAAGCCAATCAAGCTAATTCCCCTTTTACAGAAACGGCTGCTTCATACAAAGATTTTTTAGGAGAAACTTGTCAACTATGGGAAGATGCAATATCCCCAATAGCCCAATTGGATAAACGATTGGTCATATTAAGAACTGGAATAGTTTTAAGTAATGAAGGTGGTGCATTGGCTGAATTTAAAAAACCATTGTTATTTAAAACAGCGACCATTTTAAGCAATGGACAACAAATGATCAGTTGGATTCATGTAGATGACTTATGTAATCAATACATTTTTGCAATCGAAAATCAAGGTATGCAAGGGGTATTTAATGCCGTAGCCCCCAACCCGGTAAGCAATGAAAAGCTGACTCTAACACTGGCAAAAAAAATGGCCGGGTCTTTTTTCTTAAAAATTCATGTGCCTGCATTTCTATTAAAAATAGTACTTGGAGAAATGAGTATAGAAGTATTAAAAAGCACTACAGTTTCAGCCCAAAAAATAAAAGCTATGGGTTATCAATTCAGCTTTCCAACAATTGAAACAGCCATCGAATCACTGATAGATCAATAATTAAACGATATCTCTTCTTTTGTGAATTTTATAGCAAATAAACCAAATAATTGAAGTAAAGACCAGTGTCAATAAAACTTGTTGTGGAACCAGACTCAATTGCAGTTCATAATCTGCTTTGGCAGCTGCACCAAAAGTTCTTTGCAAAGCAGGTTTAACAATTAAATTGTTTGACATCCGTATAGGTAAAAAACGATCGATCGGAATCTTTTTCCATTTTAAAAGACCAACAGCTATATTTTCTAAAATGAGATAATAAAAAAGAAAAATACCTAAGGCGATGAACGCTTTTTTTACCAGGTACCCCAATAAAAACGCAATAGATAATTGTGCAAATGTTTGCAAGAAAAACAAAGGAATATATTCCAGTTGCTCTGCCCATCTGATCCAGCTAATACTGTCTGCATAAATTCCAAATCCGAAGGCAACAACTGTATATACCAATGTTACAATACTCGAAATAATGGTTACGTCAATTAATTTACTGGTGATGAATTCAGTCCTGCTCCAACCATCGATTATATTCTGACGATGTGTTTTATAATTATATTCATTGGTAACAATCATTATTACCAAAATCGAAGGTAACAATACAAAGAAAGAAGATAAATAGGCTACCGAATGCCAGGCTTCTGGAAATGCAAATGGGTTTCCCAAAACCATTTTAGCAACTTGGTTAACCATGTCCTTACCTTGAATTACTTCTTTGTAACCATAATAAACCATACTGTTTATGCCTGGATAGGTAAGCATTACAATCACAAGCATCCACCAGAATGCCGGGTACTTTTTTATTTTAAGCCACTCTATTTTTATTAAATTATTCATCAGTAGAAATATTAGTCGTTAGTGAGTTCAAAGAATGTAGATTCTAAACTTTTTTTCTTACTTAACAATAATTGTAAAGTAATTCCATTTTTAAAGCAATGGTCATTGATCTTTTCCATATTGGCTGTGCCGAATGGGTAATGTATTTGTAAGCGTTCGTCTTCTTCTTTAATCAAAGTAAAACCACCCATGTCTGCTATGCATATCTTTAATTGTTCCATATTTGCTGCAGCAATTTCTACAATATCTTCATTAGACAATACCTCATTTACAGGTCCTGAAGTAATTAAAGTTCCTCTTTTCAAAATAGCCACATGCGTACAAATTTTTTCTACTTCGTCCAATAAATGGCTTGCGATGATAATGGTTATACCTTTTTTTGCTAGGGATTTAATAAGATCTCTGATTTCCATAATTCCTACAGGATCCAATCCATTGGTAGGCTCGTCTAATAATAATACTTCGGGGTTTCCCATCAACGCTGCCCCAATGGCTAGGCGCTGTTTCATGCCCAAACTATATGCACTGAATTTACTTTTTTTTCTTTCAGTCAATTTTACAATTTCCAACACTTCGTCGATGTCTGCTTCAGTTCCTCTTCCGCTAATGGCCTGTGTGATTTTTAAATTATCTACTGCAGATAAGTAATGATAAAAATTAGGTGTTTCTAAAAGTGATCCTATTCTTTTTCGCTCATTATTTGAATTGGCTAAACCAAACCAATTATAGGTTCCGGTATCTGCCTTAAGAATATCTAGTACGATACTCATCATGGTTGTTTTCCCGCTGCCATTTGGCCCCAGAATTCCAAACACACTGCCTTTTGGAATAGTCAATGATAAATTTTTGAGCGCCTTGATGTTCTTATAAGATTTGCTAACTCCATCAATCGATAAAATTGTTTCCATAAATAAATTTTAATCAACACTGTTAATTCTTTAACCAAGGACGAAGCGATTTAATAACTTTGTTTCCCTTTTTGACAGAAAACTTGTCATCGTAATCCCAGAGTATAATTGGTATATTAAACTCCTTCATAATGCTGGTAATATCTCTAAGATAAGCAGATCTGGATTTATTGTCAGCAAATTTGATTACCCCCGTTTCTGTGCATATAAGCGGTAAATTTAACTTATCAGCTTCTTTGCTAATCGCTTTTATTCGTTCGTATAAGTATTCGTAAGTAGCTTCTCTTGGGTAACGGAAATAGTCTTTATAAAGCTGCGACTCTGGAGGAGCATTATAAAGTCTTGGCATTTTATTCGCTTTATAAGGGTAAGGGAAACCGGTAATAAAGGTTTTTTCTGGGGTCCAGTCTGCCCCCTGGTGTGTAAAAATATAGGGTTCATAAAAATGAAAAGTGTAGAGAATTTTCCCATCATCTACATCTAGCTTTCCCATGTGCAGCAATTCGCTAATTCCATTATAATTGGCACCGCCAATAATAAATATTCGATTTGGATCTTCTTTTCTTAATTCCCTTACTAATGTAGTTGCAGAAGACTTCCAAACGTCCATATCTGTAGTAGGTTCATTGTACAATTCAAAAAATAAATTGTCCGGAGAATCATTGATCATCGATTTAATCACTTGCTTCCAGATTCTAATGATGCGGTCATTTTCTGAATAAATATTTTCGTTGGTTAGTTTGCCATAATGGTAAACTATCACCAGTTTAATATTTAATTGATTGCATTTTGCATAGATCATTTGCAGCTTATTTAACAAACCATTATCCAATGCTGCATAATTATCTGGCATATAATGGTCGAATGCTACAGGAAGCCTGATTGTTTTAAATCCAGCTTTTGCAATTTCTTCCAGCTTAGGTGCTAAGCTTGTTTGAAATTGCAAATCAGGGGCTAACCAATACTGCTCCAAAAAAGAAATATTTACTCCTTTTGACAAGTCTGACTTGATTTTATTTATATCTGTTCTACTAGAAGCAAAAACTGGTAAAAAGAAACTCACAAATGTCAATAACATGGTGAAAAAAAGCCGTTTTGCGATTTTCCCTTGATTTAATTTTATCGAATAATCAATTACCTGATGCATATTTGTATATATGATAGATTATCATAAGATTCCTTATGTAAATATAGACCGAGATAGGCTTACTACCGAATTGAATAAACGGGGAGCTTATTATTCCAACGTTGCCGTTTGGTCACTAATGTTTTCCCTACCCCTTTTTGTAGTGTTGGATCTGCTTTTCCTGAATGATCAATGGACATTTCTAATGGCGTTGAGGGTGATTGCTTTTGTAATTACCTATTTGGTGAATAGAATGGGTACACAAAAACGTTGGTCATACGAATTGATTCTTAATTTGGTGATTGGCACGAATGTGATAATGATGTCATTAATATGTGGCGTTGTTCCTATTCCAAATGCATTGCCCTATTTTCTCTTAACAACCATTTTAATGTTATTGTTGAATACTACAGTGTTTTGGCGGCCAATCTACGCCCAAATGCATTGTGCTATTTCCTATACCATTATTGTTGTTTTATATGCCTTGAACAATCGGACTGATGGATATAGTTCACTTATTACCAATGGAGGTGGGGTGTATTTCCTGGTTTCTGCATTTTCTTGTGTAATTGCCTATAACCGTTATCAAATTATCAAGCGGGAAACCGAGAAAAACTTGATCATTGAGGAATCCAACAGAAGAATGCTCGAACAGAATGAAAAAATCAATGATCAGCATCATTTAATTGATGAAGCTAACCGAAGATTGAAAGAATTGAGTGATTATAGGCAGAATACCCTCAATATCATGATTCATGATTTGAAGAATTTTATTGGTTCCAACCAGATTTCTATTGATTTGATTAATCGAAAATCGAGTAACCTTACTACGGATCAAAAGGAAATTCTGAGTTATATCACTATGGGTAATGAAAAATTACATTACCTGTCTCAAAAATTATCGGAATCTGCCGAAGCAGATACGGGTAAGATAGAATACCGTTATGAACAGTTTGATATCATTCCAGAGGTAGAAAAAGCAGGAATTGCCTTGGTAGATGCTGCAAGTATCAAACATGTTACCATTCAGGTTCACCTATCTCCAGCTGAAATTATTGTTAATCTGGATAAAATATTTCTCCGTCACATATTATTTAAGCTACTTTCTAACGTTATAAGGTTTATACAGAAAGGATCCGTGTTGAGTATTCACGCTGCAGACTATGAAGGGATGTGTATTATTGAAATAATCAATAAAGGAACACCTATCGGAAAAGAGAGATTGGATGATTACTTTAACAGGTTGAATTCGCCCAATCAATCCGAGTTTGCCGTTACCCAATCGGGTATGGGCTTTTCTGTTGCACAAAAGCTTACGGTTGATATGGGAGGGGTTTTAACGTATGAGAGTGATTCGACCGTTGGGAATTATTTTAAATTGAAATTCAAACTCGCTTAGTTCTAAATACTACCTTATGAAATCTAGATTATCGCTATTAGTTGTATTTACCCTCATCTTGTCGGGTATATTCGGGCAGGCCGTTCAAAGTATTGAAGGGGAGATCCGAACAATGGAAGACATGGGATATCGCAACGAGTCAATCCGTGGTATTGCAGGTGCATTGAACTTTTTCCTCAAATTGAATCCCAAAGATGATGTAAATAATATGCGCTTGGTATTGAAGGTAAAACCTTCTCAAGTATTGAATAAAGACCTTTCTGCTGTTACAGTTTCATTGAGAGATGAACCAGTCTATACTTCCAGAATCACTTCCAATGGAATTGATTCGATCATGACGATTACCATCGATCTAAACAAAAGATTCATGCAACCAGATGGCAGATTCATCAAGTTGCGTGTGGATGCCAGAATGTGTATGACAGATGAATATTGTAAAGACGTAGATAACCCCGCGGTTTGGATGACGGTTAGAAATTCTACTTATTTAGAAGTTAAAAAGCAGGAAAAAATTACCTATTTCCAAAGTTTGAAAGAAACCATTTTACTCTATGATAGAATAGCTACTCCAGTAAATAGTGATTTAGATGATTTAGTAGGTGGTGGGGTATTATTTGCTTTATTAAAGCAGAAAGAAGTATTGAAGGAATTGTATACAGTCAACTATTCTGAAGCTGATACAATGAGCAATACCATTGTTACAGGTGTATATAGCAAGCTTCCAACTTATCTTAAACCATTTCTTCCAGATTTAAAACCTGGACAGGGATGTATTTATAATGTTCAACCTTGGGGCGACAATCGTTATGTAATGGTAATTACAGGTAAAGATGCAGAGGGTTATAAGAAAGCCATTAATACCTTGACCAATTACAAAATATTAAACGCCAGCTTCTCTTATAGAATGGTCATTGAAAATGGGCCACCCAATTATTTCTTGGCTAATCCTTTGCCAGTAGTATTCTCTTTAGAAGATTTGGGTGGTACGCCTAAATTAATGGAAGGGGTTGGAGCATTAAAAACAAATTACTCTTTTTCACTAGCCGATTATAATGCAATACCAAAGAAACTGACTTTTCATTTGGAAGCCATGCTTACCTTATTGAAAGAAGAAGACAGGGGTTATGTGAATGTATATTTGAATGACAACTTAGTATTTAGTTCCGATTTGCATGACAAGACCAGTTTTGTGGGAGATGTGGAGTTAAAGCCATATTTATTGACCAAGAACAATTCCTTGGTAGTAGAATTCAGATTCCACCCTCAGGGAAGTATTTGTAAATCGGGGTTCTCTAACTTCTATGCTTTTATAGATACCAAAACATCTAATTTAGTTTTCTCCGGCGAAAAGCAAAACGAGTTTTATAATTTCTTCAATTATCCGGGTGAGTTCAGAAAAAAACAATTGAAGTTTATTGTTTCTCCATCAATCATGCCACATTTGGCATCTTCCATGGGAGAATTAATTTACCAATTAAATACTACAACGGTTCAAGCAAATCACTTGAATATTCCTGAAATGATCACTACCGAAAAAGCTACGGTGGCTGATTTGAAAGATTATAATGCCATTTTATTAGTGCATCGAAATGATCCGTTCGTTAAAAACTTTACGAGCGATATGCCAGTTCAGTTTAACAGAGATTTTCAGTTGTACAAAAACATGAGCGGGCAAACTACTTTCTCCATTAATGATTTTTCGAATAGTGGTATTGCTCAAATATTCAGGTACCAGGCTTCAACTATCATGATGATTACTTCATTGCAGGATACCGTTGTGAGTGATGCATTTGAAGGGGTGATTAAAAGCTTTGGGTCTCAGTATTCAGCTATTGAAAGTAATGTGTGTTTTGCTAGCAGTAAAGGAAGAAGTAATTTCTTCTTTAAAGTTCCAGAAAATTCTGGGGTAGTAACGTATAGAGGAGATAAAAACTATCTGGCTATTTTCTGGAATAATTACCGATACTTCATTTTAATTGCTGCATTATTGTTGGTGATTGGTGCATTTGTTTTCGTGAGAAAACGAGTGAAGAAGTCTCAGGAAAACTTTTAATCGGCGCTAAATTACCCTAGGAATATGCCTGTCTGTGCTTTGAATAATATGATTAATGTGGGTTTATTCACAACGGGTAAACTGGAGCAGATTGAAGAGATCGCGGCTGAGTTTGAGTACATTAATATAAAGACAGCATTGAATTTTGGGTTCCTTACCCGAAAAGAATATGTAGCTTTTTTAGAAAGAGCGGGCTTTCCTTTAATTGATGTTAGAAATCAAGAAATTGATGAAGTATTTGTTTCTCAATGTGATTTATTACACCTCAATTCTTTTCTATACCTGCCATTAAAGGAAGATAACAAAGGGGTATTAATAGTTGCTGCGGCAGATCCTTTGGATGAAAAATTATTGGGTTTTTTGGAGATTAAATTCGACAAAAAAGTAAGCTTAGTTGCCGCTTCTGATTTAGATATTACCTGGATGATCAATAAGCTTCGTGGGGAGTATTATGTGAAAGAGGCCGTTTTTAGCTTGATGCGCAAGGATCCTATGAGCTCTGGGATCATCACTTTTACTGATGCTCAGTTGATTTTCATTTTTGGTTTTATTGGAGTGTTTTTTCTTTTTCTTACACTCTATTTTGTAAATGCATTTATTTTCTTCAATTTATTTTTTAGTTGTTTCTTTTTGTTTGCCATTGTATTTAAATTATACATAGCATTAAAGGGATCTAGGTATGAATTACATCAGGCGGTAACCAAAGATGAAGTTAGGGCTGTAGAAAATTCAACTTTACCTGTTTACACTATTTTATTGCCCGTTTATAAAGAAGATAAATTAATTCGTAAATTAATCTGGAACCTTAGAAGTTTGGATTATCCGAGAGGTAAACTCGACGTAAAATTATTGATTGAAGAAGACGACGATAAAACCTTGAATGCCGTAAGAAACCTCGATTTTCCTGCCAACTTCGAAACAATTGTTGTTCCTTATCACCTTCCTAAAACCAAACCCAAAGCATGTAACTACGGTTTGTTTTTTTGTAAAGGAAAGTACCTCACTATTTATGATGCAGAAGATGTTCCAGATTCTGATCAGTTGAAAAAAGTAGTTTGTTTGTTTAGAAAATTACCCAAAGATTATATTGTTTTACAAGGGGCACTAAATTATTTCAATAAGAACGAGAACTTGCTAACACGCATGTTTACATTGGAATATTCTTATTGGTTCGATTATATGTTACCTGGTTTACAATCATTGGATGTACCTATTCCTTTAGGAGGAACTTCCAATCATTTTAAATTAGATAAGTTATTGGAATTGGGTGGATGGGATCCTTTTAATGTAACAGAAGATGCCGATTTGGGTGTACGGGTATTCGAAAAAAGATACAAAGTAGGTGTTGTAAATAGTACCACTTTTGAGGAAGCGAATAATGAACCATTTAACTGGATACGTCAACGTTCTCGTTGGATCAAAGGGTATATGCAAACCACATTAGTGCATATGCGAAATCCAGCAAGGCTGGTCCAAAAGATTGGATGGAGAGGTTTTTTTGGATTTAACTTCTTCGTAGGACTTACACCGATTACTTTTTTAATATATCCAATCTTGTTGAGTTTTTTTATCATCTATTTGATCTTCGATTTAAAAGTGGCGAGGGTGTTGTTTCCGGATTGGGTTTTATATATTTCCATTTTTAATTTCGTGGCAGGTAATACATTAATGATTTACGTAAATATGTTGGCTGTGTTCAAGCGCAGGTATTACGAATTAATATTATTTGCATTATTCAATCCATTGTATTGGTTAATGCATTCGATCTCAGCTTATAAAGGCTTATGGCAACTGGTATACAATCCTTTTTACTGGGAGAAAACAAATCATGGATTAACTAAAATGTCTCATTCAGCGGCAGCTGCGTCTGCTGTAAACGCAAATGGAGCATAATGATAAAGGAAGGTAATAGAATACAATTATTGACACTGCTGTTGGTGTTTTATTATGTAATTCTATCTTGGATTTTACATAGAAACGGATTTGAACATACCGAAAGCCTTTTTTATTCTGAGAAACTTAAAATTCTTTTTGAATTTAAAGAGAACACGCTCTTAACCATTGGTACTACTTTTCCATCATCTGTTTTTATAGCTTCCATTATCCTATCACCATTTGGATATGTATTTGCACCCATTGCTGCTTCTATCATTTTTGTAGCTATTCTATTTTATTTTGTTGTTTTTGATATCAGTGAATCGAAGCTCGCTTTCAAGCCTGTATTGATATCGATCATTTTATTATTTGTTTTGCATCCTCAGTTTGTTTATGCTGCAATTAGTGGTAGAAATATTGCAGCCATTATGTTGTTTTTGTACATGCTTTTCAGAAGTTTATTTCTCTATTATCGAACACAAACAACCTATTATTTATCCCTGGCGAGTATTTTCTTGACGATATTGGTTTTCACAGAGATTAATTTTATTTGGATGATTCTCTCTTTCTTTCCGTTTATTGCTTTGGTATCTGTAGATGGAATTAAAGTGTCCAAAGATGAACCTCCCATTTTTCAATATTATCAGGCATTGAATATTCGGTCATTGCGCAGAAAATTAGCCAATAGAACCGTATCATTATACCTTATCTTATTTCTACTTCCTTTGGCTGCATACTATTTATTCAGGTTATTGAATGAAGCCCACGCAGGAAATGCAACCTATTTTTTATCTAGTCAATATGCAAACTGGCGTGTTACCGGTACAGCTCCTTTAAATACCATTTTGGAATTAACCAAAGGGAAAAATGTAGCCAAACAAACCCAGCTTATTTTTCAGGTATTTACAATAGTATTAGCGCCAACCTTTATACTTTCATTGGTATTATTCAAAGGTAAATTATACGAACTCTTTACTTTATTGGTACCCATATTCTTTTTTTCGATCATCTTAATTAATGCCAAGTATTATTTCACTACTGAGTATTATATGGTAATGCAGATTATCGGAATTGCAGGTTTGTTGTTTTTTGGGTATAATAAATATGGAAAAAAAATTACTACAGGCTTGATTGTTGGAGCTAGCTGTTTAAGTATTATCGGAGGTGTTTATTATTTTGCTGAAAGCAATGATTATGAAGAACATGATTTGTATATGATGTTCAATTCCGATCAAAAATGGTTCGGACCAAAAAAAGATACTGAGTTACAACAAATGGCGGAATATGTTGCTTCCATAGCTACTCCTGAAACCCCATTATTGATTGATGATGCGGCGGCATATGGTATTATGGCACATTTACCATCATTGGAAGGATTAATATTGCCATTGCAAAAAAGTTTTGTGACGGTAATCGAAAACCCTGCGCTAGTTGCTTCCTATATGTGTATTGCAAAGAGAAACAATCGCCTACATAACACTACGGTGCTGAATGCGTATAATATCCTTGAAATGAAAGAAAGAATTGGACTCAAACCAATCAGGGTCTTCGAAACAGAAAACTGGATTGTTTATAGTATTCGTTAATTTCTAATTGGTCTTCCAGTTTTTAATACACTTTGAATTCTTTCTAGCGTTTTCTTTTCTCCACATAAGCTAAGGAATGCTTCTCTTTCTAAATCGAGCAAATATTGTTCGCTTACTTGGGTTTGCTCACTCAAATCTCCACCGCATAAAACAAATGCCAATTTGCGGGCAATTAAAGCATCATGATCCGTGGCATACCCACCACGCCACATTCCGTTAATACCAGCAAGCATAGCTCCCAATCCCGATCTTCCTAGTACCTTAATATCTGTTCTTGGGGTTGGAGTATTATAGCCCTGCTCATATAATTCCAAAACCGACTTTTTTGCTTCGGCAATTCTTCTTCCCTGATTCATTATTATTTCATCAGTGCCTTGTCTAAATACACCCATTTCAAATGCTTCTTGTGCAGAAGTGGCCACTTTAGCTGTTGCTATAGAAAAGAAACGCTTCTTCAAAGTATTGGTTTCTGGTTCGTCCTCATGTAATTCATCTGAAGCACGTAATGCGAATTCTTTTGTACCGCCACCACCAGGAATCAAACCAACACCCAATTCTACCAATCCAATATATGTCTCTGCTGCAGCACAAACTTTATCTGCATGCATATTCATTTCACAACCACCACCCAATGTTAAACCATGTGGAGCTGTAACAACTGGAATAGAAGAATACCTCAAACGCATCATGCTATTTTGAAACATACGGATGGCCATATCCAGTTCATCGTATTCCTGCTCTATCGCTAGCATGAAAATCATTCCTACATTGGCTCCTGCACTAAAATTGGCTCCTTCATTCGCAATTACTAATCCTTTGTAATCTTTTTCAGCAAGTGTAATGGCTTTATTCAATCCTTCTAAAACTTCACCACCAATACTATTCATTTTGGTGCTCCATTCAAATCCAGCAACACCATCACCAATATCATACATTTTGCATGCACTGTTTTTCCAGATGGTTTTATCGGAATGATTTTTTAACACCAGGAAAGATTCGCCACCAGGAATAATTGTATAATTTTTGGAACGAAGATCATAATACATTCTTTTGCCATTTTCTACTTTATAGAAACTGGTAAATCCTGCCGCGATCATTTCTTCAATCCATGGAGCAACGGCAACACCAGCTGCTTTCATGGCTTGAGCTGTTTTAACTAATCCTACAGTATCCCAACTTTCAAATGCGCCAATTTCCCAGCCAAAACCAGCCATCATTGCATCGTCTAAGCGGTATATTTCATCACTAATTTCTGGAATTCTAAAAGAGATATAAGAGAACAAAGAGAAATGGAATGCTCTATAGAAATCCCCGGCTTTATCATTTGCTGCACTCAATAATTTAATTCTTTGATGCAGATCTTCTATCGGTTTGGCAGCTTCTATACTAGCAAATTTTGGTTTGATCCTCGCACCATATTCCATGGTACTTAAATTCAAAGTAAGTATTTCTTTGCCTGCGGCTGATTTGGTTTTCTTAAAAAATCCTTGGCCTGTTTTATCTCCCAACCAATTATTAGCTATAAGCTTTTCTAACCATTCAGGTATAGTGAATATTGATTTGGCTTCATCGTTCGGGCAATTATCTGCAACCCCTTTAGCAACTTTAACCAAAGTATCAATACCAACAACATCGGCTGTTCTAAAAGTAGCAGACTTTGGTCTACCAATGATTGGTCCAGTTAATGTATCAATTTCATCAATAGATAATTTTTGCTGATCCATGATGTGAAAAATACTCATGATGCTATATACCCCAATTCTATTGGCTATAAATGCAGGAGTGTCTTTGCACAGAACGGTTGTTTTACCTAAATGTAAATCTCCATAATGCATCAAGAAATCAACTACTTCCTGATCAGTATCCGGAGTTGGAATAATTTCTAATAAGCGCAAATACCTTGGAGGATTAAAAAAATGGGTTCCACAAAAATGTTGTTTAAAATCAGTCGATCTTCCTTCAGCCATTAAGTGAATAGGAATTCCTGAAGTATTAGAAGTAACTAAAGTTCCTGGAGTTCTAAATTGCTCAACCTTATCGTAAATTATTTTTTTGATATCCAATCTTTCAACAACCACTTCAATGATCCAATCGCAGCTGGCAATCTCCTTCATATTATCATCGAAGTTGCCGGTTTTAATATGGTTGATTACTGATTTTGTATAAACAGGTGAGGGGTTGCTTTTAATAGCAGCTTGCAAAGCATCGTTAACCAACTTATTTCTTTCAGCCGGTTTTTTACTTTCGGTTGCAGCAGTTGGAACCATGTCCAACAATAATACAGGCAATCCAATTCCTGCAAAATGGCAGGCAATTCTTGAACCCATAACACCACTTCCTAATACTGCTACTTTTTTGATAGAACGTTTCATTTGATTCTGTTTATTTGTAGAAATAGTTAGTTATGCAACTATTTTGTTCGAAGATAGGATAATCGGATAAAAAAATATCAAACTTTTACTATGAAAAGTTTGATATTAATGAAGGTTTGGGGGATAAGGCTTATTCTTCTGAGACTGCTGCACCTCTATAAGCAAGGTATAAGCAGACCAGGTAAACAGCCAAAACAGCGTAAACTAACATAATCGGGGGATTTTGTATTTACAATTTATGATAAAAAATGAATTTCCTTTGTTACATGATTCTCACATACTGTTAATATCTGTAAGTGAAAATCAGCTTCTACTTAGTTCATCCTATCTATAATCCTTAGGCCTATTGATTATGGGGTAATTATCCTTTAAAGAATAAAACAATGAAAATTGTTTTTTGTTGAATTCAAATTCCATTTTTTCACTGTTCTTTAACAATCAGTTAATACAGCGGCGTATATTCTATTAAAGCAACCATTTTTCGGTCATTTTTATTGTACAAATGACTAAATAACCGCTGCTTTTGAATAATTACCTTTTAAAATTTAGGTAACCAAGGTGATTTGCTTTGAGTTAAATTTGTTCAATATGGAGATTACACCCAAATTAATCGATCATCTGGCCCATCTTGCCCGTTTGGAATTTGACCAAGATAGAAAAGAAAATATCAGAAATGATGTGGAGCGAATGGTGGGCTTTATCGAAAAATTACAGGAACTCAATACCGATGGTGTGGAACCTCTGTTATTTATGAGCGATACTCAAAATGTATGGAGAACAGATGAGATTGCAGGATCGGTAAGTAGAATGGATGCATTGAGTAATTCACCCATTAAAGATGAAACTTTTTTTAAAGTACCAACAGTGATCAAAAAATAAAACTACAAAGTATGGGATTGATTGAGTCAGTAATTCATTTAGAAGCGATTGAGAAGAATTATTATATGGGATCACAAGCAATCCCTGTATTAAAGGGCATTTCATTGGATATTTTCAGGAATGAATACGTTGCTTTAATGGGACCTTCAGGAAGTGGTAAGAGTACACTAATGAATATTTTAGGATGTCTTGATTCACCAACAGGAGGTAAGTATATATTGAATGGTAAAGATGTAAGTAAAATGCCTGATGATGATCTAGCAGAAGTAAGGAATACAGAAATTGGATTCGTATTTCAGCAGTTTAACTTATTGCCCAGACTATCAGCAGCTGAGAATGTGGCTTTGCCATTAATTTATGCAGGGGTATCAAAAAAGGAAAGAATTGAAAGGTCGATGGAGGCCCTCAAAAAAGTTGGATTAGCAGAACGTAGCCATCATAAATCAAATGAATTGAGTGGTGGGCAAATCCAAAGGGTGGCCATTGCTCGTGCATTAGTGAATAATCCTTCTATATTATTGGCAGATGAACCAACCGGAAACCTAGATTCAAAAACATCTGTTGAAGTAATGCAGATCTTCGGTAAAATTCAAGAAGCAGGAAATACAGTGATTCTGGTAACCCACGAAGAAGATATTGCTTCTTATGCACATCGTATAGTTCGTTTGCGTGATGGACTCATCGAATCGGATAAAACAAAGGAACAATATATTCACACAGTTTAGTGTTGTATTGAACAAATCTATTTTAGATTTGTATTCTCAATAAAGCATCTAGATGTCGTTAAAAATATATACCAAAACTGGAGATTTAGGCAAAACTTCATTGATTGGAGGAACCAAAGTACCTAAGAGTCATATTCGTATTGATACCTACGGCACAGTAGATGAATTGAATTCCTGGATAGGGGTTATTGGTGATTATGCTACAGAAGGTCATTCTAAATTGATTCTAAAAGAAATTCAAGATCGTTTATTTACTGTTGGATCTTCTTTGGCTTGTGACCCAGACAAAGAGCCATTAATGAAGATTCCGGATTTAAAAGAAACGGACATCAATTTATTGGAAAGAGAAATCGATCATATGAATGATGTTTTAGCTCCTATGAAATTTTTTGTTTTACCCGGAGGACATCTGGCGGTTTCTCAAACACATATAGCACGTTGTGTATGCAGAAGGGCTGAGCGCTGTTGCGTGAATATGCAAGAGCAGGATCTATTTGTAGAACCTTTGGTGATAAAATACCTTAACCGATTGAGTGATTATTTGTTTGTATTGTCTCGATATTTTAGTCATCAATTATCGATTCCCGAAATTCCTTGGAAACCACGTGTGTAAAGCCATCTGGCTATTCGGGTACCATTAAGCCGTCCTTCATATGCAAGGTTCTGCCACTTAAAGCAGCTAACTCTAAATTATGTGTTACAATTAGAAATGATGTACCCGTTTGTTGATTCAGCTCAACAAATACCTGATGCAATTCACGGGCATTTTTACTATCTAAATTGCCAGTAGGTTCATCTGCAAATACAATTTTAGGCTGATTGATCAATGCTCTGGCAACAGCAACGCGTTGTTGCTCTCCCCCCGACATTTGTTGAGGTTTATGATAGATTCTGTCTTTTAATCCAAGGCTGGTCAGTAATTGAATGGCCCTTTCTTTCACCATTGTTTTTTGGTTACCTGCAATCCATCCTGGGATGGAAACATTCTCCAGTGCATCAAATTCCGGCAATAAATGATGAAATTGAAAGATGAAGCCAATATTTTTATTTCTAAATGCGGCCAATTTTTTAGCGGATAAAGACAGAATGGATTGGTTGTCTAGTTCAATTGTCCCGGAATCGGGTTTGTCCAGACTACCTAAAATATGCAATAAAGTGCTTTTGCCAGCGCCTGAAGAGCCTACAATACTGACCATTTCACCTGTCTTTACGGTCAAATCAACTCCTTTCAAAACGGCTAAATCGCCGAATTTGCGTGTTATTTTTTCTGCTTTGAGCATTTATTTGCTAAGATTATACCCACAAACCTACAAAACCATGGTGCTAATTCAGTAATTTTTAAACATTTCTTTACAGAAGGTGATAAACTCCAATTTGGTCATATCATTTATACGGTTACTTTTGCAAAAATAATCGGAAACTATGTTTTGGACTTTAGAATTAGCAAGTTACTTAGAAGAAGCCCCTTGGCCTGCTACCAAGGATGAGTTAATCGATTATTCCATCAGAAGTGGAGCTCCTTTGGAAGTTGTAGAAAACTTACAAGAGTTAGACGATGAAGGAGAGGTCTATGAAAGTATCGAAGACATCTGGCCAGACTATCCAAGTCAGGAAGACTTCATGTTCAATGAAGATGAATATTAATTGATCGATTAAAATTTATTCGGGATAAGCAAAATAAAAATGGCTAACTGTATTTCCAGCTAGCCATTTTTATTTTCATTAATATTCTATTTGTTGGGCTTAAAACTAAGTTTGAAATAAAACAAAATCAAAGCCAATAATAATACAATTGTATTTGCCGCAATCACAGGCCCGCTATTTACATTGAATGCATAGATCAACCAAACAATCGTACTGGAAATAACAATGAGTATCATCCAGATACTAAGATCACCTACACTCTTTGTTTTCCATGCCTGCCATACTTGTGGAATAAAAGTTATAGCACTTAAGAAAGCGCCAAAATAGCCTAAGAGTTCATTTAAATTCATTGTTTCTTTTTTTAATGCTATTGATTAGCAATTCCTAATTTTTCCATTACTTCATTGCTTACACCAGTCGTAGAATAGCCGCCGTCATGAAATAAATTCTGCATAGTAACCATTCTGGTTAAATCGGAGAATAGAGTAATGCAATAATTAGCGCAGTCTTCTGCAGTAGCATTACCTAATGGAGCAACAGCATTTGCGAAATCATAAAAATCACCAAACCCTTTGATACCAGTACCTGCGGTGGTTTTAGTTGGCGATTGTGAAACAGTATTTATCCTTACTTTCTTTTCTAATCCATAATGATATCCAAAACTTCTTGCGATTGATTCTAACATTGCTTTGATGTCGGCCATATCTGTATAGAAAGGAAATGTTCTTTGTGCAGCCATATAAGTTAAAGCAACCACACTTCCCCATTCGTTGATAGCATCTAATTTTTTAGCAACTGCTAACATTTTATGAAATGACATGGCAGACACATCAATTCCTTTCATAAAATAATCATAGTTAGATTCGGTATACGGAATCTTTTTACGAATGTTTACACTCATACCAATTGAGTGCAAAACAAAATCTAATTTGCCGCCTAATATTTCCTGCGATTGAGTAAATAAATTGGATAGTTCATCAACATTCGTAGCATCGGCTGGTATAATTTTAGAACCAGTCTCTTCTGCCAGTTTATTAATTTCACCCATTCTCATTGCAATGGGTGCGTTGGTTAATACAAATGTAGCGCCCTCTTCATGTGCTTTCTGGGCCACTTTCCATGCAATTGAGTTTTCATCCAATGCGCCTGTAATTATTCCTCTCTTTCCTTTTAATAAATTGTATGCCATATAATGTGTTTTTTTTCGTGATTATTTTAAGTACCATCAAGATTCGAATATACGAATTCACCTCTGATAATCGGATTTTCTACCTGATCATTTCCCGTGCATTTTCTATAGCAGCGGCTGTTGGTTTTTCTCCACTGAGCATTTTGGCAATGGCATCTATACGTTCATCTTCTTGTAATAATCTAATCGTAGTTTGCATTTGCTCTTTTTTAAATTCTTTATATACATAAAAGTGAGCATCTGCTTTCCCTGCTATTTGGGGCTGATGAGTAATACAAATGATCTGGCGATTGTTGGCCATTTTTTGCATGATTTGACCTACTTGTTTTGCTGCTTCCCCAGATATGCCAGTATCAATTTCATCAAATATTAATGTTGGAAGATTAATGTATTCTGCAACCAGTGATTTTATGCATAGCATTAAACGACTCAATTCTCCTCCACTGGCCACTTTTTTTATTGACTCGAATTTATTGGTGTTATTCGCGTCGAATAATAGTTCTACGTTTTCTAATCCAAATTCATGCAAATTGGTGCTTGCTAATTTTACTTGAATTTTAGCATTTGGCATTCCTACCTGTTTCAATAAGCTGTTTACTTTTTTCTCGAAATCTGGAATGGTTTTATTCCTTGCGATGCTAATTTTTTTTGCTTGAGTTTCTGCAATTAACAACATTTCACTTGCTTCTTTTTCTAAACTGATAATCAAATCATCCAGATGAAGCACCTGCTCTAATTTAGTCGCTAATTCATTTTTAATAGCAATTAATTCTATTGTTGTTTTTACGCCATGTTTTTTTAGTAATTTAAAACCATCATTCAGTCTTTGATTAATCCATTCAATTCTTTTTGCATCAAATTGAATGTTGCCATTAATATGTTCTAGTTCATCAGCAATGTCTTGTAATTCTACATGAGCTGCTTTTAATCTGTTGCATAATTCTGGGATAGATTGATGAAATGCCTGAAAAGTAACCAATTGTTGAAGTAATTGTTTCAACTGAACAACTATTGGTTGATCTGCATTATTTAAAGCAGCATTTATTTTTTCTAGACCAGCTTTAATATTCTCTGTATTGTTCAACATTTTTAATTCTTCCTCAAGTACTTCCAATTCATTTTCACTTAGATTTAATTCATCTATTTCGCCGAATAAAAATTGATGATAATCGGCTTCTTTGATAAAACTGGCTTTTTGTGCCTTTACATTGGTTAGTTCTTTATTAATTCCCTGCCATTTTAAATAATTAATTCTAAAAGATTGAACTGACTCTATATTGCCAGCCAATGCATCAATTACCTGTCTCTGAAAATCACTATCGCCTAGTTCAAGTGTATCAAATTGCTGATGTAAATCAACAAGCATGCCTGCTAACTGTTTTAATTGAATCAATGAGGCAGGACTATCATTAATAAACGCCCTTGATTTACCATTAACACCTATTTCTCTTCTTAGAATTAATTCTTCTTCTATATCTATATCATGTTCTTTTAAAAAAGCCAGTACTGCTGCTTTATTGTCGTTGCTAAAATAGCCTTCAATGAAACATTTTTGCTGATTATTTACCAATACAGTGCTATCTGCACGTTCCCCCAGAATCAAACTCAAAGCACCCATTAATATGCTTTTTCCAGCCCCTGTTTCGCCAGTAATAATATTGAGCTTACCCGAAAAATCAATATTGATCTCGTTAATAATTGCGTAGTTCTGAATGATTAGTTTTCGAAGCACTTTTTAAAATCTTTTATAGTAAACCAATGTTCAATTATTGTAAGCAAGTTAGTAAAGCTTGTTTAAATGATTAGCAGACTTTTTTCTAATTCTTTTGCTTATTCACCAGTGCACCTTAATATTCCAGATTTTGCCTTTTGGTCTAAGGAGTCTTTGTATTCATGATCTTCCATATCAAGGCATTTTTGGTAATACACAATTGCCAGTTTTGTTTGACCTCTTTGCTCATAGATCTGGGCAATCTGTAAAGCAGCTCTAGCAGCAAAATACTCTTTTCTATTTATGCCAATTTTAATGGCTATTAAATAGTTCCGAATTGCATCATCTTGTCTCCCTAAATCATCATAAATTCTTGCACTACGATAAGCGAATTCCAGTTTATCTTCTATTTTATCAAAATCGTCTTCAGTTTTCCCAGCTAACAATTTGAATGATTCAATATGGTATCCACCATCATTCAATAAACGTGCTTTTAATAAAAGTAAATTGGGCCAATAATTATTTTTGGCATCTTTTGATGCTTGTTTATCGGCATCTGATTGAGTTGCTCCTTTTTTAAGAATTTGCTTTCGGGCATCTTCTGCAGCTTTCAAGTTTCCTTGAAGATAATTGATCCAACTTATTTTTTGATATGCATCTTTAATGTAAAATTTGCCCTTAAAATTTTGAGTGTACATTTCAAAATGAGTTTTGGCTTCTTGATATTCTAAATGGTATAATTTAGCATAACCCAATTGAAAATCCCATACACTGATTTTAAGGTATTCTTCCGATTTATTTCTGTTTTGAATAATTGATTTAGAAAGTTCAACCTGCTTATTATTTAAAGCAAGGTTTGATGCCATATACGCATGTAAATGATTATTGACAATGTCTAATTTTTTTTGTTGTATAAACTGCAAAGCTTCCTCTTTTTTATTCTCTATAAAAAATAAGAGATAGGGGTAAATGAATGCAGCCTGATTAAAAAAGAGTCTGGCCCATGGATCGTTATTGTTCGTGAATTGATTGATCTTTTTCATACCCTCGGTAATGGACCCTTTCATTCCCAGAATATTGACTAACCATTTGTATCCTTTCGGAACTGTTCCTATTACTGTTTCTAATGCACCATACATAATATCATTAGGAGAGAAGCCAGGAAATTTTTTCTTATTTTCTTTTAGTAGAACATATGCTTTTCTAAAATCCCAAGCTGCATCCCAGGTATTCCCAAACTTTACCGATACACTGGCTCTCTGTAATCGGATAATGGCCAAAGAGAATAAATAGAATGGAGATGATTTCGGTCCATCTTCTATGCTATTCAATCTTTCTTGAAATTGTGGAAATAGTGATTCATAATCTGCAGGATTTTCATTCAGGAATAAAACATAAAAATCGGCATAGCTTTCTAATAATACTGGAATTAAATTGTCTTGATTTAATTGTAGCGCTTTTTGTGCAAGAATTTTTCCTGGCTTAATTTTTAATTTAGTGATTTCTTGAAAGGATTGCACACAGGTTGCATTAAAATCAAATACTTTTTGTGAAGAGGCACAAAAAGTAAAAAAAACAAAGGAAAGGAGTAATAATGTTGACTTCATCAGTTATCGAAAATAAGAAAGGGTATCCAAATTGAACACCCTTTCTTTTATCTATATTTTAAGGAAGCTTATTTTGCTTCAACAGTGTCATTTAAATCTGCATCTACTAAAATTCTACCACAGTTTTCGCAAACAATGATTTTTTTATGTAAACGAATTTCGCTTTGACGTTGAGGAGGTATAGAGTTAAAGCAACCGCCACAAGCATCACGCTCAACTGGAACAACCGCTAATCCATTTCTATAGCTTTTACGAATACGATCGTAGCTGTAAATTAAACGCTCATCAATATGATTTCTTGCATCAGCACTTACTTTATTTAAAGCAGTTTCTTCTTTTTCAGTATCAGCGATAATTTTTTCTAATTCTCCTTTTTTGTGAGTGAGAACCCCTTCTTTAACACTTACCTGCTTTTTAGCAATTTCTAATGCCTTTACTTTTTCTGCAAGCTCTTCATTTGCATCACGAATATGTTTCTCAGCCAATTTTACTTCAAGTTGTTGCATTTCAACTTCTTTGTTGATTGCTTCGAACTCTCTATTGTTTTTTACATTGTCACTTTGCTTCTCGTATTTAGCAACAAGGGCCTCGCTGTCTTTAATGACATTTTTCTTGCCTTCAATAAACTCGGTGATCCCGTTGATTTCTTCTTCAATACGAGTCTGGCGATTGGTTAATCCTTGGATTTCATCTTCCAAATCGCTTACTTCCATTGGAAGTTCACCTTTTAGAACCTGAATTTCATCCAACTTGCTATCGATCTTTTGTAAACGCAATAAGTTTACCAATTTTTCTTCAACTGAGAAATCTTTTACAGATGCCATATATTGTTTGTAGTTTGAGATTACCCTAAAAAATAGCGAACCGGATTGGTAATATTAGCCGTTTTTAGGACGGCAAAGTTAGGGAATTTGGCGGTTAATTCAGCAAAAACTAGATCAACAGTATATTGTTCACTTTCCCAATGGCCAATATCAGCAATAACCATTTGGTTATCTGCTTCAAAAAAATCATGGTATTTGATGTCTGCACTAACAAAAAAATCAGCTCTAGCGGCTTTTGCTAAAGGTATTAAAAAGCTTCCCGAGCCACCACAAAACGCTATTTTTTGCACTTTTTCTGTGATAATTGGGCTGTGTTTGATCACAGAAAGATTAAATGTTGACTTTAAAAGTGCTAGGAATTCGGTTGATGCAATGGCTGTAGGTAATTCACCCATCATCCCACTTCCAACTAATTGATTTTCATTGTTTAGTGGAAAAAAATCGTAGGCAACTTCCTCGTATGGGTGGGCTTCTTTCAAAGCAAATAAAACGGATGATTGTAAATAAGATGGTAGAATAACTTCTAGCCTTATTTCTTTTACCAATTCCCTAATCCCTTTTTGACCAATTACTGGATTGGCATTTTGAGACCCTTTAAAACTCCCTATACCTTCTGAACTAAAACTGGTTTCGCTGTATTCTCCAATATTGCCTGCTCCCGCCTCAAAAAGGGCATTTTTCACTTTTTCGGCAAAATCCAGGGGAACAAAACTCACCAATTTTACCAATCCATTTTTTTTGGGGGATAAAATTCGAGTATTGATCAGGCCCAATTGTTGGGCAATCGTGCTGTTAACCCCATCTGAAACATTGTCTAAATTAGTATGGATAGCATAAATGGCGATATCATTTTTTATGGCATCAATTACTATTCTTTCCACTTCATTAGCCCCATTAATTTTTGAAAGGCCCTTAAATATAATCGGATGATGTGCTACAATTAAATTACAATTTTGTTGAATTGCTTCCAGTATTATATCACTTGTAACATCAAGTGTACAGAGGATTCCAGCGCAATCCATATTTTTATTTCCAACAATTAATCCTGCATTGTCGTAAGATTCCTGATAAGCCAGTGGTGCTTTTTTCTCCAGCACCGAAATGATTTGACTGATTTTCATTTGTTCATTTTTTCATTGAAATAAAATAGCCATTGCGAATGTAGCTTCATTCTATCTTTGTAGTATGGTTGATAGCTTATTTCTTTTTAATGATGGTAAATTCCTAAGAACAGGGAAGCCACTTATTTCACCTGATAATCGCTCTTTTCGTTATGGAGATGGTTTTTTTGAAACAATTAAGTGGCATTCCGGTAAAATACTGTTAGAGCAATACCATATGGAAAGGCTATTTCATAGCCTGGAAATGCTGAAATTCAATCCCCCAAAATATTTTAACCCTGGCTATATATCTCAAGCAATTCATGCGTTGGTCCAAAAAAACCAACACCATCATTTAGCAAGAGTTAGAGTGACCATTTATAGGGGAGATGGGGGTATTTATGACGAACAAAACCACTATCCCCATATCCTGATTCAAACCTGGGATCTCAATGAAAGCAACAATCGATTAAATGAAAATGGCTTAGAAATTGGGATATTTTCAAAAGCGATCAAATCAGCAGATCATTTTTCTATGATCAAAAGCAATAATTATTTGTCTTATGTAATGGCCGCCATTTGGGCAAAAGACCAAAAACTCAATGATGCCGTTTTGTTAAACAATAATGGTCATTTAGTTGATACCACTATTGCCAATATTTTTATCATCACGAATGGGATAATAAAAACCCCTCCGATTACTGATGGTCCTGTTGCTGGAGTAATGAGAAAGCATGTCATTTCACAATTGAAAAAACATGAATTCGAAGTGGTTGAGTCCTCTATTTCAGTGGTAGATTTGGAAAACGCTGCTGAAATATTCTTGACAAACGCTATTTATGGAATGCGATGGGTCAAAAAAATGGGAGAAAAGCATTACACAAATGACTTAACCCTTCATTTATATACAAAAATTGTTGATTTTTTTTCCGTTTCTTAACAAATTTTGTAATAATTACATATATTTGCCGCAGCATATATCTTACACCCCCATGTAAGTATTTATTAAGCAAACAATCGAATAAATTCAATCAAATGAAATCATTAAAATTGACACTGCTAATCGCAGTTATCGGTCTTTTTTCTTCGCAAGTTTTTGCGCAAGCTAAAAAAACCAAACCAGGCATTAGTGCTGGACTTTTGGGAGCAGTTAATCTAACTGAATTCCGTGTAACTAATCCTAGAGGCATTGACTACAAAACTGGAACAGGATGGGCTGCTGGTGGTTGGTTTAATTTGCCTTTAACTCAAAAGCTTTCTTTTGAGCCACAAATTCAGTATTCTGTATTGAAATATGTTGGAAATAACAATCCTCAAGGTCAGTTTGGCGGAACAATGCAATATGGTTCTGTTCCTTTGTTGTTGAAGTATTCAACAGGTAAAGACTTCTCGATTCTAGCTGGTTCTCAGGTAGATTTCTTGAATAGCTTAAAAAATGATGGCTCTAGTTCTGCAACTTATTTTAAGAAGCAATTCTTAGATGTTAGTGCTGCACTAACTGCTGGTGTTGAAGTATTCTCTTCTAGAAAAGTACAACTTTATGGTCGTTATATCTATGGTTTAACTGATATGAAGAGCACTACAAATCCTAATGTAAACAGAGGAAATATCGGCTTTTACAATACAGGATTCCAGTTTGGTGTGAAAGTAAAACTATACGAAAAGAAAGTTGCTTTACCCCCACCTCCTCCACCAGCTCCAGTTGCTCCAGTTGTGGTAGCTCCTAAAGATACTGATGGCGATGGTGTTAATGATGATAACGATAAGTGTCCTACAGTTAAAGGATTGGCTAAATACCAAGGATGTCCTATTCCTGACACTGATAAGGATGGCGTTAATGATGAGCAAGATAAGTGTCCTACAGTTGCTGGATTGGCTAAATACCAAGGTTGTCCTATCCCTGATACTGATAAAGATGGTATCAATGATGAAGAAGACAAATGTCCTACTGTAGCTGGTTTAGCTCGTTACAATGGATGTCCTATCCCAGATACTGATGGTGATGGTGTTAATGATGAAGAAGATAAATGCCCTACTGTAAAAGGAACTGTTGAAAACAATGGTTGTCCTGAATTGAAGGCGCAATACAACTTCGACAACAAGAAAGTATTGTTTGTAACAGGTAGCGCTACTTTAACTAAATCTTCTAAAGTTGAATTAGAGAAAGTGGTAAAAGCAATGAATGATTATCCAACTTTGAAATTGTATGTTGATGGTTATACTGATAACACTGGTTCTGATAAGATCAACAAAGCGTTGTCATTGAAGCGTGCTAATTCAGTAAAAGCTCATTTGTTCAGCAAGAAAATTGCTGCAGACAGATTGTTAACTGAAGGAATGGGAAGTGCAAGCCCGATTGCAGATAATAAAACTGCAAAAGGAAGAGCAGAAAACAGAAGAGTAGAATTCAGAGTACGTGAGTTGAACTAATCTTCAAGTAGCGTAAGAAATATATAAAATCCCGCTCCAATTTAATTGGGGCGGGATTTTTGATTTATGCCAATAAACTTTTAATCAGTATTTATTGTTGTTAGAAAATGCATACAAACTCGACTTTAATTAATATCATGTGGTTTCGGAGAGATCTTCGATTGGAAGACAATCATGCATTGTATGTTGCATTGAAATCAGGGCTGCCAGTAATTCCATTATTTATTTTTGATCAATCAATTTTAGATCTTCTGGAAGATAAAAATGATCAGCGGGTAGCGTTTATTCACGCTACAATTTCTTCATTGCAAAATCAGTTGATGTCATTAGGGTCAAGTTTAGATGTGCGATATGGCCACCCGCAAGCCGTTTTTAAAGAATTATTGAAAGACTATAATGTTGAGCAAGTTTTCACCAATCACGATTATGATCCTTACGCAAAAGAGAGAGATGAATCCATTGAGTCTTTATTAAATGGTTATAAAATAAAATTGAATACCTATAAAGACCAAGTAATTTTTGAAAAACAAGAAATTGTAAAAGAAGATGGAAAGCCTTATACCGTTTTTACTCCTTATAGTAATAAATGGAAGGCTAAACTTACCGATGCAGATTGTGTTTCATTTCCAAGTGAGAAATTGGTCAAGTATTTTTTTCAACAAAAACCCTTGGTTGTCCCTTCATTGGAATCGATGGGTTTTTCATCAACTCCTTATCAATTTCCTTCGAAAGAATTGAATGAAACCATAGTGATTCATTATACTGATCAAAGAAATTTCCCTGGTAATCAGAAAGGCACATCGAGGTTGGGTGTGCATTTACGTTTTGGAACAGTTAGTATTCGAACATTAACTAGAAGAGCCAGGGTATTGAATGAAACATTTTTAAATGAATTGATATGGAGAGATTTTTATCATACTATATTATGGCATTTCCCAAGAGTAGGAAAGGGTGCTTCATTTAAACCAGAATACGATCGAATTGAATGGAGGAATAATGAAACCGAGTTTGAAGCATGGTGCCAAGGAATGACAGGCTATCCTATTGTGGATGCAGGTATGCGCGAATTGAATACCACAGGCTTTATGCATAATCGTGTTCGCATGATTGTTGCTTCTTTTTTAACCAAGCATTTATTGATTGATTGGAGATGGGGTGAAGCGTATTTCGCTCAAAAATTACTGGATTTTGATCTGGCTGCAAATAATGGTGGATGGCAATGGGCAAGTGGAAGTGGTTGTGATGCGGCACCTTATTTCAGGGTATTCAATCCTTATTTACAAACGGAGAAATTTGATCCGAAGTTTGAATACATTAAAAAATGGGTTCCTGAATTTCAAGAATCAAATTATCCTAAGCCAATTGTGAATCATGAATTCGCGCGTAAGCGCGTGTTAGAAGTGTATGCAAAAGCTTTGAAGAAATAGAAACAGAAAAAAAGAAAGCTTCAAAAAACAAAAATGATACCTTTAGACGCGTTGCGAGCTTTGAATTTTGCTTGCAAAATTCAGCAACGTGGATGCAGTAGAATTTTTGTTTTTTGAGGCTTTTTATTGATTCATCTTTGTTAGCACTTCAACTGCTCGCTTTCCTTCAATGCCTAAATCAAGCGAATAATTATTTACATAGAGATCAATATGTTTTCTCATCACTTCTTCACTCATTTCTTGCGAATGTTCTTTTACAAAAGGTGCTATTGTAGGATAGTTTGAGAATGCATATTCAATGCTCTTTTTGATTAATTGGTCCACTTGATTAATGATTAACGGATCAATTGTTTTTTTTGCAATTATGCCACCTAATGGTATTGGTACGTGTTGGGTATTCTCCCAATGCGATCCTAAATCCAGTAACAGTTTCAAACCTTTTTCCTGATAAGTAAATCTGTTTTCATGGATAATTACACCTGCATCTACTTGACCTGATAGCACTAGATTTTCTATTTCATTAAAAACAGTGAATACTTTATTTTTTGCGGCTGGATAGGCCAAAGAAAATAATAAATGCGCTGTTGTGTTTTCACCAGGAATGGCAACACTCATCCCATTATCGAATCGATCAACATTGGGATTGGAAATTAAAAGAGGCCCTACTCCTTTACCAAGTGCCCCACCACTATTTAATAATTGATAGTTCGATTGCACTTTATTTAATACACCATAACTGATTTTTGAAAAATCCATTTTTCCTTCTATCGCCCATTCATTCAATGTTTGTACATCTTCTAAATGAATGTCAAATGTAAAACCCTCGGTATCAATTTTATTATTGACTAAAGCATCAAAAATAAATGTATCATTTGGGCAAGGTGAAAATGCTAATGAGAAATGCATGGCCTTAAAATGCTTTATTTAATCGTGTATAATTTTTCTAGATAAGCTAAAACTGTTTTATTTAATTGCTCAATGGAATGATTGATTTTCCATTTTGATTTGTCTCTTTCACCGATATAGTTTGAAATTGCCCTGATTTGTAAAAAAGGAATTTTGGTTTCCCTGCAAACATAATGAAGTGCTGCTCCTTCCATTGATTCGATAGTAGGATTGTACTTCTTTCTCATCATTTCGATACGATTACTATTAGTGCTGATCTCATTTACAGTAATTGCATTTACTTCAGGTAATTGCAACAAATTATATTTTGAAAGCCAGGGGTTCGGCAATTTTCTTTTTTCAAAAGGGTGATAACTGCTCTTCTCTAATTTAAGGTCAAAAATATCTTTCCAAATTCCGGCTTCTTCTACACCTGTATCACCTAATACTTCTTCGTTTACTACCACAACTTTTCCGAGTGCCAGTTTTTTATTAAAAGAACCTGCTATGCCAATTTGTATGACTAAATCTGGTTTGTCTTCAATTGCCAAACGGGTGAATGCTACCGCACTGGAAAGCATTCCTACACCAGATTGATAAAACTGTACTTTCATTCTCTCGCTTTCGCCACTATACAATCCGTCTAACTGAACAAAAGAAGGCATCCATTCTCCTACGGTTGCAGCGGTAATTATTACTCTCATGAATGTAAAGTTGATGAAAAACGGTCAACTTTATTCAATTTTGTACCTTTGGCAAAATTTTTACAGCGAATGGTTTACTTAACAAGACAAGAACATTTTAATGCAGCACATAAATTGTACAATCCAAATTGGACAAAAGAGCGCAATGAAGCTGTTTTTGGTGTTTGTGCCAATGAAAACTGGCATGGTCATAATTATGACTTATTTGTTACCATAAAAGGTATTCCAGATGCAGATACCGGTTTTTTGTTCGATGTAAAAGTGCTTAGTAAGATCATTAAACTTCATGTGATTGATCAGTTGGATCATAAGAATTTAAATATGGATGTGCCTTTTATGGAAGGTAAAATGTGTAGTACCGAAAACTTAGCGATGGCTATTTGGCAACAAATTACCCCTCATTTACCGCAGACAGTAACACTTCATTGTATCAAATTGTACGAAACAGCCCGGATTTACGTGGAATATTTTGGCGAATAAGCCATTTTGTTCAAAGGAATAGCCATTTTACACCTATTTGTTTAATCATTTATTGCAATCATTAAACAAATTAATCGCATTACTGTTAGTATTCATGTATTATCTAGCATCCTCCCAATCGTTAAAATTGGGGCCAAATTGATAGTTAATACCCATTATTCAAGTTCTGTTGTTAATTTTATGGTCTCAAAGCATTTGGCCACTTGATCAGCACACTTCTGAAACAGTGCCAAATATTAGCAATTGAATGCGTTGAATTTGACTTATACCAGATGAATAATTCAGCATGTAAGTGTGCATGCTAAGAGAAATTAAATGAATAACAAAAGAGTAACCGTTTTTCGCAAAGAACATTTTAATGCGGCCCATCGTTTGCATAATCCATCTTGGACCAACGAACGAAACAAAGCAGTATTTGGTCTATGCAATAACGAAAACTATCATGGACATAATTATGAATTAATTGTTCAGGTAACTGGAGACATCAATCCAGAAACCGGATACGTAATTGATATGAAAATATTGAGCGATTTAATCAAGGAAGAGGTATTGAATAAATTCGATCATAAAAATTTAAACTTAGACACCATCGAATTCAACAATCTCATTCCAACAGCAGAAAATATAGCAGTGGTTTGTTATGATTTATTGAGAAAAAAAATAGATGGTCAACTTGACTTAAAAATAAGATTATATGAAACAGAGCGAAATTTTGTCGAATATCCGGCTTAACGGAGATAAAATAGAATTCACAGAAGAAATGATAGAAGAAATGGGGGATAGCCATATCAGTACTTCAATTGATACACCTATGGTTAAAGAAGCTTTTGACAAATCAGAAGAAGAAAAAATGGATATTATACAAGCCCATTTTAAAGCCATCATGGAAACGATGGGATTGGATCTTACTGATGATAGTTTAAAAGGAACACCTAAGCGTGTTGCAAAAATGTTTATTAAAGAAATTTTTAGCGGCCTGAATCCTGCTAATAAGCCATCTATAGCTTTATTCGAAAACAAATACAAGTACAATGAAATGTTGGTAGAAAAAAACATTTCGTTTTATAGTAATTGCGAACACCATTTTGTTCCGATTATAGGGAAAGCCCATGTTGCTTATATAAGTAATGGTAAAGTAATTGGATTGAGTAAGTTAAATCGATTGGTGGAATATTTTGCTAAAAGACCTCAGGTTCAAGAACGATTAACTGTTCAAATTGCCAAGGAATTACAAGTGGCACTTGGAACTGAAGATGTTGCAATTGTGATTGATGCAAAACATTTATGTGTTGCAAGTAGAGGAGTAGAAGATGATACTTCTTCTACAATTACTGCATTCTATGGCGGTAAATTCAAAGAAGAAAAGAGAAAAGAAGAATTTTTGAGATATTTAGAATTAAAAACTGAATTCTAGAATATCTGTAAAATCACTTATTTTGCTGCATAAATTTCTCATTTATGTCTAAGCATGCATTCGTATTTCCTGGACAAGGAGCACAGTTTTCTGGGATGGGTAAAAATCTATATGATACCCATTCAGCTGTAAAAGAATTGTTTGAACAAGCCAATGAAATACTGGGCTTTCGGATTACTGATACAATGTTTACAGGTTCCGATGAAGCATTGAAGCAAACCAATATTACACAACCTGCCATTTTTCTGCATTCCATTGCAGCGTATAAAACAATCGAAAATGCTCAGCCATCAATGGTTGCAGGGCATTCTTTAGGAGAATTTTCTGCTTTGGTGGCCAACGGAGTATTGAGTTTTGAAGACGCACTTCGTTTGGTAAGTATCAGAGCAATTGCTATGCAAAAAGCATGTGAATTGAATCCCTCAACAATGGCTGCTGTATTGAATTTAGCCGATGAAAAAGTGGAAGAAATATGTTTAGCAATACAAAATGAAACGGGTGAAATAGTGGTTCCAGCAAACTACAATTGCCCTGGTCAATTAGTAATTAGTGGTTCAATTAAAGGAATTGATATTGCTTGCATAAAAATGAAAGAAGCAGGTGCAAAACGTGCATTGGTTTTACCTGTTGGAGGAGCATTTCATTCACCGTTGATGACTCCTGCAAAAGAAGAATTAGCTGCTGCTATACAATCAACCAGTTTTCATGCTCCGAATTGTGCAGTGTATCAAAATGTAGTTGCAAAGGCAATTACTGATCCAACAGCAATAAAAAATAATTTGATTGAACAACTTACTGGTGCTGTAAAATGGACCCAATGTGTTCAACAAATGGTAACTGATGGGGCTACTCATTTTACTGAATGTGGACCAGGTAAAGTATTGCAAGGATTAATCGGAAAAATTGCAGGAAGTGCTGTGTTAGTTGATGGAGTGAATTAAACCTTATTTTAATCCTAATGAAGATAGAATATTGGTATCCCAATTAGGGGTTCCAGATCTTGTATTATTCGGATAGCTGGTAATTCCAAAAGTATCATCATAATCCCAAACAGCCCAGCCCATTTTGTATTTGGTTAATAAAGTACGCATGTCTAATGCATATTGATTTTTACTATCTAGTGAAACAAAAGGACGAAAGACTCCAAATTCATTACATATTACTGGTATTTTATTTTGATTGCCCCAATTATAAACCTGTCTTATTTTAGTATTCAAAGAATCGACATTATAACGTTGAGAGCCATACCAGGTAATTAAATACTTAGCATCTGTACTAGGTGCATTGTTGGCCAGTGCCAACACATTTTGTGGGCTTCCCGGATAAGGTAAATTTTTTAATTGATTATATGGGCTACCCACCCAAGTTGCACCTTGATGAGTAAAAACAAAAGGTTCGTAAAGATGAAAATTGTAAATAATGTTTTTTGCAGTATATGGTTTTAAGGTAGACAAATCATACCAATTATTCCAGTTTTCTGCACCAGCGATTATATAATGATCAGGAGCTGCTTCTCTTATCGATTGAATGATCAAGCCCTGAACAGGTGCCCACCAGTTTTTATCTATGCCAGCAACACTTTGTGTAGCTCCTATATGTGGCTCATTAAATATTTCAAAAAATACTTGCGTAGTATCATATTTTTTAAAATACCCTGCCATATTTTTCCAAAATTGTCGAAAGGCAGCTCTAGAAACCGGATCTGTTGCAATTTTAGATTCAAATGATGGATTGCTAGAATGTAGATCAATAGTAACTGAAAGTCCAGCAGCAGTAATATTTTTAATAGCCTGGTCAAGAAAATTTAAATTGGCTGTTTGAAGATTGGCAATATTTGAAGGATCACAAATTATAGATGGGCCAACAGGTATTCTGACATAAGTAAATCCAGCATTTTTGATTTGTGTAAAATGATTAGTTGAGTATCGAGTTCCAAATTGTGCTTTATCAGAATAATCGTTAAACCAGTTACTCAAGTTTATACCAATAGCCAATTTATCGATTGCGCGTCCTGAAAATCCTACAGAATTTTCTGTGGTCGGTATGGTCTCAGCGTTTTTACTGCAACCGTAAAAACATCCAATCATTAGAATGAGTAATAAAAAATGCTGTGGTTTTATCATAGTTTATTTTGAACTGTACAATCAATTGATGCTACAATTGATCCATTCTCCATCAAAGCTAGCGTTATATTTTTTATAGAATTGAATAGCTGGTTCGTTCCAATCGAGTACCTGCCATACAATCCCCTTAAGGTTTCTCTCCTTTGCTTCAACCATTAAACGTTCAAAAAGTTGCTTTCCGATATGTTTACCTCGCATTTTTTTTGTAACCAATATATCTTCTAAATACATTCTTTGGCCTTTCCACGTACTATATCGAATATAATACAGGGCAAATCCATGTATAATAGGTTGACTTTCAGTAGATTCGGTTTCTTCGGCTACAAATGCCCACCATACCGGATTTTGGCCAAATCCACTTTCCATAAAATGGTCGAGTGTAACCGTTACTTCATCAGGCGCTTTTTCAAAATCAGCTAATTCCTGAATTAATTCAAGAATCCTTGCACAGTCTTTTTGCTCTGCTCTTCTAATAGTGATCATTGGAAATTATTTTAAACAAATCGAAATTTGCAAGCTGGTTTTCTATCTAATTGATTAACTCAATGCTTGACTGAAATCATTGATAATATCTTCAATATTTTCTATACCCACACTTAAACGAATCAATCCATCTGTAATTCCAGATTTCAATCTTTCTTCTCTTGGTATACCCATATGACTCATGCTAGCAGGATGAGACAATAATGTATCTGGCGTGCCAAATGAAATGGCTTTTACACACATTTGCAGTCGGTTAATAAATGCCCGTCCTGCTTCTAATCCACCTTTTAATTCAAAACTCATTAATGCTCCAGCATGCCTCATTTGTTTCATGGCAATGGCATAATCTGGGTGAGAGGGCAAGCCACTATAATTTACTTTTTCAACTGCTGGGTGTTGTTCTAAAAAACCAGCAAGATCCATGGCGTTATGACAATGACGTTCCATTCTTAACTCTAATGTTTTCATTCCTTGTGTAAGTAAAAAAGCATCAAAGGGATTGGCATTACCGCCTAATAATACATGCCATTTCCAAATATGGCCATTCATTTTTTCCAGATCTTTACCCAATAAAACCCCGCCAATTGCAGTGCCATGTCCGTTTAAAAATTTGGTGGTTGAATGCATTACAAAATCTGCACCAAATGCAAAAGGTTGTTGTAAGTAAGGAGTTGCTGCCGTGTTATCTACTGAAACCAATACATTGTATTTTTTAGCTACAGTGCAAACCATTTCGATATCAATACAACGCAAAGTTGGATTCGACGGAGTTTCAATATGAATGAGTTTGATATTTTTATTACTGGATAAAGTGGTTTCTATAGTTGCAGCATCTATTAAATCAATCAATACAGTATTGATACCTGTACCTTCTAATACTTTCAATAATAATTCATGTGTTCCTCCATACAATGCATGGTGGGAGAGGATAGTATCACCTGACTGAAGATTACCTAAAAATAACGTAGTAAGCGCTGCTTGACCACTTGAATGAAGCAATGCTTTTAATTGAAGAGGTTGATTGTTTTGATCCACTAATCCAAAAGACTCTAATGCTTCAATTGTTTCAGCAGCAGTGGTAAAACTAGGGTTACCCCATCTGCTATAAATTTTTGATTTATCTTTTCCAGCGAAACGTTCACTGCCTTCTTCAGCAGTATCAAAACTAAAAGTAGAACTTGCATAAATTGGTGTGAGATGTGCATGGTCTGCATTATCATGCCCCGAAGCATGAATTGCTGCAGTTCCCATTCCAGTAAATTTTTGTTTATTACTCATAGATTTTTTTTCAATTACCAATAACCAATAACTAATAACCAATAACTATTATCAGTACGCCCATTTCACCAAAGTAGCACCCCAAGTAAATCCACCTCCAAATGCAGCCAAAACAATATTATCACCTTTTTTTAATTGGCTTTCCCAATCCCATAAACAAAGTGGAAGTGTTGCTGCAGTAGTGTTCCCGTATTTTTGAATATTGATCATTACTTTTTCCTTTGGTAAACCCATTCTATTGGCAGTTGCATCAATGATTCTTAGATTGGCTTGATGGGGAACTAGCCAAGCAATGTCTTCACCTGTTAATTGATTTCTTTCCAATAATTCGGCACTTACATCTGCCATTCCTTTCACTGCAAATTTAAAAACAGCTTGACCTTCTTGGTAAGCAAAATGTTCTTTAGCCAATACAGTTTCAACAGTTGCTGGTTTTACAGATCCGCCAGCCTTCATGTGTAAGTATTGTCTTCCGCTTCCATCACTTCTTAGTATACTGTCTTTTACTCCATTCTCATCCAAGGAAGGTTCTAATAAAAGTGCACCAGCACCATCACCAAAAATGATACAAGTAGCTCTATCGGTATAATCAATAATGGCGCTCATCTTATCTACTCCTACAACGATCACTTTTTTGTAGCGTCCACTTTCTATATACATTGCACCAGTTGTTAGTGCGTATAAAAATCCACTACAGGCGGCACTCATGTCATAGCCCCATGCATTGGTTGCGCCAATTTTATCGGCAATAATATTTGCAGTTGCAGGAAAGACCATATCAGGAGTAACTGTTGCACAAATGATGCAATCAATCTCAGTTGCGTCCATATTTTTTTTACGCAAAATTTCCATTATTGCAGGAACTGCCATATCGCTGCTCCCTTTACCTGGCTCCTTCAAAATTCTTCTTTCTTCAATACCTGTTCTGCTTCTTATCCATTCGTCGTTGGTATCAACCATTTTCTCCAAATCGAAATTGGTGAGCTTCGTTTCTGGAACATATCCTCCAACTGCTGTGATGGCTGCTGTAATTTTCTCCATTTTTCTACTAATTAGATGGTATTATTATGCTTTTTGGTACTATATAAAACCCTAAAGATACAGCTAATTGCATTCTTTTTACTAATTTAGTGGTCATTTATGATAGCATTCGTTAGAGGTCATTTCGCTGTTAAAACACCTGCGCGTATTGTAGTGGATGTGAATGGTGTAGGATATGAGTTGAATATTAGTTTAAATACCTATTCTGCTATCAGTAATAAAGATAGTGGTCAGCTATTTACCTATTTGCATATTACCGAAAATGCGCAAAGTCTATTTGGTTTTGCAGATATGGCGGAAAAAGAATTGTTTATGCAATTGATTAGTGTTTCTGGAGTTGGAGCTTCAACTGCTCGCATGATGTTATCTGGGTTAAAGCCAGCAGAAATTACTAAAGCAATTGTGCAGGGAAATACAAAGCAATTAGAAGGGATTAAAGGAATTGGCAAAAAATCTGCAGAGCGTTTAATTGTTGAATTAAGGGATAAATTGGGCAAACAATCCAATGAAAATATTTTGCCTGGTTTTAGTGAGCCTCAAAATGATGCAGATGCAGTAAATGCACTAATTTCATTGGGCATTGGTAGGGTAATGGCAGAACAGGCAGTTAAGAAAGTATTGCAAGCACAACCAGACAATGATTCTTTAGAAGATATTATTAAACAAGCACTTAAAAACTTATAAGCGATCGCATAGAGTTCTACTTAACCAAGCTTTCCGTTTTTGTTTCAATCTAGGATTTATTTATCCATCATTTATCTGCTGATCTGTGCACCATTATTGGCACAACAGAAAGATAGTCTGCGCTTTCCACTAAGCGACAGGAGGGGGGATCCATTTTCTAACTCTAATAAAAATCCATTTGATCTAAACGATACTTCTCTCATTAAAAAATCAGTTGAGTATGATCCAAAAACAAAATCCTATTTCATCAGGGAAAAGATTGGATCAACTATTTATAGAAAACCTACTACGCTCAAATTTGATGAATACTGGCGCATTCAAAATCAACAGGCAGAAACGGACTACTTTAAAAAAAGAGCAGATGCTTTAACTCAGTTGAATAAAAAAGTAGCACGTCCGCCAATGCGTGTATATGATAAATTATTCGATCGCATTTTTGGAATGAGTGGAAATAATTTAAAAGTAGATATAAGACCGAGTGGTGAGGTGAATATTTTGGCAGGCTATCAAGGACAGAATATCAAAAATCCAACTTTGCCGGAGCGTGCAAGAAAGAACGGTGGTTTTGATTTTGATATGAATGCCAATCTTAACTTAAATGCCAATATTGGAGACAAGTTAAAATTTCCTATCAATTACAATACATTGTCTAATCTGGGTTTTGACAATCAGTTGAAACTCGACTATAGGGGAATGGATGATGAGATCATTAAAAGTATCGAAGCAGGAAATATTTCTTTTCAATCAAGAGGAACCTTGATTCCTAGTGCGCAGAATTTATTTGGTATTAAAACTCAATTGCAATTTGGAAAATTATTTGTTACTGCAGCATTGGCCAATCAACGATCATCCAGGCAAACAGTATCCTTGCAAGGCGGGGCTTCAACTCAGTCATTTCAAAAAAAATTAGATGATTACGAAGAGAATAGGCACTTTTTATTAGGCAATTATTTTCGTGCTAATTTCAATAAAACCATGAAGAATTTGCCCGTAGTAAATTCTCAGGTTCAACTTCAAAGAGTAGAGGTTTGGGTTACGAATAGAACGGGTGCTACTACTGAAGCTCGAGATATTGTGGGCTTGATGGATCTGGGAGAATCTAGGCCATTTAATCCATCGGTACAATCTTTAACCAGCAGTCCATTACCTGCCAATGGAGCCAATAATTTATTCAGTTCATTAGTAGGCGATCCGAATGCGCGTAATCCTGCTTTTGTGAATAGTTTATTATTGAGTAAGGGGCTTAGTCCGGTGGATGATTATGAAAAAACATTTGCACGTAAGCTTACATCAAATGAATTTTATTTTAATCCTCAGGCAGGTTTTATTTCGGTGAATACGCAATTACAAGCAGATGAAGTGCTGGCTGTAGCGTATCAATACACGTACAACGGAAGAGTTTTTCAGGTGGGTGAATTCTCTCAGGACATTGCTTTAGATTCTAATCAAGGAGTTCAAAAAGTATTGTTTCTAAAATTATTGAAAGCTACTTCTCAAAGAACACAATTGCCCATCTGGGGATGGATGATGAAGAATGTCTATTCATTGGATTTATTTGGTGGAATCCAAAGAGATGATTTTAAATTAAACGTATTGTATGATGAGCCAAGTGGTGGTTTAAAAAGATTTTTACCAGAAACCGCTCAAGCCGTTGAAGGGCAACCATTACTTAGAATACTCAATTTAGACCGACTCAATAATCGAAATGATCCGCAACCGGATGGTGTATTCGATTATATTGACGGGTTTACCATATTGCCTCAAATGGGCAGAGTTGTTTTTCCTTTATTGGAACCATTCGGAAGAGATTTAGATACATTGGCATTTTCAGGTTTGCCAACAGCAACAAAGAATAAATATGTCTATTATCAATTGTATGATTCCATAAAAGCCATTGCTCAAACCTATGCCAATTTAAATCGATTTGTAATGCAAGGGCAAGTAAAAGGCAGTGGAGGCGGGTCAGAAATTTATTTAAACACATTTAATATTCCTCCAGGTTCAGTATCAGTTGCAGCAGGAGGGCAGATATTGCGGGAAGGTGCTGATTATATAGTAGATTATAATTTGGGTACAGTTAAAATTATCAATCAAGGTATACTCAGTTCTAATGTACCAGTAAAAGTTTCATTCGAAAATAATATTGGTTTTGGTGTTCAGCAAAGAGGGTTTACAGGACTTCGATTAGATTATGTTGCCAGTAAAAAATTAAGCGTCGGAACCAGTTTTGTTAAATTAGGAGAACGCCCATTTTTCACCAAAATGGGATATGGAGATGATCCTATTAGAAACAGTATGTATGGTCTTGATTTCAATTATCGATCCGATTTACCAGGATTAACAAGGTTGCTCAACAAATTGCCTTTTTTTGACTCAAAAGCAAAGTCGTCGATCAATGCTTATGGGGAAGCAGCTTTTATGCAACCAGGTCATCCTCCACAAATAGGTAAAGGCGATCAAGGGTTAATTTTTATTGACGACTTTGAAGGAACAAGAGCAACTATTGATTTGCGTTTTCCTTTTGTTTCATGGACAATGGCTTCAACACCTCAAGGAAATACAAAGTTTCCAGAATCAACATTAACAGATAGTATCGATTACAATAAAAACAGGGCCAAATTATCTTGGTACAATATCGAACCAAATTTACAAGATAAGAATAGCCCCAATAATCCATTAAGAAGAAATCTAGCGGAGTTGAGTGACCCAAGAGTAAGACAAGTATTTACCAATGAATTATTTCCACAACGTACTACCAATATCACCGATGTTCAAGCTGCAACTTTTGATTTAGCCTATTATCCAACCGATAAAGGGCCTTATAATTTTGAATCATCACCTACACAAATCAATGCGCTAGGAAAATTGAATAATCCTGCTGCAAGATGGGGAGGTATCATGAGAGCGATTGATCAAACAGATTTTGAAACCAATAATATTGAGTTTGTAGAGTTTTGGATGCAGAATCCATTTATTACTAATCCAACGAGTAAAGGCGGTAAATTGTTTTTAAACTTTGGTAATGTAAGTGAAGATGTACTCAAAGATGGAAAAAGATTTTATGAAAATGGAATGAACACTCCAACCATTCCTGCGGCTGTTGATAGTACTAATACATGGGGTAAAACACCTGTAAATCCAATTCAGATTACGCAGGCTTTTAGTAACGACCCAAATGATAGACCCTTTCAGGATGTAGGTTTTGATGGATTGGATGATAGTGGTGAGAGAAGAAAAAAAGGGTATGTTTTAAATAGAATGGCGAATAATTTTGGTGCTGGATCACCGCTTTATCAAAGAACTTTAAATGACCCTTCGAATGATAATTATTTATGGTACAGAGATCCTTCATTTGATGCGCTGGGTACTGGAATTTTAGGTAGGTATAAAAATATCAATAACCAGCAGGGAAATTCTCCAGTAGCCACTACCGGCGGACAATTCACTTCTGCCACTACTTTATTTCCGGATAATGAAGATTTGAATAGAGACAATACATTGAACGAAACAGAATCGTATTATGAATATGAAGTTCAGCTTAGACCAGGTATGGATGTTGGATCTCAACAGTTTCCTTATATCACCGACAAAAGAAGAGTTACAGTAAATTCAGCCGATGGTATTACTAGAACAGAAGATTGGTATTTATTCAGAATACCCATTAAGAATTATTCAAAGAAAGTGGGAAATATTCCAGACTTCAAATCCATACGTTTTGCAAGAATGTATCTGACTGATTTTGAAGATTCAGTGGTATTGCGTCTGGCAAGATTGGACCTGGTTCGAAATCAATGGCGTCAGTTTATTTATAATATTGATACTACAGGATCATATACACCAATCAACAATAATGCAACGAATACTTCTTTTAATACCCTTGCAGTAAACTTAGAAGAAAACAGTAGCAGACAACCAGTAAATTATATAATGCCACCGAATGTTGAACGTGTTCAGCTATTAAGTAATAATGGAGTTAACCTGCAACAAAATGAGCAAGCATTAAGTTTAAGGGTGAGCAATTTACAAAGTGGAGGCACTAGAGGAGTCTTTAAGACATTGAATTTAGACGTAAGGCGCTATGCAAAAATGTCGATGTACCTGCATGCAGAGTCTGTTGTTGGTCAGTCTGTAATAAAAGATGATCAACTGAATGCCATCATTCGCATTGGGCAAGATTTTTTAAATAACTATTACGAAATAAAAATACCATTAAAAATTACTCCTCCAGGTCAATATCCAAGAGGACAAGAAGATCGTGTATGGCCGGAAGCCAATAATATCGATTTTAGTTTACGTGATCTGATCGATTTGAAATTAAGTAGGAACAATAGCAATGCATCCGTTACCAATATATTTAGAAAATTGATTGGTAATAAAACCTTCTCTATCATGGGTAATCCTAATTTAGGAGAAGTAAGAGGCATTTTAGTGGGTATAGAAAATCCTCTAAGACCAGATGGGCAATCTATAAGCACTGAAGTATGGATGAATGAATTGCGTTTATCTGGAATTGATGAAAACGGCGGCTGGGCAGCACTTGGTAGAGTAGATCTTGTTTTGGCAGATTTAGGAACATTATCCGTTTCTGGAAATAAATATACACAAGGGTTTGGAACGATAGAGCAAAGAGTGAATGAAAGGGCCAAAGATAATTTGATGCAATTTGATATTGCAGCCAATATTGATGCTGGCAAACTGGTTCCCAAAAAAGCGAAATTGTCTATACCTGTGTATGCAAGTTTAAATAGAAATATTCGCACGCCAGAATTTGACCCTTACGATTTAGATGTTCTATACAAAGAAAAATTAAGTAGAAGCCCTGCTGCATTAAGAGACTCTATTCAGAATGCTGCGGCTGATCAAACAACTATTCAAACCATTAATTTTACCAATGTGAGGGTAATGCCTGGCAATGGAAAGCCTGGATTACTCAAACTCAGTAATTTCGATGTGAGTTATGCGTACTCTCAAACTGAACAATCTAGTCCGATCATCAAACAGAATAAAGTAGTTCGGCAACGTGCAGGATTAGGTTATACATTTATCGGACAAAGTCAATTCAAAGAGCCATTTAAAAAATTGATTAAAGGAAAGTCGCCATGGCTAGCCTGGATCAGAGATGCCAACTATAATTTAAAACCATCTTATTTAAGTTTTAGAGCAGATATCAATCGACAATTCGGAGAATTTATTCCTAGAATTGTGAATAATAACAATACTAAAGTGGATAGGGTAGATACTACTTATGATAAGTATTTTACTTTCGATCGATTTTATAATATGCGTTGGGATTTAACTCGATCTTTAAATTTCGATTTTAATGCTACCAATAATGCAAGGGTAGATGAACCATTTGGCAGGATTGATAATAGTTTTAAGAAAGACACAGTTCGAAAAAACTTCTTAAGCGGAGGAAGGAATACACTCTACGTTCAAAAAACATTACTGAATTATAACATTCCACTGAATAAATTTCCTTTCTCGGATTGGATAACCGCAAGATATAGTTACGGAACATCTTATAGTTGGATCGGTGCAAGTAGAATTGCTTATGATTTAGGAAACACTATAGAAAATTCTCAAGAAAATAATTTTAATTCACAGCTAAGTTTTGGCAATTTATATGCTAAATCTAAATGGCTAAGGGCGATCGATAATATCCCTTCTCCTAAAGCAAAGAATGATCCGCTCAATAATAAAACTATTAATTCTTTAGGTACAACATTGCCTTCTAAAGAAGAGGTTTTGAAAGGATTAGAAGGTAAACAAAGAACAGAGGCATTGCAAAAATGGAGACAACAACGCAGAGATATCCGTATTGCAGATAAATTAACAAGGGCCAATCAAACGCCAGAGTTAACCAGTTTTGAAAGAACATTGGGAAAATTTATTACCATGTTCCGTCAGGCTTCTATTAATTACAGCGAAAATTTCCGAAGCAGATTGCCAGGTTATATGGATAGTACACAGTTTATTGGGCAGAATTTTAAATCAATGGCTCCTGGTTTAGATTATGTTTTTGGAAAGCAGCCAGATAATGATTGGATCAATAATAAAATTTCGAGGGGATTGCTTTCTAAAGACAGCACATTTAATTTTATGTTCAGACAGAGCTTCGAGCAAAGATTGAGCATTACCGCACAATTAGAACCCATTCGGGAATTCATCATAGATTTGAATGTAGACAAAACTTTTACCAAAGATTATACTGCTTTAATAAAAGATACTACAGGGTCAGGTAATAATTTCGGTCAGTTAAATCCTTTGTATAATGGAGGATTCAGTATATCATATATTGCATTTAGTACATTGTTTGCAAGCCATAACCCTAATGAAATTTCGGCAACATTTAAGGAATTTGAAAATAACAGAATCTTAGTTTCAAGACGAATTGCAGAGACCAACCCTTACTGGCAGGCATTGCCGAATAACCAGAAATTTACTGCAGATGGATTCGCCCGAGGTTATGGAAGGTATTCGCAAAGCGTTATTTTACCGGCATTTTTGGCGGCATATACCAGAGAGAATGCCAATACCATTCCTTTGATAAAAGATGGTGGAAATAAAATCAGTACCAATCCTTTCCGAGGAATAATGCCAAGACCAAATTGGAAAATCACTTATACTGGTTTGAGTAAAATCCCTTCACTCGCTGCTTCATTTAGCAATATCACCATCAGCCATGGATACAATGGACAATTAAGTATGAATAGTTTTAATAGTGCTTTATTGTATCAGGATCCATTCCGATTGAATGCCCCAGGATTTATAGACACTACCAGTGGAAATTTTATTCCTTTCTTTTTGATACCGAATGTGAGTATTTCAGAAAGATTCGAGCCATTGATCAAAATTGATATTACTACCATTAGTCAATTTAATTTCAATTTTGAATTTAGAAAGAGCCGACAATTGAGTATGAGCTTGATCGATTATCAATTGAGTGAAAGCAGAAGTACGGAGTGGATATTGGGAATGAACTGGCGCAAGCGCGGATTTAATCTTCCATTTAAATTACCTGGAGGAAAGGGTAAAAAATTACAGAATGATTTGAATCTTAAGCTGGATATATCAGTACGTGATGTATCAATCAGCAATAGCCGTTTAGATCAAAGCAATGCATATGGAACTGGAGGACAAAAAGAAATCACCATTCAACCGGCTATTGATTATGTATTGAATAATAGAATCAATATTAAATTCTTCTTCGACCAGCGAAGGGTTACTCCGTATATTTCTACTTCTGCGCCAATTACCAATACGAGGGCAGGAGTAAATATTAGAATATCATTGGCGCAATAAAAAACCCTGCAGAAAAATCTACAGGGTTTACTGAAATTGTATTCATTAGTTTTTCCTAAAAGCCCATTTCCCTAATTCTTTCCAGCCTACTTTTTTTCCATACATTAAAATTCCAGTCCTATAAATTTTACCACTCAACCATGTGGTAAATACAAAGCCAGCAATTAAGCTGATCATACTGGCAGCTAATTGCCAATAAGGTACTGTACCTGGTACTCCATAAGCAATTCTTGCCATCATCACCATTGGAGAGCTGAAAGGTATAATACTTGCCCATGTTGCAATAGAAGTGCTAGGGTCTTGAACAGCATTAGACATGATGATAAATGAAAAAATGATTGGCATGGTGATTGGCAACATCAAGCTTTGTGCGTCCTGAGGATCTTCGTTGACCACACTTCCAACAGCAGCAAATAAAGATGAATAAAATAAATAGCCACCCAAAAAGTAAAAAAGAAAACATCCAATAATTACAGGCCAGTTTGCTGTACTCATGGTATGTTGAAATTTATATATTTTTTGTGCTGCATCTCCGGCTTGCACCATCGAACCGCCTGGCATTTGACCATTGTATTGTTGTAATGTACTTACCTGTTGCATTACATCATGTGGAATCAAAAATTGTGCAGCAGTGGTTAATCCAAGAATTAAAACGATCCACAACAGAAACTGCGTTAAACCTACTCCACCAATTCCAATTATTTTACCCATCATCAATTGAAATGGCTTCACACTGCTGATCATAACTTCAGCTATTCTATTGGTTTTTTCTTCCATTACCCCTCTCATTACCATTGCGCCATAAATAAACATAGTAATGTAAATCAGCATGCCACTTCCAAAACCAATTCCATAAGATAGAGCAGCATTGCTTTCTTTAGCAGAATCAGCACCTTCTTCCAACGATTTTAATTCGGCAAATTTAGATTTGTTTCTAATTGAATCTAAAGACCCGCGATTGATTCCGGCATCTTGCAATAATTTGTCTTCTATTGCGGCGTCTATTCTATCGCTGATTTTATCTTCGGTTCCTAAACCAATTCTTTTTTTAGAGCGAATGATATAGTCAGTTTTTTCAGTGCCTTCAAATTTTGGGATAATAATTATATCGGTATATCCTTTCTGTAAATAATTAAGGGTGTCTACATTTTCAGGAAATTCAAAATGTATATCTTTTGCATCTTGTAAGTTGCCTTTAAAAAAACCATTGCCGTCTATAACAGCAATTTTGTGTTCATCTTTTCCGCTAATGGATAAAAAAGTGGCCCCTGCAAAAAAGCCAACCATAATGATTGGTGTTAGAATGGTAGTGAGTAAAAAACGTTTGTTCATTACCCTGCTCAAATATTCTCTTTGTATAATGATGAAGATCTTATTCATGATTCATTTAATTTATTCAGTTGTGTAATTAGTCGTTTACATTTTGAAATGCCCTTGCTGTAGAATGTGTATTTTCTACCAGGTTAATGAATATTTCATTCAATGAAGGCAATATTTCTCTAAAAGACTCAATAGTATAATTGGCTTGTAAAAAATAACTCAGTACATCATTGCTTTTATAACCTTCGTTTATTTTTACAATCAATTCATTTTCTATCTGTTCGTCAATGGTGAATGCAGCAGCATCAACCACAGAAGGTGCTGAAGTTAATTGAATGCTGAACTTATTTTCTTTGAATTGCTGTTTTACATCTTGTACAGAGCCATCCAGCACTTTTTTACCTAAGTTAACCAAAACAATATGGTCACAAATTTCTTCCACTTGTTCCATACGATGGGTACTGAAAATAACCGTGCTTCCTCTTTTGGCTAAACCATAAATTTCATCTTTGATCAAATTGGCATTCACAGGATCTAGCCCACTGAATGGCTCGTCTAGAATAATGAGTTTAGGTTCGTGTAAAACAGTTGTAACAAATTGTAATTTCTGGCTCATCCCTTTACTCAGGTCTTCTACTTTTTTATTCCACCAGGTTTCCATTTCTAATCGCTTGAACCAAAACTTTATTTTCTCCATGGCTTCTGATTTACTCAATCCTTTCAACTGAGCTAAATACATTGCCTGTTCACCAATTTTCATTTTTTTATACAGCCCTCTTTCTTCTGGCATATAGCCAATCTTAATGATGTCTTCAGAAGGGTTGAAGGTTCTTCCATCAAATTGGATATGGCCGCTATCCGGATAAAAGATGCCAGTAATCATTCTTAAAAGGGTTGTTTTACCTGCACCATTTGGTCCTAATAAACCGAAGATGCTTCCCTTCTCAATGGAAAAACTAATATCGTCCACCGCTTTTTGGGTGGCATAATATTTTTTAAGATGTTCTAATTCCAGGATGTTAGTCATATTAAAATATTGTTATAATGATGAAAGATCAGATTGTTTGTAGTACTCTTGCTCAAAATATTACAAAATTTGAATTCGAATTTGGTGATTTTACTTCATAGTACCTAAATAATGAGCAATGACGGGTTTTAAAAAATGGATTGGGTTGAGTGTTTTAACTATTTCCATTATTGGATTAAGTAGTTGGGGTTTTCTTGTACACAAAACAGTACATCAATTAGCTGTGTATCAATTACCTTCATCTATTGCTCCTTTCTTTTATGACAATATTGAAAAATTAGTAGCTGATGCTGGCAGGCCAGATACCAGAAGAAATACAGATAGCACAGAAGCTCCCAAACATTTTATTGATATAGAAGCATATGGTAATGGTGCTATAAACAGTATGCCTTTAGAATGGGAAGCTGCTACAAAAATTTATTCAAAAGATAGTTTGATTAAATATGGATATGTACCATATCAGGTGATTTTTACTAAAGAAAGATTAGTGGAGGCTTTCAAAAAGAAAAATAAAGACAGCATTATATATTATGCAGCCGATTTAGGACATTATATAGGAGATGCAAATGTGCCTTTACACACTACCTTGAATTATGATGGTCAATTGACCGATCAAAAAGGATTACATAGTTTATGGGAATCCATGATACCTGAATTAGAGATAAGCAATTATAATTTGTTTACCAATCATAAAGCCACTTATCTAAAAAAACCTTCTTTGGCAATTTGGAAAGCAATTAGAAAAGCCAATCAATTATTGCCAGAAATGTTATCAAAAGAAAAAGAAGTTACACTTCAATTCACTGAAGCAGAAAAATATCGGGTGCAAGTAAGAAGGGGAAAGGAAGTGAAAAGCTATACAACTGCATTTGCTAAAGCATATGCTGCTTCATTAAAAAACAGTATCAATAATCAATTATTGGTTTCTTCTTCTTTGATTGCCGATTTTTGGTACACAGCATGGGTTGATGCCGGAAAACCAGATCTATCAGGGTTAGTAAATAATGCAACTGAAAAGCAGTCATCCTTCTCAAATGAAATGCAACTCTTTCAGCAAAATCAATTATTGAAATCGAATAAATTGATTGCCAAAAAAGATGCAGTTAAAGAAGTGGAATAGATTTATAATTGTAGACTAATACTTACTGCTACTTTCTGTCCGTCCATTGCAGCACTTACAATTCCGCCAGCATAACCCGCTCCTTCTGCGCATGGGTATAAATTAATTAATTGAGGATGTGATAATCTTTCGGGATCTCTTGGTATTCTCACAGGAGAAGATGTTCGGCTTTCTGTTGCTACCACAACGGCTTCATTGGTAAAGAAACCACGCATTTTTTTTCCAAAATGATTGAATCCACCTTGCAAACTTGTATAAATAAAAGCGGGCAATACTTCATTCAATGGAGTGGCATTTAAGCCAGGATTGTAGCTGCATTTCGGTAAATTAACAGATTCTTTATTATTACAAAAGTCTGCCATCCTTTGAGCAGGAGCAGCTAGATTTCTTCCCCCAGCAACAAAAGCTTTTTGTTCTATTGCTTGTTGAAAATGCATCAATAATAGGGGTGTAGTTAGATCAAATTTTTGAGCAGTGTGATTTGGAAAAGATTGCGGGTTTTGTTTAAAATAATTCAAAGCATCTTCCTGGCTAACCTGAACTACCATGCCACTGTTGGCAAATGGATTATTTCTTTTACTTGGGCTCCACCCATTTACTACCAATTCTCCCTGATTGGTAGCAGCAGGTGCAATTATACCTCCAGGACACATACAAAAACTAAAAACACCTCTGCCATTTACTTGCTCCACTAAACTGTAAGATGCAGGTGGTAAGTATTCATTGCGTTTGGCTGAATGATATTGAACCGAATCAATAATTTCTTGGGGATGTTCTATGCGAACGCCTAATGCAAAAGGTTTGGCTTCGATTAAAATATTTTTTTGATCGAGTAATTCAAAAATATCTCTTGCAGAATGTCCTGTTGCTAAAATGTAAGCATCAGCTTTTAACTGGTCTCCATCTGCTGTTGTAATTGATTGAATTAAATGTCCATTGTATTGAATATCTACTAACTTTTTTTCGAAATGTATGATTCCGCCGCAATCAATGATTTGTTGTCTGATAGCGGTAATGATCAACGGTAATTTATTGGTGCCAATATGCGGATGTGATTGGTACAACACATTTTCATCAGCCCCAAATTGATAAAAGATTTGTAATACTTTGTCTATACTTCCTCTTTTACTGCTTCTGGTGTACAATTTGCCATCACTATATGTGCCTGCTCCCCCTTCTCCAAAACAATAATTGCTTTCAGGGTTTACAATTCCTTCTTTATTCAGTTTTGCTAGATCCCTTCTTCGGGCTTTAACATCTTTACCCCTTTCAATGATTATGGGTTGAATTCCTAGTTCTATGAGTTCGAGTGCGGCAAAAAGACCTGCTGGCCCTGCTCCAACGATGATTACTTTTTTAGCAGCAGATTGAACAGAGGGATAATTAAATAATTTCCTTGCTCTGGCAATAAAAGGCTCATTGATAAAGGCTTTTAGAGATAAATTCACCCAGGCTTGTTTGCTACGCGCATCAATCGATTTTTTTGTTAGGAGAAACCCATTGATAGCGGAAATGTCAAATCCTATACTACTGGCTATGTAGGAAAGAATAATTGCATCAGATGCAGCCTCTTCAGGCTTTAATTTTAGTGTGATATCTTTTTGCATACTGTTAGGGGTTTATCCTAAAAAGCGAGCTTTTTAAATAGACAATTTTTAGAATGGAAGATCATCTACAACATCTGAAGCAGGGGGGATATCGTTGTAATTAGAAGAAGGAGGCATATCTCCATCTCCAGACAACTTTAGGGTTTCCATTCTCCAGGCATCCAGGTTAGTGATATAATTGTCTTTACCATCTTTATTCCATTTGGTGCCCTTGATATTGAACAATACTTTCACTTCGTCATTTAAATTAAATCGGTCAGGCATTGCAGTTTTGTCTTGCACACATTGAAATTTAACATAATTGGTAATGGTTCTACCATTGATGTCATCGGTTTTCTCAATAACAAATTCTCTGGTTTTAAAGGTCTCTGTTCTTTGAACAATGTCAAACTTAGCAACTAGCTTTCCGATTATTTCATAACTCATGATGGGTAAATTTATTAGTTGGTAAAAATAGGTTTATTTCTGTCTATTTTTGTACCTTTCTCCAAGCACAATTGATAAATATGTTTCAACGGATTTTTGTCCTTTTTTTCACAAGCACTTTAGTTGCGTGTAGTACTCCCAATTTACCCCTATCGCTTTCTTATAAAGGATATTCGGTCAATGGAGCAAACGCAAATGATACTGCGCTGTCTAATTTAATTCAACCTTATGCGAAAGATGTAAATCTTACCATGGGCAGAGTTATTGGATTCTCCAATACCAGTCTTATTAAAAAATTGCCTGAAAGCGGACTGGGAAATTTTATGGCAGACTGTATGAAGCAAATGGCTTCAAAACAATACAATCAAACCATTGACATTGCTTTTATGAATCAAGGTGGAATCAGAGCGCCGATTAATAAGGGTAATATCACAATAGGAAACGTTTATGAGCTAATGCCTTTCGATAATCTATTGGTAGTTCAGGAGGTGAAAGGAAATGTGTTAGAACAATTTATACAACTAATTGCTGCAGATGGTGGATGGCCTATTTCTGCTGGATCAAGCTTTATCATTCAGAATAAGAAAGCAACCAATATTATGATCAATGGCAAGCCCATCGATTTAAATAAAATGTATTTAACTGCCAATAGCGATTATGTAGCCAATGGTGGAAGCAATGCTGCTATGTTAAAGGCCATTCCTTTCCAAAACAGGGGGTATTTATTGAGGGATGCATTGATTGATTATATCAATGAATTTACCAAAGCAGGAAAGCCAATAGAAGGAAAAATTGAAAACAGAGTAACCTTATCCAATGAATAGAAGAAATTTCATCCAAAATACTGCGCTGACTGCAGGAGCTCTATTGACAGCTCCCTTGGTGAATGGGGCAATACCTACACAATATCCATTAACCATTTTACATACCAATGATGTCCATAGCAGATTAGATCCTTTTCCGATGGATGGTAGCAGAAACCAGGGCTTAGGGGGAGTGGCAGCAAGGGCAGGTCTGATCAATCAGATCAGGAATCAAGCAGAACAGGTTTTATTGCTGGATGCAGGGGATATTTTTCAGGGAACCCCTTATTTTAATTTGTACAAGGGCGAACCAGAGATAAAAGCCATGAGTAAAATGGGCTATGATGCTGTTACCATGGGTAATCATGATTTTGATGCTGGAATCGAGAATTTTGCCAATCAATTGCAGCATGCCAGATTTCCAGTAGTGATTTGTAATTATGATTTTACTGGAACAGCAATGGAATTCAAATACAAGCCCTATATCACTATTCAAAAAGGCAATCAGAAAATCGGGATTTTAGGTGTTGGGATAGAATTGGATGGCTTAGTACCAGAAAATTTATATGGCAAAACAGTCTATAAAAATCCTATAGAATCGGCCAATACAACTGCAGCACTTTTAAAGCAGGAAAAATGCGATTTTATCATCTGTTTGTCTCATTTGGGTGATAAGTATGAAGAGAATAAAGTAAGTGACGAAATACTTGCCAAAGAGTGTTATGACATCGATTTGATCATTGGAGGGCATACCCACCGTTTTTTTGAACAGCCCAGGAAATATAAAAATAAAAAAGGGGGAGACGTTTTAGTGAACCAAGTAGGCTGGGGAGGCATCCAATTAGGGCGTTTGGATTATATTTTTTCGGGAAATAATCGGAAAAATCTTTCAAAAGCCCATACTGTGGTTGTGACGAGAAAAACAAGCGAATAAAAAAATTTTTTTTTCAACAAAAAGTGTACATATTCGCAGCCCTAAATTTTTTCCATAAAGTTTTCAACATGTGGAAAAAATAGGATACCTTGAACAACAGAGAAAAAGAAAACTGATTTATATAAAATTGCTCATTTTTTGATATGGCTAAGACTGCTGAAATTGTTTGGACAAATTGTTTAAAAATCATCAAGGATATTGTAGAGTGGCAACATTTTAAAACCTGGTTTGAACCGATTACTCCAGTAGAATTAAAAGGCAATGTGTTGATGATACAAGTGCCAAGTCAATTTTTCTACGAGTACCTCGAAGAGCATTATGTTACCTTATTAGCAAAAACTTTAAAACGCGAATTAAGCAAAGACGCCAGACTAGAATACCGCATCATGGTTGATAGCGGTAATTCAAATAATCGCAATGGTTCAATGGACCTTCCTGCACGTGGTCCAAAATCTTTCAATAATAACGAAATGAATTTTCCACTGGTGATCGATAACCCAGTGAAGAATCCTTTTGTTATTCCTGGATTGAAAAAAATGCAGATCGATCCTCAGTTGAATCACATGTATACTTTCGATTCATTCATTGAAGGAGATTGTAACAGAGTAGCAAGAAGAGCAGGAAAAACAGTTGCTGAAAAGCCAGGCGCCAATTCGTTCAATCCTTTGGTGATCTATGGTGGCGTTGGTTTAGGTAAAACCCATTTGGCACAGGGGATAGGTAACGAAGTAAAAAGATTACATCCTTCAAAAGTGGTTTTATATGTGAGTAGTGAAAAATTCATTAATCAATTTCAGGACCATAGCAGAAATAATGCGATCAATGATTTTATACATTTCTATCAATTGATCGACGTGTTGATTATTGATGATGTGCAATTTTTCAGCAGAGCAGAAAAAAGTCAGGACGCATTTTTTGCCATCTTCAACCATTTACACCAAAGCGGTAAACAACTGGTGTTAACTTCTGATAAACCACCTAAAGATTTAGATGGAATGCAGGAGCGTTTGTTGAGCAGATTCCGTTGGGGATTGAGCGCAGACTTGCAAGTTCCAGATTACGATACCAGAATTGAAATTCTGGAAAAGAAAATGAAGAACGATGGTTTAGATATGCCAAAGGAAGTGGTGAAGTATGTGGCATATAATATCAATACAAACGTGCGTGAATTAGAAGGCGCATTGATCTCTTTATTGGCTCAGTCTTCTTTGAACAAGAAAGAAATAGATGTTGAATTGGCTAAAAAAGTATTGCGCAATTTTGTAAAAACAAGCAGCAAAGAAATTACCATCGATGCTATTCAAAAAATGGTTTGCGAGTATTTCGATGTTCCTTACGAAAAATTATTGCACAAGACCAGAAAAAGAGAAATTGTTCAAGCTCGTCAAATAACCATGTATTTGGCAAAAGCCTTCACCAAGAACTCATTAAAAACAATTGGAGAACATTTTGGAGGAAGAGATCACACCACGGTGATCCATTCTTGTCAAACGGTGAAGGATTTAATGGATACTGATTCTATTTTCCGTGAAAACGTGATGGAATTAACGCAAAAGGTACAATTAGCAGCTATGTAATTGGGTGATTCCGATTTTAATCAGCATAAAAAACATATATGACTCCTCAACTCTTTAGTTGGGGAGTTTTATTTTGGGTTTTTTCAATCAATTTTTGGCAGTTACCCCACGGAAACATATTTTTGCAGCCCTCTCTGAAAAGAGCAAGGACGGTGAGGTGGGTGAGCGGCTCAAACCAGTAGTTTGCTAAACTGCCGTACGGGTTAAACTGTACCGAGGGTTCGAATCCCTCCCTCACCGCGAAAACTGTTTTTTAAATTTTTCTCCGGCGGGAAATTTTGACAATAAAACGGTTTCCTTTTAAGTCTCGGGAAGTAGCGCAGGCCGGTAGCGCACCTGGTTTGGGACCAGGGGGTCGCAGGTTCGAATCCTGTCTTCCCGACAAAACAAGAAGCTAGCACGAAAGTGCTGGCTTTTTTTGTTGGTAGCGTTGACTGCTTGCAAGCAAAAGCGAACAATAAAAAAGCCAATACTCGCGAAGCGAGTTAGCTTCTTGTTTTACTACACCCCCATTAGGAACACGGAGCGCAGCGACGTGAATCCTTGAGGCAGCGAACGCAACAAAGTGAAGTGAGCTAATCCTTGTGAACGGAGCGCAGCGACGTACATCCTTTGAAAGGGCGAAACCTATTGAATTGTTAAAATGCCTTTTTTTTACTTTTATTAGAATTGATGGAATGATAATTGTTTTACATGTTGCTTTACAAATACGGACAAACCGAACACCGTTTTAAGAAGTAGGTAGACCTAAATTTAAGCACATGAAAAGAAAATTACTTTTCGGATTTATTGTAACAACCTTCTTGGTTGCATCTTGTAATCAAGTAACAAAGCAAGCAAATGAAGAAGCCAGTAAAGCAATTTCTCAAACCAGTGAAAGTGTAAAAAAAGTAATTAATGATTTAGGTCTTCAATATGTAGAAGATGGAGCCCAAACTGTAATTACTTACGAAGAGGTAAATGCGGCCCAACAAGCTTGGTGTGATGCATTGGTGAAAATTGGAAAATTAAAAGAAGAGGGAGGCGATTATAAAGCTTATGCTGAGCAAGTACTTTCAACTGCTTATAACTATGATAGTGGTAAAGTGTTTTTTAAGCCCACATTGGCATTCGGTAGTCAAACTTTTAGAAACGATAAAAAAGGAGCATTGGCCTATTTTATTGGAGGAGACCCTAGTTATCCCAATGATAAAGGGTTTGCGCTTACCCCTTGGGTAAAAGCACGATATGACAATGCTGGTGAAAAAAATGAAGGCATTCAAATATATGGCTCAATAGCAATTACCATGGGAAATGTATGGGTTACAGGTAAAGATGGAAAAGAAGTAATGGTAGATAAAACTTGGGTTTACAAAAAAGGAAAAGACGGAAAATTGAGAATAATTGTTCACAAATCCTCACTACCTTATACTCCACAAGTTAAATAATCTATTATTGGGTTGAACTTTGTTCAACCCAATTTTTTTACCATGAAATCAATCTATTTTTATTTTTTAATTATTGCTTTTTTTATAGTGAGTTCTGCTGATGGGCAAAATACTCGACTCAAGGATTATAATAGTATTGGATGGTATAATTATTTTGGCACAATTAAGCTTAATCAGCAATTTGGAATACATACCGAATATCAATTTCGTAGAGATCATTTGATATCCAGTTGGCAACAAAGTTTATTGCGAGTAGGCTTAAATTATCAATTGAATCCTACAATTCAATTAAGGCTTGGGTATGCTTGGATTGAAACTTTTCCATATGGTGATATTCCTATAAATGCAATGGGTAAAAACTTTACTGAACATCGATTATTTCAAATGGCAACTATCACAGATAAAGTATCAACGGTAGATTTATCCCATCGTTTTATGCTTGAACAAAGATGGATCGGGCGTTACTCTAATGCTAATTTATTAAAAGAAGACGAGTATGTTTTTTTGAACAGAGTGAGGTATATGTTTCGATTGCAAATACCTCTAAAAGGAAAAGAAGTAAAAGATAAAACACCTTATATTGCTGCATACAATGAAATATTTATTGGTTTTGGAAAAAATGTAAATGAAAATATTTTTGATCAAAACAGAATTGGTATACTAGCAGGATATAGATTCAATTCCCATTTAAGAGTAGAAGCTGGGTATCTGAATCAAATACTACAGCTTGGAAGAGAAGTGAATAATCAAAATGTTTTTCAATACAATAATGGGTTTATTTTAAATGCTAATTTTAATTTTGATGTATCAAAGAAAAAGAACTGAGTAATTCAATTAGCACTTTACATCTTACATGTCTTTATTACTATCCCAAAAAATTTTACCTTAGTACCCTAAACACTCCAAATGAATAAAAGATATTTATCCATCCACATAATCGCATTATTCTTCTGCCTTAACTCCGCCACAGCCCAATCAAAACAATTTAAAGCATTACTGGTAACAACCACCAACGGCTGGCATCATGAATCTTTACACTCAGGGGTATTAGCCATTCAACAATTAGGAGTAAAGAATTTTTTTGATGTGGTGTTATTCGAAGATCCTACATCTTTTACTGATAAAAATCTCGAACAATATAAAGTGGTCATTTTTTTAAACACAACTGGTAACATCTTCGATTCTCTCCAGCAAAAAGTATTGGAAAGATTTATTCAGTCAGGAAAAGGATTTGTAGGTATTCATAGTGCTTCTGATACAGAGTATGGCTGGGATTGGTATACCAAATTAGTTGGAAGAATGTTTGAAATTCATCCTGTTATTCAAACGGCACGTGTAAATGTTGTAGATCCCAATTTTCCGGGTACGCAAGGATTTATCGGCAATAAAATCTGGACAGATGAGTGGTATGAATTTGGTCCCGAAAAAGTTTCAGACCTGAAGTATTTATTGACAGTGGATGAATCTACCTACAATCCGAAAGCAGATTGGGGCAAAAAAAAAGGAAATGGTATGGGAAATTTTCATCCAGTAGCCTGGTACCATAATTATGATGGAGGAAGATCATTCTATACTGCTTTAGGACACTTGCCTTCAATATATAGCGATCCTGTTTTCATGAATCATTTATTTGCAGGAATTTATTGGGCTGCTACAGGAAAAAAATGAGGAGCTGATATTATAAGACCATTCAATTTAACTACATTACCAGCACCAAAAGAACCGCCCCAAAACCGTCTGTGCTTTTTATTCTATCTTCACGCTCATTATGAGCATGACTTTCTACGATCTCAACCTCAATACCCCTTTATTTTCAGCCTTAGATGATCTAGGTTTCACAACACCTACAACTATACAACACAAAGTGTTTCCAATAGCTATGTCGGGTAAAGATGTATGTGGAATTGCTCAAACAGGTACAGGAAAAACCATTGCCTATCTATTGCCTTGTATAAAGCAATGGAAGTTCGCTAAGAATAAAGATCCTCAAATATTAATTGTAGTACCCACTCGAGAGTTGGTAGTTCAGGTGGTTGAATCGGTAAAAAAATTGACTCCCTATCTAAGCTTAATTGTTAAAGGAGTCTTCGGAGGAGTAAATATCAATACGCAGGCTTTGGATTTGGAAGAAGGAGCAGATATTATTGTAGCAACTCCCGGACGGTTTTTTGATTTGGCTATGAATGGAGCCTTTAAAACTAAGTTCATAAAAAAACTCGTAATTGATGAAGTTGATGAAATGTTGAATTTAGGTTTTCGCACTCAGCTTAGAAATATCATGGATCTATTGCCAGACAAAAGACAAAACTTATTGTTCTCTGCAACCATAACTCCGGAGGTAGAAGAATTGATGGAGACTTATTTTAATGCGCCAGTAAGAGTGGAAGCTGCTCCAACAGGAACACCTTTAGAAAATATTGAACAATCATTCTACGCAGTTCCTAATTTTTATACAAAAGTGAATTTGCTCCAATATCTTTTAGCAAAAGAGGGGACCATGACCAAGGTATTGGTTTTTACAGCGACTAAAAAATTAGCAGATCAACTCTTTGAAGAATTAGAACCCAATTATCCTGGAGCTGCTGGAGTTATTCATTCTAATAAAGAACAGAACCATCGATTCAATACTGTACGTCAATTTAAAGATGGGGTTTATCGTTTTATTATTGCAACTGATATTGTTGCAAGAGGTATTGATATTGCCGAAGTAACGCATGTAATTAATTTTGATACACCGGATGTGCCAGAAAATTATATACACAGAATTGGCAGAACGGGAAGATTCGATAAAAAAGGGATTGCAATCACATTCACAACGGAGAAAGAAATTCCATTAAAAGATGCGATTGAAACCTTAATGAAATACGCTATACCTGAATTGCAATTACCTGATGGATTGCCCATTTCTGATATACTTACAGAGGATGAAACACCTAAAGTGTATATGAAAATTCCTTACATCAAGCCACCCAAAAAAGATGAACGTGGTCCTGCATTTCATCCAAAATCGGCAAAGAACAGTAAGACCAATGTAAAAGTGAATCGGAAAGAGGCCATGCAAAAAAAATATGGTAAGCCCATTAAAAGGGGGGCAAAGAAAAAATAATAGCCCATTAAAGAACGGCCAATATTTTATTTCTTGCAATCAAGCATGCACCTAAAATCCCTGCTTTTTCTCCCAGCTTAGATAATTTGAGTTCGGTATCTGAATTCACTAAACTCAATGAATATTTATTGATGGCACTTCTTGCAGGTAAGCGTAGATAATCACCAGTCTCGGAAAGTGTTCCTCCCAGAATAATTAATTCAGGATTAAATACATTGATTAAAACAGCCAGGCCCCTTCCTAATTTTTCTCCAACTTCGGCCAGTAATTCTATGCACAAAACATCTTCATTTTGTGCAGCTTGAATAATATCCGTGAGCGTAATACTATCGACTGATTTATTTTTCTTTATTAAAACAGATGTAGATCCTTGCTTTATTTTTTCTTTGAATTTTCTGATGAGTGAAGTACCAGAAGCTTCGGTTTCTAAACAACCTTTCTTGCCACAATGACAAATAATTTCATTGTCAAAAAAAGGAATATGTCCAAACTCACCGCTAAATCCTGATTTGCCATAATACACTTTACTGTCAATTAAAATCCCCAAACCAATTCCATAATCGATATTTACAAACAGTACGTTTTTCTCCGTACTAACTTCACCAAAACAAAATTCTCCAAAAGCCATTGCCCGTGAATCGTTTTCTAAAAAAGTTTTTATCCCAATTTCATTTTGAATAATTGCAGACAAGGGTTCTTCCTGAAAATGAAAAAAACTATAACTATAACCAATGGTATTTTTAATTCGCCCGGATAGATTAATTCCTAAACTCAAGATTTTCTCTTTCTTGATCGGAAGATCTTTTATAAATCCTTGAATAATTTGAATCAATTGATTTAAGGATTCCTGGGTATTTTCTAGTTTGTAGGGGATTCTATTTTTTTGGGTGACCAAGTGTTTTTTAAAATCGAGTAATCCAATATTGATATAATATTTCTTTACATCCACCCCCAAAAAGAAACAGGCGTCTGAAACAAGCCCATACATACTTGCTTTTCTGCCTCCTGTAGAATCAATTTTGCCATAATCGCTGATCAAGCCCTCCTCAATTAATTCGTTCACCAAACTGGTGGTTTTTGGGACACTGATATTCAATTCCTTGCTCAATTCTGTAATTGAGCTGGATTCTGTTTGGTCTAAAAAATTGAAAATCAGCTTTTTAAGTGCTTTGTTTTTTAAAGCAACCCCAGAGGAATTGTCATCGCTAAATACATCTTGTAATAAATGAGGTTTCGCCATCAGCTAAAATTGGGTGGTTTTAGAGCTACAATTTAGTCATATTAATAAAATAAGGGGATAAAAATTACCTAGTAAATAAAAAATATTACAAAGTATTAGTTGGTTTGTAAAAAATTTATGATATTGTAACCGATTTTAACAAATCCTTTAAAAACTTAACGAGGATACATGCTGCCAACTACTGCCATTGCTGACCCTATTCAAGCTATGAAAAGCTATGCTGCTCAGTATAAAAATGAATTATTAGAAGGAATACTTCCTTTTTGGATGAAACACAGTGTGGATACCAAAAACGGGGGTTTTTTTACTTGCTTGGATCAATTTGGAAAAGTTTACGATACGGATAAGTTCATATGGTTGCAAGGCAGACAGGTTTGGTGTTTTGCCTATATGTATAATAATGTTGAGGCTAAACAAGAATGGCTGGATATAGCAAAACATGGCGCTGATTTTTTAATCAAAAACGGGAGAGACGAAAACGGGAATTGGTATTTTTCTTTAACAGCAGAAGGTAAGCCCTTGGTGCAACCCTATAATATTTTCAGTGATTGTTTTGCAACCATGGCATTTGCAGCATTAGATAAAGCTTCTCCATCAGATGAATACAAAAAAATTGCGCTTGATACTTTTGAAAATATCTTACAACGCAGAAAGAATACTAAAGGCAATTACAATAAAAGTTTTCCTGGCACCAGAGCACTCAAAAACTTTAGCCTACCGATGATTCTTTGTAATCTGTCATTGGAATTAGAACATTTATTAGGAGCAAAAAGAGTCAATGAATTCATTCCTGAAATTATTCATGAAGTGATGGAGGTTTTTTATCAACCCGATTTAGGTTTGGTATTAGAAAACGTATATGAAGATGGTTCGTTCTCAGATAGTTTCGAAGGTCGTTTACTCAATCCAGGGCATACAATCGAAGCGATGTGGTTTATTATGGATTTAGGTAAAAGACTCAACGACCAGGCATTGATTAACCGTGCCAATAACATTATGTTAGACACCCTGGAATACGGATGGGATAAGGAACACGGCGGTATATTTTATTTTTTGGATGTGAAAGGTCATCCTACTCAACAATTAGAATGGGATCAGAAATTATGGTGGGTTCATGTTGAAGCATTGGTGGCTTTAGCTAAAGGATATTCTCTCACGCATGATATAAGATGTGTAGAATGGTTCGAAAAACTGCATGCTTATACTTGGAACAATTTTAAGGATACTGAATACGGTGAATGGTTTGGTTATTTAAATAGAAGAGGAGAAGTTTTGTTGCCATTAAAAGGAGGAAAATGGAAAGGATGTTTTCATATTCCACGTTCCTTATACCAGGTTTGGAAAACACTAGAATCATTATAAAAATTGATTAATCAATTACGATATTATTTTTCGCTCCTGTTAATATTAACAGCCAGTTCATTGTTTGCTCAAACCATTCAAACAGATGTATTAGTTATTGGAGGAGGAGCTAGTGGTGTATCTGCAGGATTACAAGCTGGAAGGCTAGGAGTAAAAACGATTATTGCAGAACCTACAACATGGCTTGGCGGAATGATTACTTCAGCTGGTGTATCTGCATTTGATGGCAATCATAATATGCCTTCCGGAATTTTTGGAGAATTTAGAAGTCAATTATATAAAGTTTATGGAGGCCCAAGTAAAGTAGCTACTGGATGGGTAAGCATGACGCAATTTGAACCACATATTGGAGATAGTATTTTTAAAAAATTAGTGGCAGGCGTTCCAACATTACAAGTAATGTTCAATCATCAGTTTATGAAAGTGATGAAAAAGAACAATACCATTATTGGAGCTTTGTTTCGCAATAAACAAAATAATCGAACCATTACTGTTTACGCCAAACAAGTGATTGATGCAACCGAATTAGGAGATGTATTTGCCAATGCGGGTGTGCCTTACGATCTTGGAATGGAAGCTAGTAAAATTTCTGGAGAAAATGTTGGCGTTGAACTGTCTAATGATATTATTCAAGACATTACCTACACTGCTATCTTAAAAGATTATGGCAAAGGCAAAGATTGCACTATTGTAAAACCTGCAGGCTATGACCCTAGAGAATTTGATGGTGCGTGTACAGATTACTATATAGATAAAACCCGCAAAGCACCAAACGTTGATGGAAAGAAAATGCTGGACTACGGAAAATTGCCTAACCAAAAATACATGATCAACTGGCCAGGATATGGCAACGACATTTATTTGAATGTAGTTGAGTTAGATGAATCTGCCAGACAAAAGGAATTGATAAAAGCAAAAGAGCAAACATTGCGTTTTGTATATTTTATTCAAAATCAATTAGGGTTTAAAAATTTGGGTTTTGCTGACGACGAATTTCCAACAAAGGATCGATTCCCTTTAATTCCTTATTATAGAGAAGGGAGAAGAGTAAAGGGCTTGGTTAGATTTAATATCAAACATATTGCCAACCCTTTTGATGGCGATATGCATCTTAATAGAACCGGAATAGCAGTGGGAGATTATCCGATTGATCATCACCATCGAAAAAATCCAAGCGCCCCCCAACACTTGGATTTTTATCCGGTTCCTTCTTTTAATATTCCGCTGGGATCTTTAATACCAGCAGGTTTCAATGGATTGATTGTAGCAGAAAAAGGCATTAGTGTTTCCAATATTGTAAATGGTACAACTCGTTTACAACCATCTGTAGTATTAATAGGACAAGCAGCAGGAACTTTAGCCGCACTTTCTGTTAAACAGTCAACGAATGCTGCCTCTATTTCAGTAAGAGCTGTTCAAACGAGTTTATTAAAATCTGGCGCATACATCATGCCTTATTTTGATGTTCCATTAACACATCCTGATTTTTTGGTAGCGCAACGTATTGGAGCTACAGATATTTTTAAAGGAAAAGGGGTACCTCATAATTGGGCCAATCAAACTTTTTTTTATCCTGATTCTTTGGTGAATACAATGACTTTAACAAAAGACCTTGAAAAAATATTTAAGCAACCGTTCATCCTAAAAAATGAACAATTAATGATAGATGATGCAATGAATATTATTACACAATTGTCTAAAATTATTTCTAAAGAGCAGCCTCTTATATTATCAAAGGAAAAGGTTAAACAATTGTTGGGCAATGAATGGCAAGATGGTAAAGCATTGACAAGAATTCAGTTTGCCAAATTGCTCGACCAAACAATACAACCATTTGAAAAAATAGATGTAGATCACAAAGGATTTTTTAAACAGACATACTAACTAAACAAAACGATCGCTTATGAAAAAATTACTGCTCTCGTGCTGTTTACTACTAATGATCATTGGTAGTGCAGTTGCGCAACAAATTAGGGTTGCGGGAAGAGTTACAAGTGCCGGTTCCGGAAATGCCGCTGAAGGTATATCGGTATTGGTAAAAGGAGCCAAATCTGGAACAGCAACCAGTGCAACTGGAGATTATGGTATCCTAGTAAATAAAGATGCTACACTTGTATTCTCAGGAATTGGTTTTGCTTCTCAGGAAGTAAAAGTTACAGGTCCTACATTAGATATAGTATTACAAGTTACTGTAGGTGATATGGGTGAAGTGGTGGTGGTAGGTTACGGTGCTCAAAAAAGAGCTAGCTTAACTGGTGCATTAGTAACCTTAAACAACGCTACATTAAATCGCCGTCAAGTAACAAGCACCAGCCAGGCATTACAAGGTCTTGCTCCTGGTGTTACGGTGCAACAACAATCTGGTAAGCCAGGTGCCGATGGTGCAAGTATTGTTATTCGTGGACAGGGTTCAATCTCTGGTAGCAATGCTCCATTGATTATTGTGGATGGATTGGCAATTGGTGCATTAGATCAAATCGATCCAAATGCCATTGAAAGTATCACTCTTTTAAAAGATGCTGCATCAACTGCTATTTATGGTAACCGTGCTTCTGGTGGTGTTGTTTTAGTGAAAACAAAAAGAGCATCTGAAAAAGGATTAAAGTTAAGTTACAATGCTTTTGTTTCAAAGCAAGTTGCAACTGCTATTCCTGATCGAGTTAGTGCAATCGACCACATGACATTGAGCAATGCGGCAGAACAAAATCGCACAGGTAATCCTGCTGCTGTTGTATTCCCTCAAACATTGATCGATCGATATAGAACTACGCCAGCTAATAATTTGGATATCATTGATACAGATTGGATTAAAGAAGTGTTTACAAATAATGGAATGTTGCAAAACCACAACGTTCAATTATCTACTTCAACAGATAAGATCAATTTATTTGGTTCATTCACTTATATGAAACAACAAGGATTAATTCAGAATAGCAGTTTTGAGAAATATGATATTCGCTTGAATCCTGAATTTAAAATCAATAGCAAATTATCTTTGATCGGTGTTTTTGGATACAATTATAATAACACAGTTAACCCATCAACTGGATCTGCTGAATTTGTAATTCGTCAGGCAATTGGTTTACCTGCAATTGGCGGAGGTAAATATGGCCCAGGAATGTATGGAACTGCGGGTCAATCAAATAACCGTAATCCCATTGCTATGGCAGAAGCAACTGGTAATAGTGTTGCTACCGGAAGCACATTGTTAACAAGATTTGGTTTTAATTTTAAACCAATCAGTGGATTAGAGATTGAAGGTTATTGGGGTCGCCAGGCTACAAACCCAACTACAAAAACTTTTGTATCTAATGCAGATATCTATCAACCTAATTTAGCTACATCTAGTTATTCATTAATTAGCACATGGCCTGGAACAACTAGTTTGTCTCAAGCGTATACCAATAATGTATATACTACTTATTTAGGTCAGGCAACTTATACCAAAAGATTTGGAGATCATTCAATCAAAGCATTGGTGGGTGGACAGTCTGAGTTATTCACCAATTCCTTTTTTGGTGCATCTAGAACTGGTTTCATTAATCCCAATCAACCTTATTTGAATTTAGGTTCTGGTGTGAGGGATAATAATGCTGGAGCTTCTGAATTGGCACTAGCAGGGTTCTTTGCTCGTGTTAACTATAGCTTCCAAGACAAATACTTTTTAGAATTGAATGGTAGAAGAGATGGAACTTCTCGTTTTTCTCAAGCAAGAGATAAGCAGTGGGGTAATTTCGGAGCAGTATCTGCAGGTTGGATTTTCTCTAAAGAAAGTTTCATGCAGAATGTAAAATTCATTGAGTTTGGTAAATTAAGGGCTTCTACTGGAGGTAATGGTAACCAAAGTATTGGTAACAACTATGCATATGATGCTTTCTATGCACAATCAAATTACAGTAACCCTAATAATGGAACCAATGCTTATTTTGCCAACACAACTAATTTAGGAGTTGCATTATTGCAATTTGCTAATCCCGATTTAAGTTGGGAAACTTCTAAACAATGGAATATTGGTGTAGATCTTTCTTTTGCAAAGCATTTTACGGTAACTGCAGATTATTATGTGAAGACATTGAAAAATATGTTGTTGCAAAGAACATTGCCTCAGTCGGCGGGTGGTCTATCCAATCCTTTTGTTAATGCTGGAAACATGGAAAACAAAGGCTGGGAGTTTACTTTGAATTACAAGAATAAATTCGGCAAATTAGGTGTTGATGTAACAGCAATGATTTCTGATGTAAAGAATACAGTAACTAACCTTGTAGAAGGCACTCCGTTTATTGGAGATGGAATTAGAACTGCTCCAGGACAAGCAATCAATTCATTTTTTGGTTATATGTCTGCTGGTTATTTCCGTGATTCAACTGATATTAAAGGGTCACCTGTACAATTTGGAATTCCTTGGAACCCATCTGCAACAGTAGGTCCAAAACCTGGTGATGCGAAATATCAAGATATAAATGGAGATGGTAGAATTGATGCAAATGATAGAACATTTATTGGAAATGCTTTTCCACGTTATGAGTACAGTATTAATGTAAATCTTACCTATGCCAATTTTGATCTGAATATTTTCGGTCAAGGTGTTGGTCAACGCAATAACTATTTAAGTGGAACCGGTGCTGTTCCTTTTGCGAGTGGAGATTTTGCTGCTTCATTGTTAGAAATACATAAAAACTACTGGAGACCTGATAATCAAAATGCAGATTTTCCACGCTTATTGCCTTCGGGTTCTGGTGGAAATAACTTCTTATTGGCTTCTCAATGGTTAAGAAGTGCGGCTTATTTCAGAATCAAGAATATTAATTTGGGTTATACATTAAAGAAACAATGGCTGGATAAAGCAAAGATTAATGCAGTAAGGATTTATGTTAGTGGTTCTAACCTCCTAACTTTCTCAAAAGCTTGGAAAGGATTTGATCCTGAAATCAACAATGCCAATGCAGAGTTTTATCCATTGATGCGCACTTACACTGCAGGAATTAATGTAACCTTTTAATTGAAATATTAAAATCATAACAATGAAAAAATACATCATTATACTGCTTACGTTTTCAGCCGTTGCGTTGAGCAGTTGTCAAAAATTTTTAGATCGCAAACCTTTGGATGCATCTTCTTCTTCCACTTTCTTGAGTAATCAATCAGAAATGGAACAAGGGTTAGTTGGTACATATGCATCAGCTATGTGGGTATTTCCTAATAATACACCACTGCATTTTGCAATTGAGTCTAGCACAGATATTGCAATGAAAAGAGGAGGAAATGCCGAAGACCTTATAGCAATGGGAGATGCGGGACCTTTCTTATTCAATAATTCAGTTCCAACTACTTGCTGGAACCAGGCTTATAAGTTGGTTCAAAGGGCCAATCAACAAATTGCAGGAATGGAAAATGGTAAAGCCAGTGTTCCAGCTGCAACATTCAATAGAATAAAAGCGGAAGCAGTGGTTTTACGTGCTTGGGGTTATTATCATTTAATGGGTTGGTTTGGAGATATCCCTTATTACAGAACAATGCCTAGTGTTGATGAAATACTTTCTGCAAAGAGAACTCCTGTTGCAACTATTGTTGCTGATATGTACAAAGATTTGGACGAAGCAGCAGCAGCATTTGATGCAGCTGGAATAGCTCCTGTTCAAGCTTTAGGTCGCGTAAACAAAGGGGTTGCATTAGGATTGAAAGCTAAAATAGCGATGTTGATCAAAGACTATGCAACAGCTGCTGCAGCTTCTAAAACAGTCATTGATGGTGGTAATTATGGTTTGAATCCTAGTTATCAAAACTTGTTTTCTTTAGCTGGCCAAAACGGAAACACAGCAAGAGAAATCATGTTCATTCAAAACTATCCTTTGGATGTGAATGAACCTCAGAACTGGGGACCGATCTTGGGTGTACCTCGTCAGGTAACCAATTCTCAAAGTAGCCATTTCCCTTCTCAACAATTAGTAGATCAGTTCGAAGGAAGAGATGGTTTAAGAATAGATGCATCTGCAGTGTATGATCCTGCGAATCCTCGTTTAAACAGAGATCGTAGATTGGCCTGGACTATTTATATGCCAGGAGACACTATGGTACACTTTGCATCTAAAACTGCAGCATTGCCTTATAATAATTTAAGAGAAAGAACCATTTTTGGTATTTATGCCAATACTCGTAGAAAGTTTAACTGGAATACTGGTGTTTACGATAATGTAACTACCAATAATGATTGGATTGGAGCGCAAGCTGCAGGTATTCAGTGGCAGGTAAGCGCTACAGGAAGTATCGGCGGTGTTGGGTATGTTTGGAATAAATACAATGATACTACACAGTATACTTTTGAGTCTAAAGTTGGTTTTATTTTAATGCGCTATGCAGATATTTTACAAACCTATGCAGAAGCAAAAATTGAGTTAAATCAGATTGATGCAACAGTTACAACTGCTATCAATTTAGTTCGTGCAAGAGCTGGGCAGCCTGCTGTTGCTTTAGGATCTCAAGCACAAATGCGTACCATTATCCGTAGAGAAAGAGCGGCTGAATTTGCTGGCGAAGGAATGCGTTTATTCGATTTGAGAAGATGGGATATTTATGGCAAAGCCAATAGTATGCCTGTAATTGGTGCAGCATTTGATCCTGCTACTCCAACAGTAGCTCCTACAATAGTGCCAGCAACTCCAACATTTGATGCAGACAATGTACCTAATTACTCAGCTAGTCTAACTCGTAGAATTGCTTTCAGAAATCAAACAAGGGTGAATACCAATGTTAAATACAAACTTTGGCCAATCCCTCAGTCTGAGATTGATAATAATCCTGGCTTAACACAAAATACAGGCTGGTAAAATAGTTTTCATAGTTTGGTTATTCGTTTTTAAGCGGTCAAAAGCAGGCGTTATGTTTCATAATTGCCTGCTTTTTTTTAAATTCATTTTATGAAAGAGCGATACCACAATTTAGATGCCTTGCGCGGCTATGCCATATTCACAATGATTTTATCAGGAAGCATTGCTTATGGCCCTTCTATGCCTGCATGGATGTTTCATGCTCAGGTTCCTCCTCCCAATCATCAGTTCAATCCTAACTTGCCTGGAATTACATGGGTAGACTTGGTATTTCCTTTTTTTATTTTTTGTATGGGAGCTGCTATACCTATTGCACTAAAAAAATATTCAATTACGAATGATAATAAGCAGGTAATATTTACAGCGTTCCGTCGATTTTTTTTATTGACTTTCTTTGCATTGTTTTTAGAACATTTTAAATCGAATCGAATTTTGGCTACGCCAAATAATGGAACATATTGGTTGTCCTTAGCAGGCTACCTTTTGCTGTTCTTCGCTTTTAGTAAATTAGGTGCTCTCTTCAGTAAAAGACTTGAAACGATTATTAATTTAACAGCAATGGCAATCGGTATTGCTGGATTGGTTTTTTTGCCTTTGAATAATGGCGAAGGATTTAAAATTACCAATAGTGATATTATCATAATTGTTCTTGCGAATATGGCTTTGTTTGGCACATTGGCCTGGTGGTTTACTAGAAATAATATGGTATTGCGTTTAGGTATTTTGCCTTTTGTAATGGCTATTTTTCTTGGAGCTAAAATACCTGATAGCTGGAATGAATTCATTTATTTGTTAACGCCTTCAGCTGCTATTTATAAATTCTATTTCTTAAAATATTTATTCATTTTAATTCCTGGCACCATCGCAGGAGATTGGTTATTGAAATTCAAAGACACGAACCCTTTTGAGGTTAAATCGGATAAGAATTTTAAAATAGTTGGGCTGATTTTTTTATGTATTGTCATATTTAACTTGCTTTTTTTATTCACTCGTCAGTTGGCAGCAAATCTTTTGCTCACCATTTTATTATTGTTAATTGCCAATTGGATAATTAACAAAATGCAGTTAAGCAATAAGGCATTGATCAATCAATTTTTTTACGCTGGAACATTTTCTTTATTACTGGGTTTGTCTTTCGAAGCATATGAAGGGGGTATAAAAAAAGATTTTTCTACCTATAGTTATTATTTTGTAACTGTTGGACTTGCTTTTTTTAGTTTTATCGTTTTGACAGTTCTACAATCTTTTGCTATTGCAAAGCCAATTCATCGATTTATGGTATTGGCTGGTCAAAATCCAATGATGGCGTATGTTTCGGGATCATTGTTGTTATTGCCGTTAATGCATATAACAGGAATCATCCACTATTGGAACGGAATGAATGGGTCTTTTTTATCCGGATTTTTAAAAGGGTTATTGTTCACTTTAGTAGCCTGCGGAATTACTTTCCCATTCACCAAAAAAGGAATGGTTTGGAAATCTTGAGTTAATTCAATTCATATACCAAATTGCCACCACCTAATAATTGTTGGTGTGTTAAATAGTTGGAACTTATTTTTTGGTTATTCAAAAAAATGGCTTTTATAAATTGTTGTTTTCCATTTTGCTTATTCCTATTTTTTGTACTGATATGTAATTGTTTGTTATTGGGTAATAGGATAGTAGCATTTTGAATTAAAGGAAAACCAAATACATATTTACCAGAAGCTGGGTTCATCGGATACATTCCCAAAGAACTCCATATATACCAGGCACTCATTTGACCACAATCGTCATTACCGGTTAATCCATCTGGTCCTGTTTTGTACATGCTATCTGTTACTACTTTGATCCATTTGGCAGTTTTTTCAGGATGCCCTAATGCAGTGAACATATAAATGATATGATGACTCGGTTCATTTCCATGCGCATATTGTCCAATCAAACCTGATACATCTGCAGAAGTATTTTCTCCATGCAATTCAGAAGATGCTGCAAATAAATCATCTAATTTTTTTACTAATTGTTCTTTGCCACCATATAGATTAGCTAAGCCCTCCACATCATGGGGTACAAAAAAACTATGCTGCCATGCAGTGCCCTCTATATATTGACCATCAAAACCGTGCTCCGATAGTAATGGATCAAATGGTTCTATGAATTTTCCCTTGCTGTCTTTCGCACGCATAAAGCCTGAAGAAGCGTCAAATAATTGCTGATAACTTCCTGCTCTTTTCATGAACAAATCATAATCAGCTAGTTTGTTCAATTTTTTAGCAACCTGTGCAATACACCAATCATCAAATGCATATTCTAAAGTCATGGTTACACTCCATCCATGTTTGTCTTGAGGTACATATCCATATTGGATATAAGCGGGTGTGCCTCTCTCTTTTTGAAAGGCAGATTTTTTCATTGCTTCGTATGCTAAGTTATAATCAAAGCCCTTGATGTTTTTTAAAATGGCATCTGCGATAATTGGTACACTATGGTAACCAGTCATGGTATTGGCTTCCCATGTACTCAAATCCCAAACTGGCAATAATCCATTGTCTTCATACAATTGCAACATGCTATTGATCATATCGGGCAATCGATTGGTTTGTGTAATGGTAAACAATGGATTCAATGCCCTAAAGACATCCCACTGAGAGAAAACGGTATACTTTTCTTTACCTTTTGTAAATTTATTTTGGAGATTGTCATGTGTTTGATATGCACCATCTGCATCACTGCTTACTACAGGTGCCATACAGGTTCGGTACAATGAAGAATAAAATTTAGTGGCAAAGTTTTGATCATTTGTGTTGATCCTAATTTTTTGTAATTCTGTTTCCCAAAGCGCATCTGCTTTTTTTGCAGTGTTGTCAAAACGATCTGCATTTGATTGGTTCAATTCAAGCAATGCCTTCTCGGTATTCACTGTACTAATGGCTACACGTACTTCTAAAGAGTTCGCCGTGTTGAATTTTAAAGCAGCTTTTACTTTATTTCCAATAGCTAAATTTCCTTTTCTAATAGAATCATTTAAAAAAACAATTGACTGAACTCTTTGATTAAATCTTGCAGCAAAATAAACTTTTTGTCCTTTTGCCCAACCAGTACTGTATCGATATCCAATAAGTGTTGAATCGTTTAATAAGCGCAATTCTCCCGCAGTTGCTTTATCCCAGTTAATTTGAAATCCCATATCAAATCTTATCCAGCCTTCTTTATTCGGGAATGTATAACGATGAAACCCTATTCTCTTACTGGCAGTTAATTCGCATTTGATATCATTGTTTAATCTAACTGAATAATATCCAGGCTTTGCAGATTCGTTCTTATGTGAAAAAGGGATTTTTATTTTTTCTTGCCTTAAGTTAGTAGTATCAGTGAGTGGAAGCAAAGAAATATCGCACCAGTCTCCAATACCTGTGCCACTTAAATGCATATGACTAAATCCTGCAATGGTATTACTGCTATAATGGTAGCCACTGCACCAATCCCAACCTTCATCTCCATTATCGGGGCTCAACTGAACCATACCGAATGGGATAGTTGCTCCTGGATAAACATGGCCATGTCCTCCTGTACCTAAAAAAGGATCTACGTATTTGGTGAGTTTTTGTGAATATGCCAAACAAGAAAAAACAAATATGCCAGTGATTAAAAACAGACTCTTGATTAATTTCATTCAACATTATTTTATATATGGATACAATCCCTGAAACCAACTTAGTTTATCTTTTACACCTTCGTAAAAGAAAAACACTTCTCCTTTGAAACCATTGTTTCTATTGCTTTGTATAAACTGCGACATCAATCCATCACTTTGTATTGTGGCACCAGACTTAACCAATACTCCTGGATAAAAGGCAACAGATGGATTTTTATAATAGGTCTTTTGTTGATTCAGTACATTATCATAATCATTGATGGTATAACGATAACATTGTGGCATTACCGCATCCACCCAGCTACTGTCTACCCAGGTTGGCCAGTCTTGTAAATATTCATTGATACTAAAAGGATAAGGACTTGGCGACATGGTAAACTGAATGGCTGGTTTAATCGCTTTCACTTCTTTTCTCAATCTTTTTACAAATGCATTGAGTTTGTTGGCTCTCCATCTAATCCAACCTGCATCTGCGCTATTGCCCGGAGGAGAAGCTCCTCCATTTTCTGCTTTATATAAAGCTGTAGTATATGTGTCATATCCACCAGTTGTTGGCATTGCAGGTAAACGATCATCGCCTTGTACGCCATCAATATTGTAATTGGTTACCACTTCTTTAAATAAATCAACAATAAATTGCTGTACTTCTGGATTTATACCATTCAACCAATCGAATCCATTCTTTACTACCAATTGACCATTCAGATCTCTGGCTGCCCATGAAGGTTTTGCTGCTACAATAAGTCCTCCATTTGCAGAAAAAGAAGATGAAAAACCATACTCAAACCACGCATGCACTTTGATGCCTGCTAATTTTCCTTCATCTATACATTCTTGTAATGGATCTCTGCCTGCATATCTTTCTAGTTGTCTTCTTCCAATTAATCCTTGCATGACTTCACTAGGATAAATGGTTCTTCCATTATTATAGACTACTACAAAAATATTATTGATGCCTGCATTTTTACAAGTAGTAACCATTGATTTCACATTTTCCCTACTATCCAATGCGGTACTTGCTGCTGTGGTGATCCATGCTCCACGAACTGCATTGGGGTCCCAAGAAGGTGCTGGAGGTGTAGTGGGGGTTGGTGTAGGCGTAGGTGTAGGAGTTGGGCTGCTACTTCCTCCACTGGAACCCTTTGAACAAGAACTAATAGTGAGTCCTAAAATGATCAATAAAAACAGCGAAAATTGCTTTATTTTGATAAAACCGGCAAACATATTTTTACGAATTTTTGAAATATTTGTCTAACTTAATTAAAAAAATTATAAATTCACTATAAGTTATTAAATTTTTTAATTAAAGGCCTTTAATCAATACGAATGGCCTTAAAATGAAACGATTTTGCCAACTCCAGCCTCATTACAAAGGTCGCCCATATATTGGATTCCAAGTACTTGGTTTGCAATGGGTTTGCCTTTTGTTGCACTTGCTACTGCCAGTTCAATTATGTATAAAAATTTGGGAATTTCCGATGCCCAAATTGCCTTTTGGACCTCACTCATCATGTTGCCCTGGACAATTAAACCATTATGGGGGCCTTTTTTAGAAATGTTTAAAACCAAAAAATTCTTTGTGTATACCACTCAGATTTTTACTGGATGTTTATTTGGTTTGGTAGCATTAACCTTAAAAGCAGATCATTTTTTTAGTTTGTCTATTGCCGTTTTATCGATTATCGCATTTAGTGGAGCAACACATGATACTGCTGCCGATGGTGTATACCTGAATGAATTGACCCCAAAATTACAAGCCCAATATGTTGGTTGGCAAGGCGCTTTTTACAATGTTGCCAAAGTTTTATCAGGAGGAGCTTTGGTATATCTGGCCGGTGAAATGGAAAAAAAATATGGTATTGCAAATGCATGGATGACGGTGATGTTTATATATGGTATTATCATGATTGTTCTTGGATTGTATAATATGAAAATGCTTCCTTCAGGAGGTAAAACAGCTGAAGTACATTCTTTCAAGGAAGGAATGAGCACTTTGCAAGATGTAATCATTACCTTTTTTCAAAAGAAAAATATTTGGTATAGCCTTTCTTTTATTGTGTTGTATCGGTTTGCAGAAGGGCAGGCAATAAAAATCACTCCCTTGTTTTTTAAAGCGGCAAGATCAGAAGGTGGATTGGGATTGAGCACTTCTCAAATTGGTGTTTTGTACGGTGTGTTTGGTGCTATTGCTTTTGTTGCAGGATCCATTGCTGCAGGTTATTTTGTGTCGAATAAGGGCTTGAATAGAAAAACATTGATGATGCTTTGTGCTTTTTTTAATGTGCCCTTCATAGCATATGCATTTTTGGCAATTACACAACCTGAAAATGTTTATGTGATAGGATCTGCTGTAGCCATTGAATATTTTGGATATGGATTTGGCTTTGTTGGATTGATCTTATTCATTATGCAAAATATTGCACCTGGTAAATACAAAATGGCTCATTATGCTTTTGGTAGTGGATTGATGAATCTTGGTTTCATGATTCCTTCTATGATCAGTGGGTTTGTGAGCGATTATTTGGGCTATAAAGAATTTTTTATCTGGGTGTTGATTTCTACTATTCCTGCATTTTTAATTACCTGGCTGGTGCCTTTGAAAAAAGCAGATGAAAATGAATTGGAGGTTGAAGTACTTGAAGTTTAATTGAACCATATGCATTTGTCAAAATTATTGGTAGGCATTGTAATGTTGGTATTTGCTTCTTCTAAAGCCCAGCAAAGAATAGATTCGTCTTATATGAGTTCTTATTATGTGCATAAACTCACGCAGTTTAGGATGATGCCGAATACACTGAGTGAGATCATCTTTTTAGGGGATAGTATTACTGATATTGCTGATTGGACTGAATTGTTTGGAAATAAAAATATTAAAAACAGGGGAATCAGTACAGATAATACTTTTGGTGTTCTAGCAAGACTAGATGAAGTGGTTGAATCTAAACCTGCCAAAATATTTCTAATGATTGGTATTAACGATATGGCAAAAAGAACTCCAGATAATATCATTGTCCAAAACATTCAACGCATTGTACAATATGTTCAGTCGTATTCTCCTAAAACTAAGATTGTTATTCAAAGTATTTTGCCAACGAATAATGAGTTTCCGGAATTTGCAGGTTACCAAAACAAAGACGAACACATTAAATGGGTGAATCAACAAATGGCCACTTATTGTAATGCAAAAAAAATACCATTTGTAAATTTGTATCCTTTGTTTTTAGATGCGAATAATAAATTGAATAAACAATATACGAGTGATGGTTTACATTTGAATGGTCAAGGATATTTGTTATGGAAGCAAGTTTTATTAAAAATGAAATTGATATAGTATGTTGATCACCGGAACTTTTATAGACGAGATAAGTCACGATATACCTCACCAAAATTGGGGGCCTGTTGAATGGGAAAAAGATTTTCAACACATGAAAGCAGCTGGTATTGATACGGTAATTGTTATAAGAAGTGGATACAGAAGATTCATTACCTATCCTTCGGCTTATTTAATGAAAGAATTCGGATGCTATGCTCCTCCAATCGACTTAATAGACTTATACCTACAATTAGCAGAGAAATACCAAATGAGTTTGTACTTTGGTTTATACGATAGTGGTATTTATTGGGATACAGGAAATATGCAGGTAGAAATAGAGGCCAATAAATTTGTAATTGATGAAGTGTGGAAACTCTATGGTCATCGAAAAGCATTTAAAGGTTGGTACATCAGTACAGAAATCAGCCGTAAAACAAAAGGCGCAATTGAGGCATTTAGTAGTTTAGGAAACATGTGCAAACAAATCAGCAATCAGTTGCCTGTTTTTATTTCTCCTTGGATCGATGGTAAGAAAGCGGTGATGGCTGCTTCGGGTACCTTATCTAAATCCGATGCAATTTCTGTTAAGGAGCATGAACAGGAATGGGATGAAATTTTTCATGGGATACATCAATCCATTGATGCGGTTGCATTTCAGGATGGTCATATAGATTATTTTGAATTAGATCAATTTTTTAGTGTAAATAAATTATTGGCGGATAAATATCAATTGCAATGTTGGACCAATGCAGAAACTCTAGATAGAGATATGCCTATTAAATTTATGCCCATTAAGTTTGAAAAACTACAACTTAAATTGGAAGCTGCAAAAAGAGCTGGTTATGATAAAGCCATCACATTTGAGTTCAGTCATTTTATGAGCCCTCAATCTTCTTATATACAAGCACATCATTTATACAATCGGTATATGGAGTTCAAGAAAAATCAATAGTGTCATGAAAAAAATAAGCAGCATTTTATTCTTCTGTGGTATTTGCATTATGGCAATGACACAACCTAAACAGCAGCCTGTATTGAGAGGTACATGGATTACCAATGTTGCCAGTGATGCAATGCGTAGTCAGGAGAATGTTCAAAAAGCAGTGATGAATTGTAAGAAGAACGGACTTACAGATATTTTTGTGGTTGTATGGAATGGGGGAGTTACCATGTATCCTAGTGAAGTGGTAAATAAATATATAGGCATCAAACAATCGACCATTTACAACAGTTTTGATCCTTTAAAAGCATTTGTAAATGAAGGACATAAAGTTGGGTTAAGGGTTCATGCCTGGTTTGAATTTGGTGCTGCATATGCATATAAAGACAGTTCCTCGAATGGATGGTTAGAAAAATATCCTACTTGGGCAGGCAGAAACAATAAAGGTGAATTGCTCAAGAAGAATGGTTTTTTTTGGTGGAATGCAATGAATCCTGAAGTACAAAAATTTTTGAAAGAACTGATGCTTGAAGTGGTAAAGAATTATGATGTAGATGGAGTACAAGGCGATGATCGTTTACCCGCTATGCCTGGTGAAGGCGGATACGACCAGTATTCAGTTGAACTTTATAAAAAAGAATTTGCTGGAAAATTACCTCCGCAAAATGCAAAAGACACTGCATTTATACAATGGAAAGCGAATAAAATCAGCGCTTTTGGAAAGATGTTGTATCAAAGTGTAAAAAAACAAAGGACCAGTTGTTTGGTTACATGGGCACCGAGTATTTATCCTTGGAGCAAAGAACAATACTTACAAGATTGGCCAGCTTGGTTAAATGGAGGATATGCCGATTTGATCATTCCACAATTGTATCGATATAATATAGGTGCATATGAAAAAATTTTGAAGGAACTATCTACGCAAGTACCTACATCATTACAGCATAAAATTTTCCCCGGTATCCTTACTTCTTTGGGAGATGGATATAGAGTAGATCCTCTAATGTTAAAGCAGATGATGGAGTTGAATAGAAAATATGGTTATAATGGAGAAGTTTTTTTCTATTATGAATCTGTAAACGCATTTAAAGAACCATTGTATCAATAATAATTTTAATCAAATGGGTAAATGGTTTTGCATATTTTTTTTATTTTTTGCTCAATTGTTGAATGCTCAAAATGAGCCTAATTTTTTTGCATTTACGCAAGCATCAGTTAGAGAAAAAACAAAAAATGATTTAATTAATTTGGTTAATGCCACTGTTCAAATTCCATTAGTAGATAGCAATTATAAAAAATGGAAATCGGCATTTTGGGCCATGGAGATCATGTTGTACAAGCCAAAAGCATTTGAAGTAAAAATTCCCATTTATATCAATCAATTCGAAAAGTTGAGTGCAGCATTACAATGGTCTTTTTTAGAAGCACTGTTCACCTTGTATCCTGGAACATATGCAAATGAATTACAAAATGTTGTGGATGAATCAAAAACCGATAAAATTAAAGTGTTAATCTTTCAATACCTTTATATAGGTAAACGGTCTCCGAATTTCAGTAGAGATGATTTGTTTTTTCAAAGTACTTATTTCAAATTATTCCAATGGAATGAAATGAACAATTCTACTGTTCTGCCAATAAAAGAATCAATTGTATTAAACAAGGATTTTTTACCCAAACAATCGGTATTAGTAAGCTTTCAATACAAAGACAGAAATCGCCCCGGCTATTTAATGATTCGAACAGCAGAAAATAAATGGGTTACCGATAAAAAAAATGAACCATTAAGGTTTACCCAATTGGCAAGATCGATAACCAATATGCCTTATTATTTAACCAATGGAAATACCCCGCAAGGTTTATTTCGAATTACTGGATTTGATACTTCAAATAATAATTGGATTGGTCCTACTGCCAATTTGCAAATGTTGATGCCATACGAGCAAAATAATGGACCATCATTTTTTTCAAATAGATCAGATGAAATTGGCAATAAGAAATTTTACCAAACTTTATTAGGTCCATTGTCCAGTATTCCTGGATTATGGCAGAGTTACGATGCAGGAAAAATTGGTCGCTCCGAAATCATTGCACATGGAACAACCATACCAACCGATTTTTATGCTAATCAACCTTATTTTCCATGTACGCCATCATTGGGCTGTTTATGTAGCCCTGAAATTTGGAACGAAAAAGGGATATTGGTTTCAAGTGTTCAAGCCGATTGGATTGCAGCCGTAAAAGAACTTCCTCAGCAACCTACTTATTTATTAGTGATTGAATTATAAGGCGATGAAAAAAATTACCTTATTTATTTATTTATTTGCGTTTCTAATAACGATGAATGCATGTTCAAAATCATCTTCATCAACGCCTACAAATAATTTACCACCTATTGTTGTAACCCCTGGAGCAAAACTGATGAGTTTACCAGCTGGATGGAAATATTCCTCTTTGATTAGCTCAGGATTTCCTGATGGAATAGAATTGTATTTTTATGATAGTATTTATGCTGGTAGAAAAACAAAAATGTTTTGTATTGCCTATAATGCTAAGAACACATTGTTTGAGTTTAAACCAGTTCTCTCAACTACCGCAAAAAAACTAAGTGATTTTAATAAGGATGAAGTTGGGAGAGTGCTTGCTTGTGTTAATGGAGGATATTTTGGGTCTAATCAATCCTTTAGCTTGGTTAAATACAATGGATTTCCAGTTGCTTCCGCAAACATTAAAACACTCTCAAGAACATTCAATGGAGTTGCAACCACTTATTATCCAACAAGGGCAGCTTTTGGCGTTAATTCTTCCGGAGATCCATCCACTGCATGGATCTATCATGTTGGAACGGGCAATGATCTGATCTATCAATATCCTTCTCCAAATGCAAATGCAGAAGGTATTACACCTTTACCTGTTCCTACAGATATTTTTCCTGCTGGAGCTACATTATGGAATATACAATCAGCAATTGGCGGCTCTCCTATGTTATTGCGTAATAATGCTGTGAACATAACAGATGTTCAGGAATTGATCAGTATCAATAACACCACTCCACGGCCTAGAACAGCAATTGGGTATACTAATAATAACTTAATTATTCTTTTGGTTGTTGAAGGAGATAACCCTTCAGCAGGCTATGATGGCATGAATCTCTCCGATTTAGCGGCTGCAATGAAAAATCTGGGTTGTACCAATGCAATTAATTTAGACGGCGGCGGTTCTAGTTCTATGATTGCTGGTGGGCAACTACTCAATCGTCCTGGAGACAATGGAATTGAGCGCCCTGTAGTAAGTGCAGTATTAATCAAGCAACGATAGAATTGCAGAATAATTTTTAAAAAGCTGCTTTTACTTATATGATATTCATCATATTTTTGATTGTTCTAAAACATATCCATGGATGATACCCATCCTTTTTAAGCAATAGGCTCGTTGGTAATTTTGGGTTATAATAAAGGTTGATTATTCAACTAATTAAACACCAAAAACCAACTATATGCGATCTACTCTTCATTTTTTTAAAAAACTGGTTCTGCTAATTGGAATCGGTTTGTTGTTTTCAACAATTTCCTTTTCACAAGTAAAATATGTTTCCAAAGGTAATTTCTCAGTTGTTGTAAGTGGAACTTCTACGTTGCACGACTGGGATATGAAATCTAGTACTGGAACTTTTGAAGGCTTATTTAGCTTAAATGCAGCTGGAGCTATTACTGCAGTGTCTGGAGTGAGCTTCTCAGTAACTGCAGAGTCATTAAAAAGTGGGAAAGGTGCAATGGATAAAAATGCTTATAAAGCATTGAAAACCGATAAAGCCCCAACCATAACTTTCTCTTCAAACAATTGCACCGTTACAGCGATTGATGCCAATAATTTTCTGGTTAAAGCAAATGGAAAATTAACTGTTGCAGGTAAAACATTGGATACAGAAATGAATGCTACCTGTAAAGTGAATGCCGATAAGTCAATCAATATCATGGCATCTAAAAAAATAGGCATGAAAGACTATGCCATGGAACCCCCTTCTTTCATGATGGGAACCATTAAAACAGGAAATGATGTGACACTCAAATTCGATTTCAATATTGCTAAATAAATTTTTTAACTACACTATTATTAACCAAAATTTTATTTTATGAAACTTCAATTAAACAGGTTAAAATTCATCTTTACTTTAATTATTATTGGGCTATTCCCTATTGCCATCTTAGCGCAACAATCTAAATTATCTAATTTTAGGCCCTATGATAAAACAGGAATGCACATGTTCGAAACACTTAAATCCGATACAGTTCCTTTCAATGGATTGGCTGTAAGATGGGGTGCTGGATTTACACAACAATTTCAAAATCTAAAGCATGAAAACCCAGGTGCAATCAACAACACCGGTACAGGAGCTAATCGTTTGTATCCAATAAAAAATGGATTTATGACAGCTCAGGCCAATTTATTTATGGATGTACAATTAGCAGATGGTATTAAATTAAATGTTACCAGTTATATGTCTGCACGCCATCATAATGAGTTTTGGGTTAAAGGCGGATATATTCAATTTGATAAAGTTCCCTTCAAAGGACAGTTTTGGGATGATATCATGAAATTAGCAACAATTAAAATTGGTCACTTCGAAGTGAATTATGGTGATCAACATTTCCGCAGATCTGATGGTGGTCAAACATTGTACAATCCGTTTATTGAGAATTACATAATGGATCAATTTGCTACAGAAATTGGAGGTGAAGTATACTTGCAAAAGAATGGATTATTTGGAATGGTGGGTATGACCAGTGGTATGATCAAGGGTAGTATCGATTCACTTCCAGTAACTCCTCAAGATCCAAATGATTCAAGAAATCCATCCATTTATTTCAAAGGTGGAATAGACAAGCAGCTTAATAAAGATTTTAGAATTCGTTTGTCTGCAAGTTTATATACCAACAGTAGCAATAACGGAAGTGGATTAACTCTCTTTAGTGGAGATCGCACAGGGTCCAATTATCAAAATGTAATGGAAAGAGGAGTGCCAGGAGCATTACCTGCTTCAACAGCTCTTTATACTTCTGGAAGATTTAATCCAGGCTTTTCAAAAACTTTAACTGCAACTATGTTAAATGGTTTTATGAAATACAAAGGATTTGAAGTGTTTGGTACTTATGAGTTTTCAAATGGAAGAACTAAAACTGAAAGTGCCAAGAGAAACGCTACTCAGTTTGCAATGGAAGGTATTTACAGATTTGGAAAAGAAGAGAACTTGTTTATTGGTTACAGATACAATACTGTTACAGCAAGACTTGCAGGTTTTACTGCAGATGTAAAAATAAATAGATCTTCTTTTGCAGCAGGATGGTTCTTAACTAAGAATGTATTATTGAAAGGTGAAATTGTAAACCAAAAATATATTGATTTCCCTTCTGCCGATTTTCGTTCATTGGGAAAATTCAATGGATATGTAATCGAAGCAGTGGTAGGATTCTAAAAAATGGTTTTTATGGTGTATTATGGCCGGGTGAATTTATTTCACTCGGCTTTTTTTTATTTGTATTTTCGAGGAAGTATGAAACTATCTTTATTCATCCTGGCGCTGTTAATGGTTAATCCTGTATTCAATTTACCGGAAGCTAAAGTTTCTTGGGTGGTAATGCAGGGTAGTAGTTTAACAGTGAATGGAAGCACCAATGTGAATACATTTCAATGTGATATTGCTAATTACAATATTCCTGACACATTAACCTGTTATAAACTACAGCCTAGGGGAGCAGTTCTGCCATTAACTGGCAAACTCAATTTAAATATCGATGCATTTGATTGTCATAACAAAATGATGACCAGCGATCTTCGTAAAAATCTAAAGTCAAAAGAATTTCCAATCCTTTCTGTGAAGTTTTTAACCATCAATAGTTTCCCTGATTTTAAAAATCCAGTCAAAATAACGGGTATAGTTGATATAGGTCTTGCAGGAGTGAATAAGAAATTTGAAATCAATTACTATTTCACAGCCGATGACAAACATCAAGTACATTTAAAAGGCGATCAAAAAATCCATTTTTCTGATTTCAATTTAAGTCCTCCCAGTAAATTAGGTGGAATTATCAAAGCAAAAGATGAATTATTGGTGGAGTTTAAATTGAATCTAAAACCAATTGGTTAAATACTTAAGGATTCATTTTAGCAAAAATGATTCCAGCAACGCTTGCCTGAAATAAACCAAATAGTAGCCAAGAAAAAACCATTGTTGCTGATACTTCTATCTGGCTATAAGTTAACCAGAGTATCGGAAAAAGACCAGTAATAGTATATACTAAACCAAATTCAACCCCTCTCAAAATGATAGGGCCTTTGAAAGATGATTTAAATTTTTCCCAAAAAAAAGAAAGCGCAAAACTAATCAGCATTGCATGAGAGTAAAATAATAGATCTCTCGATTGATCGGAAATAAAAACACTGCTTAAATACTCAACAAAAAAAGGAGCTAATGCAGGAATTTGTACAGCAAAAAATAATCCACCATAAGAAAGTATTGACAATACTATTCCAGCGATAAATCCACTGTAGAGCATTGTTTTTATTGGGGATGGCTTCATGATTGATTTATGCTTAATTCAATTCAAAATTAAGCTATTTCATCATTGCTTTATAAGTTTGAATAATTCAAATGAATTAATGCTTAAACCTTTCAAATGCACTTCTTTCTAAATCTTCTCTATGATCGGGATGGGCTAAGTTTACAAGGGCTTTTGCTCTTTGTTCCATATTCATTCCAAATAGATCCACTGCGCCATATTCAGTAATTACCCAATGGATATGCCCCCTTGTTGTAACAACACCTGCTCCTTGTTTTAACAGAGGTACAATTCTAGAGGTTCCTTTAGAAGTAACTGAAGGAATGGCTATAATGGGCTTTCCGCCTTCAGATAAAGCTGCTCCTCGGATAAAATCCATTTGGCCACCAATTCCAGAATATTGATAGGTGCCAATAGAATCAGAACAAACCTGACCAGTAATATCAATTTCGATGGCACTATTGATGGCTGTAACTTTTGGATTTAAACTTAATATGCGCGGATCATTTACATAATTAATATCTAAGGCTTTAATGATAGGGTTATCATCGGCAAAATCATATAATTTTTTTGTTCCTAGCATGAATGAAGTAACACAATAGCCATTCACAATTTTCTTTTGGGAATTATTAATAGTTCCATTAAGAATAAGCGGTATTGCACCATCCGAAAACATCTCTGTATGTAATCCAAGGTTTTTATGGTTGGTTAAGTTTTTCAAAACCTGATCTGGAATAGTACCTATGCCCAATTGTAAAGTGGCTCCATCTTCTACTAACCCGGCAACTATTTTTCCAATTTTTTCATTGATGGCATTGGCGCCATCGGAATAGCTGACTTCTGGTAAAGGTTCATCTACCCACACAGCAGCATCGAAGCTACTAAATGGAATAAATGCATCTCCATGAACCCTGGGCATATTGGGGTTTACCTGTGCAATAACTTTTTTTGCTGTATTGCTTGCTGATCGGGCAATATCTACAGAAGTTCCTAATGAACAATAACCATGTTTATCAGGAGGAGACACTTGAATAATGGCAATATCCAGAGGAAGAATATTTCTGGTAAACAATAATGGAATCTCACTTAAAAAGATGGGAATATAATCGCCCATTCCGCTGTTAACTGCTTTTCTATTACTTTCAGACACGAATAGAGAGTTCATAAAAAAGTGACCTTCTAATTCAGGGCTATTTAGATCAATTCCATGTTGAGTCATACTAACGATCTCCACATGTTCTAATCGATCTTTTTGAGCAATTAATTCTCGCATAAGGTGTATAGGAGTTGCTGCACTTCCATGTATAAATACTCTCATGTTTGATTGTACTAATTGAATTGCTTCTGCTGCAGGTATAAAATTTTGATGCTTATTCATGTTTAAAGATTAATCGATAATAATTATAGGTACAAAATTAACAGATAAGCCTTTTTTATTCTATTTTGAGTATATGAGTTTTGTCATATATCAATATGATTTCAATCGATTCTTTACATAAGTTAAGCATTTTATGGAAAGCTGACCCTCCTTTTTCGAATGAATTAAATTGGTGAATAAGTGTTATTATTGTGTCCATTTAATTGATTAAAATGAACATTACTATGAACAAGTTTCTTTCTTTTTTAATGACTGGCTTTATTGTTTCCCTATTAATCTCCTGTGCAGCTCCCAAAAAATCAGTGGGTGTTTGGGTGAATAAAGAAAAAATTGTTGGGAAAACCTATCCAAGCATTTTTGTAATAGCACAATCACAGAATGTGCAAGCCAGACAAATAGTGGAAGATGATCTTGCTAAAAGAGCAACTGAAATAGGGTTCAAAGTAGTAAAAAGCATCGATGTAATGCCACCCGTTTTTGATGGTGGAAAACAATTGACAAAAGAAGAAGTATTAGCTAAAGTGAAAGCTGCCGGATGCGACGGAATTTTTTTGGTAACATTGGCTCGTAAGGAAGAAAATTTAAAATATTCTCCTGGAACTGAAGTATATGCACCAACTCCTTATACTACCTGGAGTGGAAATTTTTTCGGATATTATAGTAACTGGTCTTCTGTAACCAGCACTCCCGGATATTATGATAAAGAGAAAGAATATTTCTTGCAAAGTAATTTTTATGATACACAATCCCTTGATTTGATGTTCTCCGTTCAATCATCAGTATACAATCCGTCTTCATTGGAGAAATTCAGTAAGACATATGTAAATGAATTGATTGAGAAAATGGATGATGCTGGTTTATTCAAGAATAGAAAATAATTAAATAAGCTTTCACAACAATTCATTTATATGAAAAAGTGCCTACTTTTTGTATTAATTATTATTACTACATCCGTTTATTCTCAAGCTAAACAAGATTGGACTGCCATATTTAGTTCCATCAATAGCGAAGTGCAAAGCAATTCTAAAGCATATAGCAGTTTGAAAACAGCCACTGAAACCATTGGCCATCGATTAACTGGTTCTGCAAATGGAAAAAAAGCAGAAGAATTTGCCTATAATTTATTGAAGTCTTATGGGTTTAAAGATGTTCGATATCAGCCTTTTGAAGTAGAAAGCTGGAGTAGAGGAACACTCACTGTAAAAACAGGTTCGGATGTAAATAATTTGCAACCCATTAAGTCAGTTACTTTGGCTCATTCACCTGTGAATGCTTCTGTACAATTGGAATTGGCCGATATGGGAAATGGATTAGAAGAAGACTATGTAAATAATCCAGGAAAAGTAACTGGAAAAATAGCCCTGGTTTATCTTGGAGTATTACCTGGCTCAAAACCTGGAACAAAAAGTTTACACCGATCAGAAAAAACTGCTTTAGCAACCAAGTATGGTGCAAAAGGAATTATCATTATCAATACAGCTGATGGTGGTATACTATTAACTGGTACAGCTTCAGTAACCGGAAAGTTGATTCCTATTCCAGCAGTTTGCATAGGGAAGGAAGATGGGTTGCAATTGAAGCAGGCAGTCGCAACAAAAAATCATTTTGCAGCTATACAAATGACTAATTTTTCTGGATTAATCAAAGCCAGAAATGTAATTGCTACAATCAAAGGGAAATCCATTCCTAAAGAAAAAGTGGTTGTAGGTGGGCATTTAGATAGTTGGGATTTAGCCACCGGAGCGATTGATAACGGAATTGGTTCATTTGCTGTGATTGATATGGCCAGAACTTTTCAGGCATTGAAATTGCAACCAGCAAGAACGGTTGAGTTTATTTTATTTATGGGAGAAGAGGAAGGACTTTTGGGATCGAGGGCTTATGTTGACGCGGCTATAAAAGACCATTCAATTGATCAATTGCGTTATATGTTGAATTATGATATGACCAATGACCCTAAGGGATATTCTACTACTGCAGAAGAGAGCAAGGAATTGTTCCAATCAATAGGAGCGATTGCTCAAACCTTTGATACCAGTTATAAGAATACGTTCAGGGCAGGAGCCGGACTTCATAGCGACCATCAACCATTTATGTTGCATGGGGTTCCAACAGGAGGAGGAGCAGGTGGTACTTTGCCTAATAATGCCGGGCCTTGTTATCATGCAGATTGCGATAATTTTAAATTAGTAGATGAAAAAGGGATCAAGAATACAGTGAGATTTAGTGCTATGTTATTGTATGGAATTGCAGATGCAATAGAAATCAAGGCAAAACATTTTAGCGATGAGGAAACAAAAGCTTTTTTATTGAAGAACAATTTAAAAGAGCCTTTGCAAATAGCAGGGGAATGGAGATGGAAGGATTAATAGTTATTAAGTTATTGGTTATTGGTTATTGGTAGTTTTTGTTTCTTGTTGAATAATTGCTGGATCCATAATGAAATATAAATACTAATCACTGCTGTGATCATTCCGGCTCCTACATCCAAAGGAAAATGTTGTGCTAAATAGATCCTGGAATATCCTGTAAGCAATGCAAGTATCAATCCGATAAAGAGCATTGCATTTCCTCCAATTACTAAACAACCCAATAGGTATATACAGAAAACTGTAGTTGTATGACCTGAAGGGAAACTATTATTGCTATGCAATTCAACTCCTTTTACCGTGTGTATTTCATTAATCTCTTGAATGGCACTTGTAGGTCTTGCTTGATTGGGGAAAACAACATTCTTACTTACTTGAACCAATAAAGTTGAAAAGATAATTGCACTAAAAACCAAGGGCAATAGCTTTTTGCGAAGAAAAATAAATGATAAAGCTACTGGTACCCAAATTATCCCATCACCTAAATACGTGCAGTAAGTAAAAAAGAAATCACCTAAAACTCCTCCATTGCCATTCATTAATAGAAATAGTTGATTTTTCCCTATAGAAAATGAAAGCAGTATCAACATCAATCCAAGTATAGTACTGATGATCGCACATTTAAGAAAATATGATTGATTCGTTTTGTTCAATTATTAATTATTGACAACAAATATACATATAGCAGGGGCTATAAAATAAAACCCTGCTCCACAGAGCAGGGTTTTCAACAAAAAAACAGACAAAATTCTCAATATTTATACCAGCCCGGCTAGTTCTAGGCTGCGTTTTTTTAAATGCACAATGTCCAAATTATCAATTATCGGATCAGGAGTTAACACCAATGAAGTATTATTTGTTTTCCACCAATCAGAATCAACCAATTGGTTGCAATGTATCACACCAATCAAATATTTTCTTTCGGCTTGAGCATGCCATTCTTCTATCCATTCAAAGTTTTCTCTGGGAATATATTTCCAGTCATCAAAACTGAAATATACTTTTAAATAAAAATCATTGGTTAGCAAATGTGGCTGATGATGGTATAGTTTCTTGTACTCATATTTATAATTATACCTCAAAGCTGCAATATCACTTAATACAGCAGAGGCAGTAGGGAAACTTCCGGCACCTTTGCCATAAAAAAATTGCTTATCTGCAAATCCGCTTTCAATGACCACACCATTGTATTCATTTTTTACAAAAGATAGCGGTTCATTCAATGGAATAAATTGAGGCAATACAAATGCTGCTACTTTACCATTTTTTAATTTTTTGGCTTGGGCGATCAATTTAATATCATATCCTTTTTCTTTTGCTACTGCTGCATCTGATCCTTGTACGTTTTGAATACCAGTGAATAATATTCTGTCAGGGTGAGAAACAATCCCATATGCATGATTGATTAATATGGTCCATTTATTCACTGCATCATATCCTTCAACATCCAATTTTGGATTGCTTTCTGCAAAACCTAATTGTTGAGCCATTAAAAGTGCTTCTGAGAAATCCAATTTATCTTCAAACATTTTAGTTAAAATAAAATTGGTGGAACCATTTACAATGGCTTTTATCGAATGCAAAAGATCATTGTCATAGTACTCTTCCAGATTTCGGATGACCGGAATTGAGGCGCAAGCTGCAGACTCGTATAAAAAGGGTTGACCAGTTTGTTCCTGCAAAGAAAGAATTGCAGGTAAATTTTCCGCAATCATTTTTTTGCTGGCACTTACTACTGCTTTACCATTCAACAAAGCCGTTTTTACAATATCAAATGCTGCAACTGAATCGTCAATTACTTCTACAATTACATTGATGTCTTCGTCATTTAATAAATCATTTTTTTCAGCAGTAAATAAATCGGCTGGTGCATTTCTTTTTTTACCAGGATTTTTAATACAAACTCTTTTAATAGTTGCCTTGAGCGAAGGCGTTTGTTGTAATACTTTGTACAAACCTTCTCCTACAACGCCAAATCCAAATAATCCAATAGTTAACTGTTTATGTGTTTCCATTATTTTATGCTAAAATTTGTTTTTCAATTAATTTGGTTTCTTTTTTTAAAAGTAAATTGAGTGATTGCTCAAGATCATCAATTAGATCGCTTGCATCTTCTAATCCAATCGATAGTCGAATTAAACTATCTGTAACACCTGCCGCTCTTCTTTTTTCTGACGGAATTGATTTATGCGTCATATTCATAGGATGAGCAACCAGGCTTTTTATGCCACCTAAACTTTCGGCCAGTTTAAATAATTTGGTGCTAGTTACTAATTCAATGGCTGCAGTTTCTGTATCTCTTTTTAGGTTGAATGAAATAATTCCTCCATGTCCACTTGATTGCTTCTTTGCAATTTCATGATTCAGATGCGAACTTAATCCTGGATAATAGACTTTGTCAACCGCCGGATGGGATTGAAGAAATTCAGCAATTGATTGAGCACTGTTGCAATGTTGTTTCATTCTCAAATGCAAGGTTTCGATTCCACGAATTACCAACCAGCTATCAAATGGCCCCAAAATGGCTCCACAGGCATTTTGCAAGAATTTAATTTTTGCCCCCAGTTCTTTTGTTTTAGTAATGACCACTCCAGCAATTAAATCGCTATGTCCACCTAAATATTTTGTAGCACTATGTACAACAATATCTGCGCCTAATAAAATAGGTTGTTGCAATACAGGAGATGCAAAAGTGTTGTCCACGCAAAGCAAACAGTTTTGCGATTGGGCAATTTTTGCAATGGCTGCTATATCTGCAATTTTTAAAGTTGGATTAGTGGGTGTTTCTATCCAGATCAATTTTGTTTTTGGAGTGATGGCGTTAAATACATTTTCTACATTGGTAGCATCTGTATAATGTACTTTGATGCCAAATTTTTCATACACTGCTGTAAACAAACGATAAGCGCCACCATAAATATCATCTACGGCAACAATTTCATCTCCTGAATTTAATAATTTAATGATGGCATCAATGGCTGCCAAACCGCTTGCAAATGCAATTCCGGTCTGACCATGTTCTAATTGTGCAACCAAATTTTCCAAAGTTTCCCTGGTAGGATTATTGGTTCTGGAATAATCATACCCTTTATTTACTCCAGGTTCTTCTTGTACAAAAGTGGATGTCTGGTAAATAGGCACTGAAATAGCACCAGTTAATGGGTCAATCGGAATGCTGTGAATCAATTGTGTAGCTGTACTCATATACTGTTTTTAGTGTTAAAAAAACAGTTCTTTTACTTATCTTCTATGCCAATCGGTATGGGATGGCATAAAAAAACCCATCTGATAAGTCAGATGGGCTGTATATTTTAATCATGTAGATTTTGTACAAACTTACTCTGACTTATCTTCTTCTACATTTAAGTAGAAATGGAATTGGCACCTTCATACAACTGAGTTAGATGTATGGGTTGCCAAGGCTTCACAGGGCCAAAACCCTCCGCCTTTCTTGATAAGTATATAAAGAACTGGTGCAAATATATGGGGGGATTTTTAATTCACCAAATATTAGTCTACTAAATTTATAGGAAATAAAATTATTTTACTAAATAAACCCATTATTGAACTATAAAGGCCTAATCATGTTTGTATATTTACCCCTGAACTATGGCAAAGAAGAAATCTCCTATTCCAACTGAAATGATTCACGATGATGCTTTTATTGAAGTATTTGGTGCAAGAGAACATAATCTAAAGAACCTTGATATTCGGATTCCCAAAAATCAGTTAGTTGTTTTTACAGGGGTTAGTGGAAGTGGAAAGTCTTCTTTGGCCTTCGATACCATTTACAATGAAGGCCAGCGCAGGTATATGGAAAGTTTTAGTGCCTATGCTCGTCAATTCATGGGCGATATGGAAAGGCCCGATGTAGATAAAATAACTGGTCTTTCACCTGTCATTTCCATTGAACAAAAAACCACCAATAAAAATCCTCGCTCAACTGTAGGAACAGTAACAGAAGTGTATGATTTTCTGCGCTTGCTCTATGCCAGAATTGGAGAAGCATATAGTTACAATACTGGAAAAAAAATGATCAAATTCAGCGAAGAAGAAATCGTTGAAAATATTTTCACCAAATATGCCAAACAGAAGATCAGTTTATTAGCTCCTTTAATTAGAGGAAGAAAAGGACATTATAGAGAATTATTTGAAGACATTCGTAAGAAAGGTTTTTTAAAAGTAAGGGTGGATGGAGAAATAATGGACCTCACTCCTAAATTGCAAGTTGATCGTTATAAGATTCATGATATTGAAGTAGTGATTGATCGTTTACAGGTAACACCCGATATGAAAGTTCGCTTGAGTCAAAGTGTTCAGCAAACACTGAAGATGGGTAAAGACCTGTTGTTTTTATTGCTCAACGATTCCGGAAAAACCATTCAGTATTCTAAACAGTTAATGTGCGAAGATACCGGGATCAGTTATGAAGAACCTTCCCCTAATGCATTCTCCTTTAATTCTCCTTATGGGGCTTGCCCAACTTGTAAAGGGTTAGGCAATGTATACTCCATCGACATGGATGCAGTTATTCCCGATTCAAATTTAAGTGTAAAAGAAGGAGGTATAGCGCCTTTAGGAATTCAGCGGGATGCTTATATGTTTAGGAATGTAGAGGTCTTAGCTAAAAAACATAAAATTAATTTAGATAAAGCCATCAAAGATTTGCCGCCCGGATTGTTGAATATATTATTATATGGCAATACAGAAGGAAGTTCACTGGAATTAGAAAATGTAGAGACCGAAATTACGAGCAATCCCTATGAAGGAGAATTTGAAGGAATTGTTCCCATGTTAAAAAGATGGTTCCTGGGCGTTAACAGTGAAGGATTGAGAGAATGGGTAGAACAATTCATGCAATTAAAAACCTGCACAAGTTGCAATGGTCAAAGATTAAAGAAAGAAAGCTGCTGGTTTAAAATTGATGACAAAAATATTGCAGAACTAAGCAATTTAAATTTAAATAAGTTACATGCTTGGTTTGAAAATCTTGAAAAAAGGCTAGATAAAAAGCAAAACCTCATTGCAAAAGATATATTAAAAGAGATCAGAGAAAGAGTTCAATTTTTATTAGATGTTGGATTAACTTATTTATCACTGAATCGTCCATCTCGTTCATTGAGTGGAGGAGAATCGCAACGCATTCGTTTGGCTACTCAAATCGGATCTCAATTACAAGGGATCACTTATATCTTAGATGAACCATCCATTGGGTTGCACCAACGGGATAATCAGCAGTTGATTCATGCATTAAAAAATTTGCGCAATATTGGCAATAGTATTTTGGTAGTGGAACATGATAAAGATATCATGATGGCGGCAGATCATCTGGTAGATATTGGTCCAAAAGCTGGAAAGTTTGGCGGGCATATTGTTTCTGCAGGAACACCAGCAGAAGTGCTAGAATCAAATTCTGAAACAGCACAATACTTAAGTGGCAAAAAATCAATAGCCATTCCTTCCGAAAGAAGACCGGGTAACGGAAAATCTTTAGTCTTAAATGGCGCCAGCGGTAATAACTTAAAGAATGTCAATGTATCATTTCCTTTAGGTAAATTAATTGTTGTAAGTGGAGTAAGTGGAAGTGGTAAATCAACCCTGATCAATGAAACATTATATCCGATTCTCTCCAAGCATTGTTATAATAGCCGTGTTACACCAATGCCATTTAAATCCATCAAAGGATTGGAGCATATCGATAAAGTTATTGAAATAGATCAATCTCCTATTGGAAGAACACCTCGCTCAAATCCTGCAACTTATTGTGGATTCTTTACAGAGATCAGAACCTTATTTGCATCAGTACCTGAAGCTAAAATTCGCGGCTACAATGCAGGAAGATTTTCATTTAATGTAAAAGGCGGACGCTGCGATGTTTGTGAAGGTGGTGGTATGAAAGTGATTGAAATGAATTTCCTTCCGGATGTGTACGTGAATTGCGAAAAATGCAATGGTAAAAGATACAACAGAGAAACCCTGGAAATCAGGTACAAAGGGAAGTCCATCAGTGATGTGTTGAATATGACCGTTGATGAAGCAGTTGATTTTTTTCAACCTGTTCCTTTTTTATATAGGAAGATAAAAGTATTACAAGAAGTGGGATTAGGCTATATAACACTGGGTCAATCTGCAGTTACCTTGAGTGGAGGTGAAGCACAGCGTGTTAAATTAGCTACTGAATTAGGAAAAAAAGATACGGGAAAAACTTTTTATATTTTGGATGAACCCACTACTGGACTTCATTTTCAAGACATTCAACATTTGCTTGATGTATTAAGCAAATTAGTAAACAGAGGCAATTCTGTTTTAGTCATTGAACACAACTTAGATGTTGTTAAGGTTGCAGATCATGTAATTGATATTGGCCCAGAAGGTGGAGACGGTGGTGGGCAAATATTATTTGAAGGAACGCCAGAAGAAATGATCAAGCATAAAACCAGTCATACTGCAAGGTTCTTAAAACTAGAAATGAAATAATTCAATTCGATATTCAAGTATCACTTAACTTCGAAATATGGATTTAAACGAACTCAATTTTTTACCCGAGTGGGATGATAGCCGATATAAGGTGGGTCCTGATGAAGCGGGAGAAGAATGGCGTAGAGGTCCAGCAAAAGCAATTGCAAAAGCCATGTATAAGCAATGGCGGGAAGTTTTTGGGTTAGTGATTGCATTTGCAGAAAACTTAGCAGATGATGGCGAAGAAACACACCCAGCTTCAACAAAGGCTTTGATTTACGAAAACCTAATGATCGTAGCGCCTAAAATAATAGGTGCAATAAGCATGGATTTATATGTGTTGAAAATGGAAAATGCTTCTAATATTCGAACCAATTGCAAACAAATGATGGAACAAATCGGTTTCGCTGTTTTAATGGGTTGGGCCGACGATGCACATAAAAAAGTAATTGAAGAAGCATTGGTTAAATTCCGAGAATTATACAAACAATGGGTTTCTACTTTTCAAAAAGATACTTACGAAGATGAATGGGGTTTGTTTAACTAATTAAGTGCGGCACAAATCTGCTTTTATTGTCGGTAATTAAACCATCAGCTTCACGAATTCCTATACCTCCTGCCTCTTGTCCAATTATCCAACTGCCAATTACAGGAAATTTTCCGTTAAATTCAGGCAAGGAAAACAAGTCTTGGTAGATATAGCCTTCCTCCCCATATTCACCTGCCGTTTTATTCATTGAAACACCAGATTGAATTATTTCAATATTGGCGCCTTCTCTACTGAGCTTTGGTTTTTTTACAAAATTCGTTAGCGTGTTCGGTTCAAAAAAAGCAGGTAATAGCAAAGGATGATTGGGGTAGATTTTCCACAAAATGGGTAAAATAGATTTGTTGGATAAAATCATTTTCCAAGCAGGTTCTATCCAGTAAGGATCATTCGTTGCTTTAAAAATATTTTCTCCAAATGATTCATTCACTAACCATTCCCAAGGATATAGTTTAAAAATATTTTGAATGGGCATATCTTCTAAATCTACAAATTGTTGATTCTGTTCATCCCATCCAATATCATCTATAAATGTAAGTTTAGTATTTAGACCAGCCTGAATTGCACAATCCCTCATGTACTCAGTATTGGTTAAATCTTCTAAACTATCTTTTATACAAGTAAAATGCAATGAATGATTGTGTAAGAATTTTTTTAGAAATGTCCAGTAAGCAATCAGTTTTTCATGTATACTGTTAAATTGATCTTTAGATGCGTCAAAGTCTTGCAACCAAAACCATTGCACAATTCCAGCTTCATATAAACTGGTAGGCGTATCAGCGTTAAACTCCAATAATTTGATTTGATTGTTTTTTACACATAAATCAAATCTTCCATAAATAGCAGGATGGTCCTGCTCCCAGCTTTTTTCAATTAATGGAATAATGCTTGTAGGAATAGCAAATTGACTGTATAGTTGATGATCAATTACATGTTGAACGGCTGCTAAACTCATTTCCCAAAGTTCATTGGTAGCTTTTTCAATAGCATCAATTTCTTTTGTGTCAAATGAATAATAAACTGACTCATCCCAATAGGGTACATCACTACTATGAAAACCAAAACCAAGTTTTTCTACCGCTTTTTGCCAGTTATTTCTGGGAACTATTGTATTTCTTTTCATTGTATTAATTAACTACTTACAGAATAACCACTGCGACCAAATCCACCTCTGGTAACTGCGCCTTTAAAACCATTTCTACCAATATTAGAACTAGGGGCAATCCCTCCAGAATAATAGCCAGCTCTTTGATATTGATTATTGTTAAAATTACCCATTGGTCTAAATGCATAGTACCATAGTAATGCAGTTCCAATTCCAGCTCCGCTATGATGCACTCTGGTATAAGGAGCAGTTGTGTCGCTTCTTAAATGCACTTTAGTATTGGTATCCCAATCTTTTTCTGCTGGTTGATTACAAGCAGCCAGTGCTGCAGTGATCAATACCAGATTAATTGCTTTGGACTTTTTCATTATTCAATTATTTTACCGTAATAAAAATTTCGTATTCCTTATTGATGGTAATATTTTTTGTTTCACCATCTTTATTCTCTGCCATTGTTGTTGTTTTACCCAATGATGCAATGGTGTCTCTGTAAATAAGCTCTTTAGTGAGTGTATTTTTTACCCATATTTTGTGCGTTGTTATTAATACATCATTTAAAGAATCCAGATGTTTAATTTCAACAGCTGTTTCAACAGCGCCATTTTTATTTACTTCTTGAGTAATGTCTTCATTTTTTTTAGGCTCACAAGATGCTATCAAAAGAATAACCAGTGAGCAGATAATAACCAAAAGAACAGGTTTCATGTTTAAATTCATAATCGGTTGTTTTTTAAAAAGGTTGTTAACTCCCTTCCCGAACGAAGATAGCTATTCAATTATCCACAAAGCAAAAGCTTGATGAAATTGATAGGTAATGTTGGGTTAAATGCAGAGGGGTTCAGCAGTACTGGCTGGAAGGTGGCTTAACTCTTTGACGAAAACGTGCAAAAAGAAATTCCAAATAAGTATTCATTTTTAGTTAGCTAGGAGGCTTTATTGTCTTTGCTGATGTAAATATATCATCAACTGCTTCAATTCTACAATAGGAATAGGGTCAAATGGAACTTGCTTAGAGAAGAATGGTAAAGTATGTATGATAAGTGGTAAAGCTATACTAGTCGGTATCTCTATGTTTAGGTTTCCAGATCAAATAATAGAATGCCAGAAAAAGTATACCTGTAATAAATGGTATTAATGCTAAATGCTTGTAGGTAAAACCATAGCCAATTTCAATCGCATCGAAATGGAAAAACTCGCTGATCATCCAATAGGAGTTGGCTGAAATCCAAACAGTTATAGCCAAATTATGGGTTAATTCCGACATGTATTTCCTGGTTCTGTATGCAATTACCATCGAAATGATAAGCGTAGGGATAATCATGGTAACACCCAGCCATCTCCAACCCATACACCAGGCAACATCCTTAAATAGCCAAAATACAATATGTAGGTTTTCCATCTTTCTATACTGTAAGGGAATAGTATAGGTTTCTTTCGTTTCATCAGTAGTCAGAATTCTCAAATGAGTAATATTTTCAGAATTGTCGATTCCTTTTACGGCAGATGGAGGTTTACCCATTTTAAGCGGTTTAGTAATTAATTCACAATATTAATTTTTTGTGATCAATTATCGGCTTAAAATTTTTTTGAAACGTTGAACATCTGCTAAAGGGTGAATAGGAGCATTTTCAAGAAGGTGCTGGGTAAATAAATGAGCAAAATAGGGGGCAAGGCTACAACCCTTTGTGCCCATTCCATTTAGAATGCCAACCGATGGGTGCAGGGGATGTAATCCTACGAAAGGCCTTCTTTCTAGATTGGCCGGTCTTACCGAAGCAAAATGGTCTACAAAAGTGTAGGGCAATTTTAACCAATGGTTTAATTGTTGCTCCACTTTCAATTTAAATGCTGCTGTGGGTAGTGCCTCAGAATAATTCCATTCATAGGAAGAGCCAATCCAAAACAAGCCTTCTTTCCAGGGGACAATACTAATTCCTTGTTTGAATATATGGTTATTTGGAAGCCCAGGTATGGATGCAATGATTGCTTCTCCTTTATTGGCAGCATATGGTAGTAAGTTAAAATAAGGATTTTCAAAACCAGCTATGCCATCACAGAAAATAATTTTTTGAGCTTGATAATTTTTGTATTCAACATGATCAGCAGTAATAATGCAATTGGATAATTCAAATTTTTCGTCGAGTAATAAATTGCTGACCCCTAATTTTTTTCTCCAGCCATTTAACAAAGCATGAATATCTACCAGCCAACAAGGATCGATTTCTCCTATTCCAAAACCTGGATGAAAATAGTCATTCCACTGATCGGGATTTACCGGTTTGCGTAAATAGAAATTATCATTAGCAAGTCGATCATCGAAAGCTAATTTCATCTGAGGAGTAGCATGAAAGTCGAGTACATTGCATTGTTGAATGAATGTGCAATTCATTTCAATTCCCCATTGCGTATATGCTTCAACTGCAAAGGGCATAAGGGTTTCAATTTCCCAGGTTTGTACAATTCTTCTGCCAGTTACAGGATTAATCACTCCACTAGCTACTTTAGAAGCAGTGTATGGTGTAGATTCATCAATCACTAGCACTAGCTTGCCAGCTTTTGTCAGGTTCCAGCTTAGAAAGCTTCCACTGATCCCTTGACCTACAATAATATAGTCAACCTTGATCACTCTTTGACTCTTATTTTTATTCCATTAGAATGACTATTAAATGCTGGGGCATAAATACTTTGCATGGATGCAATACCAACAGAAAAAATACCTATCTGTGTAGCATTCATTTCGTAACTCAATGTATAATTTCCTTTTGGTAAATTGGAAATATAAAAATTACTGCTTACATCTTTTGTACTTTTATAACATAATAATTTGCCTTCCCATTTATATCCACTCAGTACATTCAAAGGCTCCATTGCAGCAGCTCTTAGGTCTTTTACATGAATATAATCCATGTCTCTATCTGATTGTATTTTTAATTGAACCACTAATTTTTCGCCTAATTGAATTTCATCATTGTCTTTGATAAGCACTAAGGATTTTCTATTTTCAACGATACGTTCAACAAAGATTTGTTTAGTTAGTGAAAGCGGGCCGTTTGCTTTTGTGATTTTATCTAAATCTTCTATATACTGCCAATAAACAGCTCCATAGCTTGGTTGATTTTGGTTGCCCATTTTGTTGGGTTCAGATATCTTTAATTGAATATTACCCATTTCAGGAACAATTTTCTCTCCTTCAATTGTTTTTTGAAAATATCCTGTGCCGGCCTCTGTTTTCTCATTCAGGCTATTAATGGTCAGGTTGCCCATTTTAATTTGAACCTGCTTTTTGTTGCTCAAAGTATTCACTCCTGTTGAACCGTTTACCAGTAATGCATAGCAGGCTTCAGCAGTTGCTATATCAGTATTCCAGTGATTGGTTTGTTTGTTCAATATCAACCAAGTTCTCATGCTATTAATAGAAGCATTATATCGATTATTCTTTTCTTCTTGATTGATTTCATTAAAGCAATTGATCATCATGCTTTGGAATTCAATAGGATTGGAATACCAGTATTGGGTCATTTGGTTTTTCCAATACATGCCTTGTTTGCTGTTGATGATGGTGTTTTCTAAAAGAGATGGTAAAATATTCTTTACTGCCCAATCCCTTTCATTATTTCTGCTGGTAATTAATGCGAGCATTCCTTGTGAATAGGTATTTAGCTTATTCCAATTGATTTTGCTTTGCTGGTAAAAGTATTTTTGTGCATTCGGAAATTTCAATGAAATATCTCCATAAAAACTTCGCATGAATAAATAGTTCAATTGACGATGATTGGGAATCGTTTTTTTGAGATCTTTTTTTTGCTTTAACAAAAGCTGATAATCCCTTTCAATTGTATTATCTGAATAGTTTAATGCATTCTCCATTATTGTTCTTACTTGGGTAGCAGTTGCTGGATCAATGGCCCCAATTTTTTTCAATTTACCCAAACCAGTTAGAATGAGATTAGTAATAAATTCATCGGAATTTCCACCTTTGAACCAAGGGAATGAACCATCTTCTAATTGTAATTGGTTCAACTGTTCTATTAAGTCATTAGATTCAGTAGATAATTTTGCTGCATCAAATAATTGTGCTATGCGCTTTTGTTGATCCGATTCATTGGCAGATTGCAATACCCAAGGTGTTTCAGACAATAAGATTTGTTTGAGTGCAGTATTTTTTTCAAGATTACTCTTGAGTGAACTGCTGTCTTTTTGCCAGGATTCAAAAACCGATCGTATGACTGGATTTTTTTGAACAATATATGTTGCTAATTGATTGGCATAGAATCGATGGAATAATTGATCAGCACTTTCATTACTAGATTCCATCAAGTAGGGTAAAGCCTTTACCACATTCCACAAAGGATTGGAAGTATATTCTACACTGAGTAATTGATTGGTTGAACTGGCGCTATTCGAATTCAATAATTTGGTAAAACTTAGTTGAACAGTGGTATCTTTTTCTAAAAATATCGGTAAGCTTTCTGTCACCAATTGTCGATTGGTAATAACTGGTAATGTATTTTCTTCTCCATCACTATAGTCACCTGCTTTAGCAACAATTCTCCAGGTAAGTGCTTTGTTAAAACTGAAAGGAATTTGAATGGGAAATTTCACTACGATCGATTGACCTGCTTCAGCAGTAAAATATTGATTGGGGAATACATTTTGAAACCAACCATCAACAGAACGATTGGTCGTAACATCAATTAATGCTAAACTAACTGTGCCGGTTAATTCTTTATTACTCAGATTCACAATTTTTGAACTGAATTCCATATTGTCTCCCTCACGCATAAATCGGGGCGCATTGGGTTGAACCATTAAAGTTTTTTGAGTAATGATTTCTTCTGTATTTAATCCAAAAGCAAGGTCTTTGGTATGTGCCAGGCTCATCCATTTCCACTTGGTTAAAGACTCTGGAAAAGTGAAACTAAATTGATATTTGCCTGCACTGTCAGGTAATAATTGCGGAAAAAAGAAAGCAGTTTCATTAAAGTTTTTTCTGGAATAATTTGTACTAGTATTATTTAAGTTCCCAATTAATACTCTTCTTTTATCTACGTAATCTTCAACTATTGCTGAATTGCTTTTTGCTAATTTCATAGCAATAAAATCTTTGCTTTCATAATAGTTGTTTTTTGTGTACAATAGTGCAGGTACGTCAAAAAAATAATCTATTGTTTTCCAATAATCCCAACCTCTTGAGCCTAGAATATTATTTCTAAATTCAATTAATTTACCTCCAGTACTATTTGAATGGATGGTTCTGGTATAATCAAAATCTCTTGTTACACCGTCATTTTTAGCATTAAAGAGATCTATTTTATCTAAGCTATTCCAAATTTCAGGTATCCTCCAATTAAATCGTTCTAACTCATCCAAACTGGCATCATACATGCTTGTTAATAATTCTGCTTTACTGGTATTACTGTCAAGGCCATTTACCGTTACAGTTAGCGTAGCTTTAGATCCTGGTTCGTTTGTTTTTCTATAGGAAGCATAGCTCAGTTTTAATTGCTTGTTCAAAAAAGGAACTACAATTTTATATTGGTGCGAATAAAATTGACCTTTAAGAATAAATGCATCCGTAACAAAAATATTTCCTCTTTCTTTCTCAGTTGGTACAATACTTAATGACTCTATACCTTCTTTTTGTAAAAAAGTCAACTTGTTCAATGCAGGATTTAAAGAATTGATTCTTCTGATCACATAATAGTTAGGCATGCTCGAACCGGTAATCAATTGGGCTGTATCATTAGGCTTAACGGTAATTATTGGTTGATCCGTAAAATACATTTCTTTTATACCCATTTGCAATTGTTTAGGATCATACACTTGTACAAATTGTTCATCTGTTGAAATTGTTCCGAATGAATCGATGGTTGTAGCAACAATTTTATACACTCCTGATTCAATGGCGTATTCTTTTAACGTTATACTAGGGTTATCCTTAGTATAAATAATCGAATCAATTAATGCAATGCGTTTTATAGGCCAGCTATTTTTATCCGATTCATTATTGTATTCGTCAGAAGGAAAAATTTGACGATATTCTTTTTCAGTCAGTAAGAATTGATCAGGTCTTTGCCATAGTCTTTTTCGATGGATAAAATCGGGTTGTTCTGTTTTATAAAGCGTTATTTTCACTGTGCTGGCAACATTTTCATCCTTTATATTCAGTACTTTAACACTAATAGCATTCATTTTATTTCTATTCATTGCAACAGGTGCAATTATGCTTGGTTTCAAAGGAATATTAGTAGCAGTAATTGTATTATCGTTAGTTTGTGTTTCACCGTTTAAATCGGTAACTCTCGCCTTTATAGTGTAATTACTAATTGGCATTTCAGATAAGTTACTTCTTAATAAGGTTTTAAAAGCAATTTCAAAATCGCCATTATCATTGCATTTGATCTCCCCACTTGCCATCTCACTGGCTTCAGAATTGCGCTCTATATACATTCTTCTTTTTTGGATTGGTTCAGCTCTTAGTTGTACCTCCTGACTGATCACATATTTTACAATTGCATTTTTCAATGGATAGCCAGCCATAGCAATTACAGAACCTTTTACAAAAACAGAGTCATTATATCTGTATACGCGTTTGTCTTCCTGAAATGATATTGTAAATTTGGGGCGTTTGTATTCTTCAACTTTAATTTCTTTACTCGAATTTTTAAAATAAGCAGCCACTAATTTATAATCACCCGTTAAGCCATTCAATGGTATTTTAAAAAAGCCCGACAGTGAACCATATTCATTAAGTTTCAATTTAATAGAATCGACAATCATCTGATTAGGATCTCTTATGAAAATCCTAACTGGATCAGTTTGAGTATATATTTTACTCGAGTTTTCAGCACTTCCTTTTGTAATGGATAAGCCTTTAAACTGAACGATTTGCCCTGGTCTGTAAATACTTCTATCTGTATAAAAAATCAATTGTTTATTGGCCTGCTCAATTTTTTGTTCATCTACTTTCGCGTTTTTTGAATCATCATCATTATGATAATTGGGAGATTCATTTTCGATACTGAATAAGTAGTCATTATCTTTTTTTATTTCAAAATAGAGATAATTATTTTTTGCCTTTGCTATAAATAGTCCATGTTCGTCTGTATTGGTAGAGAGGAGTTCTTTCATTTTAGTATCTCCACTAGTATAAACTATTACTTTAGCGTTAACAATTGGTTTGCCGGTTTCCCAATCTCTTACATAATAATTATCTGTTTCACCGTCTCTTATATAAGTTAAATTCGATACGGTAAATTGGCTATTTGATAAAAAACCTTTCCCTAGTTTAAAATTATTGTTGTTACTCGTTATTATCTGGTAGTGTCCATTGGGCAAGCCATTTATTTTTATTTCTACCGCATGAGCTTGATGATCTGATGCAGCTGGTAAAAGGTAGTTGAAGCTTTGAATTACGGGCATGTTTAACATCGCCTGCCATTTTTTATCTTCATTTTGAAAAGTCTCTCTTAATTGAAGAGAATCCAGTTTGATAATTCTTCCATACACTGAATCAGTATTTCTATATTTTAGTAATAAGCGAAAAGGTTTATTGGGTTGATTTATTTTCTCCATTACTGGTGATACTTCAATTTTGTTGATCTCATCTAACAAACTATATAAATAACTTATTCTAAAAACATCTTCACTGTATTTCTTTTTGGCTTCATTGATGTAATTTGTTGCAATGATAAAATGATTACGTTTACTTGTATCTCCAAAGGGATCATAGGAATGGGCTTTTGTTACTGCATCATCAGCCAGCATATAGTAAGCTTTAATGGAATAGGGGCAACTAGAATAATCATTTATAATTTCTTGTAATGATTTTAAGTACAATGAATTTTTGTTCAATGTTTTACTTTTTTTATTCACCCAAATGATTCTATCTATATTAAAACGAACAAAGATGTGTGGATCTTTATCTGATATATGAGTTGATAATACAGTCTGGTACAATTGTAAAGCCCGCCAGTTCTTATTAACTGTTTGCTTATCGGTTATTTTGTTTTCTAAAAAAATTTTCGCTGATTCTAAATAATTGGGGTCACTCCAATCGAAAGGACGATTAAAATCTGGTGGACCAAAATCATCGCCGCTATAGTATTTAATTGCTTCGTCAGCCAATACATCAAATACACTAAATTTTTTTTCATTCCCATCAGCTAATAAAGCATTGTATTGACTCATGGGTGTTTTGAGCAGCAACTCTTTATTGATCAAAGATTGTTCAAAGTGATATTGAATGGTTGTATGTATTTGTTTATACTCGAAATTCTTAATATCAATGGTGTCGATTATTGATACAGGTTTCTTAGTGGTAAACTCATATTTTCTTTCTTTATAAAATCGTAAATAATTCTTTGCTAAAATTCCATGAAGTAATGCTTGCTGAACAGGGTTAGTTGTTTTTTGTAAAAGATTTTTGATTCCATTGATAGACAGGTTTGGATTGAAATCATTTAAAAATTCTTCTAAAGTCAATTGGTACAATAAGCATTTAATAGTATGATCGGTTAAATTGGCTTTAATGGTTAAATCTTTCAATAAGCTTAGTTTGTTTAATGCAGATTTTGGCAATTTCTTCACTACAATTAAACTGTCAATTTCTTTCCATTCCTTTTCAAATGGATTAACGGGTTCTTGTGCTTGTATGTTTATTGAAAAAAGAAGGATAGATAATAAAAAAGAAAAAACTTTATTCATATTCAATATTTAAAGAAAATAAAGGTAATTGCTAAGATGTATTTTAATACTTGATTTCATAAAAAATCCCGAAGTGATGAGCTTCGGGATCAGTATTAACATTTGGTTAAGCTTATTTTTTTAATGCTGCAGCCATGGTTTTGCCAATATCTGCTGGGCTGGCAACCACTTCAATTCCACATTCAGCCATAATTTTCATTTTAGCTTCAGCAGTATCTTCTGCTCCACCTACAATGGCACCAGCATGACCCATTCTGCGTCCGGGAGGAGCTGTTTGACCAGCAATAAATCCTACCACAGGTTTGGTTTTATTGTCTTTGATCCATCTTGCAGCTTCGGCTTCCATGCTTCCACCGATTTCACCGATCATGATGATACCTTCCGTTTCAGGATCGTTCATCAATAATTCTACTGCTTCTTTAGTAGGGGTTCCAATGATTGGATCGCCACCAATACCAATAGCAGTGCTAATTCCCAATCCAGCTTTTACAACCTGATCAGCCGCTTCATAAGTAAGTGTTCCAGATTTTGAAACGATACCAATTTTACCAGGTTTGAAAATAAAGCCTGGCATGATGCCTACTTTAGCTTCTCCTGCAGTGATAACGCCAGGGCAGTTTGGCCCGATCAAACGGGTTTTAGAACCCAGTAAATAATTTTTTACAGAGACCATATCCTGCACAGGTATACCTTCTGTAATACATACTACTAAAGCAATCCCTGCATCAGTCGCTTCCATAATTGCATCAGCTGCAAAAGCAGGAGGTACAAATATGATACTCACATTAGCACCAGTTTTAGCAACTGCATCAGCTACAGTGTTGAATACAGGCTTGTCTAAATGGGTTGTACCACCTTTATTAGGGGTAACGCCACCTACCACATTGGTTCCGTATTCAATCATTTGGGTTGCATGAAATGTACCCTCTGTTCCGGTAAAACCCTGAACAATTATTTTAGAATTTTTATTAACTAGTACTGACATAGCCTATCGTTTGATCGTTTTGTTGATTTTGGGGCAAAAATAGGTGAAAAAAGCATACTGTAACATTTTCCCTTTGATTCCGTTTAACTCCAAAACCAACTGAATGAAAGTCTTATTGATCGGATTTATTATTTGCCTGTTCTCCATCCAAACACAAGCACAAACCAACATTTCCGGTAAAATTCAAGATGAAAAAGGAAGGGCTTTAAAGGGAGCTACTGTATTATTATTAAAAAAAGCAGATTCAGCTTTAGTAAAATCGACTTTAAGCAACGAACAAGGCACTTTTAGTATTGAAGCTACCAGCAATCAATCTTATATTATTTCAATAGTTGCCCTAGGTTTTGCCAAGAAAATGATTCCTGTAGAAGCCAGTAGTGCAGCATTGCAAATTCCAGATACAAAACTTCAGCCCCAGGCTACCGATTTAGGAGAAGTGACCGTAGTTTCCAAAAAGCCTTTCTTAGAACAGAGAGCCGATAAATTAGTGGTGAATGTAGAGAACTCCGCAACTGCTGCCGGTTCAACCGCTTTGGAAATACTGCAAAAAGTGCCAGGTGTAATTGTGATGAATGATAAAATTACCATGCCAGGAAAATCGAGTGTTGGAATTTTAATTGATGGGAAAGCATCGCAATACACAGACATCAACCAGGTATTGGCCTCCATGGGCGCGAACAACATCGAAAAGATTGAAGTGATGGCCAATCCTGGTGCAAGATACGATGCACAGGGTGGAGCACTCATCAATATCATCCTAAAGAAAAATGCCAATTTAGGAACCAATGGAACTATTTCCATTGCTGGCTCTCAGGGTTTGTATGAAATGGGCAAAGATGGAGTTGATAGAATATATCGCCGTCTCTCGCCTGCATTTTCTATCAATAATCGAAAAGGAAAATGGAATGTTTATGGAAATGGAAATATGTTTAAAAGAAACTTTTTTGATTACAACGAGTTTGATCGTTTAATTAAACCCTATCGTTTTTTTCAAACCAATTATAGCCCTGCCGAACGCTTAACATTCAACTATAGAGCAGGGGTAGATTTTTATGCCAATTCAAAAAATACATTCGGATTTTTATTTAGAGGATTCAATTTTGATGGAACTACAGAAACAGTCAATAACACCACACAGAGCAACGCAAACACAGGGGCGGAGTTGAGTAAATTTAAAACCCTGATCAACGGAAAAACCAATCGCAACAATGCTGCAGCTAATTTTAACTGGAAGCATGTTTTTGATACAGCTGATCATTTCCTCAATGTGGATATTGATTTCTCCAGTTTCCAATTACAAAATACCAGTGATATTATTAATCAACTGAGTAATGGCAGTTCTTATACCAATACACAGTTTGTAGATAACCCCGTTCAATTTTTGGTATTGAAAGCAGATTATGTAAAGCCATTTAAAAAGAGCAATACTTTTGAAGCGGGCGCCAAATCTAGTTTTGCCACCATCAATAATTACCTCACTTTTAAAAACAATGGATTCGTTGATCCCAAACGAAGTACCGATTTTGAATACAGAGAAAATATCAATGCAGCATATGCAAATCTTAAGCAGACGCTCAGCGATAAATGGGAATTAATAACCGGCTTAAGAACAGAACAAACCATTGCCACGGGAAGTAGCGAGGCAAAAGAAGTATTGAACAGAAATTACTGGCAATTATTTCCTTCTGTATTTCTTACCAAAAAAATTACCAAAGATCTTTCAACTGTGGTTCAATATGTTCGTAGAGTTAACCGTCCTAGCTATCAACAACAAAATCCATTCATTGAATATTTAGATTCATTGACTTATACAAGAGGAAATCCCTTATTGCGCCCAGAAATTTCTAATCAATATAAAATTGGATTAACTTATCAGAATCAACCATTCTTCTCCATCAGCTATAATAAAACGTCAGATGTTATTTTTGAAAATGCACCCAAGCAAGATGGTAATTTAACCTACACCACTCCAGAAAATTTAGCGGCATTTGAGAACATTGTATTTGAACTCAATTTCCCTTTAAATATTGGAAAAAAAATAAGTGGCTTTGGAGGAAATCAATTTATCTGGAATAGATATAAAGCCGATTATTTGGGTGGAGTCTACGACGAAAAAAAATGGAACTGGCAAGCTTATTGGCAGGTAGCATACAAACCACGTCCTGATTGGAATTTTGAAATATCTGGGTTTTACACAACCGCATTCCTCAATGAATTTATTACCATACAAGAATTAGGAAACCTCAATTTTGCGATTCAGAAAACCATTTTAGAGAAGAAGGGAAGAATTACCCTCAATTTCAATGATATTTTGTTTTCTCAAAAGCAAACCGGAAAATTGATTTACCAAGACATTAATGTTGCCTTCCGCCAATGGTCGGAAACCAGGAATGTTCGTTTATCCTTTACTTATTCCTTTGGGAATCAAAAATTACAAGCTTCCAGAAATAGAAGTACCGGTTCAGACGCAGAACAAAACCGTGTAAAGACCAATTAAACCGATTATCCCCCGATTCAGACAAAATGCCACGGATTATCTGTGGCATTTCTTTTGTAATATTTCTTAAATCAAAAAACAAACATTTAACTTACATCAAATTTAAAATTTTTATGAGCACAAAAAACATTACCCTGATTGTTATCGCTGGCTTAATCCTATTATTAGGTGGATGCGGCTGCAACGGTTATAATGGATTGGTTACACAAGACGAAACAGTTAGTAAAGCATGGAACAATGTTCAGAGCGATTACCAACGCCGTGCAGATTTGATTCCTAACTTGGTAAATACTGTAAAAGGGGAAGCCAATTTCGAACAATCTACTTTGGAGAATGTGGTAAAGGCAAGAGCTAGCGCTACTCAAATGAAAGTGGATGCCAAAGACCTTACTCCTGAAAAATTACAAGAATTTCAAGCATCACAAGGGCAGTTATCTCAGGCTTTAGGACGCTTATTAATGGTTACTGAAAATTATCCTAACCTACGTGCCAATGAAGCATTCCGCGGATTACAGGCTCAATTGGAAGGAACAGAAAACCGTATTAAGGTTTCTAGAAACGATTTCAATGCTGCTGTAGCTGATTATAATATCAAGGCAAGATCTTTTCCAATGAACATTTTAGCTGGATTGACTGGCTTTAAAGTGAAGGAAGGATTTAAAGCAGAAGCAGGTTCTGAAAAAGCACCAGAAGTAAAATTCTAAAAAGATCGCATGTTCGGATTATTCCAGAAAAAGCCGGTGGAGTATTTTACTTCATCCGAAAAAGAAGCCATTGTAGAAGCCATTCGTAAAGCTGAGCTCCGCACTAGCGGTGAAGTCAGAATTTATATAGAAGGCAAATGCAAATTGGTGAACCCAGTGCATCGTGCAAAAGAAATATTTGATGGCTTGCAGATGGATAAAACGGAACAACGAAATGCAGTGTTGCTCTATGTAGCCATGAAAGACCGTCAGCTGGCGGTTTATGGCGATGAAGGAATACACAATAAAGTGGGTTATGAATTTTGGAATGCCGAAGTAAAAGAGATGTTGTCTGAATTTAATCAGCAACATTATGCCGAGGGTTTTATTAAAATAATCAATGATATTGGTGAAGCATTGGTAACGCATTTCCCTTATGATCATAAGGGTGATAAAAATGAATTGCCAGACGACATTGTTTTTGGAAAATAAATCACAGCCCTTTCAAATACTGAAGGGGCTGTGTTAATATAATTGCATGAAGAAGAGTTTATTTTTATTGCTATTTTGTATCGTTGGTCTTCTTACCAACGCGCAAAATGTTTTGCCCAAGCCTAATCCACCACGTTTGGTGAATGATGCTGCAGGTGTTTTGTCTGCAGAGCAAGTAGCTATTTTGGAGCAAAAACTAGTTGCTTTAGATGATAGCACTTCTAATCAGATTGCAGTTGTTTTAATTAAAACATTGGATGGTGCAGCCATTGAAGACTATGCCCAAAAATTATTCAGAGAATGGGGTATTGGTAATAAAAAAACCAATAATGGGGTATTGATTATTGCAGCTATCGATGATCGCAAAATGTGGATCACGGTCGGTTATGGTTTAGAAGGTGCAATCCCTGATATAACAGCTTCCAGTATTTATAGAAATGAAATGGTTCCTTCATTTAAGGAACAAAATTATTATCGAGGAATTGATAATGCCATTAATGCATTATCTAAAGCCGCTGTAGGAGAATACAAAGTAAAGCGTGAAAAAAAGCCTAGTGGTGGCAAGGGTGGATCTGTGATTACTTTTTTAATTATTTTATTTGTTGTGTTGATGATTGTAGGTAGAGGTGGTGGAAGTGGGGGTGGAGGAATGATGAGTAGAAGAGGTGCCGGAAACATAGCAGAAGCTATTTTATGGTCTTCTTTATTAGGGGGCGGAAACCGCGGTGGAGGGGGAGGATTTGGCGGTGGAGGCGGAGGAGGCTTCGGTGGATTTGGAGGCGGAAGCAGCGGTGGTGGAGGTGCTGGAGGAGGTTGGTAGTTGAATAATTAATCCAATGCAATGGGTAAATATTTTTCTTTCTTGGTTTTATGTGCAATAACAATTTCAGTAAATGCACAGACCTATGAAAAGTTGAGAAATCAACGCTTTGAAGTAGTAGAACTACAGAAAAACAATACTACTATTTATGCTCAGGGAGATCCTATTATTTTTTATGCTGAGCGAAATACCCGAACAGATTTTAATACAACAGGTATCTCTTCTAAAGGATATTCATTAAATTCTAAGGTAATTCATATTGATGGTAAGTTGATTGCGTTTGGCAATGAGCAAAGGTTTAATTCTGATAGCATTTCATCAACATCGATCAATGACAGTGCTTTCATTTTAAATTTATTGAATAAGGAACTGTTGATTTCTATTGAGAACAATCAATTGGTTAGTCAAAAAGATTCATCTGCTTCTATGTTATTGATGTTGAAGGATGACCCGTCAAAATTTTTTCTTCCATTTAATTTTAAAGAATTAAAGTTAGGCCAATCCTGGTCCGACTCAATTATTGGATTAAATAGCAAGACAGTCAATCAATACGTTATTACAAAAACAACTGCCGATTCTTTAGAATTAAGGGTATATAAAGAGATACAGCAACAAACCAAATTGGATCAAGATGGAGAAACTGTAGTTCAAGATCTGAAAGGCTTTTCAACATCAGTCAGATGGTATCATACTACAACACAATTATTAATAAACGAAACGAGTACCGCCAATTTTAGTGGAACGAATAAGATGGGAGATCAGAGCTTGCCTATCACCATTGCAATACAAACCAGTGTTCAATTAAGAGAAAAAAAATAGGAGCCGACTAATTGTCAACTCCTATTGAATGCAATATTTGTTAAGTATTTATTTTGGCAACTTACTCTTTACATAATCTGCAAAATTTTGTTGAGATGCCGCTTCTTTAGCTGCAGCTAAGGTTTTCAAATTGCCATTGATGAATGGATCAGTTTGCGGTCTGGCAGAAGAAGGTATTTCATCCCTGAATGCAACAATAGCATCCACCCCTTTTTTAAATTTATCCAGATCGGTCACTTTTGCTAAGAAGGTTGATATAGATCCAACAGAACTAAATTTACCCTGAGATAAAGGCATGCTGTTGAAATTATTCATGATAAAATCATAAGCCGATTCATCTCCATTTACTATAATCGTATTCGTAATGGCATCTTTCAGTGCACCTTTTGTTTTTTCTTTTGCTAATTTATTTGCAATGGTATATGCTTCCTTTGGTTCAATCAATGCAAGTGCTTCCAAACCAGCACCAGCAACAGAATAAGAAGAGTCATTTATTGCTTTTAAGAATACATCTTTATTCGCCATATTTTTTTGAGTACCTAAGATTCTAATAGCTTCTGCCTTTACCATTTTCGATGGATCAGTCTTTGCCATTGAAACCAATTTAGACAATACTGCATCGTCTAATTTTGCAGTTCCGAAACTCTGTAATGCTTTAGTTCTAATTCTAAAATAAGGATCATTCAAAGCATCAGTGACTATTTTAAATGCAATAGGGTCTTCTATTTTCTTTGAAGCAAAATCAACTGCTTCTCTTCTGTCTAAATACAATCCACCATATTTAAATTGATGCGCATATTCCGATAAAGTCTTTGCGTCCTTTTTTTCTGCAACCATTATTTTTTCGGCATCTACATTGATTAAATCTGGTTTATTGGCAGCAGGAAAATAAAATGTGTCTGCTTTATTATTGGCCCATACCATATGCCTTTTTTTAGCAGCTCCTTCGTAAACATCTACCGCTAAAGGAAGTTTAAATAGTTTATCACCCTGTGTTTGCTTTAAATAAAGGGCAGCCATTTTGGTATCTGCATTGTATCCATAACTGATATCTAGTTTAGGATGTCCACTTCCAAAATACCATTGATTAAAGTACCAGTTTAGGTCTTTTCCGGTTACTGATTCAAAAGCTAAACGAAGTTTGTGTGCGTTTCCATTTCCGAATTTATTATCCGTTAAATATTTATTCAATGATTTAAAAAATGCATCATCACCCACATATTTCCTCAACATATGTAATATTCTACCACCTTTAGCATAACTCACACCATCAAACATATCTTCTTTATCTGCATAAAAAAAGCGTACCAGATCTTTAGATGCATTGCTGGGCGAACCTAAATAAGTTCTCAAGCCATTGTAGGTTTCCCATCCAGCATGATCAGCGCCATACTTGTATTCTTCCCAAAGCAATTGGCTATAGTCGGCAAAACTTTCATTGACCGTAAGATTACTCCAGCTTTCTGCAGTAACATAATCTCCAAACCATTGATGAAATAATTCATGCGCGATTGTACCTTCCCAGGCATTGCCTTCTGTTAATTCACGTGCATCTTGTTGAGCACTTTCTTGGTGCAAAGTAGCCGTAGTGTTTTCCATAGCGCCACTCACATAATCCCTTCCAACAATTTGGCTGTATTTGGCCCAAGGATATTCAACCCCTAATTTTTCGGAGAAAAACTTCATCATCTCTGGTGTATTACCAAAGATTTTGCGAGCCACTTTTTCATATTCTTTTTCTACATAATAGCTTACCTCTTTGCCTTTATAACTATCTTTTACTACTGCATAATCTCCTACGCCAATAAAAAATAAGTAAGGGGCATGTGGTTGATTCATTACCCAATTATCGGTTCTTGTTCCATCGGCATTTTTGGTCTGCTTCATTAACAAGCCATTAGAAAGGGATACATATTTAGCAGGAACTGTTAGATTGAATTCCTGTGTTGTTTTCTGGTTTGTCTTATCGATAGTGGGCACCCAAACAGAAGTAGCTTCTGTTTCGCCCTGGGTCCAGATCTGCGTAGGTTTATCTTTTTCTTCTCCTTTTGGATTGATGAAATACATGCCTTTTGCATCAGAAATAGCAGCGCTTCCCTGAGTTTCTAGTTCATTGGGCTTTGCAGTATAATCGATGTATATGGTGTAAGATTCTTTGCTGGTATAGGTTTTATCGAGATGGATATTCAACTCCATTCCATTGTACTTGTACTTAAGCGGGCTGTTCTTACCTGCTTTTACAATTGCCACCTGTTTGATGTCCATTCCTTTTGCATCGAGCAATAATGAATCTGTAGGATAGAAATGAGGTTTCAAACTGATCCATACATTGCCATTGAGTTGAGATTTACTATAGTCGAATTTGGCATTCAATTTAGTATGAATCAGGTCATTGATTTTTGTTGGGACAGCTCGATAATTTTTTTTCCAATCATCCTTGGATGGTTGAGCAAATACAAATCCTGCAATTAAAATGCAAGCAAGGAATAAGCTTTTCTTCATGTGAAATCGGTTAATTTATAAGTTTATAGAGATTAAATGGTAGGGAAAGAACTAAAATAGATAAATTTGTACAAAGCAATATTACATGTTTAAACAAAAAATGATTTACCGTTTAACATTAACTTTTATTTTGTTTTTAGGAAATGTAACCCTTCAAGCCCAGTCTAATTTCCTTTATATACAATCGGAGAATAATCAACCTTATGCTGTAGAATTAAAAGGGAGCAATTATCCATCCAATGCTAAAGGATATTTAATGATACCACAATTGCAAAATGGAGATTACTCAATTAATATTAGTTTTGGAGGATCACAGGAATCTAACTATACATATAGTTTTACCATTTCAGACCGTCCAAAAGGCTACTCATTGAAGTTGACTCAAGAAGGAGAGTGGATACTTTTAGACATGGTTACATTAGAAATAACCAGAGGACTTAGTTCCGATTTTGGTCAACCAAAAACTGGAGCAGTTGCTAACAAAACAATCAATAAGCAAATTCAAAAAATTTCGGAAAGAACAACTCCAAAAGGCATAGAGCAAATTTATACTGTGAAGAATGGATTGAAAACAGATAAGGTAGATGTACTATTACCCTTGTCCATCCAAACGCCATCCAGTTCTATCAGACAGAAGACCACTAAACAATAATCAATGCCAAGGTATTTTTTGGAATTGAGTTATAAGGGAACAGCATACCATGGTTTTCAGGTGCAAGAAAATGCGCCTACCATTCAAGCCGCAGTAGAAAATGCGTTAGCAATTTTATTTAAATCACCAATTGACTTAACCGGTTCATCAAGAACTGATGCAGGTGTACATGCTTTGCAGAACTTTTTTCATTTTGATACTGAATTGGTGGTAGAACAAAAGCATGTATATAATCTAAATGCCATTCTGCCTGCTGATATTGCAGTTCAATCCATACAACAAGTTGAACCTACTGCACATTGCAGGTTTGATGCTATCGCCAGAGAGTACCACTATTATATATACAGCCAGAAAGATCCTTTCATGCAAGAAAAGGGATGGCATTATCCATATTCCTTGGATATAGATTTATTGAATCAGGCGGCAGCGGTATTATTAAAATATACCGATTACACCAGTTTTGCCAAACGCAATACCCAGGTGTATACCCATGAATGCACCATTCAAACGGCTTATTGGGAAAGGACTGCGCCAAATCAGCTCAAATTTACCGTTAAAGCCAATCGTTTTTTAAGAGGAATGGTCCGCGGATTAGTTGGAACAATGATAAAAGTGGGCAGATCAACTCTGTCTGTACAAGACTTTGAATTAATTCTACAGGCAAAAGATGCCTCAAAAGCCGATTTTAGTACCCCGCCTCAAGGGTTATTTCTGGCAAAAGTGATCTTTCCATAAATTTTTTTTCGGGCTGAAACCCTTACTGCGTAAGCACTATTAAAGTTAGTGGTAAAATATATTTCAAAAACATTTGGTAAGATGGATTCGCTGCTTATCTTTGCAACCCGCTTTACAAAAAAGGGGATGTTCTTTGAAGGTTGATTTGAAATGAATGGCAAAAAAAAATCTCGAATTTTTGTAAAAAAATTTGGTGGTTAAAATAAGACTCGTATCTTCGCCGCCCGTTCGATAAAAACGGAAGTTCATTCAAACGAAATGCCTCGATTCTTTACACAGGCAAACCTTCTACAAGTAGTTGAATAACAGTTCTTTAAATCGCTTTTTACCAACAAAATAAATTGAAATTTTATTTCAAAATATTTGGTTGAATAAAATAAGCCTCTTACCTTTGCAACCCCAATCAAATGGGTAGCGGAAGTAACGCTAAAAGATCTTTGAAAGTTTGGAAGCAACAGTAACTTGAATTTAAAATTCAGGCTAAGGTTAACAGCATCATAAAATAAATAACATATCAGACGTTAATTTCGATTAATTGAGACTAACAGTCAGATCAAACAAAACATTTACAATGGAGAGTTTGATCCTGGCTCAGGATGAACGCTAGCGGCAGGCTTAATACATGCAAGTCGTGGGGCAGCGCAGTGTAGCAATACATGGGCGGCGACCGGCAAACGGGTGCGGAACACGTACACAACCTTCCTACAAGTGGGGAATAGCCCAGAGAAATTTGGATTAATACCCCGTAACATATAGAGATGGCATCATTTTTATATTATAGCTTCGGCGCTTGTTGATGGGTGTGCGGCTGATTAGGTAGTTGGCGGGGTAACGGCCCACCAAGCCTTCGATCAGTAGCTGATGTGAGAGCATGATCAGCCACACGGGCACTGAGACACGGGCCCGACTCCTACGGGAGGCAGCAGTAAGGAATATTGGACAATGGGCGCAAGCCTGATCCAGCCATGCCGCGTGAAGGATTAAGGTCCTCTGGATTGTAAACTTCTTTTATAAGGGACGAAAAAAGGGCATTCTTGCTCACTTGACGGTACCTTATGAATAAGCACCGGCTAACTCCGTGCCAGCAGCCGCGGTAATACGGAGGGTGCAAGCGTTATCCGGATTCACTGGGTTTAAAGGGTGCGTAGGCGGGCAGGTAAGTCAGTGGTGAAATCCTAGAGCTCAACTCTAGAACTGCCATTGATACTATCTGTCTTGAATATTGTGGAGGTAAGCGGAATATGTCATGTAGCGGTGAAATGCTTAGATATGACATAGAACACCTATTGCGAAGGCAGCTTACTACGCATATATTGACGCTGAGGCACGAAAGCGTGGGGATCAAACAGGATTAGATACCCTGGTAGTCCACGCCCTAAACGATGGATACTCGACATACGCGATACACTGTGTGTGTCTGAGCGAAAGCATTAAGTATCCCACCTGGGAAGTACGTCCGCAAGGATGAAACTCAAAGGAATTGGCGGGGGTCCGCACAAGCGGTGGAGCATGTGGTTTAATTCGATGATACGCGAGGAACCTTACCTGGGCTAGAATGCATTTTGACCGCCAGTGAAAGCTGGTTTTGTAGCAATACACAATTTGTAAGGTGCTGCATGGCTGTCGTCAGCTCGTGCCGTGAGGTGTTGGGTTAAGTCCCGCAACGAGCGCAACCCCTATCAATAGTTGCCAACAGGTAATGCTGGGAACTCTATTGAAACTGCCGCCGTAAGGCGTGAGGAAGGAGGGGATGATGTCAAGTCATCATGGCCTTTATGCCCAGGGCTACACACGTGCTACAATGGGGTGGACAAAGGGCTGCAACACGGTGACGTGAAGCTAATCCCAAAAACCATCTCTCAGTTCAGATCGTAGTCTGCAACTCGACTACGTGAAGCTGGAATCGCTAGTAATCGTATATCAGCAATGATACGGTGAATACGTTCCCGGACCTTGCACACACCGCCCGTCAAGCCATGGGAGCCGGGTGTACCTAAAGTCGGTAACCGAAAGGAGCTGCCTAGGGTAAAATCGGTGACTGGGGCTAAGTCGTAACAAGGTAGCCGTACCGGAAGGTGCGGCTGGAATACCTCCTTTTAGAGACGGCTTTAACCGCTGTTGTTTCCAAATACTTTCAAACTTTTTTGTTCTTTTACAAAGTACTAATAGTACCCGAATCAGACCCGTAGCTCAGTTGGTTAGAGCGCTACACTGATAATGTAGAGGTCACCAGTTCAACTCTGGTCGGGTCTACTAGTTAAAGTTGAAAAGTTGCCGGGTTGAAAAGTTGATTGATATCTTCTTTCAGCTGTCAACTGATAACTATCAACCTATTTGGGGGGTTAGCTCAGTTGGCTAGAGCATCTGCCTTGCACGCAGAGGGTCATCGGTTCGACTCCGATATCCTCCACAAATAATAATCAACAGTGATTATTAAACTAGTTCTTTCAAACTTAAGATGTAGACTTCAGGTCTAGAGATTCATAATCTTAACATCTACATTCCATCAACGTAAGTTGTTGGTTAAGTTCTTTGACATATTGGAAATCAAAAATCAAAACATAGTGGATATGCATCTTATGCAAGTGTATATCTGAAAAATTTTTTAAAGCGAATAAGGGCGCATGGTGGATGCCTAGGGTCTGAGAGGCGATGAAAGACGTGGTAAGCTGCGATAAGCTACGGGGAGCTGCACACGAGCGTTATATCCGTAGATTTCTGAATGGGACAACCTAATATACTGAAGGTATATTACTCAGCAATGAGAGCCAACCCCGAGAACTGAAACATCTAAGTACCGGGAGGAAAAGAAAATAATAATGATTCCCTGAGTAGTGGCGAGCGAAAAGGGAAGAGCCCAAACCGGGTCAGCGTGCTGATCCGGGGTTATAGGACTGCATTTAGAATTCGTTATCAAACCGAATTAACTGGAAAGTTAAGCCATAGCAGGTGATAGCCCTGTAAGTACAAATTAACGAGGACGAGCAGTATCCTGAGTAGCGCGGGACCGGAGGAATCTTGCGTGAATTTGCCAGCACCATCTGGTAAGGCTAAATACTCCTCAGACACCGATAGTGAACCAGTACCGTAAGGGAAAGGTGAAAAGCACCCCGAACAGGGGAGTGAAATAGTACCTGAAACCGTGCGCCTACAAGCGGTCGGAGCTCAGCAATGAGTGACGGCGTGCCTTTTGCATAATGAGCCTACGAGTTGCTCCTGACTGGCGAGGTTAAGTTCTTATTTAACGGAGCCGAAGCGAAAGCGAGTCCAAATAGGGCGATTAGTCAGTTGGGGCAGACGCGAAACTTTGTGATCTATCCATGGGCAGGTTGAAGGTGTGGTAACACACACTGGAGGACCGAACCCGTTGACGTTGAAAAGTCTTGGGATGACCTGTGGATAGGGGTGAAAGGCCAATCAAACTGAGAGATAGCTCGTTCTCCCCGAAATGTTTTTAGGAACAGCGTTGCATTTAGAAGTTTATTAGAGGTAGAGCTACTGATTGGGCTAGGGGGCTTCACCGCCTACCAAACCCTGACAAACTCCGAATGCTAATAAATATCTGCAGCAGTGAGGCTTTGGGCGCTAAGGTCCAGGGCCGAGAGGGAAATAACCCAGATTAGCAACTAAGGTCCCTAATACGTAGTTAAGTTGATCAAACGAGGTGGGATTTCTATAACAGCCAGGATGTTGGCTTGGAAGCAGCCATTCATTTAAAGAGTGCGTAACAGCTCACTGGTCGAGAGATCCTGCACGGAAAATAATCGGGCATCAAACTACGAACCGAAGTTCTAAATTCTAGCTTGCTAGAGTGGTAGGGGAGCATTCAAATCTGCACAGAAGGTGTGGCGCGAGCCATGCTGGAGCGATTTGAAAAGAAAATGTAGGCATAAGTAACGATAATTAAAGTGAAAAACTTTAACGCGAAAAGTCTAAGGTTTCCTGATCAATGTTAATCAGATCAGGGTTAGTCTGGTCCTTAGGAAAACCCGAAAGGGACATCTGATGGAAAGAAGGTTAATATTCCTTCACCTACTATGCATTAAAAGTGACGCAGGGACGTGGTGGTTGCGTACGGACGGAAGTGTACGCCTGAGTGGAGTCTTCGGACAAAGCGAAACCATAAAATCCCTGCCAAGAAAAGCGAGCATAGCAGCCAGTACCGGAATCCGACACAGGTAGACGGGATGAGTATTCTAACGCGCTCGGGTGAGCCGTGGAGAAGGAACTAGGCAAATTAACGCTGTAACTTCGGGATAAAGCGTACCATCGCAAGATGGTCACAGTAAAATGGTACAACCAACTGTTTAACAAAAACACAGGGCCCTGCAAAAACGCAAGTTGACGTATAGAGCCTGAAACCTGCCCGGTGCTGGAAGGTTAAGGAAGGGTGTTCGGCGCAAGCCAAAGCTCCTGACTGAAGCCCCAGTAAACGGCGGCCGTAACTATAACGGTCCTAAGGTAGCGAAATTCCTTGTCGGGTAAGTTCCGACCTGCACGAATGGTCTAATGAGTTGTACACTGTCTCCTCCACGAGCCCGGTGAAATTGTAGTATCGGTGAAGATGCCGGTTACCCGCCACGGGACGGAAAGACCCCGTGAACCTTCACTACAACTTTGCATTGATTTTGAGCACCAAATGTGTAGGATAGTTGGGAGACTTTGAAGTAGTGTCGCTAGGCATTATGGAGTCATCGTTGAAATACCAACCTTTTGTTGCTTAGAACCTAACCCTGAACAAGGGGACATTGCATGGTGGGTAGTTTGACTGGGGTGGTCGCCTCCTAAAAAGTAACGGAGGCTCGCAAAGGTACCCTCAGTACGGTTGGTAATCGTACGCAGAGCGCATTAGTAAAAGGGTGCTTGACTGTGAGACAAACACGTCGAGCAGGAGCGAAAGCTGGCTAAAGTGATCCGGTGTTTCTGTATGGAAGGGACATCGCTCAAAGGATAAAAGGTACTCCGGGGATAACAGGCTGATCTTACCCAAGAGCTCATATCGACGGTAAGGTTTGGCACCTCGATGTCGGTTCGTCACATCCTGGGGCTGGAGAAGGTCCCAAGGGTTCGGCTGTTCGCCGATTAAAGTGGCACGTGAACTGGGTTCAGAACGTCGCAAGACAGTTCGGTCCCTATCTGTGGTGGGCGCTAGTAAATTGAGAGGACGTGACCTTAGTACGAGAGGACCGGGTTGCACGTACCGCTGGTGTATCTGTTATGCCGCCAGGTGTAATGCAGAGTAGCTATGTACGGCAAGGATAAACGCTGAAAGCATCTAAGCGTGAAACCTTCCTTAAGATGAGTTTACTTTTAAGGGTCGTCGAAGACTACGACGTTGATAGGCTATAGGTGTAAAAATGGTAACATTAAAGCCAAGTAGTACTAATTGCCCGTAAGCTTTATTTTTTTATGTTTTGATTCATTTCCAATATGTTAACTTATTAAGGTTGAGTAATCAACCAAACTCTTTATGGTGGTTTTGCCGGGGGTGTTCACCTCTTCCCATTCCGAACAGAGAAGTTAAGTCCCCCATGGCCGATGGTACTCGCATCTAGCTGGGAGAGTAGGTAGCTGCCATATTTATTGAACCTCGATCTTTATTGATCGGGGTTTTTTTTTGCCCCTACCCAAACTGGTCAGACCATTTCGGTCAGACAACTTTGGTCTGACCGGTTTTGATTAAAACTTTTCTTAACTTGAAAAAAAAATCAATGAAGCGTTTTCTCTTATTACTTAGCATTACTATCAGTTTACAAGTTGTTGCTCAACAAAAGAAATCCGATACATACGATACGTTTATTAACAGCAAAATGAAAACGGATAGTTTTCCTGGTGCAGTATTGCTCATTACTAAAAATGGTAAACCTGTTAAGTTAGCCAGTTATGGTTTTTCAAATCTAGAACATCGCGTAAAAACGATTCCTGAAACGGTTTTTGAATTGGCATCTGTGTCAAAACCAATCACGGCAACAGCTATGATGATTTTAGTAGAGCAAGGAAAAATTGCTTTGGATTCTTCAATATCAAAATATTTATCTGATGTTCCTGCTTCACATAAAGCAATTACGATTCGTCAGATCATGACACATACTTCAGGAATTCCTGCTGATCATTTTGCCTATAATAAATTAATGGGCCCAACACCACTTCGTTATTCAATCAATGATCAACTTGGCGATTTGTATAAATTGAAACTGAAGTCTGTTCCAGGTACTGCTTACTTGTATAGCAATGCAGCATTGTTCATGCAGGCGGCAATTATAGAAAAAGTTTCGGGTATTCCTTTCTATCAATTTGTACAAAAAAATATTTTTAATCCATTGAGTATGACTAAAACTTCTTACATCAATGGAGACTCAATTATTGTAAATCGTGCACAAGGATATACTAAACGAAAAGGTGTTTTGGTGCGTTCCAGTTTAGAAGTAATCTTGCAAGCCCTTGATGCCAATGGGTTTGGTGGAGGCATTAGTACAGTAACTGACTATGAAAAATTTTTACAAGCAACTTCTCAACATAAATTATTGTCCGAATCCAGTTATTCTTTAATGACTACTCCTACCATTTTACCGAATGGAAATCCCGCTCAGGCAAATGATGGAGCAACAATGGCATTAGGTTGGTTTGTTAAAGACATCAATGGACACAAAGCCTTTTTGCATGGTGGCTATTCAGGCACTTTTGCTTTGCATTTTATCAAAGAAGATATCAGTGTGATTTTCTTCACCAACTTAAGTAGTGGTTATGGCACCATCACAGGCGATAAAGGTTTTGATTTTATGAAAACAGGATTTGAAATTGCAACGATGGCAGTAGAACAATGGAAATAATTATTTTACCATCTCAATATGTTCAATACCATCTTCTAAATAAACATTGCCTTCTGTTTTAAATCCGAAAGCAGCATAGAAATTAATGAGATAACATTGTGCGCCAATCCGTATAGGCCCTTTACCAAATAATTGATGACAACAATCAATGGCTTCGGCAATTAATTGTTTACCTGCGCTGATACCTCTATAGCCAGGGGAACTTACTACTCTGCCAATGCTCATTTCTTCATACATTAAACCAGGATGTAAAAGACGGCAATAGGCAATGAGTTCATGGTTTTTCCAATACATCAAATGATGGCTATCCTGGTCTTTATTGTCAGCATCCTGAAATACACAGTTTTGTTCTACAACAAAAACCTCATTTCTTAAACGAAGAATGGAGTATAATTCACTAGGAGTTAAATCGTTAAAGGATTTTAAGGTAAAAAAAGGTGTTTCAGTGTTCATTCAAGGGTTTTTTAATCTATTTACCACAATATTTCCGCACCTTTGCGTCTTTACAAAATTACGAATACGTTTACCAATAATGGCTAAAAATATTGCAATCATAGGGGCTGGACCAGCAGGATTAACTGCGGCTTATTTACTTGGTAAAGCAAACCAGCAAGTAACTGTTTTTGAAAAAGATCCTACCTATGTGGGTGGAATCTCTCGAACTGAATCATACAAAGGGTATCATTTTGATATTGGAGGACATCGTTTCTTTTCTAAATCGAAAGAAGTAGAAGATTTTTGGACAGAAATTTTAGGTGATGAAATGTTGGAGCGTCCCAGAAGTTCTCGAATCTATTATAATAAAAAATTCTTTTCATATCCGCTTGTTGCATTTGAAGCATTGAATAAACTGGGGATCATCGAAAGTGGTTTATGTGTGTTGAGTTATCTCAAGGCAAAAGCTTTCCCTGTAAAAAATCCTACCAATTTTCAGGATTGGGTTGTCAATCAATTTGGTCAACGCTTATTCAATATATTTTTCAAAACCTATACAGAAAAAGTATGGGGAATACCTTGTAATGAAATTTCTGCAGACTGGGCAGCACAAAGAATCAAAGGGCTTTCCTTAAGCAGTGCTATTTGGAATGCGCTATTCAAGCCAAAACCATCTGCCAATAAAGATCAGGTAATAAAAACCTTGATTGATTCTTTCCGCTATCCAAAATTAGGCCCGGGCATGATGTGGGAGCGTTGCACCGAAAAGTGCAGAGCAATGGGAGTGGAAGTGTTGATGAATACTGGTGTGAAAGATATTGCCATGGCTGATGGAAAATGGACAGTGCATACTTCTAATGGCAAAGCCTTGGGCAATTTTGATTATGTTTTGTCTTCTGCACCAATGCGTGAATTGATTCAGGCAGTGAGTCCAAAATTTCCAACGAATGCTTTTTCTTCTGCAGCCAATTTAGGCTATCGTGATTTTTTAACTGTAGTACTCATCTGTAAAGATGAAGATGCATTCAGCGATAACTGGATTTACATTCACGACCCTAGTGTGAAAGTTGGACGTATACAGAATTTTAAATCATGGAGCCCATACATGGTGCCCGATCCGAATATGGCTTGTTATGGTTTGGAATATTTTTGTTTTGAAGGCGATGGTTTATGGACCAGTTCCGATGAAACACTCATCAATCTGGCAAAAAAAGAAATCGAACAAATTGGTTTGACTAAAGATAGTGCAGTGGTAGATGGATACGTTGTGCGTCAACCAAAAGCATATCCTGTATATGATCATTCATATAAAGAGAATGTAGACAATGTGCGTGAAGCGCTGAAATCCTATCCAGGCCTATATTTGGTAGGACGCAATGGCATGCATAAATACAATAATCAAGATCATAGCATGATGACTGCAATGCTCGCTGCAAAAAATATTATTGCTGGTAGTGAATTGTACGATCTATGGGATGTGAACGAAGATGCTGAGTATCATGAAGGTGGAGATCGGGGGGTTGAGAAAGTGGCGGAGAGATTGATACCGCAGAGGAAGAATTAAGAGATAAAAGATAAGAGATAAGAGATAAGAGATAAAAGATAAAAGATAAGAGATAAAAGATACATTTAATAACTCATATCTATTCTAATAACCAATAACTAGTAACCATATTTCCCTTTCCATCGCTCTCTTAAAAATTTCTTGAATTCATTTTCGCGCGCATTGTTGCCTGGCACATAGAATGCTGTGTTTTTTATAGCATCGGGTAAATATTCCTGTTCAATAAAATTCCCTTCTCCTAAATGTGAGTATTGATAGTCTTTACCGTAGTCCATTTGCTTCATCATCTTAGTGGGTGCATTGCGCAAATGCAAAGGCACTGATAAATCTCCATGTTGACTAACTGCTTTTTGTGCTTTTGCAATGGCTTCATATGCGGCATTGCTTTTTGAGGATGAAGCTAAGTAGGTAGCACATTGAGATAAAATAATCCTGCTCTCTGGATAGCCAATTTTACTTACTGCATCAAAAGTGGCATTCGCCAGCAAAAGCGCATTGGGATTGGCATTGCCGATATCTTCACTGGCAAAAATGAGCATACGCCTGGCAATGAATTTTACATCTTCTCCGCCTTCAATCATTCTTGCCAACCAATACACTGCGCCATTCGGATCGCTGCCCCTCATACTTTTGATGAATGCAGATATGATATCATAATGTTGTTCTCCGCTTTTATCGTAAAGGGCAATTTTTTGTTGAGCCACTTGCATTACCAATGCATCAGTAATTTCTTGTTTGCCAGACTGAACTACGAGATCGAGTAAGTTCAATAATTTTCTTCCATCCCCACCGCTGATATTAATGAGGGCTTCTGTTTCTTTGAGCTGAATATTTTTTTCTTTTAGTACATTATCTTTTGATATCGCATCTTGCAGCATCTGAACCAGCTGCTCTTTTTCCAATGATTTCAATACATATACCTGACACCTGCTGAGTAAGGCACTGTTCACTTCAAAAGAAGGATTCTCAGTAGTTGCTCCAATCAATCGAATGATTCCTTTTTCTACTGCACCCAATAATGCATCCTGTTGCGATTTATTAAAACGATGAATCTCATCAATGAATAAAACAGCCCCTTTTAGTGAAGTCGATTGTTCTATAACATCCCTCAATTCCTTTACACCACTGCTAATGGCACTTAATTGAAAATAAGGCACCTGCAATGTTTGGGTAATTACATTGGCCAAAGTTGTTTTGCCAACTCCTGGAGGCCCCCATAAAATCATGGAAGGAATCGTTTTGTTTTCGATGCTTTTCCTAAGAATACTACCCACACCTGTAATATGTTCTTGCCCAACAATTTCATCCAATGTATTGGGGCGCATTCTTTCGGCTAATGGAATTGAACTCATTTAGGAAATTATTTGTTCTGCGATCGATGAAAAATATTTATTCATTTAATTTACTTCGATTGAATTATTAAGAAAACAACTCCATCCAATTTGCTGAATTTTCTGTCGAAAATTCAAAGCGTACAAATTGTCTTAAGGTTTTATTTCTTAACAATTCAATCGACAATATTTAGTCTATAAATTTAGTGAATCTCGCTAACAAAGTAGTTCCTAATCCTAAGAATGCTATTAAAGTAAATGACCATTGCAATCCGAAAGCTTCAGCAATAAAGCCGATGATGGGCGGACCTACTAAAAACCCTAGAAATCCAATACTTGATACTGCTGCTAAAGCCATACCAGGAGATAGTTTGGTGGATTTTCCTGCTTGACTATACACTAAGGGTACAACAGAGGAAACGCCAAATCCAACTAATAAAAATCCGATTGTTGCAACGATTAAACTAGGAAATACAACTGCTATTATTAGACCAACCGCAATTACAATTCCACTGGCTTGTAGCATTCTTTTCTTACCGAAAGAAGCAACCAATTTATCTCCCACAAATCTTCCGGTTGCCATCGAACACATAAATGCAGCATAGCCAAGTGTAATCAATGATGCTGGCGCATGTACAACTTTTTGAAAATAAACACCACTCCAGTCAAACATGGTTCCTTCAGCTGCCATACAACAAAATGCTATCAATCCTAATTTGAGTAAAACCATATCTGGTTTAGCAAAAAAAGTACTGCCTGCTTTATTATCATCTTTTTCAATTGCCTTGCGTTGAGCAATTAATGAGATACAAATAGTTAATGATGCGATGAAAATAAAATGAAACAAGGGGCTAATGCCTAATCCAATCATCAATGTTCCGATAGCAGCTCCACTAAATCCTGCCAGACTCCAGACTCCATGGAAAGATGCCATGATGGTTCTTTTGTATAAATGTTCAACCCCAACTGCCTGGGTATTTACAGAGATATTCATCATATTCCCAAAAAGCCCAAATAAAAACAGAATACCGGCCAATTGAATAATGCTATTACTGTAACCAATTCCAATCAATAATAGCGGATAAACCAAGGAGCTTAGTTGCATGATTCTTTTGCTTCCAAAGTGGGAAACCAGCCATCCAGAAATGGGTAAACTGGTCATTGACCCAACGGGCAATGCCAATAGCAATCCGCCCAGTGCTGCTTCACTCAAACCCAATTGCAGCTTGATATTGGGGATCCTACTGGCCCAGCTTGCAAAACAGATTCCTGCTATAAAAAAGAAGCTGGCAATGGCTATGCGATGGGTTTTGGGTCTAATTGATGCATCATTCATTGGGGCAAAAATACCTCAATTCTATAACTTTCCTGATTTAGGGTATATTTGCAGCCCGATTGGGTGGCTGTTAAAGTCAGCACTCAAAAATTTAAATTTTAAGTTTTATATATGTATCGTACACATACTTGTGGTGAGTTAAGAATTGGTCAGGCAAATGAAGTAGTTAGTTTGGCTGGATGGGTGCAAACTGTTCGAAAATTTGGTGCCATTACTTTTGTGGATTTAAGAGATCGTTATGGCATCACTCAATTGTTATTTGGTGAAGATTTGAATGGGGCTTTAGATGCCAATCCGTTGGGCAGAGAATTTGTTTTGCAAATAAAAGGGAAAGTGCAAGAACGCAGTAGCAAGAATGCCAATATTCCAACTGGTGAAATTGAGATCAATGTAAATGATTTTGTTATTCTGAATAAATCTGCAGTGCCTCCGTTCACTATTCAAGATGATACAGATGGTGGAGATGATCTACGAATGAAATATCGATTCCTGGATTTACGTAGAAATGCAGTGAAGAAAAATTTGGAATTGCGTTATGCAGTGAATCGTTCTGCCAGAAATTATTTGCATGAAAATAATTTCATGGATATCGAAACGCCTTTCTTGATTAAGTCTACTCCAGAAGGTGCAAGGGATTTTGTAGTTCCTTCAAGAATGAATCCAGGACAGTTTTACGCTTTGCCACAATCACCTCAAACATTCAAACAGTTATTGATGGTGAGCGGATATGATCGTTACTATCAAATTGTAAAATGTTTTAGAGATGAAGATTTAAGAGCAGATCGTCAACCGGAGTTTACACAGATCGATTGCGAAATGGCATTTGTGGAGCAGGAAGATATTTTGAATATGTTCGAAGGTTTGGTAAAGCGTGTTTTTAAAGATGTAAAAAATATCGATTATACCGAACAAGTAGAAAGAATGACCTGGGAAGATGCCATGTGGCAGTTCGGAAATGATAAGCCCGATATTCGTTTTGGCATGAAACTGTCCAATTTGAAATCGGCATTTTTGAAAGGAGGAACTATTCAAGCAACTGGCGAACTCATTAATGGCGCTGGTTTTGGCGTTTTCGATAATGCAGAAACAGTGTTGGCCATTGCAGCTCCTGGTTGTTCGGAATATACACGCAAACAAACCGATGAGCTTACTGAATGGGTAAAGCGGCCTCAAATTGGCATGCAAGGTTTGGTGTATATTAAATGCAATGCAGATGGTACTTATAAGAGCAGTGTAGATAAATTTTATACTGAAGATAAACTAAAAGCAATCGCTGATTCAGCTGGTGCTAAAGCTGGAGATTTGGTATTGATTCTAGCAGGAAGAGAAGAGCGAACCCGTAAAGCGATATCCGATTTACGTTTAGAAATGGGAAAGCGATTGGGTTTGCGTAATGCAGACGAATATAAATTGTTATGGGTGATGGATTTTCCACTCTTTGAATATGCCGAAGAAGACAACCGTTGGGTAGCACGTCATCATCCTTTTACTTCTCCTAAGCCCGATCATATTGAAGTGATGATCAACAACAATCCGTTGATTGAAAATGCAGATAAATATTTAGAACATCCATATTCCAATATCAAAGCCAATGCCTATGATATGGTATTGAATGGCAATGAAATTGGAGGCGGATCTATCCGAATTTACCAGCGTCCTTTACAGGAAAAAATGTTTGCGGCATTGGGAATGACTGAAGAAGAAGCCTTACATAAATTTGGATTTTTACTAGGCGCTTTTGAATACGGTGCACCTCCTCATGGTGGTATTGCATTTGGCTTTGACAGACTTTGTTCTATTTTAGGCGGAAGTGAAAGTATCAGAGACTTTATTGCATTCCCTAAAAACAACAGCGGTAGAGATGTGATGCTCGATGCGCCAAGCGCCATCGACGATAAACAATTTGATGAATTACAGATCAAATTGAATTTGAAATAATTACAGAGAACAGCTTCTGTATATTGATAAAAACCCGCTAATATTTATAGCGGGTTTTTTATTATGCAAAAGTGCAGTTTAATAATTTATATTAGTTTTTTATCGAGCAAAAGCACCGGGATAATTATTCCTGATTTTTAATTGAGCCTTTATGTACACTTGCTGCCAAGCTAAATTAAATAGAATTACCACTGGTAGCATATAAAGAGAAAATTGATAGATTACATGATAGCCTGATGTCAATTCGAAAATAATTCCTAAAGAAATGAATAAGTAAAATACAGTGGGGAGAATGAAAATTGTATGATAGGCACTTACTATTTTCATGCTCAATAATTGTTTTGTTCGCTCTCTAATGTTCGCATTAGCAGCTTTTCCTTTGCCAAAAGCATAGGTGAGATTAAGCATATTGATGATATGGATAAAAGCTCCTGCAACTTTATCAATATTTTTATTTTGGTCTAGCCAGATTACCCCTGCAACCAATAAAAAAGTGATTGTAATTTTTGGTAAACTGAGGTATTGGAGCAATTCATTTTTAAGTTGATGTTTGATATTGCTTTCTATAGCGGATGATTTTTCCTCAATTATTTGCTGAATTACTTCTTTATTGAGCTCGGTTTTAATTTCTTCAAATAAGTTATTAAATTCAGTTGCGCTATTCATTCTTTCTTCTATATAATTAACCATATGGTCGGTTAATTCAATTTCTACATCATAGAAATACTTGCCAGACTTATGGCAGTACTGGCTTACTAGTTGACATTGTTCGTTGTTAAGTTGCATAGGTTATCTTTTAGTAAATGCTTTGGGTAATAAATCATTTGTTCTCATCCCAAAGCAATTTTCGGATTTACGATATATTCAAGGCTTTGCATGAATGCCTTCATTTCGTCCATGGCAATAGACGTTTGTTTTTTGCCAGCCTTGGTTAGGCTATAGTATTTACGCATTCTGTTGCCATTCATTTCCGTTTCTGTTTCTACAATCCCTTGTTCTTCCAGTTTATGCAACAAGGGATATAGTGCTCCTTCAGTAATATTGAGCTCACCTTTGGTAATGTCTTTGACCATTTGAGTCATTTGATAGCCATACATTCTACCATGGTCTTTCAATAATCGCAACAAGATGGGCTCCAGACATCCTTTGTATAAAGAAGATTTTTTCATGGAATAAAAATACATAATTTCCATATACATAAGAAAATTATGTATTATTTTTTTTACCCTGCTTTTTTTAATCCCATTTTTAGTATCTTTCATTTGATTGCAGCCTTTTTATAGGGGGTGCAATTTTTTGTTTATACATCAACCTAAATGAAAGCCTATGGCAGTTCAGTCATTATTCAATAGCTATCCTATACAGCAGGGTATTTGGGATGAAATGAAATCTGCTGCTGATATTCGATTGCCTTACGAGGCAATTTCGGCTGCTTTGAGTAAACTCCAAGTACAAGACCTACAGCAAAAACACCAATTAGCAGCTGAGCTTTTCATGAGTCAGGGGATTACTTTTACCGTATACAATAACGATGAAGGCATCGAAAGAATATTCCCTTTTGACATTCTACCTCGAATTATTACGGCAGCTGAATGGGCCCATGTAGAAGCTGGAATAAAACAACGATTAACAGCATTGAATCTTTTCTTGAAAGATATTTATAGTGACCAACAAATCATTAAAGACAATATCATTCCTGCAGAATTAATTGCATCCTGCCCCCATTTTACGCATGAAGTACATGGAATCAAAGTGGCTCATGATATATATGTGCATATAGCAGGCATCGATTTGATCAGGGGCGATGATGGAACATTTTATATTCTCGAAGATAATTTAAGAACTCCTTCAGGTGTTTCTTATATGTTGGAGAATAGGGAAGTAACGAAAAGAATTTTTCCGGATTTATTGGCGAGCAATAAAGTCCGAATGATCAATCAATACCCATTGATCTTATTTGATAATTTAGCAGCTTTATCCCCTCGCCAAATTAGCGACCCTGTTGTAGTATTACTCACTCCTGGCGTTTTTAATTCTGCATACTTTGAACATACATTTTTAGCCCGTCAAATGGGTATTCAATTGGTAGAAGGCAGAGATTTATTGGTGGACAATCAGAGAGTGTATATGAAAACCACTGCTGGTTTAAAACAGGTAGATGTTATTTACCGACGAGTGGATGATGAATTTTTAGATCCAATGGTATTTAATCCAAATAGTGCACTAGGTGTTCCTGGATTGATGAGTGCATATAGAAAAGGGAATGTGGCCATTGTAAATGCTTTAGGAAATGGTGTAGCTGATGACAAAGCCGTGTATGCTTATGTGCCCGACATGATTCAATATTATTTAAATGAAGCGCCCATTCTACCCAATGTGCCCACTTATCAAATGGGCAATGCAGAACATAGAGAGTATGTATTTGCAAACATGCATAAAATGGTGGTGAAAGAAACCAATCAATCTGGAGGCTATGGTATGGTTATGGGAAATAGTGCAACAGAAACACAATTGATTAAAGCAAAAGAAATGATACTGGAAAATCCGCGCAATTTTATTGCTCAGCCAATCATTTCATTGTCTACTGTTCCTTGTTTGTTGGATGGAAAATTGCAACCTCGTCATGTAGACCTTCGGCCTTATGCATTATGTGGTCCTAATGGAATTGAAATAGTTCCGGGAGGATTAACAAGGGTAGCTTTAAGAGAAGGCTCATTAGTGGTAAATTCTTCACAAGGTGGTGGAAGTAAAGACACATGGATCATCGATAAATAATTGTTTAACAAAAATATTTTTTCATGTTAAGTAGAATTGCAGACTCATTGTATTGGCTTCATCGGTATATGGAGCGTACAGATGGCATGTTGCGTTTATTAAAAACAAGCTATATACTTTCTTTTGATAAAGTACAAGCCAATGGAATCACCTGGCAATCAGCACTAGAGGTTTTTACGGCATTGAACAAAGAAGAAATTGATTTATTGAAAGAAAATGATACCGCTTCTTTACAATATTTAATAACTGATCCAAAGAATACCAATTCACTCAAATCGATTATCACTAAAGCGAGAGAAAATGCGCGGGGAGTACAGGATCAAATTACCAAAGAAGTTTGGGAACAAGTGAATCATATTTATCATCTAGTCAATCATCCTTCTCTGAATGAACAATTAGCAGGTTCAGAAGCCATCATGGCGATTGATACATTAATTGCAAGTTGTGATCAGTTTTGTGGAATTGCAGATAGTACGATGCCAAGGGGTCAAGGCTGGAATTATATGAATTTGGGAAAATATACAGAACGATGTTTGTTGACAGTTGAGCTCACCCATAATTTTTATAAATTAATTCATTTTGAAATTGACAATGAGCAAGACATTCTTTTCTGGAGATCCTTGTTATTGGCACTCTCGGGATATGAATTGCATTTAAAGAATTACAGCAATTTGAATCATAATCAGAATGTTGCAAAGCAAGTTTTGTTTGATCATTATTTTCCAAGGTCATTGTATTATTCTTTGGATCGTGCTAATAAATATCTAAGTGATATCGCCGAAGCCAATCCTGTTGTAGGTGCCAATGATTTAAAAAGAAGTTTCGGAAGATTAAATAGCCAAATAAAATTTGCCGATCTATCAAGCATTCACCAAACAGGTTTGGAAACCTATTTAATTAATATACGCAAAGAATTGAATGCCTTTGGTTATTTATTGGGTCAAACTTATTTTTCTTATTCTTAAAAATAAATGGAATGTCTGTATTTAAAATACACCATATTACAAAGTACCAGTATGATCGTCCTATAAAAGAGAGCGTTAATGAAATAAAGATATATCCTTCTAATATACCATCTCAGCAAGTGTTAGAGATGGATTTGCAAATTACAGGCAATCCTGATATGTTAACTTTTACTGATTATTGGGGCAATAAAACAGGTAATTTTAATCTGTTGAGACCTCATCAGGAATTGATCATAGAAAGTAAATTGATTATTCAAACGACTACTTCCTCAATTATTGATTTTCCTGAAACTACTATATCTCATACTAACAACGATTTGCAGAACTTACTCTTATTGCAATATTCAAGATCAAGCCCTGTTCAATTACAATCATTCTTGGATATCGCAATCAAAGAAATTTATGATGATAGAAAATCAATTGCACAAATTGCATTTGCTTGCAGTGAGTATATTTTTAATCAATTCACTTATATCAAAGGAATAACTACCATTGAAACTACTGTAGAAGAAATCATTCAACATAAGGCGGGTGTTTGCCAGGATTTTGCGCACGTACTTTTAGAGTTGTTAAGAGCAATGAAAATTCCTTCACGCTATGTTAGCGGCTATATCTGCCCTAATAAAAATGGGATGCGCGGAGAAGGGGCAACACATGCTTGGGTAGAGTTTTATATTCCAACCTATGGCTGGGTTGGTTTAGATCCTACTAATAATGTTTGGGTAGAAAATCATCATATTAAATTAGCAGTTGGAAGAGACTTTACCGATTGTACTCCCGCTAAAGGAACTTTTAAAGGGCCTGCCCATCAATCACTCTCTGTTTATGTTTCAATTGGTTATGAGGATGGAATGGTCTTTGAAGAAATAAACAATGTTCAGTTAGAAAAATCTCCTACAACTCAAATAGAAAATATAATCGATAACTTTGCTGCCCAACAACAGTAAATTGCAGCAAATGAATCAGCTTACTATTTTTAAGATCATTAGTTTTTTATTGATACCGGTAGCTTTGTTATTTGGAATAATGGATATAGCGGTTACCATTATGGCTTTGTCTGGTAATCCGGCATTCTTGTTAATGGCTTTTGCAATGGCTTGTTTTGTGATTTACGTAATTGCTTCTTTGAATTTTTTATTGAACGGCATCAATCGCGAACGCCCTTGTAAACCTTCATTAAAGGATTGGATCAAAGTAAATGCTTACGGGTCTTTGTTTATCAGCGTATTGTTTTTAATGAATGCCTCCGCTGTTTTTTTCATGAATGATATCAATTTACGTCAGGTGATTAGTGAAATGATGGAACAACAACCTGAATTATCAGGTAAAATAACCCTAGATGTTTTTATTAAAATGTTTAAAGTGGTTGCAGGCTTGATGTTTATTATCAGCGTACTCACCATTACGCATATCCTTATACATTTCAAATTATTGAAACGATACGATTACCTGTTTAGCAAATAAAAGGGGCTTCACAAGCTAAATTCATACTGTTTTTCTTTATTTGGGCTTCAATCCCTACTTTTGCGCAAATCCCCGAAAGGGTAACTTTAAAAAGAAAAATATGGCAACAACATCCGACATCAGCCGTGGTCTGATATTAAAATTAGATGGAAGTTTATACTCTGTAGTAGAATTTGGCGAAAACAAAACAGCCAGAGCCGCTGCTAAAGTTTGGGCTAAATTAAAAGGCGTAGACAATAAAAGGTCAATTGAGAAAACTTGGAATAGCGGGGAGAATATTTATCCTGTAAGAGTTGAGAAAAAAGCATTCCAATATCTATATAAAGATGAAAGCGGATACAATTTAATGAACAACGAAACCTTTGAGCAGATTGCATTAGGGGAAGAAATGATCGATGCACCTCAGTTCTTGATGGATGGTTCAGAAGTATTCGTTTTTATCAATACAGAAACCGAATTACCGATAGGAGCAGAGCTTCCTGAAAAGATTGTAGTAAAAATCACCTATTGTGAACCTGGTTTGAGAGGTGATACAGCAACTAGAGCCTTAAAAGCAGCTACCATTGAGAATGGTGCAACTGTAATGGTGCCATTATTTGTTGATCAGGGAGAAAGTATCCGAGTGAATACAAAAACAGGCGAATATTTAGAAAGAGTAAAGGACTAGGAAATTATAATTTAAGCATTTTTGGGCCTGTTGTGAATAACTTCAGGCCTTTTTTTTAAAAAATATAAAAACAGCCCATTTTTAGTAAAAAAAGGCTATTTTGCCCTCCCAATCGACTAAAAACAACCGATTTTACCCCAAAAATTGCCATTTATGGACTTAAAACAAATCCACGAATTAATCAAAATCATCAACAAAAGTAATATTGGCGAGATAAGCATCGAAGACAAAGATGGTAAAGTAACCATCAAGCAAAAAGAAGAAGCCCCTATTACAGTAGCCGCACCTAGTCATCAAGTATTTACTACTCAGGCTGCACCTGCTCCAGCAGCTCCTGCCATAGCACAAGCTCCAGTTGCAGCAGCGCCTTCAGCAGCACCCAAAACAGATAATCTAATCACCGTGAAAAGTCCGATGATTGGAACATTCTATAGAAGGTCATCCCCAGACAAGCCAATTCTTGCTGATGTGGGTACTGAAATTGCACCAGGGAAAGTAGTTTGTATTATTGAAGCGATGAAGCTCTTTAATGAAATTGAAAGTGAAATAAAAGGGACCATTGTTAAGGTATTGGTAGAAGATGCCAGCCCAGTGGAATATGATCAACCTTTATTTTTGGTAGAACCTGCCTAAAATCTAAACTAGCTCAATGTTTAAAAAAATATTAATTGCCAACAGGGGTGAAATTGCGTTACGCGTGATTAGAACCTGTAGAGAAATGGGTATTAAAACGGTGGCGGTATATTCAACTGCTGATCGTGAAAGTTTGCATGTAAAATTTGCAGACGAAGCCGTTTGTATAGGTAAACCTCAAAGTGCCGACTCTTATCTTAACATAGCCCATATTATGGCTGCAGCGGAAATTACCAATGCAGATGCTATTCACCCAGGATATGGTTTCTTAGCTGAGAATGCCAAATTTTCTCAAATTTGTGTGGATCATGGGATTAAATTTATTGGTCCAACCCCAGAGATGATCAATAAAATGGGGGATAAGATCACTGCCAAGGAAACCATGATCAAGGCAGGAGTGCCAGTAGTTCCTGGAGGAGAGGGTTTGTTGGAAAGTGTAGAACAAACCAAGCAATTGGCCAAAGAAGTTGGATACCCAGTAATATTAAAAGCAACTGCAGGTGGTGGCGGAAAAGGTATGCGTGTTGTTTGGGAAGAAAGTGAAATAGAAAAAGCCTATACAACTGCAAAAATGGAAGCGGCCGCTTCATTTAAAAACGATGGGATCTACATGGAAAAATTTGTAGAAGAACCACGTCATATAGAAATTCAAATAGCAGGAGATCAATACGGAAATGTTTGTCATTTAAGTGAGCGTGATTGTTCTATACAACGCAGACACCAAAAATTGGTAGAGGAATCTCCATCTCCATTTATGACACCAGAGTTGCGTCAAAAAATGGGAGAAGCTGCTATTAAAGCTGCTTCGGCTATTAATTACGAAAGTGTTGGAACCATTGAGTTCTTAGTAGATAAGCATCGTAATTTTTATTTCATGGAAATGAATACCCGTATACAAGTTGAACATTGTGTTACGGAAGAAGTGGTGAGTTTTGATTTAATTAAAGAGCAGATAAAAATTGCCATGGGGGAAAAAATTTCTGGTAGAAATTATGAGCCTATGATGCATGCAATTGAATGTAGAATCAATGCAGAAGATCCTTACAACGATTTCAGACCATCTCCAGGTAAGATCACTACTTTGTTTACACCAGGTGGTCATGGAGTTAGAGTAGACAGTCATGTATATGCTGGGTATGTTATTCCACCTTACTACGATTCAATGATTGGTAAATTAATTACAGTAGCACAAACCAGAGAAGAAGCGATCGATACCATGTACAGAGCATTGAGTGAATATGTAATTGAAGGAATTAAAACAACCATTCCTTTTCATTTACAATTAATGCAGAATGAAGATTTTAGAAAAGGAAATTTTACCACTAAGTTTTTGGAATCATTCGAAATGAAATAATCATAGTATTTCAAATTAAAAAAATACGGACTAGTAAGCACAAAAAAAATCCCGATTAATCGGGATTTTTTTATTGGGGGATACTTCAAAAATTAAATTCCACCGCCTCTACCACCACCAGGGCGTTGTTGAGACATTGCTTCGATTACTTTTTTAGCTAAATCTGCTGGAAGTGCATTTTCAATTCTTTTGTTACGCTCATCAGTAATTTCTTTCATTTTTGCAGGTCTGTCTGCTTCTGGTACATCTCTTAATGCCATTTGTTTAGGACGCATATCATTGGTGATTGCTATCAATGAGTCACATTGAACATCATTGCATCCCATGCCTTTAAAACGCTCTTTCATCATGGCTGTTCTTTGCTCAGGAGTCATTTGACCACCACCACCTGCTGGAGGTTGTGCAATTAGAGTAGTAAGTGAGCAACAAAGTGCAATAGTTAATAATCCAAATACTTTTTTCATATGTTATAATTTTATGTAAAACAAAATAGTGGATTTTTTAGGATCCACTATTTTTTATCGGTAAAATTTAAGTTAAAGTCGGCACAAAGATTATCTGAGGAACAACATCTCTCTGTATTTTGGTAAAGTCCATGTTTCGTCATCTACCAACCCTTCTAATTTATCTACATGATATCTGATCTCATCGAAGAAAGCAGATTTCACTTGACTTTCATAAGCGATAGCTTTTGTGCGTGTATTCTCGATATTGTTTACAATTTTTCTTGCTTCAACCATACCGTGTACTTTGGTATGAATTACTTGAATATGCTCACTTACTTCTTTCAGAATAGACAACTGGCTTGCATAGGCAGCTTCCGGTAATCCAGCAGCTTTTAAACCATTTACGTTGGTCAATAAATCATTCTGGTATTTAATAGCCGCAGGTAAAATATGATTGATCGCTAGATCACCCATAATTCTTGCTTCAATTTGTACCTTCTTGATGTATTTCTCTAATTCAATTTCATGACGAGCTTCTAGTTCTGTATGAGAATAAACATTATTGGTTTCAAATAAATGCTTTGCTTTTTCAGTAACCATTGCATCTAAAGCAACAGGAGTAGTTTTTAAATTAGGTAAACCTCTGCGCTCAGCTTCATGATGCCAATCATCGCTATATCCATCTCCTTCGAATAATACTTTTTTGCTTTCTACAATGTATTTCTGAATCACATGCATAATAGCAATTTCTTTCTTATCGCCTTTTTCAATTAATGCATCAACATCAATTTTGAATTTTCTCAAAGTATCCGCTACAATTGTATTTAATACAGTCATTGAGATAGCGCAGTTTGCTGAAGAACCAACAGCGCGGAACTCAAATTTATTTCCAGTAAATGCAAATGGAGATGTTCTGTTACGATCTGTATTATCTAACATCAATTCCGGAATGCTGCGGTGTAAATCTAATTTTAAGATGGCTTCATCTTGTTCATCAAATTTATGTCCAACCCTTGTTTCTACATCCGCTAATACCTTTGCTAAATATTGACCTACGAAAACCGAAATGATTGCAGGCGGAGCTTCATTAGCACCTAAACGATGATCGTTAGGAGCAGAGGCAATTGCAGCGCGTAAAATATCTGCATAATCATGAACTGCTTTAATAGTGTTCACAAAGAAAGTAAGGAACATCAAATTGGTCTTTGGCGTTTTTCCAGGTGCTAATAAATTCACACCTGTATCAGTTGCCATACTCCAGTTATTGTGTTTACCACTTCCATTAATTCCTGCAAATGGTTTTTCATGCAACAATACAACGAGCTTATGTCTTTTTGCAACACGACTCATAACATCCATTAACAGCGTATTATGGTCTACTGCAATATTTACTTCTTCAAAAATAGGAGCACACTCAAATTGAGCTGGTGCAACTTCATTATGTCTTGTTCTTAAAGGAATACCAAGTTTATAGGCTTCTGCTTCGTAGTCGCGCATAAATGCGTAGACTCTTTCAGGAATAGAACCAAAATAATGATCTTCTAATTGTTGACCTTTAGCAGGCGCTGCACCAAATACAGTTCTGCCGCTTTGAACTAAATCGGGGCGAGCATTTGCCAGGGCTTCGTCAATAACAAAGTATTCTTGTTCCCAACCCAAAGTAGCAGTTACTTTAGTAACGTTCTTGTCGAAATAATTACATACTTCAACTGCAGATTTATTCAAAGATTCTAAAGCTTTTAATAATGGAGCTTTGTAATCTAAAGATTCACCGGTATAAGAAACGAAAATAGTAGGAATACACAATGTTCTTCCATCACCAGTTTCAATGATAAAAGCAGGGGAAGAAGGATCCCATGCAGTATATCCGCGAGCTTCGAAAGTAGCTCTTAATCCACCACTCGGAAATGATGATGCATCTGGTTCCTGTTGAATTAATGCAGCACCGTCAAATTCTTCGATTGCGGTTCCATCACTTTTTAAAGTAAAAAACGAATCATGCTTTTCTGCAGTGGTTCCTGTTAAGGGTTGAAACCAGTGTGTATAGTGGGTAACTCCCTTGCTCTCTGCCCAAGCCCTGATTCCATTGGCAATCTGACTGGCTACATTTCTATCAATTTTTTTCCCCCCTCTAATACTAGTGATTAAACTTTTATAAGCTTCGTCGCTTAAAAATTCACGTGCGGTTTTGAGTGTAAATACACTTTCCCCGAAAATCCCCGTAATTTTTGTACTTGGTTTTGATGCTAAGCCATCGTTTTCTTTGGAGATGTTGCTAATTGCATTAAATCTTAAAGACATAAGTTTTTGTGTTTTTTCTGCTCAAAAATAAAGCTTTTTATATTAAACCATCAAGTTGAGTAAAAGGAATATCGGATTTTGGGCATAAAAAGGGTAAAAATAAATACATATAATTTATTTTAATTTGATAGCTATTTTGATATCCCTATTTCATGTAATGTGCGGACATAAAAAAAGCGCCCCGATTGGAGCGCTTTAAATATTTATATAGTTTGAATTAATCTTTACCCATTACCAATCTGGTTGCTTTGTATTTTACATTGCTTCCATCAAGACTAATGATGTACATTTTTTGACCTTTGTTGATGTTTACATTTACAGGTACAGCATTTTCTCCTTTAGTAGCATTGATGGCTTGACTCATAATTACATTACCAGTTCCTGCTTCTGTAACTTTTAAAGTAAGCGCATAATCTTTATCTGCTTTAAACTTAAGGTTGAATGTGCCTTTAGATGGATTAGGATATGCAGTAACATCTTTTGCAGATAAACTTCTGATATAGCCTATATCTTCTTTAGTAAATGATACATTGCTTAATGATACCTCAACATTGGTGTTTTTTCCAGCTGAAGTTGCTCCCAATGCAACAATCATAGTGGTAATGTCCTTTGGATCGATTGGTTTATTAGAACCTGAAGATTTAAAGTCGCTCAATGGAATTAAGAAATCAGTTGCATCCTTATTTACAGAGAACTGATAAGTGTACTGATCAGCCCAATTAGTAATTGATTTTTTTACTAGCGTAACTGTTAATACTGAATTACCTGCTGCAGTAATTTTCAAAGTTTTGAATGCACTTAAATCTTGTGGAGCACCACCACCTCTTAGCAATTTGTACACTCCAATAAAGTCAGGTGTTGTAGCATTCACATCTACATTTCTGAAAAGATGGAATTCATCTTTTGCTAATTGTGCAGTGCTATTCTTCACTTCAAATTTCTTAACACTTGTTGTATTGGTATTATAATCAACACCCCATGATCCATCAGCCATGAATACTTCATCCTGAATAATTCCATTCATGTATAATTTGATAGTTGACTCATACAAGTCTCCAGTTGGGAGAGCTACAGTTGTTTTGCCATTAGCATTTACTGTAAATGGCACTGTTCTTTTTGTATAAATAGTAGTTTTTTCTGTTGCTCTATCTGATACTTCAAAATAGCCGCTTGTTGCAGAAGTAACATTATTAATAGTTAAAGAAAGATTGTCTTCTACTCGCTTACCTGCAGTGATATATGTTTTTGGTAAAGCAGCATTGCTTTTGATTTCATTCACCGGTAAACCAGCAGTTAAACGTGTGATGATATCAGCAGCCATATCTGTTGCAAGTGATGGAGAACCACCCCAAAGTTGAATATTGTACATTGTTTCATCAACTGTATAATCTTTATTCAACCAATTGGATTGTATAGTATAACTGTTTCTACCTGTTTTTGCACCAATGATAAAGCTCATTGCATATTCAATATTACCATCATTATTTCTTAAGTTATATTGAACCATATTGATACCTTTTACAGTAACATTTTGCATTGCAACCAATTCATAACCTTTTAAACGATCGCAAATTGCTTTGGTATGATCGTATACTTCACCTTGAGTTTGAGTACCAAAAGCAACCGCTTTAGGGGTGTTCTCATTCACAAAGTCTATCGATAATACATCTTTAGCGTTGGTAATACCTATCAAATCTTTAGGAGTTGATACAAAAGATTTAAAGTTATAGTTTACTAATTGACGTGGTAGAATGTCAGTCAATCTCAACTGTGTACCAGTTGCATTACTTACAATATTTCCAGTTCTTTCAGCTGATGGCATTTTACTATAATCTGCAGTTTCTGCAACACTGTTGATTGCTCTGTTGTAAACACGAACAGCAATTGCATCGCCCAAACTCTTGCTT
>CALRYA010000005.1:0-235937 GCA_943372285.1 Sphingobacterium thalpophilum | reverse complement strand
AGAAACCCTTTCGCTGATATGTTTGGGGATGACTTTGGCGATTTCTTTGGAGGTGGACCAAGAGTTCAACCAGAACAAAGAGCTAGCGGAAGCGGCGTTCTTATTACAGAAGATGGATACATTGTGACCAACAACCATGTTATTGACGGTTCTGATGAGATCAATGTAACATTGGCCAATAAAAAATCCTATAAAGCAACTCTAATTGGGCAAGATCCTAATAGTGATCTGGCTGTTATTAAAATTGAAGGAAAAACATTTCCTTACATGATTTACGGAAACAGTGATGAAGCCAAATTGGGCCAGTGGGTGATGGCCATCGGATACCCTTTTAATTTAGATGTAACGGTTACTGCTGGCATTATTAGTGCAAAGTCTAGATCAATTGGCATCAACGATCGTCAAGGATCATCGCCTGTTGAATCTTTTATACAAACTGATGCAGCGGTGAATCCAGGTAATAGCGGTGGTGCTTTAATTAATACCAGTGGAGAATTAGTAGGAATCAATTCTGCCATTGCTTCTCCTACTGGGTCATATGCCGGATATTCTTATGCTATCCCGGTAAATATGGTGAAGAAAATTGTAACAGATATTGTAAAATTTGGAACCGTTCAGCGTGCGTATATCGGCATCAGTTACCCTAAAGACAATTTATCTGATGAAGAAAAAAGAGAGATCGAAAAAGAAATTGGCACATCTTTAAAAGAAGGAGAAGGTGTTTATACATTAAGTGTTCCTGAAGGTGGAGCAGCAGCTATTGCAGGCTTAAAGAAAGGAGATTTAATTACAAAGATCAATGGAGTGGCTGTAACAAGTGGCGCCGAATTACAGGAGCAGGTGGCCAGATTTAAACCAGGTGATAAAATTACAGTGAACTATAGAAGAGCAGGAAAAGACAATATTGCAAATATCACTTTAAAGAATAAAGCGGGCAATACTGATGTAGTTAAAAACACTAGTGCAATTGACAAGTTAGGTGGAGAATTAACCAACCTAGACAAAAAAGTTGCTACAGCTAACGAAGTAACAGGTGGTGTATTGGTAAAGAAAGTGGGTACTGGTTTATTAAGTAAGAGCAGAATGGAAGATGGTTTTGTTATTACTGCGATCAATGGCAAAACAATCAATAACCTGGATGAATTAAAAGAAGCATTGAATGTTATTAAGAACGGCAATATTCGCTTAGACGGATTTTATCCTGGCTTTGAAGGGAAATACACTTATCCTTTGAAAATGACTGAGGAGTAAATTGTAGTTAAGTTAGCAATTAGAATAAGTAAGGCAAATAATAAAAGAATGGCAAACAAAAATTCGAGCCTTTCAAAAATTCCGAAGGGATTTTTGGGCAGCGAGAATTTGTTTGCCATTTGTTATTATTGGATCTTCTCGTATACAATATACTCTCCTGCCTGCAATTCAAAGCTGGCTTTTCTTTCAAATTGAAACTGCATATTAGAAAATATATTTCTAAACTTTCCTTTCAACCATTCATGGTCAATGTGAATTTTTAATCTGTTTTGATTTGATACATTCAATAAAACCATCACCAAATTATCTCCTCTGCGTCGGAAAAATGCCATCAATTCATTGCTATGGTCTGAAGGCAGTATAAAAGACTCCCCCATTGTTATTGCATCATTCTTAATTCGCAATTGCGCCAGTGTAGCATAAAAATCATGAAGCGGGGGCGGGTCTATCCAGTTGATGAGGTCTTTATCAAAAAATTGCAACCTTTTATTATTAGCTGTTTCCTGCCCACTATAAATCATCGGCATACCATGCCATGTAAAACAAAAGACTGACCATGCTTTGGCTGCAATTCCATACTTTTCAATATCAGTTCCGTTCCAACTATTCTCATCGTGATTAGAAGTGAAAAATAATTTAATAGCATCTTTAGGATACTGCGAGTAAGCATGTAAAACATTTCTTATTTCATGTAAACTGCTTTGTTCCTTTTGATATTTCTCTGTTTCATGCATCCACCACCACGCATAAGTTGCATCAAACACTTGATGATAATCAACCACTTCGCATTCTGCCAGCCAAAACAACGGCTTGATTATTTCGCAACTCATTCTTGCTTGTTGCCAAAAATCCAATGGAACTAAATGAGCCATATCGCACCTAAAACCATCAATATCACATTCATACACCCAATAACGCATAGCATCGATCAATTCTGCTCGCATTTCAGCTACTTCAAAATTCAAATCGATCACATCGTGCCATCCATTTTTCTCTGTAAAATTTCCAAGATCATCTTTAATGTACCAATTCGGATTTTCGATTGTCCAAGGATGATCCCAGCCTGTATGATTAGCCACCCAATCGATGATCACTTTCATTTCTAAAAGGTGGGCTTCTTGAATCAAATTTTTAAAATCGTCTAAACTCCCAAATTCAGGATTGATTAGGGTATAGCTACTACAAGCATAATAACTTCCTAAACTCCCTTGACGAACTTTTAAACTGATTGGAGTAATTGGCATTAACCACAAAATGGATACTCCCATTTCTTTTAATCGAGGAAGCTCTTTAGTAAATGCATCAAAAGTGCCTTCTGCTGTGTATTGTCGAATATTTACTTCATACAAAATACCCGAATCAGCCCATTCTACTTTATTGAAAGAAGTTTTCATTGCGATTGTTATGTTGGAAACAGAAAGATAACTATTTATCTTTTGATTAGAGAAAAACACCAACTAAGAGACACTACCACTAATGCTCCAGCTACATTTAACCACAAGAATCCTAAACCAATTATCTGATATTTATCGAGGAGGAACAAACTGATAACAATTATTTCGCCCAGAACAGCTGCCCAGAAAACAGCATTGCTTTGAATTTTTTTACAATAAAAAGCAACTAAGAAAATGCCTAATATTACCCCATAAAACAAGGAACCTAAAACATTTACTGCTTCTATCAGACTGCCCATACCTGTTGCAAATTCAGCCGTAATGATGCAGAATATTCCCCAACCAAAGGTGTAATACTTTGAGATTTTGTATTCCTGCTCATCTCTCTTTAAATCGGGTGCTGCCAAGTATGACTTACTAAATCGTCGATGAAAATCTATCATGGAACAAGAGGCTAAAGAATTCAATGCTGCTGCAATGGAACCCCAAGCTGCTAAAAAAATAATGGCAATCAAAAGCCCTACCAATCCTTTGGGCAAAAAGTCTACAACAAATCGAAGAAAAATATAATTGGTATCGTTGGTATCACTACCAGGGCTCGCTTTTTGTATGATTTTTTTATACTCCCCTTTGATTTGATTCAATTCGACAGAACCTTGAGCGATAATATCTTTGTTCAATTGAGATTTATCAATTAAATATTTTTCACTATTCAATTTTTGTTCTTGAGCTTTTTGCTCAAACCTCCATTTAATAGCATGCAATGAATCTTTATAAGGAGTTTTCATTGCTTTTTCCTCTACTGCTTTATTAAAAAAAACTGGAGAAGGATTGAACTGATAAAAAGTAAATAACAATGCACCTAATAATAGAATAAAAAACTGCATAGGCACTTTTACCAGACCGTTCATTAAGAGCCCTACACTACTTTCTGTTGTGTCTTTGGCTGTTAAGTATCTGCCTACCTGAGATTGGTCTGTTCCAAAATAAGAAAGTGCTAAAAAGAATCCTCCGATTACTCCGCTAATTATGTTGTAGCGATCTTTCCAATCAAATCCATTTTCTGTAAAACCAGTGGTAATTACATTCATCTTTCCCGAAGCACCACTAATGGCCAATGCATCAGAAAACCCCATATTTGATGGCAAATTATGCACTATCAGATACCCAGCGATGAACATCCCAATAAAAATAATTCCCAATTGCAATTGTTGAGTATACGCAACTGCTTTTGCACCTCCACTTACAGTATATACAATCAATAACCCCCCCATAACAATATTGGTATAAAAGATATCCCAACCCATTAAAGAAGAAAGAATGATTGATGGAGCGTAAATACTGATTCCTGTAGACAAGCCCCTAGAAATTAAAAACAAGGACGAAGTAAATACCCTTGTTTTGATATCAAATCTTTGTTCTAAAAATTCGTAAGCGGTAAACACTTTTAACTTACTGAATAATGGAACAAATGTGATACAGAGAATAACCATTGCAATTGGCAAACCAAAATAGTATTGAACAAAACGCATTCCATCAGTAAATGCCTGACCAGGTGCCGAAAGAAATGTGATGGCACTCGCTTGAGTACCCATAATACTCAGCAAAACCAAATACCAAGGCATACTCCGATTACTTAAAAAATATCCTTCTAAATTCTTGCTTGTCTGACTTCTGTACAAGCCATATGCAACAATCCCAACAAGGGTAATAATCAATACAATCCAGTCGATTTGGCTCATTGATAGTATTTAGTTAACCAGATAAATAAAAAAATGAGTGCTGTCAAAAAACCTATCACAAATAAGTACCAGTGATTCCAAGTTTTAAATAAAGGAATTTTGGGTTGCATTTATTTTAATTTAGTTTTTACAATGCCTCCAGCTAATAAACCCAGGACCAAACCAATAATCAAACCAATCTTTACATTCTTAATAAAAAAGCCAATAGCAACACCAATTAAAACAATGGTAAAGAATCCGATTTTTCTGCGTTGTTGCATAATAACTATTTTAAGGAAGGCAATCCGATAATATTGGCTAATAATTTATAAGCACCTAAATTTCCTGCAGGTAATTGGCGGAAGAGTACTAAGCTTACATAAGTGATATTGCCTTTGCCATATTTTGCTGTGATTAAACTTCCGCTAGACGGCTTCTCCCCTGCGTCATTCATACTGATCAAGGCTTCGTAAGGTGCTGCAATTGGATCAGCTTGATAAGTACTTCTTTCCTGAATCCAGCCATCAAAATCCTGATCGGTGATCTTATTGGGAAAATTAAATATAGAATGATTTGGAAGAAGGAAATTCACTTTAGCATTTTCTTCGGTTACTCTTATTCCACTCATACTAAAAGGATAAGGACCTACTTTTGTTTTCTTCAAACCAACCTGATTGCTTTTTAAGTATTGAACTACTAAATGACCTCCATTGTTTACAAATCTATTCAATACTTCATTTTTGGTTGTTAGCCATTCGTAAATATTAAATGCCCTAATTCCTAATACGATAACATTGTATTTTTTAAGTTCTGCATCTGTAATGTCCCAATCCCTCAAATAAGAAACCGGATAGCCCAATTGCTCAAGTGCTTCAGGAACCAGGTCTCCGGCACCGATAACATACCCTACTTTTTTGGGACTAATCACCACTTTTTCATCAATCACAGTCACTTTGTCTTCAAAGAAATAATTGATTGTTGGAATATGATCGTATTTAATCGTCTTCAAAAAATGAGAAAACGAGTTTGTTTTTCCGTTCATAGCATATGTAACTGCTGCAGAAATGGATTTTGTTTTTACTGTACCAAGAACGGATTTGAGTTCGATCGGAAAAGCATAAACCGACCCTTGTTCAACATTTAAAACAGTATCTTTCGAATAAAACACCTTTTCATTATCATCCTTTAATTGGATAGTAATTGGCAAATTGCTTGCACTAAAATTGGTTTTGTATTGAAGCAACAATGAGGTAGGTGACAATTTTTTATTTCCTACTTGCTCCACATTTGTAAGCAACACTTGTTTATCTATTGAAACAACTACTGGTGCAATTACAGTAAGGGGTTGATAAACTTCACCCCTAACAGGATCAACAAACTTATATTGTACGGGTCTATTTACGATGAAAGAAATTCCATTCATACTAAATACAAATCTTGCATTGAAAGCAGGGTCAGACTCAGCTTTACCTACCATTTGTTGATCATCAATTACAAAATTCCCAATACCTTCTATAGGCTTATTCAACCAATATGGCTGAGTAACTGGTGTAGAAGCTGCAACAGTAAAAGATTTATTGAAACTATAATTGTTATTGACCAGTGGTTTCAAATTAAAGGTTGAATCATAGGATTTGTCTGGGGATGTATTCAACAAGATCTGATCCAATTGAATATTTACATTATGCCGTTTATTTATAAATAAACTAACATTGAGTTTTTCTCCTGGCACTGCATACTCAACATCTGTTGTTGCTTCCACAAATAAACCACTGCAAGCAATAATCAAATCTTCTACCTCCTGCTTCTTTTTATACCACCAGATTTCATGGTAATCAATCCCTTGAATCAATTGATACAATGAAACCAATGCATCCACTGATTTTTCAGGATGTTCAAATTGATAATTTTGAATGATTTGATTGATCTTTTGCTGAACGACTGGGCCATCTTTTGGAATACGTGTCCAGTCTGTAATAATTCCATCCATCAGATCCTTTTTGGCTGAATCTCCAGCCAAAGTGCTGAAATATTCAAAAACAGGGCCTTTACGTCTTGGCCTACCTTCTCCCTGACTTTTATGCATACTTCTCGCTTCACCTCCAATTTCACCATAATTCCTTCCAAGCATTGAATTGTAAACACCTGCATCAATTTTTAATTGATTTTCGCTGGTTGTATTGGCTCCACCAAAATTAAAAGTGTTCCATAATAATCGCTTTGCTTGCCATACAGTTACGCCTTGCTTTAATTGATCTGGGAAACGATTTGGATCAGCTGCAGCTGCAAAAGCTTCCTGCGATAAAATAGCAGATCCTGAATGATTACCATGGCCTGCTCTGGAATCGCCCGGGAATCGATTGATAATGATATCTGGCTGAAATTTTCTGATCACCCAGACTATATCTGACAACACTTTTTGTCTGTTCCAAAAGCGGAGAGTTTCATCGAATGTTTTACTAAAACCAAATTCATATGCACTGCTAAAATATTGTTCTGCACCATCAATTCTTCTTGCGGCCAATAATTCTTGCGTTCTAATTAATCCAAGTTCAATTCCTTGTTCTGGACCAATTAAATTTTGTCCACCGTCTCCCCTGGTTAAACTTAAATAGGCAGTTCTAAAATTTCTTTCTTTTGCCAAATAGGGTAAAAAGCTATTATTCTCATCATCCGGATGTGCGGCCACATAAAGCACAGATCCCAATACATTCAACTTTTTTAGTTGAGCATAAATTTCTGTGCTATTATATACTGGTGGTGTTTGCCCAAAAACTGGCGAGAAAGAAACAGTAATTGCAATCAGTAAAATTGCAATCAATTTATTTTTAAACATAGCATTGTTTTATCCTTGAAATGAAGTTATACATGAATGATTGAATCATATAGCCGTTCATCAAAAATTGAAAGGATGAATCGTTATTTTTTTGCCAAGAATTGCTTTATCTGTTGATGAACAGCATTACTCAACGGCACATTTGGCATTCTCAAATAATTGTCGATCAAGCCTTGCTCTACCATAAATGCTTTTACTCCAGCTGGATTGTTTTCTGCAAACATTAAATCGTAGGCTTCAATTAATTGATCATTGATCAATTTTGCCGCGATATAATTTTGTGACAAGCAATTTCTTACCATATCAGAAAATAATTTCGGGTAAGCATTTGCAGCAACACTAATTACACCTTCCATACCACAAGCCATTTGAGGGAGTGCTAATGCATCGTCTCCACTTACTACTAAAAAGTCTTTTGGCATGTCACGAAGTATCTGCATGCATTGGGCCATATCTCCACTCGCTTCTTTAATACCAATAATATTGTCGATATCATTGGCTAAACGCAATGTGGTAGAAGCACTCATGTTTCTTCCTGTTCTGCCAGGAACATTGTACAATATAATTGGCTTGGGTGAAGCGGCAGCCACCATTTTATAGTGCTGATAAATCCCTTCTTGTGATGGCTTATTGTAATATGGAGAAGCACTTAATACTGCTGCAGCTTTATCAAGAGGAAAATGAGTAAGATCATGTATTAGATCTGCAGTATCATTTCCACCAATACCTACAACAACAGGCAATCTGTTAGCTACTCTTTCATAAGTAAAATGAAGTATATCTATTTTTTCCGGATTGCTTAGAACTGGGGTTTCTCCTGTAGTTCCTAAACTCACCAGGTATTCAACTCCTCCATCAATCATTGCATCAATCACTTTACCTAATGCATCAAAGTCGATGGTATTGTTTTTTGTAAAAGGCGTAATCAATGCAACACCGGTTCCTCTTAATTGTTTTTGTATAGTCATATCCCCCCGATTATTTTCCCCCATTAATAATTTTTTTACACTGTGGTTTCTTCCCAGAATCCCATTTTGCCATATTTCTCAATACGTTCATTGGTTCTTTCTTGTGGTGTCTTATGTTTTACTTCATCTAAAGCTTTTTGAATCTGGCTTTTTAAGATATCGGCTGCTGCCTGATAATCCCAATGTGCACCTCCAGCGGGTTCATGAACAATCTCATCCACCAATCCAAATCCTTTCATATCAGTTGCAGTTAATTTTAACTGTTCTGCCGCAATTTCTTTTTTATCCCAACTACGCCATAAAATAGAACTACAACTTTCTGGTGAAATCACTGTATACCAAGTATTTTCCATCATTAACACCCGATCTCCTACCCCAATACCTAAAGCACCACCGCTGGCACCTTCACCAATAATTATAATGATCACTGGCACTTTCAATCGAATCATTTCATAGATATTGCGAGCAATGGCCTCTCCTTGGCCTCTTTCCTCTGCTTCTAGCCCCGGAAATGCCCCTGGAGTGTCAATCATAGCAATTACTGGCTTATTGAATTTTTCGGCCAATTTCATTAGTCTGAGTGCCTTTCTATACCCTTCAGGATTTGCCATACCGAAATTGCGTAATTGGCGCATTTTAGTATTTACCCCTTTCTGTTGCCCAATTACCATAACTGTTTCACCATTTAGCTGCGCAAAACCACCTACCATTGCTTTATCATCCTTCACATTGCGGTCTCCATGCAATTCAACAAAGTTGGTAAACATTTTCTCGATATACTTCAAAGTATATGGCCTATCAGGATGCCTACTCAACTGAACCCTTTGCCATGGCGTGAGTTGAGCGGTAATTTCAGAGCGCTTTTGGATAATCGATTCTTCTAATTGAATCAAAGTTGCAGAATAATCTATTTTAGGATTTTTCTCAGCTAGCTTCTTGGTATCATCAATCTGTTCGTATAATTCCTTGATTGGCTTTTCAAAATCGAGGAATTGTCTATTTGGGTATTGAGGCATTTTTTTAGCAATTAAGTCAGTAAAAATAGGGATTGCATTTTTTTTGGAAAAGATTTGTTTGAAAAAGGTGTTTCCCCTTATCTTTGCCGTCCTGAAAAAAGGATGGATCGGTAGTTCAGTTGGTTAGAATGCCGCCCTGTCACGGCGGAGGTCGCGGGTTCGAGTCCCGTCCGGTCCGCAACTGAAACAAAAAAACCCACGAAATTCGTGGGTTTTTTGTTTTTTATCCATTTCCTAACTAAAATATTGGTATTTATCCCTTAAATCGAACAAACTGTAGAAATTAATTGAAAAAGTTTTTTACAAAATCATTTTCTTTCAATTCTAGCAAAGTTTCTACACTTAATGGCTTACTTAGAAATTGAGTAACAATAGCATACTTTTTAGCCCTTGCAAAGTCTTCGGGGTCGATGGTAGAAGACAAAATAACTACTCTTGTATTGTTCAACTTAGTTCCATATTGCCCTATAAAGGCATCCAAAAATTCCCAGCCATTCATGACTGGCATATTGATATCTAATAAAATCAGGTTGGGAGCTTCTTGTTCGGGATTTGAATGGCTTTCAAAAAGCTTTTCGAAAAAATGTAAAGCATCATGCCCATCAACGGCAGTTAATACATTTTCTGCAAAGCCTGTTCTTTTTAATAAAAGCTTTGATATAGTCAGAGAAATACTATCATCATCAACACAAAGTACTTTATTGATCATATTATTTTAATACTTAAGTGTAGCTTAATTATACAAAGTTATTATTTAAACCTGACAGTAAAGATTCCATTTTTTCCTGCTTTGCTGCCTCATTTACGTTTGGCTTTTTCCCATAACACAGATTGCTTGGTAAAGAAATACCGAAACATTCCAGCAATTACTGCATAATTCATTAGACAGAAATAATAGGGAATAAAGAAAACTTTCACTTTCAGCTTTTGTTTCTCTAAAATCCACCCAAAAAATGCAGCTAAAAAAACAGTGCACTGGCCTAAAAGCATCAATCCATAAATCGACATAATGCCTATCTGATTCACTAAAAGCACATTTAACACCAATGCTCCAATCATCAAATAAGGTGTAACTACCCATCGTAATACTCGATGACTTATAAATTCAAAAGTCAAAATAGGATTTTTGAACGGTATGAAAAGTGGCCATAATCTTATTGTAGATTGTATCCCCCCTGCTGCAATCCTGATTTTTCTTTTCAATTCTTCATTCGTATTAGCCGATGCAGTTTCAGTTGCAAAAGCTGCTGGTTCATACACAATTCGATATCCTTTTAATGCAATATTCATCGAAATCATAAAATCATCCAGAATAGTATCGGGCTCAACAGGTTGGTACAATGAAGAACGGATGCTAAATAATTCACCTGCGGCACCAACTACAGAATACAACTCAGAATCCCATTGTTTCAGTTTAGATTCATATTTCCAATAAAAACCCTCTCCTGCCGTTGCATCAGATTGGCTTTCAATTTGAACTCGTTTTTCTCCTGCAATAGCACCAACAGTTGGATCTATATAATGTCTGCAAATATTGATAATTGCGTCTTTATTGACCATCGTATTTGCATCTGTAAATACTACAATATCAGATTTGATTTCTTTCATTGCCCTATGAACAGCTGCTATCTTACCATTTCTTTGAGTTTGATGCATACCCTTTATTGACGGGTATTTGGATACAATTGAAGCTGTTTCATCTGTAGAACCATCAGTAATAAAAATATACTCAATGCAATCAGATGGATAATTGAGCGCCAGCGTATTTAAAATTTTTTCTTCGATGATATATGCTTCATTATAGGCAGCTACAACAATTGTAACTGAAGGAGTATAAGTCGAAAATTCTTTGACGGGCTTATTTAAAAATATTCTTTTAAAAATGAGTAGCAAATAAAGCAACAACCCATAACCGATGTAGGTATAAAAAATAAAAAAAATGGCAATCCAGAAAAATATTTTCATAAAAAATGTTATTGCTTATACCCTAAAAAAAGGCTGTTCTTAGCTTGAGTAAAGTTCCACCAAATTGCACGGAAAAGTTGTTTAATAAATGACCTATTGCCGTTCTTAATGTATTCTAAACAGTTTCTTAAAACAACGAAGAAAATGAAGTATACATAAAAAATAATTTTCTTGAACCAAGACGCATTCCTTCTGATGAATAGAATTCTATTTCGATTCATAAAATATTCTTTTAAAGCTGTTTTCTTGCCAACTGAAACGGATTCTTTATGATAGATGCTGGCTTTCATATTTACCCATATTTCAAAACCTGCTCTTTTTATACTTTCACACCAATCTAATTCTTCGTAATAAAGAAAAAAACCTTCAAACATTAATCCTGCTTTATTAATCACCGACCTTTTAAGCATCATTGCAGCTCCATGTGCATAACCAGTTTTTCCCTCCAAGTGATCGTATTGTCCAAGATCAGTTTCATATTGCCCGATACAAGCATTCCTCGCCGTATAAAAATTCATTTCAGTATAACCAGCATACTGTAAAATTGATGGCTGATCAAAATACAATATCTTAGGAGATACCATACCAACATTTGGATGCTTTAGTAAAGTACTCATTAATTGCTCAATCAGAGAAGGTGTAAATACTGTATCGTTATTCACCAAAAAAAGGAAATCTCCTGATGATGCTTTAATTCCAAGATTATTACCACCTGCAAATCCCAGGTTTTGTTCTGATCTAATAAAAATAAACTCAGGATATTTGACCTTCCAGTTTGGTACCGGGTCGATTGTACTTCCATTATCTACAACAATAACTTCGATATTTGCATAAGCATTGTATTGAATGATGGAATCCAATAAATCGTCAGTAACATGACTATGATTGAAATTTACAGTAATGATAGAAACCATATTCATTTAATGAAATAACTAGATAAGTGTTGTAATTTATTTAAATTAGCGCAATAAGTAAAAAATTGATTGAATATGGGGATGGAACAACCTTCTTTTACGGATTTAGATAAATCATTTCAGGATTTCTTATGGGAACTACAAAAAACTGCTATCCCAGAGTACAAGAAAAAGGAAATAGAGCAAAAACTACAGGATGCGTTGATTTCAGGCAAAAAAGATACATTTCAAAAAGACCCTCAAACAGATCATTCACAAAATTTGATTCATTTAGATCTGAACAAATTGAATAAGGGGAATAGTTTCTTGAATTCAACTCATGTAAAACATAGCGCGGTAAGATGGGCTTCATCTTTAGCTTTATTTTCAGCTGGTTTATTATTCATAACAATAGGATTCACCTTAATTGTCACTCCAGCTTCACCAGAATTTGAAATAGCTACGATTTTTTACTTTAATGAATATGACGGCTTTACAGTAATGGACCTTTTTGCGCTGGTGATTGTCTTTCTGGGTATCTATCTTTTTATTCGTGCATTTTTAGCCAAAGAAAAAGATATTTAAGTTTAATTCCGCTTTTTGATAAAAGTTGAAACAAATAAAGTTTTCACAATATCCAAGAAAGCTGCAATGGTACTTAAAAGCTCCTGCCCTTTAGATTTTGGCGGAAAAAAATCATCTCCCCATTCCAATGCCCACTTATCAGTAAAATACTTTCTGATTGCAGGATCTTGAGGTTCAATTTCATAAGCAAAATTGGTTTCCCATTCAATGCGAATTGAAATAAGATTAGGATGTGTTCTTTCTAATATTTTAAACCCAATGGAATGTTTAGGCAAATAATCTTGAATCAGCACTCCCAGATCATACCCATGATGGAAACCCATTTTTTGCTTGTCCAGCAAATAAAGTACATTATTATGCTCATGTAAAATCCATTTGTGAGACTCCCTTGGAAAAAGGTTCTCTCCCAATAAAGAAGGCGTTTCTATATAACCTCGTTTGGCTACCCTGAATTGCTCTGCTAAAAATTTAACTGGATTCTCAACATGCTCTAATACTTGACAACAAATAACATAATCAAATTCATTGTCTTTAAAAGGGAGGTTTTCGCCATCGGCCTCCATGAATGTTTGATTTTTGAGAACAGCAATATCACCACTTCTATGAAAATTACTATCTGCAAATTTATCTACAACAACATTAGAACGTGGATGCGGATTATGCCCGCCTCCAACTTCCAAAACCCGATCACTCGATTTAATATTTAAATCCATTCTGGATTTTGGGTTTCTTATTTTCATAACGAAATTTTTAAGGTATCATATAAAACTTAAAGTTACCATTTTTTACTCAAAATCATTTGATTATTCGCTTGAAAATTAGATAAGAAATCTAAAAATACTACCCATTAATTTGTATATCAATCAAATCAAGTATGCTGCTACTTGCAGACAAATTGAATTTTCTGGCAAAGAAGTTCCCAGATTGGGTGATTGCCTCAAAATCGACCTCCGTTAATATTTTAGGGTTTTTCTTTAATTCAGACCAGTCGATATATCTTAAGTTATTATTGATAATATCATTTTGATAGGGCGAGTTAAATAACAATGTTTGAAAAACCATTTCATCCGGCGACCAAGTGAATTTAAAAAAACGTACAATGGCTTTGTTCATTTTTAGTGCTTCTACAACATATTCTACATGTTTACGGGAAATGGTAAACCATTGAGACCTACCCTTTAAAGCCATATTAGAAGGAACCTTCCTTTCAGGCATTATCGAATTTACAATATCTTGAAGAAGATAAATGCCTCTAAAATCATGATTTACAAAATGATACTTAATAACCCTTTGTTTTGCTTCAACCCACTCTGTTTCTATATCCAAACAGTGCATAAAAGCTTTGCCAATATGGAGAGATAAAAATTGATGAAATTCATGAATCGGTCGTATTGGATAATCCTGGGCACTTAATAAATTCAAAAAATCAAAGTTGGGCTCTTCCATTAAAATTTGCTGACAGCTATTTTGTTCAGCTTCTATCATTGAATAGCTGGCCCATTTAATGTTTACCCGATTATTGATAAATCTAACAGCAGCATTATTTTTGAAATGATTCTTAAATACACTCAGATCAGATTTAAGGTCAACATGTATATAAATAATAGAGCCTTCGTAATTCAATTGATTAATCAATCGCTCAAGCTGAACTAACCCTGCAGGATCATGTGCCAATATGAGATGGATTAATTTCATTGCTTTTTAAAATATTTTACATTTTTCCGAAGAATTCTTCTAACCTGAATATATCCAAAAATAAATACATTACTCAATTTAAAATTAACATACTTACTTAAATGATAATATCCGAAAAATACTCCTATACACAAAGGAAAAAGCGTTCCTAATGCTACACCATAAATATTGCCAAAAAGTAAGATCCCTCCAAAATCACCCACAATATTCATAAGTGACATCAACAACACTTTAATAAAATTAATTCTTGGTTGTTGAATAACATCCAAACTAACCCCAATAAATCGGTCAATTGGATAGAAAATGGCAAAAATCATGGAAATTCTATAAAAATTGGCCGCTTCTGTACCTATATATTTACCTCCACCTAAAAGCCCAACTCCAATATCAGCTAAACAGACTGCCACAATAGCAACAGGTATGAAAGCCACTGATAATGTACCTGCATACTTTTGTAGAATATAGCCAACTTCTTTTAAATTATTTCTATTATATGCTTTTGCAATAGAAGCCATTCCAGTTGAAACCATACTGCGTAGCGGAATTTCAATAAGCTCCATTAATCGAACTGGAATATTATAAATAGCCAATGCTGAAGGCCCTAAAAGATACGTAATGATAAATGTATCAGAACTTCTTAAAAGACTAGTGCTCACTGATGCCCCAACACTGTATTTTCCGTAATTATAAATCTTTTTCACATACTCATTTGTACGAAATAAAAACCAGTTGATTTTTGACCAACCCAAAAGGATTGTTACAACACTACCCAAAACATTGACAACAAAATTCAATAAAAATAAATTTTGCAAATTAATGGTATTGAAAAAAACAAATCCTAGCACTCCAATAATAAAAGAGCCTTGATTCAATACTCGTAGAATAAGTAACCGATCAAAACGTTGGTCAGCCTGCATAATCCAGGAAGCAATATTCGAAGGCAGAGTAGCTAAAAAAGTAATCCCGAACCATTTGATGGTTAAAATGATTGCTGGATCATTGAAAAATTTACTAAATGGATAAACGATCAAATTAATGCCAGCAAATACTAATGTAATAATAATTGCGATATACCATATAGACCCAATAACTTTCTTAGACGTAGTTTCTTCCGTACCACTATAAAATGAAATGAGTGCCATCTGTAAAAATCCGGAACGAAAAGTATCCAGTAAAACAAATAAAGTTTGATAAAAAAACCAATAGCCAATATCAACTTTAGAAAGTACCCTGAATAAAATGGCCAGTGTAAGCATTGCCAATCCGGCCATTACTCCATTTCCCGCTAAAGACAAAAAATGCTTATTGTTAATTTTATGAAATAATTTTGCAAACATATTTTTCACTTGAATCATTGAAATAAAGCTTTTAAAACTTTATTGGCAACATTAGACAACTTCTTAAGATACCTACTAAACTCACTAATTTCAGGCTCATTTTTCCATTGAGTTTTTGCTAAAAATTCAAGAAATATTGCCTTGTAATCTAAATTACCTTCATATGATTGATAAATAGGCTTTCTTTTTACAAAATGAATCAAAAAAGGTTTCTGTTCCTCGCCAAAACTGAAATAATTCCATAAAGGATCATAATTGGTCCAACGATCGGCAAGTACTACATTTAGACCATATTGATCCGGGAAATTGGCATACTGTTTATTTTGCTCGATACAATTTATGACTTTTTGCGTTACCCCAAACGCTCTCCAAGCATTACAATTGATCATTAAAAGTCCTGTATTAAAATATTTTGAATCGGGAGACAAACCTAGTTCTTTGTAATTTTTAATCCCGCCCCAGGCATTAGAAAACGTATGAACATGTTGATCTAAAACTGCACCAACAATATTATTACCCAGATCTATTTCAAATAATTCAGCAACATCTTTACATACAATCATATCAACATCTAAGTACAATATTTTTTCAACATGGGAAGGAATAAAGTGTGGCACATAGAGTCTTGCATGAATATTTCGAGGAAAGGATGTCCAATCAAAAGGTACTTTGTATTTATCCTGAACAATTTCTTCTAATTCGAACCAAAAAATAGTAGTAATTGATTGATTGATCGATTTCGCTAAACGGCTTTTATTTTGCTCAGTTACATTTTCTGAAATAACATACAGATCAATAGGCAAGTTAGTTTTATTGTTTTCTTCAATTGATTTGACTAATACAGCCAACAAAATTAAATAGTGGTTGTCGGTTGAAACTACAATTGATAAACGTTTAACTGTTGAAGTCATTTTTTCAATTTAATGAACTTTTAAAATTGAATCATAAATTGCTTCAACACTATTTTCCCATGTATGTGTATATGCGAATTTCTTTCGAGCAGCTTTTTTGTCATCTGAATTTTCCAATAATGCCAGATTGATTAAATCGATATATTCATCTCCGCTCACTCCAAGATAAGTAAAGTCACTAAATATGGATTCCATAAAGCCCGTTCTTGTTGCAACCACCGGCTTTCCCATTGCTAAATATTCATCTATTTTTCTCGGATAATTACCAATGGTTACTTGACTAATCAATTGAGGGTTTATACAAATGTCGAATGAATGAATGTAATCTGGCAAAAGATCTGGTTGTTTTGAACCTAAGAAAAATACATTTTTCAATAAATGCAACTCACTGTTTTTGAACTGCTCATCTTCTGGCCCTACCAAAACGATGCTCCAGTCGGGTTTTGATTTTGCAATATGAGTCAGCAATTTAAGATCCAATCTTAACGCAAGCAATGCCCCAATATAACCGATGATGGGTCTTTTGATTGGCAAAATATCCGCTGGGATTTCAAAATTTTTTTGATCTGAAAAAATAGTAAAATCACATCCTTGACCAACATAAAAAGAATTTGGATTGTATTGCTTACAATAATCCGACAAGTAAGTAGAGTTAGCAACACATAAATCGGACTTTGCAATAAGCAATGGCTCCAACTTTTCGCCATGCTTTTTCCAATAATCAACCGCTAGCATATAATCTCTAGAATAATAAATACTAATGCTTGGCTGAAGTAATTCTTTTAAATAAAAACACCGAAAAATATCATTGTCATTGAATAGAATAATATCCTTAAACCCAAGTTCAAGAATGCCGTCTGAAATACATTTTGCGAACTGTTTATTATTCCATTTATTTAAAAATTCGAAAATAAACTGACTCCCAATCCAATTGATTGATTCAATCATTCTATTTGGAAATAAATTCCAAATATTGTTTTCTACCTTCAATAACCCTTTTTCTAACCCTTTTATAACATTAATTCTTTTTTTAACTTTAGCATCATGCTTATTTCTCAAAAAGGTAAATCTATCTAATGGAGAATTGACATATAACACTCGATTATGTTTACTGAACTCCAAAGCTATATTCTTGCAATTACTGCCCATTTCAACATCCCAAGGTTGTTGTCCTACAATGACTATATCTCTTCCTTTTATCATAGGGCTAAATTAAGATTGCTTTTTGGATTTTTAGCCAAATCCAATCTATACGTCACTTCTATCAATGCTATTACCAAATAGAATAATACATTAGTTGGAAATTGAACCAGGGCTTCTTGCGGATAATTTCCAACATTTAAGGCAAATACAATTAGAATCATTGCCAAACAATAAGATTTTAAAGCAGGATCCTTAATGGCAAAGTAATGATGTATGCCTACTTTCAAAATGGTAAACATTAATAAACAAAACAAGAATAATCCAATCCATCCCATTTCAACAGCCACTCTTACATAACCACTGTCTGGAGGAAAATTTGCCAACACTGAATTGGGAGAAAACCTTTTTCCCCACATTCCTGTTGCGCCCATTCCTCCTCCTAAAGGGTGAGACAAAATATAAGGTTGAATTCGCTTTTGGTTATTTTTCCTAACATTAAATGAAGCATCTTCGGATGGCCTAAATGCCGACTGGAAGCGATAAATAGTTCTATTAGAAGTTGGCATAAATACCACAATAGCTAAAAGAATTGCAGCTAAAAGAGATAAAAAGACCACTTGCTTACTAAATTTCAGCACTGCAAAAATTACAATACCGGTAGGCAATAATACATAAGCACCTCTGGTACCAGAATACAACATTGAAAACAAACATATAAATGCAATCAACCATAAAATTCTCTTCTGATAAACCTTTAAAGGTCCTGTAGCCAAGCCTATGCACAATAGGCTACTGATTACCATATTATAAGAGAATGCCCCTGGATCACTAAAAATGGAAAACTTCCGCCATTGTCCTCCAATAAACAATAGTCCTGCAATTTCAGGATCAGAAAGAAGATATCTATTTTCAAAATCCGTAAATCCAATAAATTGTTGCTTTAAACCATAAAGGGCAGCAAACAAAGACATCAATATCCAAAGCTTTAGAATAATTTTTACAAAATTCGTTGTTTCTATATTGAATAAAAAAACAAAATACATGAGCATAATAGCAGCAACGGATCTAATTGTGTAAACCCAAGCTAGTTTAGATTCAGCCCAGGGATTGGCAACTTGCATAATATTATAGGCTATCCAAATAAGAATCATTGTACTAATCGGACTTTTTAATACTGTCCAATCATTTCTACGTTTTTGTTGTACAAAGAAACCAATGATCAAAAGCAACTCCATGAAATCCATCACTGTCCCTAATGGATAATCCCCGATATCCATTCGGTATATATACATGATAAAATAGGCACTAATTAAAAAAACGATAATGCCAAACTTTGGATAAATTATGAACCCATATATTACTGGTATTCCAACAATTACCAACAGAATGAGTACTCCAAAAACAAATCCGAGTTTTGCTATGACAATGGAAAATATCAGTGAACAGGATAATAAAAAAATGAAAAGTCCAAATCCATCCATCTTGGAATTAGCAAAAAAAAGCTTTGCCCGATCCATCCATGAAATTTCATCTGGAGTAACTTTTGAAGGTGAAGTGAGGAACTGTTTTTCCATCATAAGAAAAGCAACTTGATGAAAAAATAAAATACACTTACAAAAGACAATGCAACAGCGGCTTTTTGAATGTTTTTTTCTAAGACCTGCTTATCGTATTCCTTTTGCTCTTCGGCCGATCTTTTTGGTATGGTAGAATCTATCTTCAATTAGTTATTATTATTAAGCGTGTTACTAATCTTGGTTTACAGAATGTTTAGTTGCTACTGAATGTTTATTTGCATTTCTCACTTTCGCCAAAGAAACCAACTGGAAAAATATAAATCGGGGAATACCTAAGAGAGATTTATAGATTGTTGAGCTGGCATTGTTTATAATTAACGCACTTAAAAAGCCAATGATAAATACTAATATAGCAACGGTCCAAATAATGGCAAGCAAAGGGTTAAAAAAAACATTTATTCCAATAAAAAATAAAGACATAATAATAAAAAGAAACAAAGGAGGTCTGACCAATACTATTCCAAATAAAAACTGATTCCAATTCAATCCTAACAGGCCTTTATAAATAAATGTAAAACCAAATGAAAAATATTTAAACCAGGTATTAATCCACCTTGCTCTTTGCTTAACAAGTTGATCTGATTGAGCGGTTTTCTCATCATATACTATAGCATTTTTTGCAAAAGCAATTCTGTATTTTTTCTCAACTATTTGCTTTTGTAAAATCTTATCGAAGCCTGCACCAACAATATCTAAATGCGCTAAACAATCCTTATAAAGTTTAACAGTAAATGCCATTCCTGAACCAGACAAGGTAGCCGAAGAACCTATATTAAACAATACTTCTCCATCATAAAAATGATAATAAATATCTCTTGCAGCATCTAAATTAGCATAAATGGTATTTAGATTTTTTGCATCTCTTAATCCCTGAACAGCTAGGTACCCTTTATTAAAATAAATATTTAATTCGTTAATGTATTCTGGATGAACAAGATTATCACTATCAATTATAGTTAATCTTTCGTGAGGTCTTATAAAATGATTGATTGCGTAAAAATGTGATCTGGTATTACTTGCTAATGTTTGCTCGGGCCTAAGCAAAACAACTCTTTGATCATCAAAATGCAAATTAGTAATGTCGCATTTATCTGCTACAATATAAATTGTATAATTGCTATAATTGAGCCCCAAAATTGACTGAACAACATTCTTTAACAAATCAGTTTGCTCATAAGCAGTTACAATGATTGCATAATCAATCTCACTTGTTGAAAAATGCTGATCAGCAACTTTGTTTCTATTTCTTACAAATAGATAAATGATCAAAAAGAAAAATGGCATAACCAAATTAAATCCAATATAGAATTGAAAAAAATACCATATTAAATAAAATAAATTATAAAGCACTTTAGTTCGTTTTAAAAGTTTTACTTAGGTACACTTTCTAATCGATTATAATGAACCTTATTTAAAGCCCATCCAGCAAAACGATTTCCCAATTGTTGAATAAAACGAATGTTTGGTTTAGAATTCGGTTTAATGGACTTTCCAGATGCATAAACCCCTAATACTTTATCAGCAACAACAATCCACTCTCTTGATTTATTCATTCTATCTAAGGATGGAGATTCAACAATAATAACATCAAATACGTCCCTCAAATAAGTGAACTTAGGTTTGACAATGGTTTCGTCACATAATTCAAACAAAGAAGTATCTCCGCCTTTATTTCCCATAATGCTCACTTTTCCTTCCCGCATTACTTCTGTGATTGAAATTTCATTTCTCAAATAGTCTTCTAAAAAATGAGTGGTGCCACTAATATTAGTTATAGTTGGTTCATCAAAATTTCCATCAATTAATAATACTTTTTTATTCACCATTGAAAATGCATACGCTAGGCCCATAGCAATGAGTGATTTACCTTCCCCATTATTCAAACTAGTGATAACTAACATTTTTTGACTCGCCAATTCTCTTTCAACTTCAAAGCGCAATGAACGTAAAAGATGTTTGAAAGCGATCGTATTTCGATTCTTTTCTTCTCCCCTTGAAAGACTGGACAAATCTAACAGTGAAGTATTTATAGATGGTAAAAATGACAAAACAGGAATTCCAGTTTGATTTGCAAGGTCCTGAGCATTAATTATAGCATCATCTAAATAAAATATTACAAAAAGTATTACAAGACAAAAAACAAAACTTAAAACCCCACTAATGATAACCAGTAATAATTTTTTAGAAGGAAGTGCAGGCCCAGGCATAGCTGATTCAATTTGATGAAGCTGCATTCCTACACTGGTTTCATAAGTAGTTTTATTGAACTTATTCAAGATTTCCAGATACTCCTTACCTGCAACATCCACGGCCCCTTCATAGTTTTGAATTAGTGCTTCATGAGGAACCAGTAAATCAAACTTCTTATTCAATCTTTCTATTTCATCCTTGATTGATTTAATACTACCCAATGCAAGGTTTTTTGAAACTTCTAAATTGATTCTTTGAGTAACCAATGTTTGCTTATTGGACAATGGACTAACCAATAATTTATCAGTTGATTGTAGTATTTGTTGTTCTAATAATGATCTTAAAGAATCTTCCTTTGCCTGTATTCTTGAATCATAATTATTTTTAATCAATTCTTCTGTAACAGATTGCAATTGATTTCTGGTATCCAGAATTGCCTGATTAACAGCAACTATGGTACTTTCTAAATAGCGCCTGTCTTTGGTGTCAAATTTTTTATCTATCCCTTCAATTGCGTTTTCAAAAGATGAAACATCTTTATTCACCATTTGTAGTCTTGTTTCGTAATCGGTAATCTGACTGTATAATGTTTTGGCCTGTTCATTTAAATTCAGAATCCTATTTCTTATTTTATAGTCTCTGAGCTGGCGCATTTTATTGTTCATTGAATCATACTTCACTTTCATCAATGTATCTAAGAAATTAACCGCTCGAATTTGATTACTTCGAATATAATTTTCATAATAATCCAGAAACTCTTTACACAAAGTATTTACAATGAACGCCGATAAAAAAGGATTTTCCGTCTCCAGGTCAACATCAATAAAATCGCTATTATTTACTCTGTAGAGCAGGATCTTTTTTTGAAGGGTTTGTTCATCATAACCCATAGATATCAATAACTGATTCAATCCATTTTCGTTGGCATACCATAAAGAAAGGGGCTCTTTAGTTTTAATTTTTTCAGTAAACACCTTAATTGCATAGGCTCTTGCACTTGGATTAACCTGTTTCATTAATTTACTAGGTGGCCGAAATGGCTTATTACTGGTGAGGTCATGCAACATCAACTTAAATGAAACCTGGTCGAACACCCTTTTTAAGTGAAAAACCTCCAATAAATTACTAAACTGTTGAGATGTTCTAGATTCCTGTGAAAGATCAGAATTGGTAAGCAATTGACTTGCCTGGTCTACAATTCCAGTAGATATACGTGCGTGTGATTTATAAGTATCAGGAAGTTTGAGTACGAGGAAATAGGTCACAAATACTGTAATCAATGGAACGATTACGAGTATATACTTCCGTTTGTATACTAGTTTAAAAAATTTATTTAATTCCATTTATTTAACCTCTTCTAACTTTATTCCCACCAATTCTTCCAAAGCGCTTTTGGCAATTAAAACATCAGCTTCCGCCTCAATGATATCTTGCTTCTGTCTGGCTAATTGAATCATTGATGTATTATAATTTTCAAAAGTCGACTCACCTCTTTCAAACTTATATTTAACTTGCTTATACAATGCTTCCACATCAATCAATACTTGATTTCTAACCCTTAGAGTAGTAACCGACTTCATGTACCTAAAATACCTGGCTTTTACATCTGCTTCAATGGTCAACATATATTCATCTGCTGCCAATTTTGCTATAGCCAATTCCTCTTTACTCGTTTTAACTAAGATCGGTTTTTGAATAATAGAACCTATATTAATGAAAAGTCCTACCTGAACACCTGTTAATGTTTGATTAGTAAGTGTAACAGAGGTATTTGGAGAGTAAAATGCAGAGAATGTGAAGAAGTCAAACCAAGAAAGTTTTGACTTTTGAAGATTCATATAGGCTATATTGACTCTTCGGTCATAGGTTTTTACTCTAGGATAATTCTGTTTTGCTGCAAAAATCAATTTTTCTAAAAATGGATAGGACAATTCTTGAATTAAAGTACCATTTTGTGCGTAGGAACTTAAACCAATTTGAAAAAAAATCAACAGACTCAAACTAAATTTGAATACTTTTTTAGGAATTTGAAAAAAAGAAAATATAGCAGCTCTTCTAAAAATCATATATTTTTTTATGGGTACCGAATCAATCTCTTGCATTTCTAAAAAAATGGATTATTTTTATCTAAAGCAATGATATTCACGCAAATTAAAGATAATAATTATATAAATAAAAGGTCCTTGTTTATCCCCTAACTATACACATTAACATATTTTCTATCCCATGTCGTTAAAAGAAAAAATAAAATCAAACCCAGGCTTAAAAAAATGGGTGCATTGGCTTTTGGTTCCTCCAAATCAGGCCAGACCGAGGGCATGGGTACAGCTATTTGTAAATCCCTTTTTTCACCATAAGGGTAAAAGGTCAATTATTAGATGGAGAACCCGCATGGATGTGCTCCCTTTTAATGAATTTAGCTTAGGCGATGATTCAATTATTGAAGATTTTAGCACCATAAACAATGGAATGGGCCCTGTATTGATCGGACAAAATAGTTTAATTGGGATGGGGAATGTGATTATTGGCCCCATTCAAATAGGCAATAATGTGATTTTTGCCCAAAATATTGTTGCCAGTGCATTAAATCATGAATACAGAGATATTCATCTTCCGATTAAAGAGCAAAAAACAATAACAAAGCCCATTATCATTGAAGATGATTGCTGGATAGCTGCTAATGCAGTAATAACATCAGGTGTAACCATTGGCAAACATAGCGTAGTTGCTGCCGGAGCGGTTGTAACAAAAAGCTTCCCTCCATACTCAATCATCGCGGGCAATCCTGCAAAACTGATCAAGCAGTATGATTTTAACTTAAAGGAATGGATTAAAATGTGATTCTAAACTGTTTCGGACTGAAACAATGCGGGGATTGTTCTTAAAATTAGTTTGATATCATTGGCAAAACTATGATTTTGTGCATATTTATTATCCAACATCAGTCTTTCTTCTTCCGACATTTCTCCCTTACCTCTTTTTTCAACTTGCCATAGCCCAGTAATGCCTGCAGGTGCCATAAAGCGCATTGCATATTTATCCGTGGTCAATTTTTCGGCTTCATATAATGGTAAAGGCCTGTTACCTACTATACTCATATCTCCGATTATTACATTCCATAATTGAGGCAATTCATCTATACTGGTATTTCTGATGAACTTGCCTACTTTGGTGATTCTTGGATCATCTTTCAATTTAAAAAACGCTGACCCAGCTTTTGCTTTTTTATTTTCATTATACTGCTTCTCGCACCAACGATTAGTATCTGAATACATAGGAAATCTGCAACTGGTACCTGCTGCTTTACAATCATCGCATAAATAATCTTCGGCAACAATTTCAACCTCATTGACTTGTGAAGCATATTGATTTAAATGCTGTAATTCTTTGAGTCTTTTGTCTGCATTTACAAACATGGATCGGAACTTATAGAATTTAAACGTTTTATATCCTGCACCAACTCTCAATGCATAATAAAATAGCGGACCCTTAGATTCCAGCCTCAATAAAATACAAACAACAATTAATAAAGGAGACAAAAGTATCAAAGCAATACTTGCAAAAAATATATCAAAAACGCGTTTAATAAATGGTGTTTTATATTTTCGGAAATCGTCTATTACAGCCGTTTGCTTTAATATTTCCCAATTATCAATCAATAAATTAAGCCTCAATTCAACATTATTCTTTTTAATTGGAAGCTTAAATACATCAGAAATTCCTGATTTTAATGCAAGCTTAGCGGTACTTTCACTTAACTGCTGACTAATTAAAAAAAAGGGGATGCTTTTGTGCTTTTTTAGCCTGATTAATTCAAGCAATGATATACCCTCTGGACCCAGCACTTCACTTTGGGAAACTATTGCGGCCAGATCAATTTGTTGAAGGTCCCATTTGGTAAATAGTTCAGCAACAGAATTAAATGATACCGGTTTTTTATGCCCAAAATCACCAGACATAAAAATTCCAGTAATGGTTTCGTCACAAGAAATAAGTGCAATCACTTTTTCGTGTACGGTAACAGATTCATTTATCATTTCCTCCATTATTTGCTAATTCTTCTTAAAACAACTTTTAACCTAGCTTCTAATTCTTTAGGATTAAATGGTTTAACCAAATAATCATCTGCACCTGCTTCTAAGCATTTAATGATCATTTCAGAACTTTCTTCACCAGAAAGTATTACAATAGGTATTTTATTAAAAATATCACTTGCTTTCAACTGTTTGGTAAGATCTAATCCACCCATTACCGGGGTATTTAAATCACTAATAATCAAATCAGGCATATTACCTTGCTGCAAAAACGCCATTGCATCTAGTCCATCTTTGAAAATCTCTACTTCATAGAGTGTACCCAAATATTTTTTAAGAATCAACTGCATAGTCATTTCATCTTCAACCACCACTATTTTGATCAATTCAGAATTCGAAAAAGGCATAATGCAGTTTTATTTTGGTTAAGTATTAGATCTGGTATATAAAAACCAAATTTATTCAATTTAATGCAGAAAAATACAAGGATCATTTGATTTTCGGTGAGTTTTAGAAGAAATACCAAATAATTCAACGAATGATTTAACTTTATGGATCTTTGGAAAATGAATTAGATACCCAAAATGAGACCAATTGCAATTCCAAAATATATTCAAGAGATCTACTCGGCGGATCCAAGTGATCAATCGCTGACTCAAAAAATACAACTTGGCTATACCCAATTATCAAAGGGAGATCCAGTTATTTCCATTGTAATCCCTGCATATAACGAAGAAAAAAATATACTACAAACGCTTTTGTCTTTAAGCAATAATATTTCTCAATGGCCAGTTGAAATTATTGTTGTCAATAATAATTCTAAAGATAAAACTGAAGAATTAGTTGTTCAAACAGGAATACCATGTATTTCAGAATTAAAACAAGGAATTACAGAAGCTAGAAATGCTGGGCTTGCAATTGCAATTGGAAAAATCATTTTAAACGCAGATGCCGATTCTATCTATCCAAAAGACTGGATAGAACTAATGGCCAGACCATTAATAATGGACTCAAAAATCGCTTCAGTCTATGGAAGATTTTCATTTATTCCAATTGGCAATACTGGCAGAATAACTTACTTTTTTTATGAATATTTTGCCGATTTAATGAGGTGGATCAACAAAATATTTAGAGATGAAGCAATGAATGCTTATGGCTTCAATTCAGGATTTAGAAAGGAACAAGGATTGGCTGTTGATGGATTCAATCATCCGCCAGGAACAAACGAAGATGGTTGGTTAGCATTGAAACTGAGAGAAAAAGGGTTTGGGAAATTGCATTATCAATCAAAAATAAAAGCACTTGTTTGGACAACTGATCGAAGAATTCAGATCGATGGCGGCATTTACAAAGCAACCATCAAAAGACTCAAAAGAATGATTGGGCTTTAATCCACTTTTTGATAAAATATATGGTTATTATAAACTATTGGTTGTAAATTGACAACCCGGTTAATAAACTATATATATGAAAGCGATTCTTTGCAAAGAATTTGGTTTACCCGAATCATTGGTATTCGAAGATTTACAACTTTCTGCACCTTCAGAAAAAGAAGTTTTAATTGAGATTTATGCTTGTGGTGTCAATTTTCCTGATGCGTTAATTATTCAAAACAAATATCAATTCAAACCCAATCTTCCTTTTTCTCCCGGTGGAGAAGTGTCAGGAATTATAAAGTCTGTTGGCTCAAAAGTTACCAATTTTAAAGTTGGCGATAAAGTACTGGCTTTAAGTATTTGGGGAGGCTTTGCAGAAGAAGTGCTTGTTAATGCAAGTATGGTATTTCCGATGCCACCAGAAATGTCATTTATAACAGCAGCCTCCTCTTTATATACATTTGGAACATCTTATCATGCATTGAAAGACCGGGGTCAATTAAAAAAAGGCGAAACCATTTTAATATTGGGAGCAGCCGGAGGTGTAGGAATAGCCGCTGTGGAGTTAGCAAAATTAATGGGCGCAACAGTAATTGCAGCAGCATCTTCTGAAGAAAAATTAGCGCTTTGTAAATCTAAAGGGGCGGACTTTTGCATCAATTATTCTGTTCAAGATTTAAAATTGGCAATCAAAGAAATCACCCAGGGAAAAGGTGTAGATATTGTTTATGATCCTATTGGAGGAACCCTTGCTGAACCAGCATTAAGATCAATGGCTTGGAACGGCAGATATTTAGTGGTAGGATTTGCATCTGGAGAAATACCTCAACTTCCTTTTAACCTTGCTCTTTTAAAAGGTTGTGCTGTTGTGGGTGTTTTTTGGGGAAGTTTTGCTGAAAGAGAACCAGCCAATAGTTTAAAAAATTTTGGCGAATTGCTATATTGGATGAGTAAGGGTAAAATAGCTCAACCCATTCATAAGATTTATGCCTTGGAAGAATCCCCCTCAGCCATAAGGGATTTAATGGAAAGGAAAGTAATCGGTAAAGCTGTAGTTCAAATTCAAGAAGAACCAGCTAATCAAAAAAACAATGTTACAGAAATACGGAAGAAAGTTGAGCAAAATCCAATTGAATCAGACAGCCCACAAACAATTAAAATAAACGGTATTGCTGATATTAAAAATCATATTGGAAAAACGGCAGGGCCAACTAAATGGTTAACAGTAACACAAAAAATGATCAATGAGTTTGCAGCTGCAACGCTTGATTTTCAATGGGTACATATCGATACAGAGAAAGCTAAACAATTTTTACCGGGAGGAAAAACAATCGCACATGGTTATCTCACTATGTCATTGGCTTCTCAATTTTTTTATGATATTATTTCCATTGAAAATGTCACTACTTTTTTTAACTATGGAATCAATAAAGCGAGATTCATTTCTCCAGTACCTGTTGATAGTGAAATTCGGCTTATTGCAAAACTGAATAGTGTAGAGGAGCAACCCAATGGATCTATGAAACTATTTTTAGGATGTACTATTGAAATTAAAGGTGCTGAAAAACCAGCATATGTTGCAGAATTAATTAGTGTAATATTTTAATCAACTATATGCGTTTAAAAAATAAAATAGCCATTATTACTGGAGGAGCAGCCGGTATTGGAGCAGCAACTGCAGAACTATTTGCCAAAGAAGGCGCTATTGTTTTTATTTGGGATCAAACCGATGAAGGCGAATCATTTGCGTCAAACTTAAGAAGTCAGCATCTTGAAGTTTATTTTACAAAATTGTCTGTAACAGATAAACCTGCTATTGAGCGTGCTGTAAAAGAAATCATTCAAACACATGCTCGAATAGATATACTCATCAATAATGCTGGAATTACCAAGGATAAAACTTTATTGAAAATGCAGGAAGACGAATGGGATAAAGTTTTAGCTGTCAATCTTACTGGCGTATTTAATTGCACACAGATTGTTGCGCAGCATATGAAAAATCAACAATACGGCAGAATTGTTTCTGCATCATCTAATGTTGGATTAAGAGGGAACTATGGACAAACCAATTATGTTGCCACTAAATCTGCTATAATAGGAATGTCAAAAGTATGGGCATTGGAATTAGGAAGGTTTGGAATCACTGCAAACTGTATTGCTCCAGGATTTATTGAAACACAAATGACAGACGCTATTCCTGATGAAGTAAAACAAAAGCTTGTTCCGATGATACCAGCAGGACATTGGGGAAAGCCAATGGATATAGCATATGGATACTTATATTTAGCATCAGATGAAGCATCTTTTGTAAATGGAATTTGTTTAACCATTGATGGAGGCTCCGCCCGCTAACGCTAAATCTAGCAACCAAACACAAACAACCAACAACCAACAACCAATAACCAATAACCAATAACCAATAACTAATAACTATTATGCCTCGTTACACCAACATGGATTTTCTGCGCTTTTTATTATTTGAAGTACATCCTGTTAAAGATTTATTTCAATATGAAAGATTTGCACATTTAGATGAAGAACAAGCTTGGATGATGATTGAATCTGCAAAATTATTAGCAGATCAAGAAATGGCTCCTTTCTTTAAAGATATGGATGAACACCCCGTAAAATATGATGGTAAAGGAAATGTGTTAACTCATCCATGCCTGAAAAGAATAATAACAGAATCGGCTTCTCAGGGATGGATAGGTGCTAGTGCTAATTTCGAAAATGGAGGAATGCAATTACCTGAAATGATTTTCAGTACTGCGCATCATATTTTTCAAGCAGCCAATAATGGTGTTGAAGGTTATCTTGGCTTATCTGCCGGTGCAGCTGGATTGATCACCAGTTTTGGAAATATTGAGCAAATTGGCACATATGTACCGAAAATTTTCGCGGGAGAATGGCAAGGTACTATGGCATTAACTGAACCACAGGCAGGCAGTTCGCTTTCAGACATTACAACAAGTGCAAAACCTTTGAATGGAGAAAAATATTTAATCAATGGGCAAAAAATATTCATCTCAGGTGGGCAACATGAAGCTTGTTCTAATTTTATTCATTTAACATTAGCAAGAATTGAAGGAGCACCATTAGGGGTGAAAGGCATTTCACTTTTTATAGTGCCAAAATTTAGGGTTAAAGAAGATGGAGATTTAGAATACAATGATGTGTATTGTGCTGGTGATTTTCAAAAAATGGGGCAAAAAGGGTATGCTACCACCCATTTATCATTTGGCGACAATAACGACTGTATAGGCTATTTAGTGGGTGAGCCTCATAAAGGTTTATCCTACATGTTTCAAATGATGAATGGGGCAAGAATTAGTGTAGGCATGTGTGCAGCGTCAGTTGCTATGGCAGCTTACCAAGCCTCCTTACAATATTGTTTAGAAAGACCACAAGGCAGAATTGCTGGAGAAAAAGACCCTTCGAAAGAACCCAGTTTAATCATTAATCATGCGGATGTACAAAGAATGCTTTTTACTCAAAAAGCTATTGCAGAGGGTGCACTTTCTTTAGGACTTGAGTGTAATAAATTGTATGATTTAACACATGTTGCAACTGGAGAAGAAAAACATAATTATTGGCTTTTGATGGAAATTTTAACTCCAATAGTAAAAACATATTCTTCAGAACATGGAAGCAGATCAGCTGCACTTGCTATACAAACACTAGGTGGATACGGATTTACAACAGATTTCCCGGTTCAACAACATTATAGAGATTTAAAAATAATGTCGTTATATGAGGGCACAACAGGTATCCAAGCAATAGATTTATTAGGAAGAAAAATAACCATGGAAAAAGGGAATGCATTGCACATTCTTGCTGCTACTATTCAGGAAACAATTGTAGAAGCTTCTCAAGATGCAATATTAAAAGACGCTGCTGATCAGCTAGCAAATGATATGAAGAGAATTGAAAAGGTTTTAACCAAATTATACGGTTATTCAGTAGAAGGCAAAATAGAGCGATATTTATCTGACGCTACTGTTTTCTTAGAAATGATGAGCTTTATTGTAATAGGATGGCAATGGTTAAAAATGAGCATTTCAGCAAGAAAAAAATTGTCTGCTCCAGGCCTTTCTTTAACTGAAAAGCAATTTTACCAAGGTAAGATTCAAACATTGGAATTTTATTGCAAATACGAATTACCCCATGTTTCCGCTTATGCAAGTACATTAATGAATGAAAAAGAATTGACCAATGTCAAGGACTTTCCCATTTTTGATTAAAATAGAGGGCTAAGGGCAGATCGAATTATTTATCTTTACCAATTAATCGAATTTTATGCTAAAAGTAGGCGTTTTTGGAGTGGGTCATTTAGGAAAATTCCACCTTAATAACTGGAAGGAAATAGAGGGTGTAAAATTGGTAGGGTTTTTCGACCCTAATAATGATAACGCGAAAGAAGTTGCAGAGAAATATGACTTGAAAAGATTCATGGATGAAGAAAAGTTGATTGATGCATGTGACATCATCGACGTCATTACACCAACCAATCAACATTTCGACATCTGCATGCAAGCCATTAGAAAAGGTAAACATGTATTTGTAGAAAAACCAATCACGCATACTATTCAAGAAGGCAGAGACCTAATGAATATGGTAAGAGAAGCCAATGTTAAATTGCAAGTGGGTCATGTAGAAAGATTTAACCCAGCTTACTTGGCAATTAAAGACATGAGTTTAAACCCAATGTTTATTGAAGTACATAGACTAGCACAATTTAACCCTAGAGGAACTGAAGTAAGTGTTATTCTAGACTTAATGATACACGATATTGATATCATTTTAAGTTTAGTGAAAAGTGATGTAAAAAGTATTGCAGCCAGTGGAGTTGCAGTGATGACCGAAACTCCTGATATTGCTAACGTTCGTATAGAGTTTAATAATGGTTGTGTGGCTAATTTAACGAGCAGCAGAATTAGCATGAAAAAAATGCGCAAGATGAGACTGTTTCAAAAAGACGCTTATATTGGCATTGACTTTTTAGAAAAGAAAACCGAAATCATTAAACTAAAACAACCAGAAGATGACAATGTTTTTTCTTTTGACATTGAAACATCAAATGGCAAAAAATCAATTGCCATTGCAACACCACAAATAGCCCCCTTAAATGCAATTAAGTTAGAATTGACATCATTTATTGACTCCATTATTAATAACAAGCCTACAGTTGTTAGTGAAATTGATGGATTTCTTGCAATGGAGGTCGCACACCAAATTCTGGATAAGATAAGCAGCACCAGCATTCTAGTTAATTCTTAATTGGATGTTGCCGAAACAGAAAAATATCTTGTTTTATATAATCAATGATTATTTTTTTTCTGTAATCGCTGTATTTTTTTTCAACTGGTATTACGGTTTTCAAATCATAACTATCCATTCCATAATGAGTGTGCCTGCATTTTGGCTACTCCTCTATTTTTTTGCAGGCACTTATAATGGTTCACTATTTGACAAGTCTAGGTTAAGTGAATTGACCAACACTTTTCTATTTACCCTTTTCGGGATCTTGATTTTGAATTTTTTTCCAAACATAAGCAGCATACAATCTGTCGGCCAGTTTTTTTCTATTTTACTTATTCAATTTGTAAGCATTTTTTCGGGAAGATTAATGATATTGTTTTATGCAAAAAAATCCATCACAAAAGGGGCTGTATATTTCAATACCTTAATAATTGGCAATAATGCTAAGTCAATCAATTTGTTGGAAGTGCTTAAAAAGAATTACAGGTATTTGGGATTCAGGCCAATTGGATTTATCCCTATCCAGCAATCTGAATATAAAAATGGATTATCGAAGTGGATTCCTTTACTTGGCTCGATCAATGAGGTCAATACAATAGTAGATGAGAAAGATATCCAGGTAGTAATATTATCGATAGACAAGAGTGAAAAAGCATTGATTGAAAGTTTAGTTATTCAGTTAACAGAAAAAGAAGTAACAATAAAAATCGTTCCAGACACATTGGATATACTTGCAGGATCGATCAAAACAAGCAATATACTTGGTGCAATTTTACTGGACATACAAACTTCAGCCCTCTCACCAAAAGAAGCGCATTTTAAAAGGTTACTTGATTTTGTATTTTCTTTTTTTGGAATCATTTTATTGAGCCCTGTTTTAATATTCGTTTATTTTAAAACATTACTAAGCTCTAAAGGCGGGGCATTTTATTTACAAGAAAGGATCGGATATAAGGGAAAGCCATTTACCATATTTAAGTTTAGAAGTATGTTTGTGAACGCAGAAAAAGATGGCCCAGCATTATCGAGTGACAACGACAGCAGGATTACATCATGGGGGAAAACCATGCGAAAATGGCGATTAGACGAGCTTCCTCAGTTATGGAACATATTAATCGGAGATATGAGTCTGGTAGGACCAAGACCCGAAAGGCAAGTATACATTCAATTATTAGTAAAACATTCTCCTTATTATCGTTATCTGTTAAGAGCAAAACCAGGATTGACCTCTTGGGGTATGGTACAATTTGGATATGCATCATCCATAGAAGAAATGATTGAACGGATGCAATATGATTTAATGTACATAGAGAATGCATCATTGCTATTAGACTTTAAAATAATGATGCATACTTTAAGAATTATCTTATCTGGAAAAGGAAAATGATAGCCATTGAAAAAAAACAGCATTCATATTATTCCTTCAGCTGAAATAGATTCTACTAAATGGAATGATAAAATTGCTATTGAAAAGAGTGGCCTAATTTATTCAACAACCTCCTATTTAAATACCCTCACCGATTTTTGGTGTGGCCTTGTTGTTAATGACTATGAAGCCATAGCTGCAGTTCCGTTTCGAAAAAAAGGATTCATCCACTATTGTTATACGCCCAATTTTATTCAACAACTTGGATTAATTGGATCAGTCAATAAAGAAACAGCCAAAGAAATGATTGATCTGATTAAGAAAAGATTTCGCTACGGTAGCTTACAATTCAATTTTTCAAATAACCCAACTTGGTGTTTTGAAACCTATATAAATAAAAAAAATTTTATTGTAGAGTTAAATAAACCATTTGAGGAGATCTCAATGGGATTTAGAAAAGACTTAAAGATAAATCTTGAAAAAAGTAAATATCAACTTTTTGATTATACAAAATCAATCGATTGTAAAACCGCAATTGAAATATATAAAAGTCAAAATGGCAATAAGATAAAGAACATGAGCAATAGGGATTATGAAATGCTCATTCAGTATTGCAATACAAATATCCAGAAAAAAGAAGCATGTTTTGCAAGGGCTATTGTTAATGCGGACGATGAAATTTTGGCAATAGCCTTGTTGCTTAAAGATGAAAAGCGTTTGTACAATATTGCCAATACTGTTACGCCAAAAGGCAGAGCATTATTTGCCAATCATTTATTAATTAGTAAGATTATCGAAGAATTCTCCATGCAAGAATTACTATTTGATTTTGAAGGCTCAATGATTCCAGGCATTGCAGCATTTTATTCTGCATTTGGGGCAAGTCAAGAAGCTTATTTCACCCATCATTACAACAACTTACCATTCCCCTTATCAATGATTGGCTAGTTACGTTCTTCTATAATTTTTTGGGCAATAAACATATCCATAGGTCTAGTGATTTTTATATTCTGATAATTACCTTCTATCAAATGAACAATATTTCCCATTGCTTCAACAACTGTAGCTTCATCAGTAAAACCATCTTGATATACCTGTTTAAATGCTGGTATAATTAATTCGCTTTTAAATGTTTGAGGAGTTTGAATTAGTCTCAGTTTTGATCGATCAAGCGGCTTATTCCCATCTTCTATTTCTATCCTAACACTATCAGTTGATAATACTGCTGGTATAGCAGAACCTTTTTGAATGGCTTGTTCGAAACACCGATTAATTAAATCGGGTTGAATCAAACACCTAACTGCATCATGTACAAAAACTATTGCGGGTTCTTTAATTTGATCCAATCCATTTTTCACAGAATGAAATCTAGTTTCACCGCCTGAAGTAATGATCACTTTATCAGCAATTTTCATTTCATTGATCAACTCAGTTGCTGCATTGATAAAATCTGCAGGAACAACTAAAATGAATGTAAAATTTTGATCGGCATTTAAAAAAGCGGTTAATGTATGCCACAATACTGGCTTATTGTTTAGCAATAAAAACTGTTTGGGGATTTCAGTACCCATTCTATTCCCCTTACCACCTGCTGTAATTATGGCTATCTTTTTCATCATAGTTTAACTATAAATGGCTACCGTATTGACTCCTCGATTACTCCTTACTCCACGATACATTCCAGCACTATTAAAAATCATGGCAGCATTTCCATGAGCATCAACTCCAATCATTCCACCCTCCCCTTTCATTTCAACCAACTTAACTTTAACTACCTGATGCATTGCTTCTTCTAAACTATACCCTTTGTATTCCATCAAACAACTTACATCATAAGCTGCAACACTTTGAATAAAAATTTCTCCATGCCCCGTGCAGCTGATTCCACAAGTTTTATTATTGGCATAAGTACCTGCACCAATAATTGGGCTATCGCCAATTCTACCATACTTTTTATTAGTCATCCCTCCAGTAGAAGTAGCTGCTGCTATATTCCCATTCATATCACAAGCCACAGCACCAACAGTTCCAAATTTTTTATCACGCATCAATTCCTCCAGTTGATGATTGGTATGATCCAATGAATAATTATCAGAGTCACGTATAGCTTTCCACTGGTCATATCTGAACTGTGAGAAGAAATATTCATCTGGCTCTAATTTTACACCCTGCTTGATTGCAAAATCATTTGCTCCCTTCCCACTCAAAAAAACATGGTTGCTATTGCGCATCACTTCTGCAGCTAATTCAATAGGATTTCTTACACTTCTAACACCCGCAACTGCTCCAGCGGAAAGAGTAGATCCATCCATAATGGCTGCATCCATCTCCTGAACACCTTTTTTAGTGAAAACAGATCCTCTACCTGCGTTGAACAATACATTGTCTTCTAAAACAACCAATGCCGCTTTAACTGCATTTACTGCTGTACCGCCTTGCTCAAGAACAGCATAACTAATATCCAAAGCTTGCTGTAAGCCTTCAGAATAAGCTTGCTCCAATTCAGGTGTCATGTCTTCTTTTAAGATAGTTCCAGCCCCTCCATGAATTGCGATAGTAAAATTGCTCATTGAAAAAATTTTAGACTACGAAAGTAAAAATTTTATGCCCGAAAAAATTCGAATATAAAAGCCATTTCATTAGAAAGGTTTGAATTGAATAGACAAAAGGTTCGAAAGCATTCATTACACTTTATGCGACAACAGTAATTTGCACTCAGCCAATAGTTTTTGCTTGTTAATTGCCGCCGTGCCAACTTCTTCGCAAACCAAACCACCTGCAATATTGGCCATTTCAGCAGCTAATAACATGTTTCCGGTGCTTGCATATACCAAAGATGCTACAGCAATAACTGTATCGCCTGCACCGCTTACATCTGCAATATTCCGGATATGTGTTGGAATAATAGACATTTCATCACCAATCTGATAATACACGCCTTTTTCAGATAAGGTAATAAACGATATAAGGTGGTTTAACTCTTTTCGCAACGCAGTATGAATTGCGTTTAAACTTTCGCTATTTATTTGATCAATTAAAATATGTAGCCCTTCTTTTACTTCTTTTAAGTTGGGCTTAAATAAGGTAACATTTTTATAGGAAAGAAAATTCTTTCGCTTAGGGTCAACTGCAGTAATAATTTTCTTTTCCAAACAAATAGCAGTAACAGTATCAATTACTTTTTTGGTAAGTACCCCTTTATTATAGTCTTCAAAAATCAATACCTGAGGATTGTTGACTTCAATATAATTTAATACTGTATTGATTAATTGATCTTCTAATTCAACATCAATATCTGTGGTTATCTCTGCATCCAATCGCATCATTTGCTGATTGCGACTCATAACACGCATTTTATTGGTGGTTAATCTTTTTGGAGAAGATATAATATTGTCAACATTAATATGCTGTTCTTTCAACATAGACAGCAATTGATCTCCATCTGCATCTTTTCCAATTACTGAGATAATAGCAGTTGATGCTCCCAGAGAAGCTGTATTTAAAGCAACATTAGCAGCGCCACCAACACGCAATTCTTTTTTATTTAGTGCAACAATTGGAACAGGTGCTTCTGGAGAAATTCTATCAACCTGTCCCCACCAATAAGTGTCTAACATAACATCTCCTACAATCAATATTGATGATTTACTGAAGTCGGCAAATAATTGATCAAAATTCATTCACTTATTTTTTTGAATTACGAACAGCAATAAAATAGAGTGGTATTCCAATTAAAGTAATAATAAGCCCAGGCCATGTAAATTCTGGTTTATACACTATTAATAAAATACAAAAACTAATTCCCATAAGAATATAAATAGCAGGAAGAACAGGATAACCAATGGCCTTATATGGTCTTTCTGCATTGGGTTGTTTTTTCCTCAGTATAAATATTCCAATAATAGTCAACACATAAAATATCACAACAATAAATGAAACCATATCTAAGAGATCACCATATTTACCGCTCAAGCATAGCAAAGAAGCGACCAGACATTGTGCCCATAAAGCCCATCCCGGAACTCCGTTATTATTTAGCACTCCTGCTTTTTTGAAAAACAAACCGTCTTGTGCCATCGTATAATAAACTCTGGCACCAGCAAGAATCAATCCATTATTGCATCCAAATGTTGAGATCATAATCATGGCTGCAATAACATAGGTACCTTTTTCTCCAAATATTACATTAGAAGCCGCAACAGCTACTCTATCAGATTTTGCAAATGCAATTTCATTTAATGGTAATACCCCAAGGTACATGAAGTTAGCAGACACATAAATGATCGTTACAATCAATGTTCCAAGAAATAAACTTAACCCTATATTCTTTTGAGGATTTTTTATTTCGCCTGCAATAAACGTAACATTATTCCAAGCGTCGCTGCTAAATATAGAACCAACCATTGATGCAGCAATTGCACCAACAGCAGCAGCACCTAATAGCGGAATGATTATGGTAGTATCTAAAGCAACACTACCTGCATTAGATAGTTTTTGCATTTGCCAAGCGTTGGACCAGTTTGCATTCCATACTTCCGATTTCAACATTATAAATCCAAAAACAATCAAGCCAAACAATGACAATAGTTTAGTAACTGTGAAAGTAGTTTGAATAAGTTTTCCTCCTTTTACACCTTTGGTATTGATGAATGTTAAAAGAATAACCAATAGAATAGACACTATCTGCGCGTAATAAATATGCAAACTGCCAATACTAAAAAGTATATTGCTTTCAGCTAATTCTAATGAAGGGAAAAAATAACCTGCGAATTTACAAAATGCCACACCCACAGCTGCTATTGTTCCCGTTTGAATAACAGCAAAAAAACTCCAGCCATATAAAAAACCAATGAGTGGATTGTAAGATTCTTTGAGATAAACATATTGACCGCCCGCTTTGGGAAACATGGCACTTAATTCGCCATAACTCAATGCAGCACTCAATGTCATAAAGCCAGTAATTAACCAAACAACAATTAACCATCCGGCACTTCCCACATTACGGGTAATGTCTGCACTAACTATAAAAATACCTGACCCAATCATACTGCCAGCAACAATCATTGTTGCATCGAATAGCCCAAGTGAGGGTTTAAATGAATGCGTTTTTTCCATAAAAAATTCCCGCTCTTTTGGGAGCGGGAATGAAGATAATAAATATGATTGATGAATTATTGCTTCTTAGGATACAACTTATTCAATCCTTTTGTCAAATCTTCGGTGATATTATAGGTACTGTCTTTTAAGTACATAAATTCAGGGGCACTTGAAAAAATGTATGCATAGCCCTTATCTTTATTATACTCTTTTAAAAAATCTTCGATTTTCTTCTTTACATCCTGCAATTTTTTGAAACTTTCGTCTTGCATTTCCTGAGCCATCATTTGCTCTTTACCTTGATAGGTTTTTTCCATTTGAACCAACTCTTGCTGCCTATTGGCTAATTCTGCTTGAGAAAGGCTTTGGGCAGATCTTTGAAGATCTTGGTATTTATTGGTAAAAATGGTTTTTAACTCATTTAACTGCCTGCTATTGGCCTGATCTTTCACTTGTAAAGCAGCTCTGATTTCTTTAAAGTACTCAAAATTATTTTGAATAGAATCGGATTCAAAATATGCAATTTTAAAATTGCCAGCATTAGCTGATTTTGAACCTCCTTCAACAGCATTAGCCGATTTCTTTGGAGAGAACTGAAGATAAAATAATACTGCAACTGCCAAAGCGAGTACAATATTCATTCCAACTGCAACATTTTTCATTATACTATTTTTATGAATGGTTATTTAGTAAAAAAGTAGGAAGCTAAGCTTCCTACTTTTAATATTGATTGAACTAGATCAACTACTCTTCATCATCAAAGCTCATTGCTTCTTTGGTAGTAGCCAATACTTCATATTCTTCTTTACTTCCTACGATCATGTTCTCAAATTCTTTTTGACCAGAACCTGCAGGAATTAAATGTCCGGTAATTACATTCTCTTTCAAACCTAACATTGCATCTGTCTTACCCTGTATAGCAGCTTGACTCAATACTTTGGTAGTTTCTTGGAATGAAGCAGCTGAGATCCAACTTTGTACACCCAATGAAGCTTTTGTAATACCTAATAAAACTGGAGTTGCTGTTGCTGGTTTTGCATCTCTAACTTCAACCAATTGTTTATCACTTCTGCGTAAGATGGAGTTTTCTTCTCTCAAATCACGTAAAGTTATAATCATACCTGGCTTCATCTTAGCGCTCTCACCACCATTAGTAACTACTTTCTTATCGTAGATTCTGTCGTTCTCTTCAATAAAGTCGAAGCGATCTTCTAAATCTTCTTCTAAGAATTTAGTATCTCCAGCATCTACTATCTCCACTTTCTTCATCATCTGGCGAACGATTACTTCAACGTGCTTATCATTGATTCTCACACCTTGTAATCTGTACACTTCCTGAATTTCATTCACCACATATTCTTGAACTGCAAATGGTCCTTTGATAGTTAAGATATCTGCCGGTGCAATTTGACCATCAGACATTGGAGTTCCCGCTTTTACAAAATCTCCATCCTGAACAAGAATCTGACGAGTTAGAGGTACCAAATATTTCTTAATCAAACCATCACGTGATTCAACAATAATCTCACGATTACCACGCTTCACGTTACCGAATGATACAACTCCATCAATTTCGCAAACAATCGCTGGGTTACCAGGATTACGTGCTTCAAAGAGTTCAGTTACACGTGGAAGACCTCCAGTAATATCTCTCAACTTACCTAATACACGAGGGATTTTCACCAATACCTGACCAGCTTTAACATCATCTCCTTCTTCCACACCAATATGTGATCCTACTGGTAAGTTGTATTGTTTGATGTCTTTTCCTTCAACAATAATTGTTGGGATTTTGGTTTTATCTTTTGTTTCGATAACTACTTTTTCACGGTGACCTGTTTGCTCATCAGCTTCGTCACGATAAGTGATACCGTCAAGGATATTTTCAAACTTTATTGTACCATTGGTTTCAGCAACGATTACGTTGTTGAATGGATCCCATGTACAAATAACATCTCCTTTTTTAACCTGAGCGCCATCTTTAACATTCAGTGTAGCACCATATGGTACGTTATTGGTAATCATCAATCGATCGTTCTTCACGTCCATGATTCTTACTTCACCTGTACGGCCAATAACCAATTTGGTTTTAGCACCTTCGTTATTCGATGCATCTACAGTTCTCAAACCATCAAACTGAATAGTACCATCAAACTTAGCGTTCAATGTAGATTCAATATTTGAAGAACCCGCAACACCACCCACGTGGAAAGTACGCAAAGTCAACTGAGTACCAGGCTCACCAATTGATTGAGCAGCGATGATACCTACAGCATCACCTCTTTGTGCAAGATATCCTGTAGCCAGGTTTTTACCATAACACTTCACACAAACTCCACGCTTACTTTCGCAAGTTAATACAGAACGAATTTCAACTGTTTCGATACCAACTTCTTCAATGTATTTAGCAATATCAGAAGAGATTTCTTCTCCAGCTACAATGATCAATTCTTCAGTGATCGGATGATAAACATTATGCAATGAAGTTCTTCCTTCAATTCTATCTGCTAATGGTTCAATGATATCTTCATTGTCTTTTAATGCAGTAGTTGCATTACCACGAAGGGTTCCGCAATCTTCTTCAGAAATTACAACGTCTTGAGATACATCCACTAAACGACGAGTTAGGTAACCGGCATCAGCTGTTTTCAAGGCAGTATCCGCCAAACCTTTACGAGCACCGTGGGTAGAGATAAAGTAATCCAATACATTCAGTCCACCTTTAAAGTTAGACAAGATCGGATTTTCAATTACTTCAGAACCAGAGCTACCACTCTTACGAGGTTTAGCCATCAATCCACGAATTCCTACCAACTGTTTTACCTGAGTTTTACTACCACGAGCACCAGAATCCAACATCATGAATACAGAGTTGAAACCTTGTTTGTCGATGGTCATTTCACGAATCAATGATTCAGTGATTTTCATATCCACACGACCCCATATATCAATAACTTGGTTATAACGCTCGTTATTGGTAATTAATCCCATATTATAGTTTTCCCAAACTTCTTCTACTTCTACTTTAGCACTATCCAATAATTGATTCCTGATTTCAGGAACAATCAGATCGTTCACACTAAATGATAAACCACCACGGAATGCCATGCGGAAACCAAGTGTTTTAATTTCATCCAGGAATTTAGCCGTTTTAGGAACATCAGTGATCTTAATAATATCTCCGATGATTTCTCTCAAACTTTTCTTAGTAAGCAATGCATTTACAAAACCTACTTCAGCAGGAACGTGTTGATTGAACAATACTCTACCTACAGTAGTTTCAATTAATTTCTTAGATAAAACACCTTTCTCACGAACGGTTGTTTTTACTTTGATATTCGCATGTAGATCAACAACACCTTCATTGTATGCAATGATTACTTCATCCATACTGTAGAAAGACATACCCTGACCCTTAATGGTTTCAGTTTCATTGGTTTTCTTTCCTTTAGTAATATAGTACAATCCTAATACCATGTCCTGAGAAGGAAGGGTGATTGGAGTACCATTTTGTGGATTCAAAATGTTGTGAGAAGAAAGCATCAATAACTGAGCTTCTAATACAGCAGCATTGCTTAACGGTACGTGTACCGCCATTTGGTCACCATCAAAATCCGCATTGAATGATGAAGTTACCAAAGGGTGTAATTGTATCGCTTTACCTTCTACTAATTTAGGTTGGAAAGCCTGAATAGATAAACGGTGCAATGTTGGGGCACGATTTAATAAAACCGGGTGACCCTTTAAAATATTTTCCAAAATATCCCAAATAACAGCTTCTTTACGATCAACTAATTTCTTAGCAGACTTCACTGTTTTTACAATACCTCTTTCTATCAATTTTCTAATAACAAATGGCTTGAACAATTCAGCAGCCATATCTTTAGGCAATCCACACTCATGAATTTTTAACTCAGGTCCTACAACAATTACAGAACGACCAGAATAATCCACACGTTTACCTAATAAGTTCTGACGGAAACGACCTTGCTTACCTTTCAATACATCAGATAAAGATTTTAACGCTCTTCCACCTTCTGCTTTTACAGCATTAGATTTACGAGAGTTATCAAATAAGCTATCGATCGCTTCTTGCAACATTCTTTTTTCATTACGCAAGATTACTTCTGGCGCTTTGATTTCTAACAAACGCTTTAAACGGTTGTTACGAATGATAACACGACGATATAGATCATTCAAATCAGAAGAGGCAAAACGGCCACCATCCAATGGAACCAATGGACGTAATTCTGGAGGAATAACTGGAATATATTGCATTACCATCCACTCAGGTTGGTTGGTAATTCTTGTGCTTGCATCACGGAAAGACTCTACTACGCTCAAACGCTTTAAGGCATCTGCTTTACGTTGTTGAGAAGTTTCAGTTGCTGCTGCATTACGTAAAGAAAAACTTAACTCATCTAAGTCAATTCTTTCCAACAATCCATGAACTGCTTCAGCACCCATTTTGGCGATGAATTTATTCGGATCTTCATCAGATAGATGTTGATTGTCTTTCGGAATATTATCTAAGATATCTAAGTATTCTTCTTCGGTTAACAAATCACCCATTCCTAGGTTTTCTTTGATACCGCCTTGCAATACAACATAACGCTCATAGTAAATGATCGTTTCCAATTTCTTGGAACTCATACCTAAGAGATAACCAATTTTATTAGGTAAGCTCTTGAAGTACCAGATATGAACAACAGGAACTACTAATTTGATATGTCCCATGCGCTCACGACGAACTTTCTTTTCAGTCACTTCAACACCGCAACGGTCACATACGATTCCTTTATAACGGATACGCTTATACTTTCCACAAGCACACTCATAATCCTTTACTGGTCCAAAAATTCTTTCGCAGAACAAGCCATCACGTTCAGGCTTGTAGGTACGATAGTTAATGGTTTCAGGTTTTAATACTTCACCAAAACTTCTTTCTAAAATACTATCTGGCGACGCCAAACTAATAGTGATTTGTGAAAAAGTAGGTCTTTGTTTGTTTTCTCTTTTGATTGCCATATCGATGTTGAGAATTTGAATTGATTTATTAATCGAACTTAAGATCAAGTCCTAAGCCTCTTAGTTCATGTACCAATACGTTGAATGATTCAGGTACTCCTGCTTTTGGAATATTATCACCTTTAACGATTGCTTCATAGGTTTTTGCACGACCGATGATATCATCCGATTTAAGGGTTAATAATTCCTGCAAGATATTTGCTGCACCATACGCTTCCAATGCCCACACTTCCATCTCACCGAAACGCTGACCACCAAACTGAGCTTTACCTCCCAATGGTTGTTGAGTAATTAAGCTGTATGGTCCGATTGAACGGGCATGCATCTTATCATCAACCATATGGTGTAACTTGATCATATAGATAACACCTACTGTTGCTTTCTGGTGGAAACGTTCTCCTGTTTCTCCATCATATAAGTATGTGTGACCATTTCTTGGAATACCTGCATCCTTACAATATTGTTCAATCTGATCGGTAGAAGCACCATCAAAGATTGGAGTTGCAAAACGTAAACCTAATCGCTTACCAGTCCATCCTAAAATGGTTTCGTAAATCTGACCAAGGTTCATACGAGAAGGTACACCCAATGGATTCAATACGATGTCTACCGGAGTACCATCTTCCATAAATGGCATGTCTTCTGCACGAACAATTTTTGCAACAATACCTTTGTTACCATGGCGTCCTGCCATCTTATCTCCCACTTTCAACTTACGCTTAACAGCTAAGTAAACTTTTGCTAATTTCAACACACCTGCAGGCAATTCATCACCAATAGAGATATTGAATTTTTCGCGCTTGTATCTACCTAACTCTTCGTTAAACTTAATGCTATAGTTGTGCAACAAAGTGTTGATCTGGTCATCTGTTTTTGCATCACCAGTCCAACCCAATGGATTAACATTTTGGTAATCGATTGTAGCTAAATTCTTTTGATTGAACTTTGCACCTTTACCAATTAACATTTCACCAAAGTTGTTGCTCACACCAGTAGAAGCTTTGTCTTTCAAGAGTGTTTGAAGCTTATCCAGCAACAATTCTTTGATAGACTCTACATTTTGCTGATGTACTTTTTCCACTTTTTCTAACAAAGCTTTTTCACGAATTTTTCCGTTCTTATCTTTCTTAGCGCGTTGGAATAATTTTTTATCGATTACAACACCTTCAGTACCGTTAGGAGCTTTCAAAGAAGCATCTTTTGCATCACCTGCTTTGTCTCCAAAGATGGCACGCAATAATTTTTCTTCAGGAGTTGGATCAGATTCTCCTTTAGGAGTAATCTTTCCGATTAAGATATCACCTTCTTTGATGGTTGCACCAATTCTGATGATTCCGTTTTCGTCCAAATCTTTTGTAGCTTCTTCTGAAACGTTTGGTATATCTGGAGTTAATTCTTCTTCACCTAATTTGGTGTCGCGAACTTCCAATTCGTATTCATCAATGTGTACAGAAGTAAATAAATCTTCACGTACCACTTTTTCGCTGATTACGATAGCATCTTCAAAGTTGTAACCTTTCCAAGGCATGAATGCAACTTGTAGGTTACGACCTAATGCTAGTTCACCATCTTTTGTAGCATATCCTTCGGTTAAGAAATCACCTTTCTTCACTTTCTGACCCTTCTTTACAGCAGGGTTAAGATTGATACAAGTAGCCTGGTTGGTTTTGATAAATTTAGTAAGCTTGTATACTTGTAAATCATCATTGAAACTCACCAAACGATCTAGGTCATTTCTATCGTAACGAACATGAATTTCATTAGCATCAACAAACTCAACAATACCATTACCGTCTGCATGAATCTGAATACGTGCATCACGAGCAGCTTTTCCTTCCAGACCAGTACCAACAATTGGCACTTCAGGAACGATCAAAGGAACAGCCTGACGTTGCATGTTAGATCCCATCAAAGCACGGTTGGCATCATCATGTTCTAAGAAAGGAATTAGAGAAGCACTCAATCCAACAATCTGGTTAGGTGCAACGTCCATGTATTCCACTTCTTCTTTATCTAATATTGGGAAATCGCCAGTCTGACGAGATACCACTTTATCTTCTGCGAATTGTCCTTTATCATTTAAAGGAGAATTACTTTGGGCAATTTTAGCTGTATCTTCTTCTTCTGCACTCAAGAAAGTCAATTCTTTCATGTCTACTTTGCCATCAATTACCTTACGGTATGGAGTTTCAATGAAACCCATATCATTGATAGCAGCGTGAACACAAAGTGTAGAGATCAAACCAATGTTTGGTCCTTCCGGAGTTTCAATAGTACATAAACGACCGTAGTGAGAATAGTGTACGTCACGTACTTCAAATCCTGCACGCTCTCTGCTCAAACCTCCGGGTCCTAATGCGGAGATACGACGCTTATGCGTGATCTCACTTAAAGGATTGGTTTGGTCTAAGAATTGAGACAATTGAGAAGTACCGAAGAATGAATTGATCACAGAACTCAACGTTCTTGCATTGATCAAATCTACTGGAGTAAATACTTCATTATCACGAACGTTCATACGCTCTCTGATGGTACGGGCCATACGAGCCAAACCAACACCGAACTGAGCATATAATTGCTCACCAACGGTACGAACACGACGATTGCTCAAATGATCAATATCATCAATCTCTGCTTTTGCATTGGTTAAACGCACCAGGTATTTGATGATTTCAATGATATCCTGTTTGGTCAATACCTTTTTGGTTAAAGGATATTCCAGACCTAGTTTTCTGTTGATTTTGTAACGACCAACTTCTCCTAAATCATAACGCTTATCACTGAAGAATAATTTATCGATAATACCACGGGCAGTTTCATTATCAGGGGCATCAGCACCACGCAATTGGCGATAGATATGCTGAACCGCTTCTAGTTCACTGTTAGAAGTATCTTTATTTAATGTATTGTAGATAATGGCGTAATCTCCACCAACGTCTTCTTTTTGAATGAATACGCTCTTCACTTCCATTTCAATAATGGTAGCAATTGCTTCTTCATCTAAAACAGTGTCGCGCTCCATCACAATTTCATTACGCTCAATGCTCACTACTTCACCAGTATCTTCATCCACAAAATCTTCTACCCATGTTCTTAAAACACGAGCAGCCAATTTGCGGCCAACCTGGTTAGCCAATGATTTTTTATCGGCTTTAACTTCATCAGCCATTCCGAATAATTCCAGAATGTCTTTATCAGTTTCAAAACCAATAGAACGCAACAATGTTGTTACCGGGAATTTCTTCTTACGGTCGATGTATGCATACATCACATTATTGATATCAGTAGCAAATTCCATCCATGCACCTTTGAAAGGAATTACACGGGCAGAATAGATCTTGGTACCATTCGGGTGAACAGACTGACCAAAGAATACACCTGGAGAACGGTGAAGCTGGGATACTACTACCCTCTCAGCACCATTAATCACAAATGTACCACGTGGAGTCATGTAAGGAATATTTCCTAAGAAAACGTCCTGTACGATGGTTTGGAAATCTACGTGCTCTTCATCGTTACAACTTAAACGCAGCTTTGCTTTTAAAGGCACTGCATAAGTTAAACCACGTTCCATACACTCATCAATAGTGTAGCGTGGCGGATCGATGAAATAGTCCAAGAATTCTAGTACAAAGATGTTACGCGTGTCTGTAATAGGAAAGTTTTCCTTAAACACACGAAACAACCCTTCAACATTACGTTTGTCGGGCGTAGTCTCTAACTGAAAAAACTCTTGAAAAGATTCTAACTGGATGTCGAGTAGGTCAGGGGCATCAGCCAAATGTTTAGTTTTACCGAAGCCGACCCTGTTGTTCAATGTAGTTGTAGACATATTAATGTAAAACCGGTTTTGATACGATAAAATATTGGGGAGAACTCTTTCATTCTCTTAACGTACAATCGGCGCATTCATCATTCAAATGCAATGATAAAAATGTCCACCCGCTAAAAAGCCCAAAATTAAGGATGGCAAAGTTAAGGAATGTATTAGAATCGCAAAAACAAATTTTGCGCCAAACTACATTTTGGGGATAAATCTTCGCCAAAAAAGGGTATTTAAGCCAAAAAAATGTGAAAATTAAAAAGCCGCCCCGTAAAATCGGAGCGGCTGTATTTTAAGATGCTTGGAATTACTTTACTTCAACTTCAGCACCTGCTTCTTTCAACTTAGCAACTAAATCGTCTGCTTCTGCTTTAGAAACACCTTCTTTTACTGCTTTAGGAGCTCCGTCTACTAGATCTTTAGCTTCTTTCAAACCTAAGCCAGTTAATTCTTTAACGATCTTAACTACACCTAATTTGCTAGCACCACCGCTAACCAAGATAACATCGAAAGATGTTTTCTCTTCTGCAGCAGCTGCACCACCGCCATCTCCACCTGCGCTTACTACTACTGCAGCAGCTGCTGGTTCGATACCGTAATCAGCTTTCAATACATCTGCTAATTCTTGAACTTCTTTTACTGTTAAGCCTACTAATGTTTCAGCTAATACTTTTACGTCTGCCATGTGTTTAAATTTTTTCCGTCTTCATTTTCTTATGTGAATCCGACGGAGGGTTTAAAAAAATTTTGCCTTTATTTTCCCTCAGGCCTGGGATATTTTTAGATATGAGATAAGAGTTATGAGATATGAGATATCTTTTATCTCTTATCTTTTATCTTTTATCTTTTATCTTTTATCTCTATTCAGCGACAGCTGTAGCTTGCTTCTCGTGGTGGTGCAATAAAGCAGCCAATACACGTTTAGCAGGAGATTGCAACAATCCGATCACTTCACCGATTAACTCATTCTTCGTCTTAATCTTAGTCAGTGCAGTTAAGTTTGTATCTCCAGTGTAAACATCACCATTGATGAATGCCGCTTTTAAAGTAGGCTTGTCACCATTGCTAGTCTTGCGGAATGAGCTGATGATCAAAGCTGGTTCTTTTGGGTTTTCAGAAAACATCAATGCAGTTACATTGTGCAATGAATCATAGACTCCTGCATATTTTTCTGAATCCAATGATTCCAAAGCTTTACGAATCAATGTATTTTTAGCCACTTTCATTTCAACTTGCTTGTTGAAACAAGTTCTGCGCAAGTTAGAAACCTGCTCAACAGAAAGGGCTTCAGTATCGGTAATATAGAAGTTGTTGTACTGAGTAAATTTTGCTTTCAGTACTTCAATCACTTCATTTTTTTGATCTTTAGTCATAACTAATTTTTTTTAAAACCCGGGTCATTTTCCAAGTGTGGAATCGCCAGGATTAGTTCATTAATGATTTAGTGTCTAAGGTAATTCCCGGACTCATTGTGCTTGCCATGCTCGCTCCTCTTAGGTAAATTCCTTTAGCAGAAGATGGCTTTAACTTAATGATTGCGTTGATTAACTCAGTACTGTTTTCTGCGATTTTATCTGGTGAGAAAGAGATACGTCCTACAGATGCATGAACGATACCAGCTTTATCAACTTTAAATGCAATCTTTCCGCCTTTTACTTCATTAACAGCTGCAGCAACATCATTTGTTACCGTACCTGTTTTTGGATTTGGCATCAAGTTACGAGGTCCTAAAACCTTACCTAGCTTACCAATCTTAGGCATTACAGATGGAGTTGCGATAATTACATCAACATCTACCCATCCACTTTCTATTTTGGTGATGAATTCATCTAAACCTACAAAATCAGCACCAGCTTCTTTTGCAGCTGCTTCTTTATCAGGTGTACATAAAACCAATACTTTCTTTGTTCTACCAGTACCGTGAGGTAATGATACAGTACCACGAACTTGTTGGTCTGCTTTTTTAGGATCAACACCCAAACGGATATGTAGATCTACAGAGCTATCAAATTTGGTACAATTAATTTCTTTTACAAGAGCAGATGCTTCTTTAAGGGAATAAACCTTTGACTTATCCACCTTGGTAACTGCTACTTTTCTTTTTTTAGTAAGTGACATTTTTTGTTAGTTAATTAGGTGAATAAATTAGTTTTCCCAAGGAGCTTTTCCATCAACAGTTAATCCCATACTGCGTGCAGTACCGGCTACCATGCTCATAGCGCTATTTAAAGTAAATGCGTTTAAGTCAGCCATCTTGTCTTTGGCAATAGCCTCAACTTGATCCCAACTTACTTTACCTACTTTAACACGATTGCTCTCTTTAGAACCTTTTTGAATTTTTGCAGCTTCCATTAATTGAACTGCAGCAGGAGCTGTTTTAATGATAAAGTCGAAAGACTTATCAGAATAAACAGTAATTAAAACAGGAACAACTTTTCCCATTTTGTCTTGAGTTCTAGCATTAAACTGCTTACAGAACTCCATAATGTTAACACCCTTAGAACCGAGTGCTGGGCCTACTGGAGGCGCAGGATTGGCTTGACCACCTTTCACCTGCAGCTTCACAAAGCCTGAGATTTCTTTTGCCATTTTATTTGATTTAATTGGTAATAGCGTCCTGATTTTAATCGGGACTCCCAAATTCAATCGCTCTTTCGAAAAAGAACTTTTGGGGCGGCAAAGGTAAGGGAAAAGAATTAAGAATTATGAATTAAGAGAGAAGAAATTTGAGTTATGAGATATAAATTAAGAGATATGAGATACAAATTATGGGTTAAAAAGCATTGAGCGCATCTATAACTTGAGCAATATCCGACTCAGTATGGCAACTTGAACAAGGCAAACTAAGCGTAGTTGCGTGAATTTCTTCAGAAATAGGAAAAGATTGCCCTTTCATCAGCCCCTCGAGTGCTTTTTGATGATTGGGGGAAACCGGATAATGAATTTCTGACCCAATCCCTTTTCCTAATAAATAAGCCTTCAATTCGTCCCTTTTGGGATGACGTATATTGAAAATATGATATACGTCATAGGAATCGGGGTCTACCACTGGTAAAACAAAACTGTCTTTCAAATTGTCTAAATACAACTGAGCAAATTTCCTTTTTTGAGAATTGATTTCATTTAAATAAGGCAACTTAATGCTTAGAAACAAAGCTTGCAACTCATCTAAACGGCTGTTAAAGCCAACAATATCATTATAATATTTTTTTTGAGAACCATAGTTCCTCAATCGTATAAGGCTATCGCAATAAAGTTCATTATTGGTTAGTATAGCACCTGCATCTCCAAGTGCACCTAAATTTTTACTTGGATAAAAACTAAATCCACTCATTATTCCAAATGTTCCAGCCAATTGTCCTTTATACTTTGCACCGTGAGCTTGTGCGCAATCTTCAATAATATGCAGATTATTTTGTTGAGCTATTGCTGTTATCGGATCCATTGCACAACATTTACCATACAAGTGAACCACCATGATGGCTTTTGTTTTTGGACTTAATGCTGCTTCAATTTTTAACGGATCTATATTGTATGTTTCAATATCCGGCTCTACTAATATCGGTATGTGTCCAGCATGTATAATACCCAGAATAGATGCTATATACGTATTTGATGGAACAATTACTTCGGAACCTTTAGGAAGATTCAAAGCCAATAATGAGAGTGTTAAAGCATCTAAACCATTGGCCACTCCAACACAAAATTTCATTGCATGATAGGCTGCAAAATTTGCTTCAAATTCTTTCACTCCATCCCCTAAAATATACCAGCCCTTATCCAAAAAATGATCAAATGCAGTTTTCAACTGCAAACTATATTTTTCATTTACTTGATAAAGATTGTCGTAAGGTATCATTACAACGCTGGATAAGGTTCATAAATATAATCCGAAGAATCGAAGACTGTTGAAGCAAAAACCAGCAAGATAGCATCCTTTGAAAATCCATACATTTTATGCCAATCCTTAGTTTCTAAAATCAAACACTTAGTGGCACTATCTAAGAGAAAAGTTTCTTCTTTTTCCCCATCATTGTTTGAAATAGTACACTGGCCCTTAATACAGATGGCAGCTTGAATGGTTTCATGATGTCGATGACCACCACGAGCCGACTCATCAATATTATAAATATAGAAAACCCGTTTTATTTTAAATGGAAGCACGCTTTCCGCATTATCCAAAACGGTCAACTCTCCTCTTGAATCTTTGAAATTTACTAGGTTAATTATTCTTGCCATTATGATAAATTAGTATAGAATTTATTTTTGCGTAGCCCTTTGATCTATTAACGCATCTAATTGATCCAATATTTCTGAATCTTGATTTAAATTAAATTTACGCGCAAAAATCCTATCGCTTTTCAAAATATCATTCAGATCTTCTATACCAAGCCATTTGGGGTGGGCCGTATTTGGTGCATGCTGATAATAATGGCAATTTTCATTGATCACATTAGATGCAAAAGGTGAGCTCAAGATTTCTGTTTGAAAAAGAAATTCATCTGGAGCCCAGGTAAATTTATAAAAGCGTTTTATTTTTTGATTCCTATCAACCTTTACTAACATATAGTTAAGTACATCGAGTGATAAAGACCAAAACATAGAATCCCCATAGAATTTAGTTCCTTTCAGTAATTTTCTTTTTGGAAGAACAATATTCATTAATTTCTCTACGAAATATCTTCCAGGAAAAGAAAAATTGTCCATATAATACCTAGATACTCTTTCCATTCCTTCTGGCCATTCATTTTGGAAATCGCGGTACTTTAATAATAACTTCCCTTTTCTGGCTTCATAAAACAATTTCATTTCTGCCACTGTTGCAATCGGATAGTCTTGACCACTTAACAGCGTAACAAAATCGTATTGTATTTTAGTATCAATTATTTCTTGAATTGAATTGAACTCAGCTTGAATAGTGCTGAAACCAGCCCAGTTTACTTTAATCCTATTTTTAATCAGATAAACATTGGGTAATTGTGTAAGAAAATCATGGCTAATTATGGGCAATTTTTCATCAACATGAATATAGAAATCAAAGTCTGGATCAATCATTCTTTGAATCATCTTATAAGTCTGTTGAGGATCTGTATATGTTATAATTAGATGCGCAATTCGCATGTTCAACGATTGGTAATTTAAATCTTCTTTTAAAGCTACAATTTAAGCCTTTAAAGCAACAAAATTAATGATAAATTAAAAAAACATTAAATAACGGGCTTTTCATTCTATTGCCTTAACAAAAAAAGCCATAGAAATTCTATGGCTTTCAATAAATGAGTATTCAATGATTATCCTAATTTTTCTACCTGCATGTAATTCAATTCAACTGGAGTAGATCGACCGAATATTTTCACCGTTACTTTTAATTTCTTCTTTTCATCATTCACATCTTCAATAACACCATTGAAATCGTTAAATGGCCCTTCAATGATTTTGATGGTTTCTCCAACAATGAAAGGTTCGCTCATGGTAACACCCTGATCGTTCATTTCATCTACCTTACCTAACATCTTATTGACTTCCGCTTTTCTTAGACTGATGATATTTCCTTTAGATCCTTTACCGTCTGTTAAAAAGTGCATTACGTTACTGATATTGCTGATATGTTGAACCATATCATCATTCAGCTTACCATCCAACACTTCCATCATCACATATCCTGGGAAATAGTTTTTCTCGCGCATTACTTTTTTACCATTTTGCACTTTGTAAACTTTCTCCATTGGTAAAAAAATCTGCTTAATAACCTCCTGCCATCCGCTACGGATAATGTCTTTATCCAAATACTCTTTTACCTTTCTCTCTTTACCACTAACTACTCTCAACACATACCATTTGGTATCTGCCTGAGTTGCTACTGGAACTTCTGTTGCTATAACTACTTCTTCCATGAGTATCTTACTTAAATAATGAGTAAATCAACTTTAATAATTGGTTGCTTGAAAAATCCATCACCCATACCATAGCAGTTATGATTACAGTTGCTACCAATACAATAACGGTGCTTTGTTGCAATTGCATCCATGTAGGCCAGGTTACTTTCTCCATCAGCTCATGGTAGCTCTCTTTAAAATACAATGCTATTTTGTTCATGTTCTTGATATTAATCTGTTTGCACGGGCACTAGGATTCGAACCCAGATCAAAGGTTTTGGAGACCCGTATGCTACCATTGCACCATGCCCGTATAAAACAAAGTACTTAGGGGTTAGCTAAGTACTTTGTGTTATGTAAAGATATATAAACTTTTCCATCTCCCCTTCAGGGGTTGGGGGTTTATTTTACGATTTCAGTAACCTGACCAGCACCTACTGTTCTACCACCCTCACGGATAGCGAATTTCAATCCTTTTTCCATAGCGATTGGCTGAATCAATTTAACGCTCAAACCAATGTTATCACCAGGCATTACCATTTCTGTTCCTTCTGGTAAAGTAACTTCTCCAGTTACGTCAGTAGTACGGAAATAGAACTGAGGACGGTACTTGTTAAAGAATGGAGTATGACGTCCACCTTCATCTTTGCTCAATACATACACTTCACCTTTGAAATCAGTGTGTGGAGTAATTGAACCTGGCTTACAAATTACCATACCACGACGGATATCTTTTTTCTCAATACCACGTAATAATAAACCTGCATTATCACCAGCTTGACCTTCGTCTAATAATTTCTTGAACATTTCAACACCAGTACAAGTTGAAGGCAATGGTGTTTCCATTAAACCAACGATTTCTACTGCTTCACCCACTTTAATGATACCACGCTCAATACGACCAGTTGCAACAGTACCACGACCAGTGATAGAGAATACATCCTCTACAGACATCAAGAAAGGCATATCGATAGGACGAGTAGGCAATGGAATATAAGAATCCACAGCAGCCATTAATTCGTCAATTTTCGCAACCCATTTTGGATCTTCAGCCATTGCACCAGTTGCAGAACCTTGAATGATTGGAGTGTTATCTCCATCAAATCCGTTCTTAGATAAGATTTCACGAATTTCCATTTCAACTAGTTCTAACAATTCAGGATCGTCAACTAAGTCTACTTTATTCATGAAAACAACCATGCTAGGAACACCTACCTGGCGAGCCAACAAGATATGCTCTCTAGTTTGAGGCATAGGACCATCAGTAGCAGCAACTACTAAGATAGCGCCATCCATTTGTGCAGCACCAGTAATCATATTTTTCACATAGTCAGCGTGACCAGGACAGTCAACGTGCGCATAGTGACGATTATCAGTTTGATACTCTACGTGAGCAGTATTAATGGTAATACCACGCTCTCTTTCTTCAGGAGCACCATCAATTTCATCATATTTTTTAGCTACGTTACCCATACCTCTTTTTGCAAGGATCATGGTAATAGCAGCAGTTAAAGTAGTTTTACCATGGTCAACGTGACCAATGGTACCTACGTTTACGTGAGGTTTTTCCCTCTTAAAGGTCTCTTTTGCCATTTTTATCGGTTTTTAGTTGTGTTTAAAAAATTATCGGTCTTTTCAGACCAGTTTGTCCGTTTTATACTTTTGTTTCCTTTCAGAAACTTTTTTTCGATTTAATAAAACCTAAATACAATCGATATTTTGATTGTTTTCAGGTTGTTCTTTGAGCCGTTAGTGAGAATCGAACTCACGACCTCTTCCCTACCAAGGAAGTGCTCTACCACTGAGCTACAACGGCAGGGCCAAATTGAGCGGAAGACGAGGGTCGAACTCGCGACCTATAGCTTGGAAGGCTATCGCTCTACCAATTGAGCTACTTCCGCTTTTTTTACCATTTAAAAGAACTATCCACTTTTCAGTAGATCAGTGGGCAGAGTAGGGTTCGAACCTACGTACACGTGAGTGAACAGATTTACAGTCTGTCGCCTTTAACCACTCGGCCATCTGCCCATAACTTATTAGTTATTGGTTATTGGTTATTAGTTATTGGTGTTGTCTGCGCAATAATTAACTTCCTTAATTCCAGAGCCGAAGATGGGACTCGAACCCGCGACCTGCTGATTACAAATCAGCTGCTCTACCAACTGAGCTACTTCGGCAAAAAAAAGACCTTCCCCTTTTTTTGGGATGGCAAAGGTAATGGAAAACTTTATTTGGCAAAATTTTGAAATGGTTTTTTTCCACCGTTTAGCAAACATTTGGTGATATCTGCCCAAAATATTGATTTTATTGGGCTCTGGAGAGGGCAAAAAACAAAAAAGCCCCGAATTGTCGGGGCTAAATTTTAGGCTGCTAATTTTTCTTTTCTTCTTTTTACTTGATTAATGGTTGATTCTAATGCGTGATCAAAAGATTCTTCAAATGATTTTGAAGACGCTTTTGCAAAAAATTCATGTTTTGGAACATGAACTCTAATTTCAGCTATTTTGTCTTTAATGTTGTGTACCACATTATCCAGCTTTAAAAACACATCCACTTTTAATATCGAATCGTGGAAGGTTGGAAGTTTTTGTAGTTTCTTAGTTACATACTCAACTAATTTTTCATCTGCATCAAAGTGAACTGTTTGAATGTTAACGTTCATAAAAGGTTGCTTTAATCTGTGAAACAATATAATTTAAAAGAACTTTCCAATCTAAAACAAGCGCTGAAACTTGCTTTTTGTTGGACTGTTAAGTTAAACTAATTTTTATAATTCAAAAAATAATTAGCCTAATTTTTTGAAAAATTTAAGCCTTTGGGTGGGCTTTTTTAAACACATCTTTTAATTTTTCGATGGTATTATGGGTATACACCTGGGTAGCAGCTAAACTACTATGGCCCAATAGCTCTTTTACGGCATTTAAATCAGCCCCATTATTCATCAAATGGGTAGCAAAACTATGGCGCAGAATATGCGGACTTTTCTTTTTAATGGTAGTTACTTCAGAAAGTTTCGCATTTATAAAACTGTACACCGATCTTGGTTGTAATGGATTACCCGATTCAGTAACAAAAAGATGCTCTGCCACTTGGGCTTTAGCTGGCTTTTCCGCAATATATTTTTGGAGCTGGTCAACTAAATCTTTGTTGATTGGAATGATGCGTTCCTTGTTTCCTTTACCCAGCACTTTTACTTGTTGATGAGCAGCATCTAATTGCGATTCTTTGAGTTGAATTAGCTCACTCAAACGCATTCCAGTACTGTAAAAAAGTAAGATCACCAATCTTTCGGTTCTACCTTTCCAATCGTCTGAAAAGGGCATATGTTGAAATAAATGATCCATATCAATTTGTTCAACAAACTGTGGTAATCGCTTACTGATTTTAGGTGCAATAATGGTACCCATCGGACTTTTTATCAAAGCCCCTGTTTTCAATTGATATTTATAAAATGATTTGAGTGAGGATATTTTCCGATTGATTGTTTTAGAACTGATTTCATCTTCTTTTAATTCGGCCAGCCAACTTCTTACCATTGTTGCACTGATTACTTCCAAATCAGGTGAATCAAACTGACTGACTAAATATTGAAAAAATTGTTCTAAATCGTTTTGATAAGAAATCAATGTATGCTTAGAATACCGCTTCTCAAATTTTAGATAGTCGAGAAATTGATCGATTGAAGGGTATTGTAGTATGGGCATAAAAAAAGTAGTCTATGGTAAAACGTACCAAGACTACTCAATCGTATGAAGACGGGAAATATATTATTGCTAATACTATCCCAGTTTATTTATCCTTCTAACTTTCCGCTCGCTAATTGCTGCTTGTAGATAGCTTTTAACACTTGACCACGACGTACAATAGACGGTTTGATAAATGCTTGACGCTCTCTTAATTGCAACAAAGTCTTACTTTTCTCGAATTTCTTCTTGTACTTTTTAAGTGCTTTGTCGATGTTTTCGCAGTCTTTTGAATCGATAACTAACATAATTGATATACCTCCTCAGGCGTTTTTTAGGAACGCGAAGATAGGAATAGGAGATTAATTGACAAAATTTTTTAAGGAATTCCGGATGCCTAATTAAAAATCCATTGACCAGACTAATTGGTTGAAGGCTTAATTTTGCCGAATGTTTACAGGAATTATCGAAACATTGGGCATTGTAAAGGATATTGTTCATTCAGGAAGCAATATTGCTTATTTAATTAGCTCCCCTATTGGTCAGGAACTCAAAATAGACCAAAGTCTGGCCCATGACGGGGTTTGTTTAACGGTTGAATCGATTGAAAATAACATACACCAGGTTACTGCCATAGCTGAAACGATCAGTAAAACCAATTTATCCGGCTGGAAAATTGGCTCGACTATTAATTTAGAACGCTGTATGCAAATGAATGGCCGGCTGGATGGACATATCGTTCAGGGACATGTTGATTGCACTGCAATTTGTACTGAAAGGATAGATAAAAATGGTAGCTGGGAGTTTGAATTTGAATTCCCCACTGAATTTGCCCATTTAGTAATTGAGAAAGGATCCATTGCAGTAAATGGTACCAGTTTAACTTGTTTTGCCGTTACCAATAGCAGTTTTAAAGTGGCGATCATTCCTTTTACATTTGAACACACAAGTATTCAAAATGTGATTGCTGGCTCGATAGTAAATATTGAGTTCGATATCCTCGGAAAATACGTGCAGCGGAATCTTTCGTTAGCTAAACAATAAAATTTGTTTGAGCCCCGATTTATTGGGGCGAGTTATTTCATTGCAGCCGAATGAAAAAAATTGCAGGCAAGAAGCGGCAGCAAAGATTTCAAATTAAATATAAGTAGGATCTCCTTGGGAAGTATTTCAAATCAAGCCTCTGCTAATTGCCGTAAAGCAATTTTTGAATGAGGCGTTAGCAATGAAATTTGTTTGAGCCCCGATTTATCGGGGCGAGTTATTTCATTGCAGCCGAATGAAAAAAATTGTAGGCAAGAAGCAGTAGTGAAGATTTGGAAACTTCACAAGGAGAAATTATTAATAGCTTCAGCAAAAGATTTAAACCTGCTTCCCTTTCAAAGCCCCGCTCACAGCGGCATCCATAGCTCTTTCAGCAAATGGTCTACTGATTTCGTTGAGCTCTTCAATTTTAGTTTGAATCAAATTTTTATCATCCATAGTAAGCGCCATTTGCAGATTTTGCATGGCAGAAGCAGTGGCAATTAATTCTTCTTTTGTAAGTAAGGAAGTATTTTTTGCAATGAATTTTTCTGTTACAGATAATATTTGCTCACCTTCCGTTCTGGCTTCTACTAAAGCACGCGTTACCATATCTTCTTTCGCATTTGTGATACTATCCATCAACATTGCTTCTACTTCCTCATCGGTTAATCCGTATTGTGGTTTTACTTCAATGCTTTGCTCTACCCCACTGCGCAATTCTTTTGCAGTAACTGATAAAATGCCATCTGCATTAATTAAGAAACTTACTTCTACCTTGGGTATTCCTGCAGGCATTCCTGGTATACCAGTAAAATTAAATTCAGCTAGTTTGCGATTGTGCTGCACTAAATCTCTTTCCCCTTGAAATACTGAAATACGCATTGATCCTTGTCCATCTTTCTGCGTAGTATATTGTCTTCCGGCTTTATTGGGAATTTTAGCATTGCGTGGAATCAATACATCCATCAATCCTCCCATGGTTTCAATACCTAAACTCAATGGAGTAATATCCAGCAATAAAAAATCTTTGTTATTACCAGCTAAAATATCCGCTTGAATGGCTGCCCCAAGCGCAACAACTTCATCCGGATTTACCGAATCATTCACCGCTTGTTTAAAAAATTCACCGATCGAATTCTTTACTAAAGGAACTCTGGTACTTCCGCCAACCATTATCACACTATCAATTTGTTCTACTTTCAAACCCGCATCTGACAAGGCTTTGGAGCAAGAATCAATGGTTCTATTGATTAATGGAGTAATGATTGAATTGAACTGATCTATAGTAATCGTTACGCTATACTCATTCCAAACTCCTTCAAATATACTGTTTGAACTCAATGTTTTTTTGGCTTCTTCTGCCAACAATCGCAATGATTGCAAAGCAGATTTATCATTATTGATTTCATGAAAGGGGATTCCGATTTGATTCAACCAATATTCCATGATGGCTCTGTCTAAATCATCTCCACCCAAATATGTATCGCCATTGGTGCTCAAGACTTCAAAAATTCCACCAGCAATTTTTAAAATAGAAATATCAAAAGTACCCCCTCCTAAATCGTATACCGCAATTGTTTTTTCTTCGCCTTTATTCAAGCCAATTCCATATGCTAAACTTGCTGCGGTAGGTTCGTTGACAATTCGCAATACATCTAATCCTGCCAACTTTCCGGCATCTCTGGTAGCCTGTCTTTGAGCATCATTAAAATAAGCCGGCACTGTAATCACCGCTTTAGATACTGGTGTTTTTAAAATATGTTCGGCTCTGGTTTTCAATTCCTTTAAAATAAAAGAAGACAACTCGATTGGAGAATAAAATTGATTGCCAACCTGCACTTTAACCAATCTGTCTGCATCGTCATCTATTACTTTGTAAGTAAAGAAATCCGCATTTGCTTTTAAATCATTGAAACTTTTGCCCATTAATCTTTTGGCAGAAAAAATGGTATTTGCCGGATCGGATTCCAGGTAATTTTTAGCCAATTCTCCCACTTCTGCATTGCCCATCGCATCAAAATGTACCACACTTGGAACCAAGCTGCTGGTATTGAATTCTTTTAATGCAGTGGGTTGTTTGCTGTCTGGATGAATTATAGCCACCAAACTATTGGTAGTGCCTAAATCAATGCCAACAATCATTTCAGCCTGTTGAAGGCTTCCTGTTGCTATATTAATGCCAATCTTTGCCATATAAATGCTTGCTACTTGCTGAAGCGCAAATGTATAACAATCAATCACCCGAGTAGTTTCGATTTAGGAAATGAATGCCCTTAACCTTCAACTACCTTGGTTTTACTGGCATAATCATGTAAAGGACCATCTAAAAAAGGGCCGAAGAATAAATCAATCACGGTAATACGTAGTAAAGACCGCCAGCAAATAATCAGGAATGAAGGCTTACCATCCGAAAGGGTCACCACTTTGGTTTGGGTCAACCATTTAGCTGGAGATTTTGCAAAAATCGATTCAAATAAAAAGTAGTAAACCCAAGTTGTTCCAAAGAAAAACCAACCGAAATTAACGGGAGGATAGCCCCAATACATCACATAAAAATTCCACCACCTGCGCAAAAGCATAGCCAATATGGTTATTAATACCGTGTCGATAAAAAAATTCAATGCCCTGGTTCCATCTCCAACTTTCCGCATAATCTTTCGATTTTTAGCAAAACTAAGGCATTGCAGCAATGACATCATCTTTTGTACATTTGCACAAATTGTTGATGAATGAGTTTAGTAGCAGAATTATCATGGAGGGGTATGATTCAGGATATCATGCCTGGCACAGAAGCATTATTAGAGAAAGAAATGGTATCGGGTTATATTGGGTTTGACCCAACATCTGACAGCCTGCATATTGGAAGCTTGGTTCCCATTTTATTATTGGTCCATTTACAGAATGCTGGTCACAAACCTTATGCATTGGTTGGTGGAGCTACTGGTATGGTTGGCGACCCAAGTGGCAAAAGCGAAGAAAGAAATTTATTGAGCGAAGAAGTGTTGCAATTCAACCAGGAAGGTGTTCGAAAGCAATTGTCTAAATTTTTAGATTTCAAGGGCGATAAAATCAATAAGGCAGAAATGGTGAATAACTATGACTGGTTTAAAGATTTTAGTTTCTTGAATTTCATTCGTGATGTTGGTAAACACATTACGGTGAATTACATGATGAGTAAAGACAGTGTGAAAAAAAGATTGGAAGGAGAAACCGGAATGAGTTTTACAGAGTTCACTTACCAGTTGGTGCAGGGCTATGATTTTTATTGGCTCTACCAGAATAAAAATTGCAAATTACAAATGGGTGGAAGTGATCAGTGGGGCAATATTGTAACTGGCACAGAACTCATTCGTAGAAAAACAGGCGGAGAAGCTTTTGCATTTACATGCCCGTTAATTACGAAAGCAGATGGCGGAAAATTCGGCAAAACGGAAAAAGGAAATGTTTGGCTGGATCCAGAAAAAACATCACCTTATCAGTTCTATCAATTTTGGTTGAATTCCAGTGATGAAGATGCAACTAAATGGATTAAAATATTTACACTATTACCTAAACAGGAAATAGAATTGTTGATTGCCGCACATCAAACTGCTCCTCACGAAAGGGTATTACAAAAAAAACTAGCTGAAGAAATTACTTGCTTTGTGCATAGCAGAGAAGACTATGCATTTGCAGTAAAAGCATCAGAAATATTATTTGGAAATGCAGCTACCGATGTATTGAATAGCTTAAATGAAAAACAGTTATTACAGGTTATGGATGGAGTTCCAACCGCTACAATTCAACGTTCTACGCTCGCAGGCGGTTATGATATCATCAATTTTTTAACTGACACAGCTATTTTTCCTAGCAAAGGTGAAGCGAAAAAAATGTTACAAGCAGGTGGAATTGCAATTAATAAAACAAAGATTTCTGCTGAGAGAACAACTATCGAATCAACAGATTTGTTGCAGAACAAATACATCCTTATACAAAAAGGAAAAAAGAATTATTATTTAGTAATTGTAAATTAATCCAAAACAACTTATTTCACCTGCTTCAAAACTTTCCAGATTTCATCTGCAACAAATTGGTTGCCTGCTGCATTAAGATGAACACGATCGTTGGTTAAGAACCCTTTTTCTTCATTATTAGGGTTATTGGCCATTAAATAATTGACAAAAGAGGTGCGTAAATCTACGCAGGGAATCTGATTTGTTTTTGCATAATAACGCAACCAATTGCTGTACATATTTAATTCGCCATCTTGTTCATTGGACATGTCCTTTCTTTCACCAATTACAGAAGGAGTACATACAATAATTTTAATACCAGCAGCTTGGAATTTTTTTACAATGGCTTCATAGAATTGAGCATATTTTACAAATTCAGTTCCTGAACCATTGAGTCGTTTGTGCCAGATATCATTGATGCCGATATAAATGACTACTATTTCAGGATTTTGCTTCAGCACGTCTTCTTCTAAACGCAAATACAAATCGGTCACTTTATTTCCACTAATGCCAGCACCAATAAATTCATATTGATCGGAAAGCCCTTCTTTTTGCAAAGTCGTTTCCATTAATCGAATATATCCACCAGGCCCAGCTCCTATTTGAGTGATAGAATCTCCAAAAAAAATCACTTTCCTTTTCTTGGTATAATTAAATGCCATCAAGAACATCGAGGCAATAAAAACGGCAAACAAAATTAATTTTCCAGACATATTTTAATTCTTATCTCTTAATTTATAACTCTAAATTCTGTATCTCTTATCTTCTATCTCATATCTCTAGTAAATGTCCGTCATAACAGGTGTAGTAGCTGTTCCCATCAATTCTACAAAAGTTCTTTCGTTCACCAAGTATCCATTTCCTTTTGCACAGAAATGAACTTTTAAATTTTCTATACTGAGGGGATTGCCTTCGGGTATATCCGCCATATTACTATGTTTGATATCATGTCCGTCTACAATAATTACCAACCCACTTCCGATAGCTTCCATTTGATTGCCATTCTTAATCAACATACCAGTATCTTCTCCTAAACCAATGCCAATACAGGAAGGATTGGCCGATACAGCTTGTGCCAAACGGGCAAAACGACCACGCTTTTCAAAATGAGAATCAAAGATCACATTATCCATAAAGCCTAAACCAGTAGTAATTTTTACTTCTCCTTTTAAATGTGCACGTGTAGCATTGCCTTCGTAAATCATGGTATTACTCATGGCCATTGCTCCAGCCGATGTTCCAGCTATCACAAAATTTTCTTTCTCATACCGATCAAGAATGATTTTCAAAAACCGAGTACCACCAAAAATGGCTGTCAGCCTTAACTGATTACCGCCACTAAACATTACTGCATCACATTTTGCAATTCGATCGATGTATTCCTGCTTTTGAGCATCTTCTCTATTTCGGATATGAATTACCCCAACATCGGTACAGCCAATTTTACCAAAAGCATCTAAATAGTTTTCTCCCACTTCATAAGGTATGGTAGATGCTGTTGTAACCACTTCGATACAAGCCTGTGGTCCGCCAGACTCCTCCACTATTCTTCTTAAAATACCTAACTCGAAAAAATTCAGATTATTTCGAAACACTTCCCCTTTTTCTAGGTCCGTGCCTTTGTCTTCGGCGCCACCAATGGCCAATAATTTTCCTTTTGGAACACTCATGCTTATAAATTCGATACAAAACAAAAATAAGCCTTTTGAATTGCCCATCAATCCCAAAAAAAATGATATATTCATCCTCCTACACAAAGTGTATTAATTGTGTACAAATGAAATGCTCAAATAACCATCAACTTTTATGAAAATTGAAGAAACCAAAATACTGAGAGGCCCTAATTATTGGAGTATTCGCAGAACCAAGCTCATTCAGATGAAATTGGATTTACAAGAAATGGAGCAGCGTCCTACCAATACGATCGATGGGTTCTTAGACCGATTAAAAGCTTTATTTCCTTCCATGTTTTCGCACCGTTGCAGTGTTGGTACACCAGGTGGATTTTTTCAAAGAGTGGAAGAAGGCACTTGGATGGGGCATGTTATTGAGCATATAGCACTTGAACTTCAGACCCTCGCAGGTATGGATACCGGTTTTGGCAGAACAAGGGGCACAGGAGAACCAGGAAAATATTTTGTTGTATTCAGTTATATAGAAGAAGATGCAGGTGTTTATGCAGGGAAAGCAGCCGTTAGAATTACCGAAGCGCTTGCAAGCAATACTCCATATGATTTAACGGATGATATTCAAAGTCTTCGTGAAATAAGAGAAGACACTCGCCTTGGACCTTCCACTGGCTGTATAGTTGATGAAGCTGCTAAAAGAGGCATCCCCCATCTTCGATTAAATAAACACAGTTTGGTTCAATTAGGATATGGAATCCATCAAAAAAGAATCAGGGCAACTATTGCATCTACAACAGGAAATATTGCCGTAGATATTGCATGTGATAAAGAGGAAACCAAAAATTTATTAGAAGCTGCTGAAATTCCAGTTCCAAGGGGAACTGTTGTAAGAACTGAAATTGGCTTACAAGAAGCGGTGGATAAATTTGGTTACCCGTTGGTAATTAAACCCATCGATGGCAATCATGGCAAAGGCAATACTACCAATATTGTCAATTGGGAACAAGCCCTCAAAGCATTTGAAGCTGCAAAAGTTTACGGCCGTTCAGTAATTGTAGAAAGATTTATTACTGGTTTCGATTTTAGAATTTTAGTAATCAATTATAAATTTATTTGTGCGGCACTTCGCACGCCTGCATCGGTTGTTGGTGATGGAGTAAATTCCATTCAATGGTTAATTGATGAGACCAATAAGGATCCTCGCCGTGGATATGGACACGAAAAAGTACTTACACAAATTACTGTTGATGGAAGTACTATGAAAATGCTGGAAGATAAAGGCTATAGTTTGGATACGATTCCTGCGAGAGGGGAATTGGTCTTGTTAAAAACAACGGCCAATCTTTCTACTGGAGGAACTTCAACGGATATTACAGATGAAGTGCATCCTGCCAATGTGGTCATGTGCGAACGCATTGCAAAAATCATTGGATTGGATATTTGTGGTATTGATATTATGGCCGAAGATTTACATACTCCAGTTAATGAAAACGGTGGAGCCATATTAGAAGTAAATGCAGCACCAGGTTTTAGAATGCATATAGAACCTGCAGAAGGTTTACCCCGCAATGTTGCAGAACCAGTGATAGACATGCTTTTCCCGGATAGAAGCAATGGTCGTATTCCTATTATTGCCATTACTGGAACCAATGGAAAAACCACTACAACGCGATTAACTGCTCATATTTCGAAAAGTGCTGGAAAAAAAGTAGGTTATACAACAAGCGATGGGGTATACATTCAAAATCAGTTATTGATGAAAGGAGATTGTACCGGACCGCTTTCATCTCAGTTTGTTTTAAAAGATCCTACTGTTGATTTTGCTGTTTTGGAATGTGCAAGAGGTGGGATCTTAAAAAATGGATTGGCTTTTCAATTTTGTGATGTAGCCATTGTTACCAATGTTGCTGAAGACCATATTGGTTTAGGTGGAATCAATAGTGTAGAACAAATGGCCAGGGTTAAAGCGGTTGTTCCTGAAACTGTTTTTACGCATGGCTATGCAGTATTGAATGCAGATGATGACCTGGTGTACGCCATGAAGAAAGACCTTAAATGCAATATCGCTTTATTTAGTATGGACGAAAACAATCCAAGGATTCAAAGTCATTGCAAAGCTGGAGGATTAGCAACCGTTTATGAAAATGGATTTGTGAGTATTTTAAAAGGTACCTGGAAAATTCGGGTGATGAATGTAAAAGATATTCCACTCACTTTCGAAGGAAAAGCGGTTCACAATATTGCGAATTGTTTGCCGAGTGTGATGGCTACCTATTTATTCAAAAGCATTACCATAGAAGATATCAGAAGTGGTTTACAGACCTTTATTTCCAGCAGCAATACCACGCCTGGCAGATTGAATTTCTTTCATTTTAAACATTTTACATTTTTGGCTGATTTTGCCCATAATCCGCATGGATTAAGATTACTGGGCGATTTTGTCAATAAATTAGACTACCCCTATAAAGTTGGGGTAATCAGTGGTACGGGCGATCGAAGAGATGAAGATATAAGGGAACTCGGATCGATTTCTGCTAAATATTTTGATGAAATCATTATTCGCTGCGATAAAAATTTGCGCGGCAGAACTGCTGAGGAAATTATCGCATTATTGCAAGAAGGAGTCAATTCGGTAAACCCCAATCTGCCTCAAACAGTCATTGCCAATGAAAACCTTGCTTTAGAACATATTTATGCCAATTATAAGCCCGGGGCCTTGTATACCATTATGTGTGATGTGGTGGCGGGGGCTTTGGATAAAATTAAGGAACTGAAAGAAAGGGAGGATAGGGTGTAATAGTTGATAGTTATTGGTTATTCGTTATTGGCTATTTAGATTATTAAGTTGTTGGTTATTAGATTATTGGAAGAACTTCTATTTAAAAAATTTGGCATAATTGCTCCCGAACCTTATTTTTGCAGCCCATTCCGAAAGAAATGGAAGGATTGCCTGATAGTATAAGGGTAGTACAACTGATTTTGGTTCAGTATGTCTAGGTTCGAATCCTGGTCGGGCAACAAACGCCACTCGCATAGCGAGTGGCGTTTTCATTTACGAACGTCGCGAATTCATTCGCGTAAGCGAGTAAATGAAAACGCCAAGTTGCCGAAGGCAACGAAGGGAGTTTGGGTAATGCAATGCGGGGAGGATCACCGAAGGTAATCCGACCCTTCACCATTTTAGAGCGTCGCGAATTCATTCGCGTAAGCGAGTAATTGAAATAATACAAGCATAATCGGTAATAATGTAACAGCCAATTGGAGTAAATACATCAACTTCAAATGAAATCAAGCACTTCAAATAGGTACTTGCAATTTCTATTATAATGGATCCCCATTACCAATCAAGTACAAAAAAAGTTTTAGCGCATTTTAAAACATCCGTTGCTGGCTTGAGTGAAGCAGACATTGAATCGCGACAAAAAAGAATTTGGAGCAAATGCTTTAACTGAAACTAAACAAAAAAGCAAATGGTTAATCCTACTAGCTCAGTTTACAGATGTAATGATAATTATTTTAATTATTGCTGCAGTAATTTCATTTGTTTCAGGCGAGCGGACAGATGCTTTTGTTATTCTTGCGATTATTATAGGAAATGCATGGATGGGGTTTTCTCAGGAGTATAATGCAGAAAAATCAATCCAATTATTACAGAAGATGGCACCACAATTTGCCATGGTGCTAATTGATAATAATCCTGTAAAAACCGAATCAGATAAACTGGTTGCAGGAGATATTATATTGCTAGAAGCAGGAGATATTATACCAGCAGATGGCAGATTAATAACGACTCATTCTTTTAAAACAGATGAAGCATCCTTAACAGGAGAAAGCAATACAGTTGAAAAAATTACAGATGTCATTAGCCAGCCAAATCTGGTTCCAGGTGACCAGCTTAATATGGTTTTTAAAGGAACCCATGTTAGCAATGGATCTGCAAAAGCAGTTGTAACTGCAATTGGAATGAATACAGAATTAGGAAAGATTGCAGGCCTGCTCAAACTGCCATCTCAAAAAACGCCACTTCAAAAAAGATTGGCCGTATTTAGTAAACAATTGGCCTTAATAGTAGTACTTATATGCCTGGCCGTTTTTGCTGAAGGATTATGGCGTGGAGTTCCTGCTTTTCAAATGTTTCTCACTGCACTTTCTTTAGCAGTTGCAGCTTTGCCCGAAGCATTACCTGCGGTAATTACAATTGCTTTGGCAAGAGGTGCTAGCCGAATGGTAAAGCAAAAAGCCTTAATGAGAAAATTGCCTGCTGTAGAAACGCTGGGTTCGGTGACCTATATATGCAGTGATAAAACAGGAACACTTACTCAAAATGTGATGACAGTTGAAAAGATTCAGGCTGCTCCGGAAAAAAAAACTATTGATGGAGGCCATGATGATGAATAATGAAGTACGTTTTTCCAATGAAGGTTTAATATGAGACTCAACTGAAACTGCATTGATAGATTACGCTTTAAAAGATGGCCAATCAAAAGAATTAACTGTTAAGGAGTTTCCGTTGATATCTAAATTGCCCTTTGATTCAGAACGAATGAGAATGAGTACACTGCATAAACATGCAGACAAATGGATACTATTTGTAAAAGGAGCTCCAATAAAGATGGCAGAAGTGTTTGCCGTAAAGCATAAAGAACAGTTACCGCAATGGCTTGATACAAATAAAGAATGGGCGGCTAAGGGTTTAAGGGTTTTATTTTTTGGCTTTAAAATATTTGAAAATGATCCTGGTGAAATAAAAATAGCTGATGAATCAGCTTTGGAATTTTTAGGCATTGTTGCAATGATTGATCCACCAAGGGAAGAGGTCATATCAGCTATTAAAGAATGTAAAACTGCAGGCATTAAAACGGTAATGATCACTGGCGATCAGTCACTTACTGCAATCGCAATTGCAGAACGATTGGGTATAATTGAGCCAGAGTATGAAGGAGCTATAACAGGAACTGACCTCACAAGTTTATCCATTGAAGAACTAAAAAAGATTGTAAAGATTACTTCCGTTTACGCTCGGGTATCACCAGAGCAAAAATTAGCAATTGTGAAAGCTTTGCAGGCCAATGGTGAGTTTGTAGCCATGACTGGTGATGGAGTAAATGACGCTCCTTCTTTAAAACAATCAAATATTGGCATTGCGATGGGCATTACAGGAACGGATGTTTCGAAAGAAGCTGCAGACATGATTTTACTAAATGATAATTTTGCCACAATTGTTAACGCAGTAAGAGAAGGCAGAAAGATTTATGATAATATCAAAAAGTTTGTACTGTACGTACTCTCCTGCAATTTAGGAGAGATACTGACAATTTTCGTAGCGCCTATTGTAGGTTTTGCAATACCATTATTACCTATCCATATACTTTGGATAAATTTGGTAACGGATGGTCTTCCAGGTTTAGCACTTGTTGCAGAAGAAGCTGAAAAAGACATTATGAACAGGCCGCCACGCCCACCCAAAGAAAATTTATTTGCAGGAGGGCTTGTAACAAAGATTTTGTTTACTGGTATTATTATTGGAGGTTCATCCTTATTCATTCAATGGTGGGCAATCAAAGAGGGATATAATATACAGCAACAACAATCAATGGTATTTTCAACACTTTGCTTTGTTCAATTGGGAAATGCACTTTCTGTTCGTTCTGTCTCAAATTCCATTTTATCTAAACATGTATTTACGAATAAGCTAATGTGGGCTGCAATTCCAGGAACTGTCATTCTTCAGTTGGCCATTATCTATGTTCCTTTTCTACAAACAATTTTAAAAACGAGTTATTTAGATTGGAAAGCAATGGCCACCATATTATTAGTTACTGCATGCGGACTTATTTGTATTGAATTGATAAAATACATTATTAATCAGAAAAAAAATAAGTAGTAAACTTTAATCATGACAATTTTGGCAATAAAGACAGGCAATTGCTTAAACTTCCTTTTAACTTATACTTTACTTTTTTGCAATTATAAAATTGCTACATTTTAATCTGCGGCATGGTTTTCTCTTCATTAGTTATAACATAAAAATAATTAAATGAAAAAAATCTTGATTCTTTTAATACTCGCATCTAATATTGCTTTCAACATTTCTGCTCCAGCCCAAATAGGAATTAATATTAATATCGGCAGCCAACCTGCATGGGGACCCACAGGTTACGATCATGTTGATTATTATTATTTCCCCGATATAGATGCTTATTATAATGTACCCAAAAGACAATATGTTTACTTAAATAAAAATCAATGGGTTTTTGCTAACTCATTGCCATATAAGTATAGTGGGTTTGACCCATACCATAGGTATAAAGTAGTAATCAACCGCCCTACACCATATAAAGATGGAGACATGTACCGAAATAAATATGCCGGATTCAGTTACGGAAGGGGGCCAAAGCAAGAATCAATCAGAGATAGTAAAGACGAAAAATACAAAAATCATCTTGGGAACAAAGGGCATAAGAAAAAGGAGAAAAAAAAACTGAGCTATAAAAATTCTTTCAAAAAGTGAACTACTTTTTATTTAAAATCAATAAATTTAAATAAAAAATTATGAAAAAGACCCTTTCAGTTTTGTTAGCATTCTTGTTAGCAAGTTCAGCCTGTTTAGCACAGAAATATGAATTTAAAATTATCACTACAGTAGAATCTATTGTACCGAATGGCCTTGGAAGATCAAGAATGACTTCTCCAAATGAAACAAGAGATTACAAAGAATTTACTACTACAAGATCAGAAGATGATAATTCAAGAAATGCATCTGATCGTGGAGATATCCGTGTAAAAGGATTTGACGAAACCAAGCTTTTAAACTTTTTTAATTTGGGAGGTATTCGATTTCAAAACATTGTAGCAAACGATGCGGTTGTAGCATCTAAACTTGAAGCAATGTCAGAAGATGGCTGGGATCTTGCGTTTGTAACTAGTGCAGTTGAAAGCGATGCTGGCGAAAAAGATGGAAATGGAATATTTGTTACTAGATATGTTTTCAAGCGATTAAAGAAATAGCATCTCAACATGAAGTTGATATTCAAGCATGATTTTTTCATTTGAAGAAGTCATGCTTTTTTTTACAAATACACTTTATGAAAAAAAGCTTTTAAGCTTTCCTCCCAATAATTCAAACTGATTCCGAAATCCTTTGCAATTTTGGAAGTATCCATTACAGAATAAGCAGGCCTCTTTGCTGGGGTTGGAAATTCAGCAGTAGTGATTGGATAAAGTGCTGTTGGATGGTCTGCCAATCTTTTAATTGCAACAGCAAAATCAAACCAGGAAATTATTCCTGTATTGCTATAATGATAAATACCTTGATGCTGGTTATCATTTTGATCTTCATCGAGAATACTCATAATTGCTTTTGCTAAATCAGCCGCATAAGTTGGACAACCAATTTGATCATTAACAATTTTTAGATCTGGCTTTTCCTTCATCAAACGCAACATGGTCTTCACAAAATTATTTCCATGTTCACTGTATACCCAGGAAGTTCTGATAACAATTGATGAAGGATTATGTTGTTGTGCCAGCTCCTCACCTACTGATTTTGAATAACCATAATAATTTACTGGATCAGTAGCAGTATCTGTTTGGTAGGGTGATTTCCCTTTGCCATCAAATACATAATCTGTTGAAATAGTAATTAATTTACAATGGTGCTTTTCACAACATTTCGCAATTTCCCCAACTGCGAAGCCATTAATAGTCAAAGCCAATTCTTTCTCAGACTCTGCTTTATCAACTGCAGTGTATGCAGCACAATTGATAAAATAATTAGGTTGAAATTGTTCGAAAAATGGCGCAATGGTTGAAGGGTTAGATAAATCTAATAATTCCCTATCTGTAAAAATAAAATGATACTCGTTTTCTAATGAAGCAGCCAATTCTTGCAGTTCCCAACCTAATTGACCATTTTTTCCGGTGACAATAACAAGCGGCTTCATTGTAAACTTATTTATTAGAACTAAATTCTTTGGGCTGCTTAGACCATTCTTCTTTAGGCAAAGACTTAAAATAATCGTAGGTCTTTTTCAATCCTTCGGCACGGTCAATTTTTGGCTCCCAACCTAATAATTCCCTGGCTTTGGTAATATCTGGTTTTCTTTGTTTTGGATCATCAACAGGCAAAGGCTTGTAAATTATTTTTACCGACGAGCCTGTTAATTTCAATACTTCTTCTGCAAAATCTTTCAATGTAATTTCATTGGGGTTTCCAATATTAACTGGCATTGTATAATCACTCATCAACAATCGATAAATCCCTTCCACCAAATCATCTACATAACAAAAACTCCTTGTTTGACTTCCATCTCCAAAAACAGTAAGATCTTCTCCTCTAAGTGCTTGGCCAATAAAAGCAGGTAAAGCTCTACCATCATTCAATCGCATTCTAGGGCCATAGGTATTGAATATGCGAATAATTCTCGTTTCAACACCATGGAATGTATAATAAGCTCTTGTAATAGATTCCATGAATCTTTTGGCTTCATCATAAACACCTCTTGGACCAACAGGGTTAACATTCCCCCAATATTCTTCAGTTTGAGGATGAACCATTGGATCTCCATATACTTCACTGGTAGAAGCAACCAGCATTCTTGCATTTTTTGCTTTTGCTAATCCCAAACAATTATGCGTTCCTAATGCTCCAACTTTCAACGTTTGTATAGGGATCTTTAAATAATCAATTGGGCTGGCTGGAGAAGCGAAATGTAGAATATAATCCAACTCACCAGGCACATGTATGAACTTTGACACATCATGATGGTAAAATTCAAAATCGGGTAGTTTGAATAAATGCTCTATGTTTCTTAGATCTCCAGTGATCAAATTGTCCATTGCAATTACATGATAACCTTCTTTGATAAAGCGATCACATAAATGAGAACCTAAAAACCCTGCTGCTCCAGTAATGAGTATACGTTTTTGAGACATAGCTGTTTTTTTTAAGGTCTACCAACACTTTCGTAATGATAACCCATATCTGTAATGAATTTTACTTCGAATAAATTACGACCATCAAAAATGGCCTTGTTTTTTAAGGTAGCACTTATACGTTCAAAATCAGGTGTTCTAAACTCACTCCATTCTGTTGCAATAACCAAAGCGTCTGCTCCTTCTAAACATTCGTATTGACTATTTGCATAAGTTACTTTATCGCCAATTGTTGCTTTTACATTAGGCATTGCTTCAGGATCAAATGCAGAAACAGTGGCGCCTGCAGCGGTTAACGCATCGATTAAATACAAGGCTGGCGCTTCTCTAATATCATCTGTATTGGGTTTGAAAGCCAATCCCCAAAGTGCAAAATGTTTGCCTTTTAAACTGCCTTTAAAATATTGCTCTATTTTAGGCATTAGATGTAGTTTTTGCTTTTCATTGACTGCTTCTACCGCTTTCAATATTTTAAAATCATAGTTTACTTCATCAGAAGACATGATCAAAGCTTGTACATCTTTAGGGAAACAACTTCCACCATATCCTATTCCAGGAAAAAGAAAACGTTTACCAATTCTTTCATCACTTCCAATTCCTCTCCTTACCATGTCTACATCTGCTCCTACTCTTTCACACAACTGAGCAATTTCATTCATGAATGAAATTTTTGCTGCTAAAAAAGAGTTGGCGGCATACTTGGTTAATTCTGCTGACTTCTCATCCATAAAAATTACCGGATTCCCTTGACGTACAAATGGAGCATATAAATCAGACATCAGTTTTTTTGCACGATCAGATCTTGTTCCAACTACTACTCTATCAGGCTTCATAAAATCATCCACTGCTACCCCTTCTCGCAAAAATTCCGGATTACTCACCACATCAAATGCTCCTTTAAAGTTTTGAGCAATGGCAGCTTGCACTTTTTCGGCAGTTCCCACTGGCACAGTACTTTTATCAACAATTACTTTATAATCTTTAAGTATATGGCCAAGGTCTTTGGCTACTCCCAGAATATATTTTAAATCCGCAGCTCCGCCTTCTCCTGGAGGTGTTGGCAATGCAAGGAAAATAATCTCTGCATCTTTTACCCCTTCTGCAAGATTAGTGGTAAATACCAATCTGCCTTCTTTCAAATTTCTTAAGAATATTTTTTCTAACCCAGGCTCGTAAATGGTAATTTCTCCATTGGATAATTTATTTACCTTGTTTTGATCGATATCGATACAAGTAACTTTATTACCTGTTTCAGAAAAACATGTTCCTGTAACAAGTCCTACATAGCCTGTACCTACTACTGCAATTTTCATCGTTTATTGATTTAAATAATTTAAAACATGTTGAGTAATGAACTGTAATTGATCCTGTTCCATTTCTGTATGAACTGGTAATGAAATTACACAATCTGTCAATTCATCGGTAACAGGCAAATTGATTTGTGGCAATCCGAATGATGCAAACATATCTTGTTTATGTCCTGGAACCGGATAGTATATCATTGAAGGGATTTTATGCTGAGCAAGGTATTCGCTCAATGCATCACGATCTGCATTTTTAATTTGCAAAGTATATTGATGATATACATGTGTACTATAATCCGCAACAAATGGAGTTACGATATTTGGATGATTAGCAAATGCAGAATTATAAAAAGCAGCTACCGATTGTCTGGCTTTATTATACCGATCAAGATGAGTTAGTTTAACATTTAATACAGCGGCTTGAATGGAATCAAGTCTGGAATTGCAACCAACAACTTCATGATAATATCTTTTCTGTTGTCCGTGATTAGCAATCATTTTCATTTTAGCTGCCAATGAATCATCATTGGTAAAAATAGCACCGCCATCTCCGTAAGCTCCTAGATTTTTAGAAGGATAAAAAGACGTTGCCCCGATGGTTCCGATTGTTCCTGCTTTTTTCACAGTGCCATCCGAAAAGGTATAATCACATCCAATTGCCTGGGCATTGTCTTCGATAACAAATAAATTAAATTCCTTTGCTATTTGCATAATTTCTTCCATCGGAGCAGCATGGCCATACAGGTGAACAGGCACGATCGCTTTTGTTTTGGAAGTGATTGCTTTTCTTACCGACTCAGGATCGATACAGAAAGTCTTTGGATCTACTTCAACAAATACTGGTGTTAACTTTAATAAAGCAACTACTTCGGTAGTAGCTATATAAGTAAATGAAGGCGTAATCACTTCATCACCAGGTTCAAGTCCTAAAGCCATCATTGCTATTTGCAATGCATCCGTTCCATTGGCGCAAGGGATAGTATGTTTTACTTGTAAATATTGGGAAAGAGCGGCGGCAAAATCTTGAACAGGCTTACCATTGATATATGCAGCTGTATCCAAAACATCATGAATGGCACTGTCTACTTCGGCTTTAATATGTTGGTATTGAGATTTGGTGTCAACCATTTGAATTGGTCGCATATATATAATACTTTAGATCTGCAAAATTAGCATAAAAAGGGTAGACAAAGAATATACCCATAACTTTGTATTGAATGAAGCTATTCTACCAATTATTTATCCTGCTTTACCCATTTGCAGCTAGATGTATTGCTCCTTTCAACAAAAAGGCTCAATTATGGATTGAGGGAAGGGCAAATTGGAAGAGCAGATACAGCCAGGTCTTTAAAAAAGAGTCTAGACCAGTAATTTGGATGCACTGCTCTTCATTGGGTGAATTCGAACAAGGCTTGCCCCTTTTGGAATCATTGAAAACAGCATATCCAAACTATTTTTTCCTGGTTAGTTTTTTTTCGCCATCCGGATTTACTGTCAGGCAAAACCATCCTGTGGCTGATTTTGTTTGTTACTTACCCATGGACAGCCAAAAAAACGCTATTGATTTTATATCAATAGTAAAACCTCAAATAGCCATTTTTGTAAAATATGAATTTTGGCACCATTATTTGAAGACAATGAAAGAAAAACGCATACCAGTCTTATTGGTATCTGCCATTTTTAGAGAAGATCAATTATTTTTTAGATGGTATGGAGATTTCTATAAAAACTTATTGCATTTTTTCAATTCAATTTTTGTACAAGACCAACATTCAAAACAATTATTGCAATCAATAGGATTCGATAAAAATGTTTTTGAAGCCGGCGATACCAGATTTGACCAGGTCATCAAAATTGCAAAAGCACATAGTTCCAACAAAATTGTAGAGCAATTTTGCAACAATAAAAAAGTAATAGTTGCTGGAAGTACATGGACCGAGGACGATAAATGTTTACACCATTATGCAATTGCTCATCCAAACATACAATTCATTATTGCCCCACATGAAATTGAACAGGAAAGACTCGATGAATGTATTCGATTTTATCCTAATGCTATTTTATATTCCGACTACGCCAATGCAATCGAAACAAACCAGCCAACAAAAGAATATCAAACTCTAATCATAAACAATATGGGCATGCTGAGTGCTTTGTATCGGTATGCCACTATCGCATTTATTGGTGGAGGATTCATTGACGAGGGCGTTCACAATACATTAGAAGCCGCAGTATATGGCGTTCCAGTTGTATTTGGCCCTGAATATGATAAATACTTAGAAGCAATTGAACTGGTAGAATCAGAAGGAGCGTTTAGTGTAACCAATTTGATTGAACTCGAAGAAGTATTCAACGAGTTAATGAATGATGAATCAAAAAGAAAAATAATTGGTAAAATTGCTCAGAACTATGTTTATTCAAAATCAGGAGCTACGTCAAGGCTTCTATTGTATATTCAGGAAAATCGTCTCTTAACTAACTGATCAAATAACTTAACCGTTTCATTTCCTTCTTCCCAACTCAATTTAACTTTCAATTCTCTTTGAATCCAATATTGAGCTTCAGGATAAATATTAAAACTATTAATGGTCTTGATACTTCTATCGTACATACTTTCATCGCCTCTGAATAGTACATGTGCAAAAAGGTATTTATCATTTACGCTAATTGCTTTTCTTAAATCTCTTATTGGTGTTTCTTCTAACTTAGAAGCCACTTCAATGATCTCTTCCTTTAGATGAGCGTTTAAATCAGGGCTTTGATTTAACTGATACAATTCATTGATGGGAGTTATTTCCTTAACTGGGTCGATTTTGGGTTCTTGATTTAAAGGAGCTTCGTGATGCGGTTGAAAGACAAGTGTTGGAATTTCTACCGGTTCTTCAAAAAGCCAGCCTGATGCAATTTTTACCTGTTCAGGCTCATTTGATGATATTGAAGCTGCATTGGAGCTGGTATTACTATAGGTATGCTCATTAGCCTGGGATAAATGCACTGAAGGCATTTGTATAGACACATTTCCTTTCGTTAAATCATTGTTTTTTTTGAACTGTAATTCAGACAGGAGCAATTGTGCCGTTATAGCCAATGTTTCACATTCAGCCTTTTTATCGAACTGTTCTTTTAATTTATTGATTAAAGTGCCAACTCTTTCCATTGGAAGCAATACTTTTGGGGGTAATTGTAATGCGTTCGACGTAAAGTTACTAACGTTTAATTGATTAATTTATTTTGTTCAATGTTTATAGAACCAAATTTGTGGGGTGAAAGAAGGGGCTGGATAGAAGTAATATGCGGAAGCATGTTTAGCGGCAAAACGGAGGAATTGATTCGCCGGTTAAAGCGGGCCAAAATAGCCAATCTGAAAGTGGAAATTTTCAAACCTGCTATTGACGTCAGATATGATGAAAACAAAGTAGTTAGCCACGACTCTAATGCCATCTTATCCACTCCCATCGATAATTCACAAACCATATTATTAATGGCGCAGGATGTTGATGTAGTTGGCATAGATGAAGCCCAATTTTTTGATGCAGAAATTATGGAGGTCTGCGAAAAACTGGCATTAAGAGGGGTCAGGGTTATAGTAGCGGGCTTAGATATGGATTATCTGGGTAAACCATTCGGTCAAATGCCCCATTTATTGGCCATTGCAGATTATATTACTAAACTACATGCCATTTGTATGAAATGTGGCAATATTGCCAATATCTCTTACCGAAAAACTTCCCAGGAAGGACAAGTATTATTAGGGGAAAAAGAAACTTACGAACCTCGATGTAGAAAATGTGCCAATGAAAAATAGCACCACAATATTAGCATTAATTAAAAAAGATGTACTACTGGAAACTCGCCAGCAGTATAGTTTTTATGGTGTTTTATTGTACATAGCTTCTACCACTTTTGTAGTGTATCTATCGATGGGCCAACCTGAAGAAAAAGTGTGGAACGGGCTATTTTGGGTGCTACAATTATTTGTTTGTATAAATGCTGTTGCAAAAAGTTTCTTACAAGAGAACAGAGGCAGAATGTTGTATTTCTATACAATAGCAAGCCCTACCCATTTTGTGATTGCAAAATTGGCTTTCAATGCAATATTGATGCTTTTGATGAATCTTTTAAGCCTGGCAGTTTTTACCCTTTTGTTGGGAAATCCAATTTCAAAAATGGGGGAATTTTTACTCATTAGTTTATTGGGAGGAATCAGTTTGAGCCTGGTTTTTACTTTTTTAGCTGCCATAGCTGCAAAAGCCCAACAGCAAGCAGCATTAATGGCTATTATGGGCTTCCCTATCATCATACCGCAATTACTTTTATTGATGAAAATCAGTTCAGCGGCATTCTCTTCAGCCATTCAATTGGGTTGGTGGCAAATGATTGGAATGTTGATAGGTTTAGACTTAATGATTATTGCTTTGGCCTATATTTTGTTTCCTTTTCTGTGGAAGGATTAGAATCGAAGATGACGTACAGTAAGTCCTTTGTTGATCAACTGTTTTAATGAGTCTATTCCAATTTTCAAGTGCCTATCTACAAATTCAGCTGTTACTTTTTTATCGCTCGCTTCAGTTTTAACTCCATCTGGCACCATTGGTTGATCACTTACCAACAATAAAGCGCCAGTTGGTATTTTATTGAAAAAACCAACAGTAAAAATAGTAGCTGTTTCCATGTCTATTGCATAAGCCCGAACTTTTGTGAGGTATTCTTTAAAAGCTTCATCATGCTCCCAAACCCTTCTATTGGTAGTATAAACAGTTCCAGTCCAATAATCCACTTTATTTATTCGAATAGTGGTTGAAATAGCTTTCTGCAAAGCAAATGCTGGCATTGCGGGCACTTCGGCAGGGAAATAATCATTAGATGTTCCTTCCCCCCTAATTGCAGCAATTGGCAAAATTAAATCACCTAACTTATTGCGCTTTTTCAATCCACCGCATTTTCCCAAAAACAAAACAGCTTCTGGTTCAATCGCTGTCAATAAATCCATGATTGTTGCAGCACCTGGGCTACCCATTCCGAAATTGATAATGGTAATGCCGTTTGCAGTAGCACATTGCATTGGTCTGTCTTCTCCAATTACTTTTACTTTATTCCATTTTGCAAATGTGTAAACATAATTACTGAAATTGGTCAATAGTATGTATTTGCCAAAGTTTTCTAGTTTTTCGCCTGTATACCTTGGCAACCAATTGCTTACTATTTCTTCTTTCGTTTTCATATACTAATTTTTAAAAAATGCAGTTTTATGATAAAATGGAACCGATCAATTCAGTTATTAAATATAGATTAACTTGTAAATATACCAATAAGTACTCATTTTTACAATAGCTAACTCATTAAATGAATATTCAATACCCAACATACCTGCCTGAAATTAAAGAAGAAAACGAGAAAGAATTCATTTTTGATCCAATTCGAAAACAATGGGTCCGTCTTACACCAGAAGAATGGGTACGACAAAATTTTATCAACTACTTAATAAAAGAAAAAAAATATCCTGCTTCATTAATTGCAATTGAAAAAGAAATAAAAGTAGGAGAAATGCGAAAAAGGTTTGATGTACTAGTATATAAAGAATCTATACCTTGGTTAATTGTTGAATGTAAGGAACTGAGTACTCCTATTAATGATGCAGTAGCAAAGCAAATTTTGACATATAATATCCAATTACAAGTACCCTATCTGATCATTACCAACGGCAACACTACAAAGGGATTACACATTTCAAATGGTCAGTATGAAAATATTAACGCAGTGCCAATGTATTAATAAAAAAAATGCCACTGCGTTTGCAATGGCATTTTGAATGATACTACAAAATGTTATGGGAATATTCCAAGCTCATTATAAGATGTACCTACTTTATTGATCGCACAAACATAAGCTGCAGTTCTCATATCTGGAATAGAAGGATTCTTATGCCAGATATCCATGATTTCACGGGTAGCTGTAATCATTGTTTCTTCTAAACCACTATGAACTAGATCTACTTCTTCAGGTCCATGCAAAATAAATTTTCTTTCTGCATCACTTACTTTTCGTTCAGTCAAGGTTTCGATTTGGCTAAGAATATGTGTATTCATATTTTCAGTAAAACGCTTCTCCATTCTGCCATAACGAACATGGCTTAAATTTTTCAACCACTCAAAATAAGACACTGTTACGCCACCAGCATTCAGATACATATCTGGCACAACTAAAATTCCTTTTGATGCCATTACATCATCAGCTTCTGGAGTCAAAGGACCATTTGCAGCTTCACCAATAATTTTGGCTTTTATTTTATCGGCATTTGAGCCATTGATAACATTTTCTAAAGCTGCTGGAATTAGAATATCACAAGCCAATTCTAATGCATCACTGCTCTTTGCCAAATTAGTAGATCCAGGAAAATTTAAGATAGAACCCGTGGTTTTTTTATGCTGAAACAATTCTTCTTCATTCAAACCATTTTCATTAAAAACAGCCCCATCATGTTCTGAAATACAAATTACTTTAGAACCATTTTCTCTGAAAAATTTTGCACTATGATATCCAACATTACCTAAACCTTGTACTACAACAGTTTTGCCTTCAACCCCAACAGTGAGGCCTAATTTCTGCATTACTTCTGGCATATTACACACTTCACGGATTCCAAAGAAAACACCTAAACCAGTAGCTTCTTTTCTTCCTCTTACTCCACCTTGAGTAATTGGTTTTCCGGTAACACAACCTGCTGCATCAATATCCCCTGGCTTTAAAGATGCATAGGTATCTACTATCCAAGCCATTTCTCTTTCACCAGTTCCATAATCTGGTGCAGGAACATCAATACCAGGTCCTATAAAATTTTTCTTAACCAATTCACTGGTATATCTACGAGTAATTTTTTCTAACTCATAAACACTGTACTTTTTGGGATTAATTTTAATTCCTCCCTTACCTCCTCCAAATGGCACATTTACAATTGCACATTTATAAGTCATTAATGAGGCAAGCGCCATCACTTCATCTTGATTCACTTCATCACTAAAACGAATTCCACCTTTACAAGGAGATTTGTGTTGTGAATGCTGAACACGATAAGCTTCAATTACTTCAATTCTACCGTCGTCCATTTTAACTGGGAAACGCATGCTGTAAATACTATTACATGCTTTAATTTGTTCAAGCAATCCTTTTTCCCAAGTGGTAAATTTAGACGCTTTATCAAAGCTTTTTTCAACACTTTGAAAAAAACTGTAGGCTTGTTGATTTGACATTTGGCAATCGATTTATAGGTTTATTACAATCAATAAAAATGAAAACTATTTGCGATCTTCTCCTTTTTCGAGACGAGTTATTTTAAGATCAATACTCAATAAATAAATAAACAATCCAACCATAATGATTACTACTACACCCATTACAACCAAGATTTTTCCATTGCTTCTCATGATGCCCGTATCCGGAGTAGATTGTGCTTGTACCAAACTAGACAAAAAAAGAGCTACTGCTAAAAAAATATACTTTTTAATCTGTTTCATAATTCATTTTTTGTGCTAATAATGTATACCTGATTTTTAATGTGCTGATCCAAACTCCTAACAAAGTCCATCCAATCACAGCAGGATAAAATACGGTTCGCATGTGCATATCCATATCTTTTCCGTTAATGCCAGGATTGCCATCGCTCCCTTCACCACCAGGATGTAAAGATTCAGTCAAACGCGGTAAAATCCATAATGTAGGAAACAACATAAAAAATGCAAAAATATTATACACTGCTCCTATCCTAGCCTTTTTTTCATCATCATTCATACTGCCCCTTAAAACAAAATAAGCCAGGTAAATCAAAATAGCAATAGCAGCTCCATTCTGTTTCGGATCGCCTGACCATGGACTTCCCCATTGATAGTTTGCCCAAAAAGCCCCAGTAACCAATCCAAGAACTCCAAATATTATACCAGTATTTGCAAATGCTACAGAATAAGCATCATTTTTTAGCGTAGGATTTTTTAAATAGCGAATTGCATAAATGACCGATACCAATAAAAGGATCATCATTCCAAACCACATAGGAACATGAAAGAAAAAATTTCGAATAGTTTCTTGCATTCGATCATCTAGTTTAGGCACTTTTACAAAGAAGCCATAAACACAAGTATAAAGTAATAAACAGAAAGACAATATTTTCCACCAGGAGGCTCGAATCATAACTATTTTTTTGCAGGATAAACTGCTGAATCAGGTGCCGCAAAATTAGGTGAAAGCATACCAATAAATCGAATCAATGTGTAAAATATACATATGTCTTATAATACATATAAAAATGTGGAGATTATGTACAAAATCAAATAGCCAACTAAAATGGCCATTTTTTGCCTTTTTAGCATTGATAATGAACTAGTTATATTCAATTAGTAAGACTTGGTGCATTGATTGCAATTTTGTACCTTTGCAGCCTTTCAAAATATTCATGCCGTAACATGAAGTTATTGTTCCTCGATTTCTTAAGGAGCCAAACTGATTGTGGCTATCATCTTAAATTAGATTAGTTACATGAAATTATCACAGTTCAAATTCGACCTTCCACTAAACCTTATTGCACAGAACCCCACCAAAAGAAGAGAAGACAGCCGACTAATGGTTGTAGATCGTAAAAGTGGGCACATGGAGAATCGTAACTTTAAAGACATTTTAGATTATTACGATGACAAGGATGTTTTTGTAGTGAACAATACAAAAGTGTTCCCTGCTAGAATGTATGGTAGAAAAGAAAAAACAGGTGCAAAAATTGAAGTTTTCTTATTGAGAGAACTCAATAAACCCAACCGTTTATGGGATGTAATTGTTGATCCCGCAAGAAAAATTAGAGTTGGAAACAAATTGTATTTTGGAGACAATGAAGAATTGGTTGCAGAAGTAATTGATAATACAACCAGCAGAGGCAGAACCATTCGTTTTTTATGGAACGACGACGATGAAAGTTTTAAGAAAATGTTGGAATTCTTGGGAGAAACACCTTTGCCAAAATACATCAAGCGTAAACCAGATGAAGAGGATAAAGAAAGATACCAGACAGTTTATGCCAAACACGAAGGCGCAGTAGCTGCTCCAACTGCAGGTTTGCATTTCAGTAAGGAATTGATCAAGCGTTGCGAAATTCAAGGTATCCGTTTTGCAGAAGTTACATTGCATACTGGCCTAGGCACTTTTAGACCCATTGAAGTAGAAGATCTAAGCAAACATAAGATGGATGCTGAATATTATGCTATTGATGAACAGGCTTGTGCCATTGTAAACAAGGCAAAAGAAAATGGAAAAAGAATCTGTTCAATTGGCACAACTACAATGCGCGCCATGGAAAGTAGTTTTACTGCTCAAAAATTATTAAAACCAAGTGAAGGATGGACCAACCATTTTATTCACCCACCCTATAAGTTCAATGTAGCAGACAGCTTAGTAACTAATTTTCATTTACCGAAAACAAGTTTATTAATTATGACTTGTGCATTTGCAGGGTATGATTTAGCAATAGAAGCATACAAAAAAGCAATTAAAGACAAATACCGTTTCTTCAGTTATGGAGATGCTTTATTAATTGTTTAAATGATATTTTTAAGTAGCAGATCCCGGTAACTAAACATTGCCGGGATTTTTTATTTATACACTTTTCTTTTTTTGATTATTCCCCTCTCTTTTTAACATATCATGCGTGAATTGATACAACTCAATTGCCTGTTGTGGTGAATTGCCAATGCAAACAATACCTAATTTTCCAAACTGAGACAATGCACCAATTAAATGAAACATCACTCCAATTTGATTCGTTGAATCATACATTAAATGATGGAAACTTGTGATGGTCATTAAATCGTGAGGCGTTAATCCAATAAAAGATGGATCGGTTAAATTATCGGATGAAAAATAAAACAGCTCTTGCCCATTAATGGTAGTATACACTCCAGTTTGGCAATCATAATGACCATCTGTTAAAAACTGAAGCATTAAATAAGGATGTGTAGTTCCACCCTTACGCAGATTTATTTCTATGGCATAATGTTTCCACTCTTCATTCTCAAGTACACTAATGAAATCAATAGAAAATCTTCCCAACACACCCAATTCACTCATTCTTTGAGCTACCGGATAAGCCAATTGAGCAATTTCTTTACTGTAAGCCGATGAAGCCGGGAAACTTGCACCAAGAAAAACTTGATCACCAAGTCCGCCTAGTACCTGGTCGTGAGTTGAAATTATTTCAACGATACCTTTTGGAGTAATTCTACATTGCACAGAAGGCGAAGTTTTGGTTTTTCCTTCAATGAAAACTTCTACTATTCCACCTAACTCAGTAAACTTTTGCATAAAAGCGTTATAGGTTAACCCCTCAGCAACAATTGACAATTGAGTATGCAATACACCTGTCATCCATTCTTCGGCATATTCTTCTCCAGGAAAGCCATCATAACTAAAAACAGCATTCCCTTCTCCTGAAAACCCATCATTCATTTTTATGACTGCTCTCTTTAAATTGGGGATTTGTTTTTTTAGCAACAATAAAGCATTCCCAATTTCTTCATCATTTTTAACATGCTCAATTCCAATGGGAGTTTCAATTCCACATTCTTTAAATAGTTTTCTTCCACCGCTCTTTGTACCTAAATACAACAATGCAGGATCTGTTCCATAGATTGGCACATTCAATAAAGTAGCTAGCTTTCTTTCATGAGCTGTTACGTTAAAGCAGGAAATATGACCAATATGCTGTTGAGGCATTGCTTTTTTGATCCGATCAATTAATCTTGGCCTTGCCAAAATTTTCTCGGTCAATGAAATCGAAGAATAATCATAGCAACTTAGTAAAGTCAGCCGTTGTTGAGCATGATAATTAGTGATACCTGGCAAAAGATGTAAATAGTAATCAATGATAATCGGATCAATCGGAACGCTGGTAACATAAATCAAATGTGTATTAGGCATTCTCAATAAAATCAGCATACACAATAGCCTTTCTTCATAATGAATAAAGCCATTTACTTTACTCAAAATTTGTTGATCCAATGTTAAACTGGGAATTACAACCACCGTTTTAGGTGCCAGCATATCTGTAAATACTTGATCAAATTCTTCTGAAAACCTTGTTTGCAAATCCTTGAAATGTTCCAATACCAGTGGATCATTGATTGTACTAAATGAATCAGTTTTATGCTCATAAGATAATCTCAAATCATCCGCAGACCAAACAGGCTGTTGCATGGCAAAACTTTTTGCTAAATTATTTATAAAACCCGCAAAAAGCTAGCGTTAAACTCATGACCAAAGATGATATTAGTCATATTTCATCGCCAGCCAGCCTAAGACTGGACCAATAGCCAGAAGCATATAGAGAAAATTTGGATGGACAATTGATGAAAACAATCCTAGAAATTGTAAACTAATAATAGTAATGGCAAATCCAATACAATTTACAATAGTTAATGCAGCAGCTTTTGATTCAGGTATTGCACTATTTGCTACAAGAGTAGAAAACATTGGGGAGTCCGCAATTACAACAAATCCCCAGAAAAATAGAAAAAACAAAAAAAGATTGGCCGATTCAATTTGTAGCATAAATGGAGAAATGAAGCAACAAGTAGCCGATAATAACAAACTAATGGAAGCGATTTTCTTTGGGTTAATTTTTGAAGACAATATACCACTTGACACACAAGCTATGGCTCCAATTCCTATTACTAAAAATGAATAAACAGGAACACTCCATTGTACAGCTGAATGATTCAATAAATACTGTTTGATAATAATCGGAGTAAAAGCCCAGAAACTATACAATTCCCACATATGTCCAAAATATCCAAAAGCAAATGCCCTGAAATTTCGCTTCTTAAATGAAGCTATAAATCCATTAAACATCATTCTTTTGGGCACTACTCTATGAGGGCCATCAGGTACTAAAAAAAAGATCATGAGTCCGCCTAAAACAGCAATGAAAGAAGTGACATAAAAAGAATAATACCAGGTTGAATTTGAAATAAAAGAAGTAATTAAATAAGGAGTGGCTTTCCCCAATACCAGTGCACCAACTAAATATCCTAATGACTTACCTAATCCTATTTGAAAATAATCTGCAGCAATTTTCATTCCAACAGGATAAATTCCTGCTAAAAAAATTCCTGTAAAAAATCGAAAAAAAAGTATCCAATATACATTTATCCCATCCAAACAAATGCCAAGATTAAATAATGCAGCAAGCAGGGCGCAAACAAAAAAAACGATCGATGGAGAAACTCTATCTGCAATTGACATCAAAGCAAAAATAAAAGTGCCAAGAATAAATCCCAATTGTACTGAGCTTGTAATATGAGGCAAAAAACTCGCTGGAATCTTTCCTAGATCAATTAATAATGGCAATACTGCATTACCTGTAAACCAAACAGATGTGCAAAAGAATTGCGCTAAAACAATAATGAATAAAATGCCTTTATTACTATGCCTTGTCATTTTTTTTGCTGCATTTGATGAAAAGCCACTGCATATCTTTTTCCTAAAATTCGGATACTTTTTGCGTCAAAATGTTCATTGTCTGCCATGCATTTCAGTCCCTTTGATGAAACCAAACTAATCCAATTATTTTGCTCAGCTAATTCTCTTAATTGCTCGTTTATCTTTTGCTTGTTAAGAGAATTAGGTTCAAAATATCCAAGTTCACCCATAATAATAGGAAGTTTTGGACTTTCAGCAATATTTCTAAACAGCGTAAACAAACGAATTAAATCTGTTTTATAGGTTGGGATATTCTGCTCATTTGCATCGCTTTCTCCCTGGTGCCATAAAATACCAGCAAGCATACCATATTGTTTGGCCAAAGCTATTTTTCCTTTAAAGTTAGTAAGTAACTGAACTGATCTATGAGTTGAATCATTGATCCATTGATTTACTTTAGTTCCGCCAACGGCAGCAGGAATAATGACAATCTTAAATTGACCAGGTATAAATTTCAACAACTCTTTACCAAATGAAAGCCCGCAATCCAAACCTGTTCTAGTGGGTTCATAAAAATGCAAAGGTTCCTTGGCAAGTATCAGTTGCCCTTTTTGATTAATTGTAAAAATTCTTGGAGATGCAATGGTATCAATTGCTTCAACCAGCCCCCTACCTGCCATATTGCTCTGACCTGCTAAAAGAAAGACAAGTGTCTCCTCTTTGATCATTGTTAATGGAGACTGACTACTCTCTTTATTTTCCATTGATTATTTTCTTCTTGCCAAATGATCATGAATCTACCCACTCTGAATTTGGTTCCGGGTGGTTCTTGATTATTATGAAATCGATGCAACCCAATTTCAATAGCTCCATATCCTTTAATTGGATACACTTCAATACTTCCTGCAATCAATTCTCTAGTAACTTTTCCGCAAATATTTTTTTCAGTACCATCAACCACTTGCTTTTTAGAAGTCATCAAACCACCCTGGTCATGATAAAACTCCATTGAGTCAGCATAAAACCCTGCATAATAATCCAGCTTGGTTGAACAATTATTATAGGCATCAAAAAACAAACTGTCTAAACGAACAATTGTATTGAATAGCGCTTGATCATCAGGTTGATAGTTCTTGGTTAATTGGTATTGATTTTTCTTTGAAGAACTACAACTTTGAATCAACAAGAAAAAAATAGCACCTACCAAAATCAACATGAACTGTGAAAAAAAAGAATGAAAGGTTGACTTTATCTTCTTCATATTGCAGTATTAATTTAAGGCAATGTATTCATATTGAATCAGTCAACCTAATTCCCTTTTATTTCTTTTTTGGAGGCTGATAATCCAATGGTAACATATTGGACAATTTTTCTGACCAAGCCCAATAGCCTAAAGCAAGTACATCTTTGCCTGAAAAATAACTTCCATTAGCAAGCACAGCAACCACTTTTACGGAGTCGGGCATAAAAATCTCAGCAGTCATTGGTTGTTTGGGCGACATCCCTTTTTGCGTTAAACGGTATGATTCAGGCATGTATTTCCGTTTATACACTACTTGTAAATAATTGTTGAATTGAAGCCCAACAGTAAAACTATCAATTGCAAATGCAATGCTATCACCATTCAAAGGCTTATCAATAAGTATATCTAGATTATTAGCATCATTTGAAAAAAGATTATTTTTCTTTTCTTTATTTCTTATAACTCTCCTCAATTCATAGCCTTCATCTTCTAATGTATTTCTGTAAAGGCTTCGCATAAAATGCATTATTGAACCATTATAAGTTTCCTCACGATTTTTTTTCCATCTAGTTTCAATTCGGTTTTTTTTAGGGTCTAAATCTGAGAAAAGTGGAAATCCCTGATAAAAAAACACCCTTGTAGAATAATTAAATTCAAATACATTCAGGTCGTATTTTAATTCATACCCCAATGCTTTATTTTGTATATGTAAAGGCTCATCGGCATATGCGTATAAAGTATTCTTTTTTTTGTTAAATCGAAAACGAACTACTTCTTTATTCAATAATTTACAATCTTCGGCATTGGGTGTTTTCCCAATCAGGTTTTCCATAAAAAAATCGCCCCATTTCTTCCAACCATCTTTTTCATAAGAAGACACTATAACCTCCTGGAGTTCCTTCACTTTTGGAACAAGTAATATTTCTAATTTTGAAGGAATTGAATTTGACGCGATAGTAATTGTATATGTTTCATACCCCAAAATCGAAACCACCAAATCATACCTTCCTTCTGGAAAAGGTTGTATAATAAATGATCCATTATCTTTTGAAGTAGTTCCAATGGAAGTGTTACTTAAAAATACACTAGCCGAAGCAATTGGCTGTTTAGAATCACTAGCAATAATATTTCCAATAAGCACTTTTTGTGCATTTGAAAAAAAAGCACAAAACAATAAAACAATTATTGCAATTGATCTTTTCATTAAAATTCATTTATAGCCCAAATAAACCGCTATTTAATAATTGCAATGTTTTGATTTTATGGGAACTGGGAACTAATAAGGAAATATTATGAGTACTCCCTCCATAACTAACCATTGTGATGGGAATTTCCTTTAATGACTCAAATAATTTTTGCAAAACATGATCTGTTTCTGCAATTTCATTCCCCACTATAGAAACAATAGTTTGCTCTTTTTCAATGTCTACAGTTCCAAATGGCTCCAATTCTTTAACGATCTGTGGAAGAAACTGATTAGTGTCGATGGTAACTGAAACAGCCACTTCAGAAGTGGTAATCATGTCGATTGAGGTCTTGTATTTTTCAAATACTTCAAATACTTTTCTCAAAAACCCATAAGCCAATAGCATTCTACTACTCTTGATTTTGATTGCAATAATACCGTCTTTTGCTGCAACTGCTTTTACTCCAACACTACCTGCTTCCTTAGTAATTACGGTTCCTGCGGCTTCTGGCTGCATTGTATTCAGTAATTTAACCGGAACATTCTCCTGCTGTGCAGGCCAGATACATGTTGGATGCAAAATTTTTGCTCCAAAATAGGCCAGCTCTGCAGCTTCATCAAAACTGAGTTGTTCAATGGCAACAGTCTTATTGACAATGCGTGGATCATTGTTGTGCATACCGTCTATATCTGTCCAAATTTCACAAACAGTGCTTTTACTGGCAGCAGCTATTAATGAAGCAGTATAATCACTACCGCCTCGTTTCAAATTATCAACTTCTCCTCTTGCATTTTTACAGATATACCCTTGGGTAATTAGAATATTTTTATCGCTGTGTTTTTTGAGTAGTTGTGCCAATTTAATTTTAATACTTCCTAATTGTGGCTCTTCATTGGCATCAATAGTCATGAATTCCAAAGCTGGCAATAGCACATGATCGATATTATTTTCTTCCAAAAATGCACTGAATAATTTTGTGCTCATCAATTCTCCCTGTGCTAAAATATCTTTATTTAATGCTTCGCTAAACGAAATCCGCAATATGATGTTTAAAAATTCGAAATGCTCATTGATGATTCCATTGGCCTGATTTCTCGCCACTTCTGTAACCAACAATTCCTGAATAAAATTTTTATAATGTTCATGTAATTTTTCAATGACTTGCTTTGCAGAAGATCTGTCACCATTTGCCAAATGATTGCTTATTTCAACCAATGCATTGGTTGTTCCACTTAATGCGCTCAATACTACAATCTTTCGATCGTTGTCTTTAGTAATTAACTGAGCAACTTCTTTCATACGTTCTGGCTTCCCAACACTGGTGCCTCCAAACTTCATTACTTTCATACGAACCCCTCCCCCAATTTTTAATAATTAATAAATAGTTGACAAATGTAGTTCAGAAGACTGATATGTAAATAGCTATTGCCCAAAAGGACGCTGACTCTTACAATCACAGGCTTCTCCTGGATCTACGTTAAAATACTTACAGAAATATTCATAATAAGCCAATCGATATGCTGTTTTAGAAGATTGATTAGCCCCGCATTCTAAACCTCCGTTGATAACGTTCATTACCGCTCCAAATCCAGGCAGTCTTCCTGCAATGCTATCCTTTAATTCAGGCTCCCAAATACCAGTCATAATCTCATGACAGGATGGTTTTGGATATTGCGGAGTCATCCAAAACCAAAATGCAGAAGCAAAACATAATACCGGATCAGTTGAAAGCAGTGATGGATTTTGTAAAAGTTTATTCTGGTCTTTAAAATAATAATTACTGAATTGCGCATAGTTGTAATTCCAACTTAATTGCAAAGGCCCTCTCCCATGATAAGATCGCCCTTTTACAGGTAGCATTTTTTTCTTTGTTGCATCTGAATAATGCGCGCATCCATTTTCGCACCCCCTTTCTTCTAAAAAATACAAACCCCATTTAAAATATCCTCCAGGAGCTTCGTCCCAACCTCCGCTGGTTTCATGGGCCATGCTCGCTAAAAATGCAGCTAATTCTCTTTTTTTCTGCACTTCTGTTCCTTTCTTTAAAAAATCAGGAAACCTTTTTGCAGCTTGTATAAAGGAAGCATAAGAATAAAACTCTTTTTGTTGAACGTCTTTGGAATAGGCAGATCTTGTAGTTGAAATCGCATATCTATTGGGGAAAAGACTATCCCAAGCAGCTTTGTTAATGTATTTACAAATGGGGGAATTCGCTTGTGTGAATGATTGCGATCCAACAAAATTGAATAAACAGAATAATACAACCTTTCTTAAATGGATACTCATAGTCCAGCTATGTCAAAAATCGCTCCAGTATTTTTTAAATCTTCTACTACTGAATCTATTATTGGAATACCCTCTTTCTTTCTAATCAATTCCATCTCCCTTTCTGGATCGCCAGGAATCAATACTCGATCATGTCCTTCAGCCGGAGTTGAACTTGAAAATCGCTCAATCCATTGATCCATATGTGCTTTAAAATCATTAGCCGGACGAAAAGCATCGATGCGCATTGCCCCAAAAAAATGTCCTAACCCTTTTCCTGGCATATTCTCAGGCATTGGAATATAGGCTGGAAATGGGGGAGCCCATGGTCCATAGGAAGCACCGCTCAATACTGCAGAAAAAATATCTACAATGCTTCCTAAAGCATATCCTTTATGGCTTCCATGTTCCCGATCGGTTCCTAAAGGAAGCAGTGCTCCTTTTTTCTTTAATATATTGGCATCGGTACTTGATTGTCCATTTTCGTCCTGGACCCAACCAATTGGTGCTTTCGCATTTTTTCTTTGCAGTATTTCCAATTTACCATTTGCTGCAGTTGTTGTTGCAAAATCCGCCACAAAAGGTGGTTGTTCACCCGCTGGTATAGCCACTGCAATCGGATTAGTACCCAGCATTTTTTCTATGGAAAATGTAGGAGCAACTAATGCACTTGCATTGGTCATTGCTATACCAATCATATCTTCTTTTAATGCCATCATTGCATGATAGCCTGCAATTCCAAAATGATTTGAATTTTGCACACTTACCCAGCCCGTACCAACTTGTTTTGCTTTATCAATCGCCACTTGCATGGCAAATGGCGCTACTACTAATCCCAAACCAGCATCGCCATCAATCACCGCAGTAGAAGGTGTTTCATGAATCACCGCAATAGTTGGCTTTGCATTGATTCTCTTTGCTTGCCATAGTCGAACATAGCCACTTAATCGGGCAACTCCATGACTATCTATTCCCCTTAAATCGGCGGACAACAAAACTTCAGTTGCCAAAACTGCATCTGTTTCATTACAGCCAATAGCAATAAATATGCTTTTTGTAAACTGATACAATTGTTCGTAAGAAAATACCTGCATGTGACTTGTCTGATTCAATTAAAATGGAAGATCATCCATTGGCTCCATGATTTCTGAAGCTGCAGGAGCAGAACTTTGAGAAGAAGCACTTGGGGCAGCTGATTGATAACTGCTCGTGTTTCCACCACCATCATTCGATTTACTTCCTAATAATTGAACACTTGAAACCCTTAATGAAAGTGTTGCACCATTCACTCCTTCTTTGGTTGTATAGGTTCTTACATCTGGTTGACCTTCTACATATACTTGAGTTCCTTTTTTAAGATAAGGAGCAATACCAGTTCTTTCTGTCCAATAGGCACAATCAACCCAAATGGTTTTATCTTTTTGATTTCCTTGTGCGTCTTTGAATCGCTCAGTATGCGCTACTGTAAAATTGATTACATTTTTACCACTTACGGTATTCATTACCGCATCTCTTCCCAAATTGCCAATGGCTGTTAACTTGATCATAAATAATTTTTTATAAATATCTGAAAATTGAAATTAGGCAAAATGAGTAGTAACCGCAAGGTTTAAGTTTGTTTCACTGTAATGATGTTTAAAGAAGGTGGATTAAATTGTTTTTACGCTTATTATTTCGCTTTTCGATACACCAAAAGGCCTTTTGAAGGGCTAAATAGGGTCATTTTTACATTTGTTGTTCTACTTTTGCCTAAATTTTGGTGAATGAGCAGAAAAGGGAAAGTATTGGTAGCAATGAGCGGCGGTATTGATAGTACCGTAGTGGCATTGATGCTACATCATGAAGGATATGAAGTGATTGGGATCACCATGAAAACCTGGGATTATGCCACCAGTGGATCTAGTTCAAAAGAAACAGGTTGTTGCAATATAGATTCATTCAATGATGCACGTCAGGCAGCAGTGCACCATGGATTTCCTCATTTTATTTTAGATATACGAGAAGAGTTTGGAGATTTTGTAATCGAAAATTTTGTGGACGAGTACATTGCCGGCCGAACACCTAACCCATGTGTTATGTGTAATACTCATATCAAATGGAGGGCTTTATTAAAAAGGGCCAATGCATTGGAATGCGATTTTATAGCAACAGGTCATTATGCATCCATCCGTCAGCATGATAATGACAGATATGTAATTAGCAAAGGCCTGGATGAAACCAAAGACCAGAGTTATGTTTTGTGGGGGTTACAGCAAGATTTATTGAGCAGAACAATTTTACCATTAGGAGGATATCGCAAATCGGCCATCAGACAAATGGCCATTGATTTGGGTTATCCTGAATTGGCAAAAAAAAGTGAGAGCTATGAAATCTGTTTTGTTCCAGACAACGATTACAGAGGCTTTTTGAAAAGGAATGTGGAAGGACTTGAAGAAAAAGTAAATGGTGGTTGGTTTGTAGATAAGACTGGAAAAAAATTAGGACAACATAAAGGATATCCATTTTATACAATCGGGCAAAGAAAAGGATTGGACATTGCTATGGGCCGTCCTATCTATGTCACCTCTATTCATCCCGAAACAAATACCGTTGTTTTAGGTGAAGAAATTGATTTAGAGCAAAATGATATGCTTATTGGAAAATTAAACTGGATCAAATACGAAGGCATTAGTGATGGCATGGAAGCACTCACAAAAATCAGGTATAAAGACAAGGGCGCTTTAAGTAATTTATACAATTCCCATAACGGAATCAGGGCTCGTTTTTACGAAAACGTAAAAGGAATTGCTCCTGGCCAAAGTGCTGTTTTTTTTGAAGGGGATGATGTAATCGGTGGTGGTATCATTCAACGCGGAGAATTGATTTTATCTTAGTGTTGAAACAAAGCAACAAACATCGTATCCGCTTTATGGCTATACCCTTTGATCAGTTTTTGCTCTATTAATTGAAAGGTAGAATTGGCTTCTATAAATCTACTGATCGATTCATTTTCTTTTTCAAAAACCGAGCAAGTAATATACAGAAGGTATCCGCCTTTTTTAACAGCAGGTATTATATTGGTGACCACTTTTTGTTGCAATTGATGAAACTGATCGATACTTTTTTCATTAAAAAAATGCAACTGCTCTGGGGTTCTGCCCCAGGTTCCACTTCCACTGCAGGGGGCATCGCATATTACTAGATCATATTGATTTTTACTCATCGAATTTTGATGAGTCATTTGTTTGGCGAGATCAATTACAAAAGAATGATATTTTTTTATGCCTGCTCTGCTGAATCTTGCTTTTAGATTATGCAAAATAGTTTCGCGAATATCAGAAACAGTCAGTTCAATGTGTTCCAAAACATCATTTGCTAAAATAGATTTACCACCACTTGCTGCGCAGCAATCCCAAACAGCAATTGTATCAGAACCTAATAACGGCTTTATACTAGTAAGCAGTTCTCCAACTTTTTGAGAACTTAAATCTTGAATCACTGCTTGTTGATCAATTGCAATAATGCCTTCCAATTTTGTTCCATTAGGCAAGCTGATTGAATCATCCCCGATCAACTGATATGATAATTGAGCATTTTGTAAAGCGGTTAAAACAGCTGTTGATTGCGCAGGTCTAACTCTGATAAATAAATCGGGTTGAATACAATGTGAGAAAGAAAACAGATCATGATCAATTTCTTTACTCAGGAATTGTTGAAATGGAAATATAGATTTACTGCTGACTGAGGGGAAATTCTTTTGAACAAAAGAAAACCGCTTAATGAAATTGTCAGACCAATTTTCCAACCAGATTTTGTCAAATAAGATCTCCCATTCCCCAGCTGAATCATTGCATAAAAAAAGGGCTGTTTTAATACCCACTTCTTTACTCAACTGATCTACAGCATGTCCTAATCGAAAATAATTATAACAGAGTTGAGAAATAAATTTCCGGTCTTTCGAACCAAATTTTTTATTGGCAGCAAAATAGTTTTTTAAAAATACAGCAAAAGGTATATCGCCCTGATATAAGTCAATTACAACAATGGAGGAGCGAATATAGTTTTCAGCGTATTTCATCTTCCCCCCTTTAGAGCCTGTCCCGACTAGTCGGGAGGGTTAGGGGTTGGTTTTTATAGTTCCAATAATGTTTTAACTGGGTCTTTCCCCATTAACAAAAGTTCTGGATTTTCTAATAATTCTTTTACTCTAACCAAGAAACTCACACTCTCTCTTCCATCAATGATACGATGATCATAACTCAAAGCCAGGTACATCATCGGACGAATTACAACTTGTCCGTTAATAGCCATTGGACGCTCCTGAATTTTATGCATTCCTAATATTGCACTCTGTGGAATATTAATAATTGGGGTACTCATTAAACTTCCGAAAACACCTCCATTGGTTATTGTAAAAGTGCCACCTTGTAGATCATCAGCAGTAAGTTTACTATCTCTCGCCTTACCAGCTAAAACAACCACTGCTTTTTCAATTTCTGCCATGCTCAAGCTTTCTACATTGCGCATCACTGGAACAGTTAAACCTCTTGGAGTACTCACTGCTATGCTGATATCGGCATATTCATGAAAAATAATTTGATCTCCATCTATATAAGCGTTAACTGTTGGCCATTCGCCCAAAGCAATAGCACAAGCTTTAGCAAAGAAGCTCATGAAACCAAGATTCACACCATGGCTTTCTTTAAATTTATCTTTATGCGCTTTTCTAATATCCATAATACGAGTCATGTCCACTTCATTAAAAGTGGTCAACATGGCCGTAGTATTTTTAGATTCAACCAATCTCCTACTAATCGTTTTGCGCAATGCACTCATTTTTTCCTGACGTACATTTCTGCTATTCAATGATGCACCTTCAACAAATGCTTTCTTGCCTGGGTTTTGCAATGCTTCAAGCACATCCTGCTTCATAATCTTACCTCCAGCACCAGATGGAGTGATAGATTTAGTATCCATTTTTTTATCAGCAATGATGGCTGATGCTACAGGACTTGCTTTTAAATCTTGCGCAACAGGAGCTGCAACTGTTTCAGTAGCCGCTTTTGGGCTTGGCGTATTTTCAGCCTTTTGAGGTTCAGGCGAAACAACTGCCGATGCAGGCTTTGTAGCTGTTTCATCTATTTTGGCCAATACATCTCCAATATTCAATGTATCTCCTTCTTTACCAACTATAGTTAAAATGCCCGCTTTTTCAGCATTCACTTCAAAAGTTGCTTTTTCGCTTTCTAATTCAGCAATTACTTCATCACGATCAACCCATTCACCATCTTTTTTTGTCCATTTCAACAAAGTCACTTCATTGATCGATTCTCCTACTGTTGGCACTTTTATCTCAATCATACTATTTATATTAACTATACATTAAATGCTGTTTCAATAATCTCTGCTTGTTCTTTGGCATGAATTTTTGCATAACCTGTAGCAGTTGATGCACTTGCATTTCTGCTGATTACTCCAAAATTAATCGATTTTAAATTCATCTGTAAAAACCCAGCAGCTCCCATATTCATAGGTTCTTCTTGTACCCAAAACCATGTTGCTTTATTGTATTTACTATACAATGCATCAATTTGTTTATTTGCTAAAGGATAAATTTGTTCTAATCGAATAATGGCAATGTCCTTACGATTGTCTTTCAATTGCTTTTCAGCTAATTCATAATACAATTTTCCGGTACAGAACAACACTTTCTTTACTTGCGCTGGATCATCAACAAATACATCATCAATCAATTCCTTAAATCCACCAGTAAGAAATTCGGCAGTTTTACTATAGGTATTAGGATTTCGCAAATTGGCTTTTGGCGAGAAATTAATCAAAGGCTTACGGAAATTCCAGGTCAATTGTCTTCTGAATAAATGAAACAAGTTGGATGCTGTAGTAATATTGGTAATAACCATATTTAATTCAGCACACATTTGTAAAAACCTTTCCATTCTGGCACTACTGTGTTCAGGACCCTGACCTTCATAACCATGTGGCAATAACATCACCAATCCATTCTGGCGTTGCCATTTTTGTTCACCTGCCGCAATAAACTGGTCAATCATTGTTTGAGCACCATTACAAAAATCTCCGAATTGTGCTTCCCAAATCACTAAAGCATTTGGGTTGGCCATTGCGTAACCATATTCAAAACCTAAAACACCATACTCACTTAATAATGAATTATAAATTCTGAATTTTTGTTGATTGTCAGTAAAATGATTGAGTCGATTATAGCCCTTATTAGTAACCTCATCGCGAAGAATTGCATGTCGATGGCTAAATGTTCCTCTTTGAACATCTTGCCCACTCATACGTACAATATTTCCATCTGTTAATATAGAACCATATGCCATTAATTCGGCTGTTGCCCAATCAACTTTATCTTCTGTATCGAGTAATTTAATTTTGTCTTGTAATAATTTTTCTATCTTTTTTAATGGCTTAAAGTCATTGGGCCACTTCATCAGACCATCAAACAATGTTTTGAATAGCTCAGCTGATATAGCCGTGTTGGGAGAACCCTCAAAATGAGCGCTTGTGGCTTTAGTCATGCTCTTCCATACCAATTCTGGAGCCTGGTATTTATAGGGCAATGGATTCTGTTTGATTTCATCTAATCTTTCCTGAAGGTCTGCCCAGAATTTTTTCTCCATTTCTTTGGCCAGTTCCTTGGCATCAGATTCGCCATTTTGAATTAAGTAAGTCGTGTAAATTTCTCTTGGATTCTGATGCTTATCAATCAAAGCATATAACTGTGGTTGAGTATATTTAGGATCATCTCCTTCATTGTGTCCGTGTTTGCGATAACAAACCATATCAATGAAAATATCGCTATTGAATTCCTGTCTGTACCTGGTTGCAATCTCTGCACATTTAACAACAGCTTCTGCATCATCACCATTCACGTGCAGAACAGGTGCTTGCACCATTGCCGCAACTGATGTTGCGTAATCGGCACTTCTTGCATCATCAAAATCAGTAGTAAAACCAATTTGGTTATTGATCACAAAATGAATAGTACCTCCTGTATAGTATCCTCTTAGGTTAGACATTTGTAATACTTCATATACAATGCCTTGGCCCGCAACCGATGCATCACCATGAATTAAAATAGGTAAAATCTTATCGAAGTCACTTTGCTTGATAACATCCGCTTTAGCCCTTGCAAAACCAACCACAACAGGATCTACGGCTTCCAGATGGGAAGGATTAGGCATCAATTTTAGGTAAATATCTTTACCATTCATCGTTGTAACTTCACTTCCATAACCCATATGGTATTTTACATCTCCACTTCCCATGGTTTGGTCTATTGTGGCTGTTCCTTCGAATTCGCTGAATATTTGCTCATAGGTTTTACCCATGATATTCGCCAAAACATTTAATCGTCCACGATGTGCCATTCCAATCACTACTTCTTCAACAGTGTTATCAGCAGCAACATTAATAATTGCATCTAGTGCGGCAATTGTTGTTTCACCGCCTTCTAATGAAAATCTTTTCTGCCCAATATATTTGGTATGTAAAAATTTTTCGAACATTACGCCTTGATTCAATTTTTCAAGGATGCGTCTTTTCTTATCGATTGACAATGAAACCGAAAAGTTTTTTTCCATCTCATTGGTTAACCAATCAATTTTATGTTGATCGCTAATATATTTAAACTCAATACCCACATGATTGGCGTAGACATTTTCTAAATGAGCTAAAATATTTTTAAGGGTAGTAGCGCCTAACCCTATTAAATTGCCTGCCTGGTAAGTTGTATTTAAATCGGCATCACTTAATCCAAAAAACGAAAGTGCCAAATTTGCTCCACGGTCTTTTCTACTCCTGATCGGGTTGGTTTTGGCTAATAAATGACCTTTGTTCCTATACCCAAGAATGAGGCGATAAACCCTGATTTCTTTCATCCAGTCTACTGAATTGCCAGAACTGTCCGAGGATGTATTAGCTGGTAGATTATTGGAAGAAATAGCAAAATCAAATCCTTCAAAGAATTTTTTCATGTCAAGATCTACGCTGTTTGGATCTTTTAAAAAGTCTTGGTAAATGGATTCGATAAATGCTGGATGGGAATTAGTGATATATGAGAAATCCTTCATTTGGCTTGATTATGCTATATTTTAGTTGAAATTGGATGCAAATATCGGTCATTGAAGGCAGAAAAAGTATCAAAATAACTATCAAAAACAGGCTTTTTTGTATAAATAACCCTCAAAATGAAACTATTTTTGATTTTTTTGTATTTTAAATTTCAGCGTTTCAGTTCCAGCCCTTACCTTTGCCGTCCTGAAAAAAATAGAAAATGGCAAATCATTCAGCTACAAAGAAAGACGTTAGACAATCAGCAAAGCGTCGTGACCGCAATCGTTATTATGGTAAAACTACCCGTAATGCAATTCGTGATTTAAAAGCGAATACCGAAACGAAAGCTTACGAAGAGCAGCTTCCGAACGTAGTTTCTATGATCGACAAGTTAGCTAAACGTGGAATTATCCATAAGAATAAAGCGGCTAACCTAAAGAGCAAATTAGCAAAAAAAGCAAAAGCAGTAGCTTAATTAAGTTATTGTTCAACTCATATTGAGCCAGTCATTAGACTGGCTTTTTTGTTGCTATCAATGATTCGATTTTGGAAGTTTCACTTTGAAAACATTCAGATCATTAGTTGAGGTATAATAATCTAAACTACCCTTATGCAATGCTAAAATCCGATCAATAATAGACAAGCCCAATCCAAATCCTTTTTTACCACTGGCATTTTGACCTCTAAAAAAAGGCAAAGTCATTCTCGATGATTCTTCTTTTGATAATGGAAGTCCGGTATTTTGAAATGTTATTTCAATTTCATGCTCATTTGCTAGTATACTAATGTTTACTTTTTGATTACTGGAATATTGATACCCATTTTTAATGAGATTAGTAAATACTGATTTTATCAAAGATTCATTGCACTTTAACAATAGATCTTCATCGTGGTCTGGTATTTTGATATATGAAAAATCAATAGTGATATCCCGAAAACTTCTTTGAGATTGGGAAATAGCATCAAATAGCAATTCATCTACTCTTACCAATGGCAAGCCTGTATCAATATTTGCAGTTTCATATTTAGATAGCAACAGTAAGGAATTGGCTAAATCAATCATATTTTGCTGATCTTCTTTTAAAGAGGCAAATACAGTTCTATACTCTTCATTAGTATGCTCTTTATTTAAAGCAACTTCAGTCTGGGACAACATAACAGCTAAAGGAGTCCTTAATTCATGAGAAGCATGTTGAACAAAGCTTTTTTGAGCTTCAAATGCTGCTTTTAGCCTTTCCATCATTGAATTGAAACTGCTGGCTATTTGATTGATTTCATCTTTTGTGTCTTTTAAGGAAATTCTACTTGAAAGATTCTTTACATCAATCAATTGCATTTGATTACTCAACTGCACAATTGGCTTGACAGCTTGTTTTACAAAAAGAAAAGACAGTACGCCTGTTAATATTAATCCACCCAAAAAAACAATCGCTAAAATGATTTGAAGATTATTTAACTTTCTTAATCCAATCTTGTCGAATCCTGACACATAAATAAATGTCTTTGTTGGAATATGGAACTCAAGTACATGTTGAGTTTTTGAAGAGTCAGTATACTGAAAGCGTTTTAATTTCTTAGCTTTCTCTTTTAATGAGGAAGTAATTTGTATGGGCTTATCATTTGGAATAGACAAAACACGATTACCACTTGAATCCTCAATTAATATACTTTCGTTATATATAGTCTTGTCACGTATCTCCTTTATCAGGTTTAACCCTGTCAGGCTATCTGCATTTTTTGATTCTTGATAAACTTCGTAAACTTCATTTCCTTCTAAAGAAATTCTATTGTAAAAATCCACTTGCCGATAACCTGCATATAAGAAATAAACAGTAGCGCAAGCAATGAATAAAATAATAGCTACAAAGCCAGTAAATAAAAAAGCGAATCTTTGTTTCAGATTCATAGTAGTTACTTAATATAATATCCAAATCCAGGTTTGGTATGTATGAGTTTCTTTTCGAAAAGTTTATCCACTTTATTTCTTAAAAAACTAATATATACTTCTATTGTGTTCGTACCTGTATCAAAACTTAAATCCCAAACTTTTTCTAATATCTCCTGTTTAGATATTACTTTCCCCTTGTTTTTAGCCAATAGTACCAATAGTGTAAATTCTTTTGAAGTCAAATTAATTTCAGTACCACCCCTATTAGCATTTTTCCCTGCGAAATTAATCTCCAGGTCATCGATAATTATATTGGCTTCATCAAGTACAACAGTAGTTCGCTTAATTAAGGTTTTTACCCTTGCGAAAAGTTCATCGAAGTGGAAGGGTTTGACTAAATAATCGTCTGCACCATTATTAAATGCTGTTACTTTTTCATTCACCTCACTGATTGCAGTAAGCATTAATATGGGTACTTTTTTATTCTTTTCTCTGAACTCTTCACATAGAACTAACCCTGTTTTAATTGGCAGATTAATGTCTAAAATGACCATCGAATAAACATGCTCGTTAAATAGTTTGGATGCTTCTGCTCCGTTGATGGCCAGATCTACTTTATACCCAGTACGAGTAAACTCATCTTTAATAACTTGGCCTAATTTAGTTTCATCCTCAGCCAATAATATCCTCTGCTTCTTTTCCATTTATGTTTTATTCAACAATACAAAAATAATTAATCCAATTGCTTGATAGAGCCGCTTCCTGCAATCTTTTGCTTGATAGTGGCTGCTCCTTTATAATAGATGGTTCCGCTGCCAGCAACATTTACATCTAATAAAACATCCGCAAAAACTTTTATTGTACCCACTCCAGCAACTTTCACTTTGGTATTCTCCGTTTTTAACTGAATCGCATCACATTCTCCAGAGCCAGCAATGTTGAATTCAGCATTTTTAGTTTCCCCTGACAAAAACATCGTTCCAACTCCAGCAATATCAACTTCCAATTTTGGAGTATTTAAAGCTAAATCCATTTTTCCGCTTCCTGATAAACTGAGCAATAACTTGTCCATTCCAGTAAACTTATTTTTACCAATTACAGACCCACTTCCACTCAATGATATTTTAGACAATTTTGGTGTTGTAATGTGTACTTTAATCGGAAAATCGCTTTTTAAGTTGTAATTCTTTTTTTCCTTTAAAACCAATTTGTCGTCCGATTCATTAATCACAATATAAGGTTGCAAATTCTCATCGGTTTCAATAGAAATGGTGGTTTCATTACCCTGAGTGATTTCTACTTCAAAATTGCCTGCTAATTCAATTTTTTCAGCTTTTTGTGCACTTCTATTTTGAGTGACTATTTTACCGTTTCCTTCAATCTTTTTATCGGTCAATCTGCAGGAAAACAATAAAATTGAACTAAATACTACTAAATACAGGGTTTTCATTTTTTGCTAATTTAATGCTGTAAGGTAATAAAATATCCAATCCAAGTAGCCTGTCATTATGGGTAGATGAAAAATTCATTTAACTTCGCCCCATGACAGAAAAAATATTGATCCTCGACTTTGGAAGTCAATACACACAATTGATTGCAAGAGCAGTAAGAGAAGCAAATATTTATTGCGAAATAATCCCCTACCACAAAGAATTTACGATCGACCAAAGCCTAAAAGGCATCATTTTGAGTGGATCTCCCTTTAGTGTAAATGACGAAAAAGCACCAGAAGTTCCAGTTTCAACCTATATACAACAATTACCCGTTTTAGGTATTTGTTATGGAGCTCAAATGACAGCAAAATTGTTTGGCGGAAGAGTAGATAAATCCAACAAAAGAGAATATGGCAGGGCTTCCATGGAAATTAAATCAGAAGATGCCCTGTTTAAATCAATCCCTCAAAAATCCCAGGTTTGGATGAGTCATAGCGATTCTATCACCGCTTTGCCTCAAGGGTTTTCTATTTTAGCAACCACTGATAGTATACCTGTTGCTGCTTTCAAAAATGACACTACTGATACTTTTCCTTTATATGGTTTACAGTTTCATCCTGAAGTCTACCATTCAACCGAAGGAAAAAATATTATCAAAAATTTCCTTGTAGATATTTGTAAATGTAGTCAGAACTGGACGCCCAACTCCTTTGTAGAAGAAACTGTAGCTAAATTGAAAGCCGAAATTGGCGACAAACAAGTGATCATGGCTTTAAGTGGTGGTGTAGACAGTACAGTAGCAGCTACGTTAATTTCCAAAGCAATTGGCAATAGACTTCATGGCATTTTTGTAGACAATGGAGTACTTAGAAAAGACGAATTTCAGCAAGTATTAGATACTTATAATACCATTGGATTAAACGTAAAAGGAATAGATGCCAAGCAACTGTTTTATGACGCTTTAAAGGACAAAACAGATCCTGAAGCAAAAAGAAAAGCGATTGGCAAATTATTTATTGATGTTTTCCAGGAAGAGTCCTTGAAAATGGAGAATATTTCCTTTTTAGGGCAAGGAACTATCTACCCAGATGTAATTGAAAGTGTGAGTGTACATGGTCCATCTCAAACCATTAAATCTCACCACAATGTTGGAGGACTACCAGATACCATGCATTTGTCATTGGTTGAGCCATTGAGATATTTATTTAAAGATGAAGTGAGAAAAGTGGGCTTAGCCTTAGGAATTCCAGCTGATATGATCAATCGTCATCCTTTTCCTGGACCAGGATTGGCCATCAGAATTTTGGGAGAAGTAAATGCTGAAAGAGTAGATCTTCTACAAAGGGCTGATGCCATTTTTATTAACGGACTAAAATCAGCTGGATTGTATTCAAAAGTTTGGCAAGCGGGCACTATTTTATTGCCTGTAAAAAGTGTAGGGGTAATGGGTGATGAAAGAACTTATGAATTTACTGTTGCATTAAGAGCAGTAACTTCAGTAGACGGAATGACTGCTGACTGGGCACATTTGCCTTATGAGTTTTTAGCTGATATTTCCAATGAGATTATTAATAATGTTAGAGGCATCAATCGAGTAGTGTATGATATTAGTAGCAAGCCCCCTGCAACCATTGAATGGGAATAAATAGACTTATGCATCCATATAAAAAAATAGGACTCAGCTTTTTGTATTTAATCATGACCTGTGCTTTATATGCACAGTCATCGAATAAGCCTTTAAAAGTTGCCGTTTTTGCCCCAATTTATATAGACTCCAGTTTTGAGGGGATGAACTATAAACTTGGAAGTGTTAATTTATCAAAAACAATTTTGCCAGGATTGGATTTTTACAATGGAATGTTATTGGCTGTTGATTCATTGAATATAGAAAAACAGTCATTGGAAGTATTGTTTTATGACACCAAAAACGATGCGACCCCCATTGAATTAATTTTGGAAAACAAAGAGATACAAGACGTATCACTTATTATCGCTTCATTTAATAACAGAGGAGAGATAAAAACAATTGCTGACTTTGCTCTAGAAAAAAATATTCCATTGATATCAATGACCTATCCTAATGATGGCGGAATAACGGGGAATCCTTTTTTTGCATTAGTAAACCCAACATTAAAAACGCATATAGAAGCCATTTACAGATATATACACAGAACTTTTCCGACCGAACAAATTACCCTTTTTAAAAGGAAGGGGGCATCAGATGATATGATTGCTGGCAGTTTTAATGAACTAAATAAAAAAACACAAGGTCTTCCTTTAAAAATAAAAATGGTTGAACTAACTGATTCGTTTACAACTGCGCAAGTGCACATGCAATTAGATAGTACAAAACAAAATATCATTTTATGCGCAAGCTTAAATGAAGCTTTTGGAAATAATTTAGTCAAAGCAATTGCTTCTTCAAAAAAAATAAAAGCAATTACAGTTGGCATGCCAACATGGGATGGCATTAGAGATATTGGAAAAGATGCGGAGATCATTTACACATCTCCTTATAATTATTCCAGAACTAGTAAAATAGCTCAACAAATAACTACCAATTATCGAAATAAATATTTTGGAAGACCAAGTGATATGGTATTTAAGGGTTACGAAGCAATGTATCATTTTGGGAAGCTATTGATTGCTTACAATAAAAATCTAATTGCGCATTTATCCGACAATTCTGCTAAGCTTTTTAATGAATTTGACTTCCAACCAGTTAAGCAAAAAACCGAACTAACCATTCCTGATTATCTGGAAAATAAAAAACTGTATTTTATTAGAAAATCAGATACTCAAATCAAATCGGTGAATTAGAACTCTTTTGCTATCTCTAATGTTATATATGGATGTCAACGTTTAAAGGCAACAAAGCAAACCTTCCTCAAAAAGCCTGTGTTACTTGCGGCAGAAGCTTTACATGGAGAAAGAAATGGGCTAAAAATTGGGAACAAGTAAAATATTGCAGCAAGGCCTGTAGTATGATTAAATCAAAAAAAAGTATCGTTGCTATCATATTGTTTTTTTTCATTATTAGCTCATCTTGGGTTATTCATTCAGGGTTGCCTAATTCTGAAAAACCAATTTTCATCCCACCAAGTAAACAACAGGATGGTAATGCACAAAATGGTTACCAATACTTAATTTATGGCGACTTTATTAAAAGTGGTCTGCCTTATTCGCTTTATATCAATCTTTTTGGAAAAGATGAACACAATTTCTTAGCGCGGGAAGGCAAAGCATCAGTGATTCCAGCAGGTTTTAATGTTGTTAAGCATCCAAATGGAACTGAAATTGTAGTACCAACCTGCTTGCAATGTCATTCACAAATAATTGATGGCAAATTAATGCTTGGCTTGGGCAATACTGAACTTGATTTTACCAATTTATCATCTGGAAAAGAATGGATGCAGCAATTTTCAAAATCGCTGATGAAGATGATTTCACCTAAGCAATATGAAGCAACTGAAGCAATCTCCAATTCATTGTCTACCATAACACCACAAATGCGAACAGCAGTGAAGGGAATTAATGCTGCAGATCGATTAGCCATTCTATTAGTTGCTCACAGAGACCCTTCTACATTAGAATGGAAACAAACACCTTTACTCGATATACCTAAAGAAGTAGTCCCAACAGATGTTCCTGCATGGTGGCTTTTAAAGAAAAAAAATGCCATGTTTTACAATGGCTTTGGAAGAGGTGATTTTGGTAAATTCCTGATGCTAAGTAATTTATTAACAGTAAAAGATTCAGCAGAAGCAAGGGAAGTAAGTAGTCATTTTAATGATGTATTGGCATTTCTCAAAAAATTAGAAGCTCCAAGCTATCCAGGTAAAATCGATTTTCAAAAAGCAATTGATGGAGAAAAGATTTTTACCACTAATTGCAGTAAATGCCATGGTACTTATGGAGAAAAAGGAGTATATCCTAATTTATTGATTCCATCATCTATTATAAAAACAGATTCTTTGTTGTTTAAAAGCAATTATCAAAATCCGCAATTTATAGAATGGTTCAATAGTAGTTGGTTTGCTCAAGGGGAACATGCTGCAAAATTGTATCCTTCAAACGGCTATGTAGCACCACCTTTAGATGGTGTATGGATTACAGCCCCCTATTTTCACAATGGATCAGTTCCTTCTTTAGAGGGAGTATTAAACAGTAAAATAAGACCTACCTATTGGGGGAAGGATTTTAAAAAACCATTTTATGATATTCAAAACCTTTGCTGGAAATACACTGTTTATGAAGCTCCCATAAATAAAACTATATATAATACAACATTAGCTGGCTACAATAATCAGGGACATTATTTTGGAGATGCTTTAACCGAAGAGGAAAGAAAATCATTGATTGAATATTTAAAAACGCTGTAATCATCAACCATTCTATTGAATCATCAACCAACTATAGGATATACCATCATCAACAACTGGTTGAATGAAAAATCATTTATTCCTTTTGAATTTCAACAAGAAACCTGGAAGCAAATAATTGCCGGAGAAAGCGGTTTAGTAAATGCACCGACCGGATGCGGAAAAACCTACGCCGTGTTTTTAGGAGCCATCATTCAATTTATCAATGACCATCCAAAGGAATACCAGCATCTAAAAAACAATGGTCTACAATTACTTTGGGTAACTCCACTTAGAGCATTGGCAAAAGACATAGGCAGGGCAATGGAAGAAGCGATCAATGCCTTAGGATTGCAATGGAAAGTAGGAATTCGGAATGGAGATACAAGTACATCGGAAAGAGCCAAACAGAAAAAAAATATTCCGGAAGTATTAATTATCACTCCAGAGAGCCTGCACCTTTTATTAACACAGAAGGGCTATCCTGAATATTTTAAAACCTTGCGAATAATCGCAATTGATGAATGGCATGAATTATTAGGAAGCAAACGAGGTGTGCAAACGGAACTGGCTATTTGCAGAATCATTCATTGTCAAAAAAATACACTTGTCTGGGGAATCAGCGCCACCATTGGAAACTTAGAACAGGCCAAAGAAGTATTGCTTGCTCCATTGCAAAAAGAGGGTGTGATTATAAAAGCTGTTATAGACAAACCGATAGAAGTTCATACGATCATACCTGATGAAATTGAGAAATATCCATGGGCCGGACATTTAGGAATAAAGCTGGCTGCTTCATTAATACCCATTATAGAAGCAAGTAAAACCACATTGATTTTTATCAATACTCGTGGCATGAGCGAAACCTGGTATCAAACCTTATTAAATATTGCACCACAATTAGCAGGTACCATTGCTTTACATCACGGAAGTATTGAACAGGAATTACGCTTATGGGTAGAAGATGCATTGCATACTGAAAAATTAAAAGCGGTGGTTTGTACTGCCAGTTTAGATCTAGGTGTAGATTTTAGGCCTGTTGATACTGTTATTCAAGTAGGTTCTCCCAAAGGCATTGCCCGATTTTTACAAAGAGCAGGAAGAAGTGGACATCGACCAGGCGAAATAAGCAAAATATATTTTCTTCCAACGCATAGTTTGGAACTGGTTGAATCTGCTGCTTTACAAGAAGCCATAAAAGAAAAAACAATTGAGAGCAAAGAACCAATGACCGCATGCTTTGATGTGCTGCTGCAATTTTTATGCACACTGGCTATTGGCGAAGGATTTCATGCTTCAACCATTTATGATGAGATCAAAACCACTAATTGCTTTGCAGATTTATCCATCAACGAATGGAATGAAGTTTTAAATCATTTGATCAATGGGGGCAATGCTTTACAACAATATGATGAATACAAGAAAGTAGAACTGATAGATGGGTTATATAAGATTACCAACCGAAGAATGGCCATGCGGCATCGCATGCATATTGGAACGATTGTGAGCGACGCTATGTTGAAGGTTAAGCTGATGAGTGGAGGATTTATTGGCGTGATTGAAGAATGGTTTATCAGCAGGTTAAACCCTGGTGATACTTTCACTTTGGCGGGTAGAAATGTAGAACTGATCATGATCAAAGAGATGGATGTGATTGTGAAGAAATCAAATTCAAAAAAATCAATCATTCCTTCATGGTTGGGTGGCAGAATGAGTTTAACAGCAAATCTTGGACAAATACTCAGACAAACATTTACCAAAGCGTTTGATGATGATGCCCCAATAGAATTAAAAAGCCTTGGGGCTTTATTTGAATTGCAAGCCGAACTTTCCTTGATTCCAAAAGAAAATGAATTATTGATAGAACAGATAGAAGAAAAAAATGAATTTCATTTATTGGTCTATCCTTTTGAAGGAAGGCAAGTACATGAAGCCATGAGTGCAATTCTAGCATATCGGTTGAGTAAAATTACACCCATCAGTTTTTCTATTTCAATGAACGATTATGGATTTGAATTATTAAGCGACCAGCCTATTCCATTGGATGATAGCAATGTATTCGAATTGTTTTCCGCTGATAATTTATTAAATGACATTCAAAAAAGCATTAATAGTGTTGAAATGGCCAAAAGGAAATTCAGGGATATAGCGGTGATTGGAGGGCTTATTTTTCAAGGAAACCCAGGCGAAAAAATAAAATCCAAGCATTTGCAATCTTCTGCAGCATTGCTTTTCAAGGTTTTTGAAGAATATGATCCAAACAATATTTTATTAAGGCAAGCCTACAACGAAGTAATGAGTCAACAAATGGACGAAGTGAGATTAAGACTGGCTTTGGATAGAATTTCAAAAAGCAAGATAATACTACAATTCCCTAAAAAACTGACTCCCCTCTCCTTTCCGATTATTGTTGATGGGCTGAACAGAAATAGTTTATCCTCTGAAAAAATAGAAGATAGAATTAAAAAAATGCAAGAACTCTTGTTGAAATAATGAATTTTTCTACACCTATCTTTACCAAGTGAGTTTACCTGTTTTACATACGATTAACCAACAGCATTTTTGGCTTTCTCCATCTAGGCTTATTTTTTGGGAGCAAGAAAAAACACTCATTTTATCGGATACACACTTTTCTAAGACGGGACATTTTAGAAAAAATGGCATAGCGGTACCACAGGATATTTATAAGGAAGATTTACAAAACTTATTTAATCAGGTTAGTTTATTCAAACCCAATACCATTTTAATAGTGGGTGATTTGTTTCATAGTACCGAGAACAAAGAATTGGACTTATTTTTAAAATGGAGAAAAGATTTCAGCCAGATTAAATTCATTTTAGTTCGGGGGAATCATGATATTCTTCATGAAACCTGGTATAAAACCGCTGAGATTGAAGTTGTGGAAGGGTTTTATCAAATACAGGATTTTGTATTTGTTCATGACCCAGCGGATTCCGTTGAATACGAAAAAACCTGTTTTGTGTTTTCTGGTCATATTCATCCTGGTGTTTTAATAAAAGGAATTGCCAAACAATCTTTGCGTTTCCCTTGTTTTTATTTTAGTAAGAATAGTTGTATTCTTCCTGCATTCAGTAAATTCAGTGGTATTAAAATAATGAAGCCCAAAAAAACGGACACTGTTTATGCCATTACAAAAGATAGCGTAATCAAATGTTGAAAATAGCTTTCGATCCGATATATGCGCACCCACTTCCTGAAGGTCATCGATTTCCGATGTTGAAATACGAATTGATACCGGAGCAATTAATGTACGAAGGCACTGTTTCACACGAGCATTTTTTTAAACCAGCAATCTGCCCTGAGTCAGTTGTTTTATGGACCCATGAAAAAGGGTATTACGATAAATTAATCCATCAACAACTATCTGCTTCAGAGCAAAGAAAAATTGGATTCCCTCAATCGCCTGCACTTACACAAAGAGAATTAATCATTACCCAAGGCACTATCGATTGCTGTTTATTTGCAATAGAGCATGGTGTAGCATTGAATATTGCAGGAGGAACGCATCATGCATTTGCAGACAGAGGAGAAGGATTTTGTTTATTGAATGATATGGCTACTGCAGCTAATTTTTTGTTGAGAAAGAATTTAGCTAGGAAAATATTGATCATCGATTTAGATGTTCACCAGGGAAATGGAACCGCAAAATTAATGGAGCAAGAAGATCGAGTATTTACATTTAGCATGCACGGAGAACACAATTATCCGTTTCATAAAGAAAAATCTGATTTGGATATTGGATTAAAAGATGGAACTGATGGTTCTACATATTTAAATTTACTTCAATCAACATTACCCCTATTAATTAAAGAGCAGCAACCAGATTTCGCATTCTATTTATCTGGAGTAGATATTTTATCAACCGATAAATTCGGGAAACTAAAAGTTACCATTGATGAATGTAAAAAACGCGATGAATTTGTTCTCAATACATTGCGCAATGCCAGGATTCCAGTGACCATTGCAATGGGCGGTGGCTATTCGCCGGATATAAAAACCATTGTGGAAGCGCATTGCAACACGTTTAGGATAGCTTCCGCTTTATACTAGAGGGTTAAGAGATATGAGATAAAAGATATGAATTAAGAGATAAGTATTATTAGTTATTGGTTATTCGTTATTGGTTATTGATTTGAAATAACTTTAAATACTGGTTTACAGTTTATAGGAAAATTGCAAGAGTTGGCTATATAGCAAAGCTGATGCGCTTTATGATGTAATTCGTTGGCTTTATCAATCAAAGATAAATCAGTGATAGCAATAGTTGGGTGCAGTGTTACTGAAGTAAATTTTCCTCCGATGGCAGGGTCTTCTTCCATTGAACCTTCTGCCTGATCTTTATAATCCACTACAATGACCCCTGCTTCTGCACATAAATGCAAATACCAAAGCATATGACAGGAAGACAATGAAGCGACCAATAATTCTTCAGGATTATAACAAAGTGGATCACCCCTAAATGCCGGATCTGAGCTAGCCAATATAGATTGCTTGTTCTGTCCAACAATTATATGGCTTCGCTCATACGCTGTATAGGCCGATGTTCCAGAGCCAAGATTACCTGTCCATTGAACACCTATTGAATATTGATGTGTTTTATTCAACCTAATTCATTTTTTTCTTGAGTGTGCTCACTTGCTCTTGTAAATTATTGACCATACCTGCCAATTGATTTACATCCCAACGTGGAGCAGCATTTGCTTTTTGTAAAATGTAAACGGCTTTCCAGATTTCTAACACATCTTCCGAACTTACATTATAAGGTTCGTATTGAGGATTATCACTGATCAAAGTGATCTTATTTTTAAGGCGATTATTTTTCATCACTCGTTTATAAGCAACCCCTTCATTACGAGATAATACTACATAAGTATTGCTGTTTTTTAAATCTTCCAGGCCTTCTACTTTTTCGCCAACAATAACACTTCCGCTTGGGGTAGGCAACATACTATCTCCCATTATTTCAAAAGCACGGTATTGTCCAGGAGCCAACATAGGTAAAGTAAATGTATTGAGTTCGTCAACAAATTCTGGGTCGGCATAACCGGTCATATAACCAGCTGCTGCTTTTACAGGTACAAAACGAATTTCAGCAGATTCAGACACCATTTTCATTTGACGTCTTCTGTCTAAATAAGATCCTCCGCTGGTTTCAGACAGGTCCTGAAATAAAAAGTCTTCCAAACTCAATTTGAAAATAGAACAGACCTGTTCCATTACTTCCAACTTGGGTTCAGCTCTTTCTTCTTCATAAGCCCCCACTAAGGAACGCTTAATGTTCAGTTTGTTCGCAAAGTCTTCCTGGGTCCATCCGCGAAGCTTGCGAAGGTACTTTAAGTTCTTACCGGCGTTTGACATAACTAATGTATTTAGCTGCAAAATACTAATATTTTTAGTTTTTCCAAATTTATTTTTAGTTTTTTTTATAAATCCCCCTTTAGGAATGATTCATTTGGGCATTTTTTCAAGTACTTTTCAGCTATAATTAAATACATGAAATATATATTATCATTTTGCTGTTTAGCTTTTACATTAAACACATTTGCCCAACAAAAGCCTGTTTATCCGGAGTCTTTACTCATCACTCCTGAGAAATCGAATTTCGAAAAAACATCTACCTATACAGATGTTATGCAGTTTCTAAATACCATTCAACCAATGAGCCCAAATATGTTTATGGGTTTTATAGGAAAGAGCACTTTAGGTAAGGATATTCCGATGGTGGTATTGGCCAATCCAAAAATTAGTTCTCCTGAAGAAGCAAAAGCTTCAGGCAAACCCGTTGTTTACATTCAGGCAAATATTCATGCAGGTGAAATTGAAGGAAAAGAAGTGACCATGATGTTGATGCGCGATATTTTATTGGGCAACAAAAAAGATTTACTCAATAATCAGATCATCATTTTCGTACCAATATACAATACTGATGGAAATGATAAGATGGCCAAAGGCTTAAGACCTTCGCAAGAAAACAGCCCTTTAGAAACAGGCGTTAGAGAAAACGGACAAGGGCTTGATCTCAATAGAGACGGGATTAAAATGGAAGCACCTGAAACCAATGCCATGATTCAAAATATTCTTAATGCATGGGATCCACAAATGGTGGTAGACCTTCATACTACCAACGGAACATGGCATGGCTATTCACTTACGTGGGCACCAGGTTATTTATCATCTGGAGAAAAAGGACCTTATGAATATACCAACAATACCATCCTACCCTACATCACCAATCAAGTAAAAACTAAAAACGATTTATTCTTTGGACCATTTGGCGATTTCAATACCAGAGAAGGATGGCCTGTAACTAAGTTCTCTACCTACAATCATCATCCACGTTATATCATTAATCAAATTGGATTACGAAATCGAATGAGTATTTTAAGTGAAGCATTTGCGCATGAACGTTTCTATCAGCGCATTAATTCAACGTATCGATTTGTGGATGAAATTTTAACTTACTGCAACAATAATGCATCAACCATTATTCGCATCAATAAAGAAGCAGAAAACAATGCTATCAATCGAGTAATTAATGAAGCAGGTAAAGTAAAAAAAGGAGTTCGTTTTAAAATGGTTCCTACTGCTCAACCATTGAATCATTTCAGGACCTATGATTATGAAAAATATACCAAGGCAGATGGAACTACTGCACTCATCAAAACTGGGAAAATAGAACACTACGATAATGTGGCTTATTATGCCGATTTTAAAGACACAGTGAATGCCACTTTACCGAGAGGATATATCATTCCTGCAGCAATGGCCAATATTGCAGAACACCTAAAAAAACAAGGCGCAAAAGTGAGCATCATTGAAAAACCTCAAGTATTTGAAGGAGAAAGTTTTTTGGTTGAAAAATTAAATAAATCTCCCAGAAAATTCGAAGGTCATAATATGGCTTCTGCAGAAGGCAAATTTGTTGCAAAAGAATTTACCGCATCCAAAGGAGACTTTTTGGTTGATCTGGCACAGCCTTTATCGAATCTGATTTTCTATACATTAGAGCCTCAATCCGATGATGGATTATTGGTTTGGAATTTCTTTGATGCTTATTTGGAAGCGAATAATATCGCCACACAGCCTGTAGAATTTCCAGTATTCAAATACTTTAGCATAAAAACAACGAATAAAAAGAAAAAATAGGCTTTACTAAATTGTATCTTGCAACTATGTCAAAAGCAACATCAACAAAAAAAGAACAACCCATCATTTTAATTACCAATGATGATGGAATAACTGCACCAGGAATTAAAGCATTAACAGAAGCTGTAAAAGGTTTAGGGAAGATTGTAGTAGTGGCTCCGGATAAGCCGCAAAGTGGAATGGGACACGCCATTACCATTGGCCATCCACTAAGACTTCAGAAAGTAGCACCTATAGTAGAAGGAGTTGAATCATGGAGTTGCAGCGGCACGCCTGTAGATTGTGTAAAATTATCAGTAGATAAAGTGTTGCACCGTAAACCAGATATTTGTTTGAGTGGTGTTAATCATGGGGCCAATAATTCGATCAATGTAATTTATTCAGGTACCATGTCTGCTGCATTAGAAGCTGCTATTGAAAGTATTCCGAGTATTGGTTTTAGTTTATTGGATTATAGCATTGATGCAGATTTTACAGCGGCAAAAAAATATGTTCGATTAATTGTGGAGGAAATTTTAAAATCGAAGAAATTAGACAAGCATCTTTGTTTGAATGTAAATATTCCTAAAGGCGATGAGAAGCTGATCAAAGGAGTTAAAATTTGTCATCAGGCATATGCCAAATACGAAGAGAAATTTGACGAGCGCAAAGACCCTCATGGAAAAAAATATTTTTGGCTCACTGGGGAATTTGTAAATTTTGATAAGAGCAAGGAAAGCGATGTTTGGGCTTTAAAAAACAATTATGTAAGTGTTGTTCCTGTACAATTCGATTTAACCAATTATGAATTGAAAAAGAAACTAGAAAAAAGCTTGAATTTTAAAGCATGAAGAAAGACAATTTAAAGCTCGGATTGCTACTTGGATTCTTAGCTCCTGTAATAGGAATTTTTGGATACTATTTATGGAAGTTCAGGCTCTTTACACTGAATGAATTTTTCCAGGTGCTGAATATGCAAAAGTCTTTATTGAGTGGCATCATTAGTATAGCATTGATTGCCAATGCTATACTTTTTACACTCTATATCAACGAGCACAAAGACAAAACAGCAAAAGGTATTTTTGTTGCTACATGTATCTATGCTTTGATCACACTTGGGTTTAAGTGGTTTGGTTAATTATTGAGGCTCGTATTTTCGATCATCCAATTTAGCAGGATCTGATACTACAAACGTGATTGTTTGTTTTGCTAAGGAAGTAACAGATTTTCCGTTTTGTTTACCAGGAACCCATTTTGGCCCTTTAATAATTATTCTAACAGCTTCCTCAGCAGTTTTATATCCGGGATCATTGTCTGCTTTTACATTACTGATTGTTCCATCACTAGCAACTATAAAAGAAACAATCACTGCATATTTTCCTGGAGGTGCTCCATTTACTACTGGTATATCTAATTGTATATTCTTTTGCAAATATTTTTGCCAGGCATCTTTCCCTCCTGGGAATGATGCAGGCTGTTCCACTTTGGTAAATATTTTATCATAGCCTATTCTTTCTACTGCTGGACTAGGAGACCCTTTATAAATAGTTTCCACACTAGGAAATTTCTCTTGTACTTGTCCAGGTCGTCCTGGAGGTGCTGGCGTAGTTGGTAATTTCCCTGACTTAGTTTTTATTATCATAGCACCGTATTCTGCAGCTTCGCCATATATTTTCATAGCAGCTTCTTTTTTCAAGATATTTACCGATTCAATATCTGTTGGATTTATTTTAATTTCATTGAAATCTGCATAAAATGGCATTCCATTTATAATAATTAATGGATTGGGGTTGATTTTAAAACCTTGAACAACTTTCAAAGGCTTTTCGCTTAGTTCACCAGCATTAAGCTTGTACCCTTCTACTACTACTCCATTGAAAGATGGAGTTTCAGCACCACTTTTTGAATTTAGTTTATACCCTTCTACTACTATCTCTTTATTTTTTGGAGTTTCTACAATTTTATTAGATTTGATTTTACCCTCTTTTTCAACTGTAGCATATGCCCGCATTTTTACATCATCGCTGGAATTAAGTGGATAGCCTAGAACAAATTTTGAAGTATCACTACTATTTTTATTTAATCGCATAGCCATCAATGGCGGCATCCCTGTTTTATTTTTAGTGGTAACTAAAATAACACCATGCTTCCCTTCTTCACCATATAATTCTACGGCAGATTTATTTTTTAGCACAGTCATTTCCTTGATAAAATTAGGGTCGATTAGACTAAGAGAACCTTTATCCATTTTTACACCATCAATCAAAATCATTGGAGGGACTGTATCAAAGTTTATTGCATTAAACCTTATGACCCCAGTGTCTTTCCCAGTTGAATTGAAATTCAACTTCCTACTATCCCCACTAAATACAACTGCACCATTTGTTGAATTGAAACTCATTTTATTCTGCAAGGCAATTCCATTTAGGGTAATTAAATTAGAAGCATTATTCCCTTCTGAAATTAATTGAATTGATTTATCCTTTGGAACAATATATACCGAATCTGAATTCAAAATAGTAGTATCAATGGATGCCCCATTCTCTTTACTAGAAAAATAATATTGTACACCATTTAAAATAGATGCCGCTAATTTTTGTTGATACACTTCATTTTTTAATTGATTCAAATCGGAAGTATTGGACATAAAGCCTGTTTCTAACAAAACAGATGGGCTTTTTACATTTTCTAAAACATATACTCCTGATTTTCTACTTTTTATTCCCGTCATCGGAATATCCAATCCGCTCAAGCTATTGGCTAATTGATTGGCCAATAAATAGTTCTCAGTTTGAAAATTGGTTTTCGTTTTATCAGCAATATAAATCTCCATGCCTTTTATTGAAGCTGCAAATTTTTTATCTACGCCATTACAATGCAATGAAATGAATAAATCCGCACCTTGTTGATTGGCATAATTGGCTACCTGATTAACAGTTTGATCAACATCATCTTCTCTGGTTAAAACAATTTTTAATTGATCATTTTGATTGGCTTGCTGAATGGCTTTTGCCAATGCTAAAGTCAAGGTTTTTTCTCTTGTAACTCCATCAATCCCCAATGCGCCACCATCAGATCCTCCATGACCTGCATTGATTACCACTGTATACTGCTTGCTCAACAAAATATTTTTAGGAGAAAATGCTGGTTTTGTTTTTGCGGCGATCTGGTCAACTAAATTATCTACTATAGTTCCTACAGAAATATTTTCTGCATTCCTTAACTCTTTTGATCTGAATGCAAACAATACCACAACAATGGCCAATAAAGGCAATACGATCAATCTGCGCATATAGCTATATTTTGGGTTGGTATTTTTTGTGATCATCGCAAGTCTTCTTTTAATAGGTGAGAAGAAAAAGGGATTGGTGAGTAAATATTGTTGCTGGGGATAAGCAGCAGCCAATAACATTTGAGCCAAAGAAGCAGAATCGCCATTAGCAACTGCTTTTTTATCGGCAATGAATTCATGAATCATCTCCATTTCTTTTTTAATTGCCCAAAAGAATGGATTAAACCAACCAGCTATTAAAACTAACTGAATAAAAATTTTATCGAAACTATGTTTCTGTTGCACATGCGCAAGCTCATGTTGCATCATTTGTTTTCCTGCATCACTTTTAAGATCGATCGATTCATGCCAAAAAATATATTTAAAGAATGAAAATGGCGCCCCTTTGGCCTGAGTTAAAATCAGAAACACATCTCCCACCGATTTACAAGAATGGGTTTTTAATAATCGATAAATCTGAAATAAGCTTTTAATAAGACCTACCAATAAAACAATGGCAACCAATGAATAAATTAATAGAAGTGAGCCTTGCCATCCATATTGCAACCAGCCCTTGTGCAGACCAGACTCTATTTCGGTGTTGTTATCTGCAATTACCGAGAAGAATTGTATCAATTGAGGATCCATTTCAACTGGTTTGTTCCACTGAATTTTGATCAAAGGAACGATCCATGCAAACAAGGCAATGGCCAATAAATAAAATCGGTTATACTGATGAAACCGATTGTTTCTTAACACGAGCCAGTAATACCCAACCATAATTCCACTGCAAAGTATTACCTGCAAAAAATAATAGAGTGTAGATGACATGGTTTTATTTTTTTAATTTTTTAATTTCCTGTAATAGGAGTTCCAATTCTTTAACACTGATGTCTTTTTGTTTCACCATAAAGGAAACAGCATCAGCAAATGAACCTTCAAAATATCCATCTACCAATGTTCTAATACTGCTCGAAGAATAATCTTCTTTAGATACGATTGGAAAATATTCATGTACCCTTCCTATTTGCTTCAACCCAACAAAACCCTTGTCAACCAAAATTTTTACGATGGTTGCCACCGTATTATTATGTGGTCTTGGTGCTGGTTGAGCTTCTATGATATCTTTTAAAAATGCACGTTCTAAACTCCAGATACTCTGCATGATTTGCTCTTCTGCCTTGGTCAATGGTTTCATGATAAAAAATTTACAAAGTAAATGTATAAACTAATTTTTTAGTTTCCAAACTATTTTCTTAGTTATATATGCTGATTGGCTATAATTACTGTTAAAACATTTGTATTTTGCATGTTCAAACAGCGCCTTAAGGTAAACGGCATGAAGTATTATATAATAGCAGGTGAAGCAAGTGGAGATTTACACGGCAGCAACCTGATCAAACAAATACAGCACAGAGATGCAGCTTCCAATATCAGGTGTTGGGGTGGAGATATGATGCAATCCACAGGTGCGGAACTGGTAAAACATTACCGTGACCTGGCTTTTATGGGCTTTGCTGAAGTGGTAAAGAACCTGCCCACCATTATGGCCAATCTAAAATGGTGTAAATCTGACATTCTAGCTTTCAAGCCTGATGCATTGGTTTTGATTGATTACCCGGGGTTTAATCTTCGCATAGCTGAATGGGCAAAAAAAGAAGGAATCAAAGTGATCTATTATATCTCTCCACAAGTATGGGCATGGAAAGCCAATAGAGTGAAGAAAATGAAAACCTGCATCGATCTGATGCTTTGCATTCTCCCTTTTGAAAAAGATTATTATAAAGATACCTGGAACTGGGATGTGGAGTATGTTGGCCATCCACTAATTGAAGTGATTGATGATTTTAAAAATCAACATACTACCATTGATACAAATAAAAATATCATTGCACTATTACCTGGTAGCAGAAAGCAAGAGATTGCTAAAAAACTACCTATCATGTTATCGGTGGCCAATCATTTTCCGGAATATCAATTTGTGGTTGCTAAAGCTCCAGGGCAGGAAGATCAATTCTATTCGCCATTTTTAATGGGTTTTTCAAATGTACAGGTAGTAAAAAATAGCACCTACGAATTATTGCTCAAAGCCAAAGCAGCATTGGTTACCAGCGGAACTGCTACATTAGAAACCGCTTTATTTGCTGTACCAGAAGTAGTTTGTTATAAAGGAAGCCCCATCAGTTATCAAATCATCAAGCGTTTAATTAAAATAAAATTTATCTCGCTGGTGAACCTGATCATGGACAAGGAAATAGTGAAAGAATTAATTCAGGATGAATTGAACACTGCAAATCTGGTACATGAACTTTCCAGATTACTCAAAGATGAAAAACATATAGCTACACTCCATAAAGATTATCAAACTTTACATACTGTTTTATCAGCGGGTGGAAATGCATCTCAACAAGCTGCAGAAAAGATAGTTCAGTATTTGAAGAAAGCCGAATAAACTACTCGGCGCTTATTTGCGAATCAAAGGTAAAATGAGCGTCTTAAAAAGAATGAATAGTAGTGCTAAAATGAACATCAATAATGATATTCTGTTCATACCATGCATATACTTCATCCATTTTGTTCTTGGCTCATTAGGATCTCTTTTAGAAATGAAGAGATATTCGCTGATTTGTTTCCAAATACCCATAACTAGTTTATTTATTTAAAGATAACAAGCAAGTATCAAATTAGTTGGCTAAACATTATCTTGTTAAATTTGTACTATACAAAAATCGACGATGCCAAAGATTGCTACCCTTCTCTTGCTATTGGTTTTAACACATGCTGGTTATGCCCAATTTGATCCAACCAAAATTGATATAATTAGAGATAAATATGGTGTCCCCCATATTTTTGGCAAAACCGACCCTGAAGTAGCATATGGACTGGCCTGGGCGCATGCCGAAGATGATTTTACCACTATTCAACAATCATTGATGGCCGGAAAAGCCATGTTGGCCCAGTACCAAGGAAAAAAAGGAGCATCGATCGATTATATCATTCATCTCCTGCGCATTCCGGAATTAGTTGAAGAAAAATATGAGAAAGACTTAAGTCCAGATTTTAAAAGAGTGTTAGAGGGATATTGTGCAGGGCTAAACGCTTATGCAAACAAACATCCTAAAGAGATCATATTAAAAAATGCCTTCCCGGTTACACCAAAGGACATGATTCAATATTCTGTATTGCAATTATGTGTTTTATCGGGAGCAGACAAAGCATTGTCCTCCATTTTTGGAGGAACAGTTCCATTGTTAGAGAATTATAAAACTGCTGGGAGCAATGCATTTGCATTCAACAGTGCTAAAACAACTGATGGACAGGTTTACTTAGACATCAATGCTCATCAACCTTTGGAAGGACCAGTGGCATTTTACGAAGCCCATTTATGTAGCGAAGAAGGTTGGAATATATTGGGGGCCAATTTTCCTGGTGCCCCTTCAATTTTACATGGTGTAAATGAAAATTTAGGCTGGGCGCATACAGTCAATAATCCAGATAAATTAGATGTGTATCAATTAGAAATGAATCCTGCCAATAAATTGCAATACAAATTTGATGGCAATTGGGAAACACTCGAAGAAAGAACTGCCCCATTAAAAGTAAAAATTGCTGGTGTAAAAATCAATGTAAAAAAGAAAGCCTATTGGAGTAAATACGGACCAACATTGATAACGGAGAGAGGAACTTTTTCTATTCGCATGCCCGCTCAAATGGATATTCGTGGATTAGAACAATGGTATCGATTCAATAAAGCCAGAAATTTTACTGAGTTTAAAGCTGCACTAAACATGCTGGCCATTCCGGGATACAATATTGTTTATGCGGATAAATATGATACGATCTATTATTTAAGCAATGGCAGAATACCTTTAAGAGATAAGCAATTCAATTGGTCAAGTACTTTGCCAGGCAATACTTCTGCAACATTGTGGAATGGCCTTCATCCATTAGCTGATTTACCACAAGTCTTGCAACCATCTACCGGCTATGTTTACAATACCAACCACTCTCCTTTTCATTCTACAGATGGCGCAGAAAATCCTGTGATTAAAGATATTACCATGGGCTATGAAACGCTGGAGAACAATCGTAGCAAGCGTTTTGAGGAACTCGTAAAGCCACTCAAAAAAGTTTCTTATGTAGATTTTAAGCGAATTAAATTTGATAGAGAATTCCCTTCACAATTGTATTTCCAGGCAAATATTGATAGTTTATTTTTACTAGATGCAACTGCTTACCCAGACATAGCAGACATCATTAACAACTTAAAAACTTGGGATAAAAAAGCGAATGCTGAAAGTATTGGCGCAGGTAATTTCTTTTTTATATATACCATCACTGCAAAAAAATGGCCTACTTATTTAAAAAACAAAGGCATCAAACAAGAAGATGCTATTGCGATTTTACGAGAAGCTAAAGCAACCATGATGAAGGATTTTGGCAGAACCAATATTCAATTAGGAGAAGTGCAAAAATTAGTGAGAGGAAATGTAGAACTCCCTTTACCAGGTTTACCCGATGTATTGGCACCGATGTATTCTATTCCATATAAAAATGGATTATACAAAGGCAATCAGGGTGATGCTTATATAGAGTTGGTTCGTTTCACCAAAGATGGCCCAACAATTGAGTCATTGAATGTGTATGGTGCATCAGCCAGAAAAGATTCACCTCATTATACCGATCAAATGGAGATGTATACCAAGCAACAAACAAAACCAATGACTTTGAACAAAGCGGAGGTCTATAAAAATGCTGTGAGCAAATACCATCCAGAGTGATGGTTTATTTTATAATGTTATGAAAACTATTATCAATATTATTACAGGAGGCACGCCAGGTCTAATTAAGGATGCTGAAATATTAATAGAAATAATAGGAAACAAATTTGAATCGAAAATTCAAATATCGAGGGGACGAAACTTTCATCAATTCTTCACTAGACAAATAATTGCACTGAGTGATCTAATTATCCCCAAAAACAGAATATTTATCTTTCTTGAAAATATCCCCAATTCTTGGCTAGGTCTATCTTCAAAAGTGATTTTTATACCCAACCAAGAATGGATGAGAAAAAACACCTTATTTCAATTAAATGCATGCAACGAAATTTGGTGTAAATCGGAATATGCAAAAAGAATTTTCAGCAACTTTTTTGATAATTGTAAATACATTGGATTCATTTCGAAAGACATGTACTTAAACAATGTACAAAAGAATTATTCCACTTTTATTCATATAGCAGGAAGAAGTCATTTAAAAGGAACAGAAGCAATTCTTAAATTATGGAAGAAACATCCTGAATTTCCAAGCCTAACCATTATTTCTACAAACATCAATTGGAAGAAAAATTATCCTTTACCGAATGTATTTTTCATCTCCCATTTTATTGATTCGAATCAGTTAAAAAATGAAATGAACCAAAATGGCATACACTTGTGTATTTCTGAGGCAGAAGGATTTGGGCTTTATATTGCAGAAGCCTTGTCCTGCAAGTCTGTTATCATTACAACAAACGCTCCGCCAATGAACGAATTGGTAAATGACGATACTGGAATATTGGTGAATACAATTGGTTCAGAGAAACATGGTCTTGGAAAACGATTTTTTATTGATCAAAAAGATCTTGAAGAAAAAGTTTTATCCGTTTTAGAATTCAATGAAGCTAAAAAAATAGCAATAGGTGAAGCAGCAAGAGCTAGTTTTCTCGAAAAAAAATTAGCATTTGAAACAGCATTGACAGCTCGTTTGCAAGAGTTCATATCTACATAAATTGTATCAACAGTTCTGTGATCTGTTTGGTTTCGATGATAAATCCATCATGACCATAGGTAGAATCAATGGCATACAATTCGGCATTCGGCATATGATCGGCCATAAATTGTTGTTCATCTAATGGACAAAGTATATCGCTATTGATGCCAATAATGAATGTAGGCTGTTGTATGGTTTTTAATACTTCAATTAAATCTCCACCTCTTCCTCTGGCCAAATGATGACTGTCCATGGCTTTGGTAAGTAACCAATAACTAAATGCATTGAAACGCTTCACCAATTTATCTCCTTGATAATATAAATAAGAAGATGCTTTAAAATTGTCTATTTTCTCTGGATCAGGATCTGTTTGTTTCTCCTGAAAAGTAGTATAGTTTCTATAAGTAAGCATACCAATGGCTCGGGCAGCTTTTAAACCATTTGCTCCTGCATTGGGCTGCATATCTTTCCAGGTTTGGTCTGCTTCAATGGCCATTCTTTGAGCAGTATGAACTGCCACACCCCAGGCACTTTCTGAAGGCGAAGTAGCGATCAAAAACATTTTTTGAATAATGGATGGTTCCATTAATGCCCATTCTAAAACCTGATATCCACCCATACTGCCTCCCATTAATAATTGTATAGTATGGATTCCTAAATGCTTTCTGAGTAATATATGTGCTGAAACAATATCTCTAATGGTAACAGTAGGAAAGCTTGAATAATAAGGCTTATTGGTTTTGGGATCGATGCTTAATGGACCAGTTGATCCATAACAGGACCCAATAATATTTGCTCCAACAATAAAATATTTTTCCGGGTCGATCAAACAACCTGCTCCTACTAATCCCTTCCACCAATCAGATGCATCTGCATTCGCAGTAAGTGCATGACAGATCCATACCACATTGCTTTTGGATTCATTGAGCGTTCCAATGGTGTGATAAGCTATTTCAATACCAGGAATGGTTTTTCCATTTTCCAGTACAAAAGGGTTATTATCTTGATAAATGGGCATTTTATATTTCCTTATTCTACTGCAAAATAAAGGGATGCACTGCGTACATTTGTTGAAATTTTAAAAATGGACCAGATTGAGGTGAAAAGAGTGGATGATGCTTATGCCTTTTTAGCAACAGATAGCAATGGAAATACCGCCAGATTGGACGCTTCATCAGCAATTGGCGGACATGATTCGGGCATACGTCCAATGCAATCGCTTTTGATGGGATTAGGTGGTTGTGGAGGAGTAGATATCATTTCTATCCTTAAAAAGCAAAAACAAAGCATCAATGAATTTAGGATGGTCATAAAGGGGGAAAGAGAACATGGCAAAGAACCTTCTCTATGGAAAACTGTTACTATCGATTTTTATTTTAGCGGAGAAATAGACCAGGAAAAAGCAGAAAAAGCAATAGCCCTTTCTTTAAATAAATATTGTTCGGTAGCCGCAACTTTGAGAGCAGCTGGGTGTACCATTGACTGGACGGTTACCATGAATTAAGGTGAATTTATTTTTTATAAATTGAATGGAATGAAAAACGAAACAAAAGCAATCCGCATACAAACAGAACGAACCAACGAAATGGAACATTCTACTCCGCTTTTTCTAACGAGTAGTTTTTGTTTTGATAATGCAGAAGATATGCGTGCTGCATTTGCTGATGAAACAGACGATAATATTTACAGCAGATTTAGCAATCCTAGTGTGCAAGAATTTATTGATAAAATGGTTGCTTTAGAAGGGGCTGAAGCAGGCTATGCAACTGCTTCGGGTATGAGCGCGGTCTTTGGTTCATTCATGGCTTTACTCAAACAAGGTGACCGTTTGCTTTCTTGTAATTCCATTTTTGGAAGCACCCATACAGTGATTGCAAAATATTTGCCAAAATACGGAATTGAATATGGATACCTAAGTGCGAATGCTACTGAAGCCGAATGGGAAGCTGCCATTACTCCGAATACAAAAATGATTTATCTAGAAACGCCCACCAATCCTGGATTGGATATACTCGATCTGGAAATGATTGGACGTTTGGCAAAAAAGCATCAAATCATTTTAAATGTAGACAATTGTTTTGCTACTCCTGTAAACCAACGCCCTATTGAATTTGGAGCAGATTTAATTGTGCATTCTGCAACAAAATGGTTAGATGGACAAGGTCGAGTGTTGGGAGGTGTTGTGGTAGGAAGAAAAGACCTTATTCATGATATCTATTTATTTTGCAGAAGTACTGGCCCGGCATTGTCTCCCTTTAATGCATGGGTATTGAGCAAAAGTTTAGAGACATTGGATGTGCGAATGGAACGTCATGCTTCCAATGCATTATTCATTGCAGAACAACTCGAAAACCATGCAGCAATTGCCAATTTGAGATATCCATTTTTGGCATCTCACCCACATGCTTCCATTGCGAAAAAACAAATGCAAAATGGTGGAGGTATTGTTTGCTTTGAATTAAAAGGCGGATTAGAAGCTGGAAGACAATTTTTAGACAAATTAAAAATGCTTTCACTTACTGCAAACCTTGGCGATACCAGAAGTATAGCTTCTCATCCGGCAAGCACTACGCATGCAAAATTGTCTGAAGCAGAACGTCAGGCGGTTAATATTACTCCAGGCCTAATCCGTATCAGTGTAGGTTTAGAACATCGAGAGGATATATTAACTGATATATTGCAGGCGTTGGGAGAATAGCGATCTAGGTTTAAAAGTTATTGGTTGGATTTGATTAATAATTGAGTAATTGTATTTTTTAATACATTAATATCTGCTCCTGAAATTACTTTTTCAATTTTGCCATTTGTATTGAGAATGATATGAGTAGGATATCCTCGTATTTGTAAATCTTTGTCTAAATAATCTTGCACATCTGCAATTTGTGCGTAATCAAAACGATGAGAATTTAAAAAATTGCTCACTTCAGAAGTTGAATTTCTGACTAACCCAAGAAAAACTATTGCAGAATTGTTTTGATATTCCTTAACAATTTCATTTAATACTGGCATTTCTTTAATACATGGAGCACAGGTTGTATACCAGCAATTGATTACCACTATTTTGCCTTTCGTGTTTGATGCATTGAATGAATTACCTTTTATATCAAAGAAATTAAACTTTGGCATATTTATTCCTTCCAATTTATAAAACCAGTATCTTTCAGAAGCTACTCGCCTAGTGATAATTGCAATTGAAGTATCTGCATTTATTGGTATAGGAGTAAGCTGATAAAACAAGTCTCCATTTTTAGCAATTATTTTTAAAGGAATGTAATTCCCTTCAATCAGTTGATTAAAGAATAAGTCTTTTGAAATAGTGTTGAATGAGGTATCTATCGTTTTGTAATTAGAATACCAATTGACCTGTTCATTGTAATAATTCCAAAACCGATTAAAATCCTTTGTAATTGCTTTAGCACTTACACTTGGTTTATTGTATAAATTGGGCTGACCAATAGAATTTATAACAATAAAAAGTAAAAAAAATATTTGAAGAAATTTCATCGGGAAGAATTCTAAGCATCTTAAAGATAGTAAATAGTTGTAAAATTGATGATTAAAATGCGCTTGGTTTCCACGTATTTCTTTAAATTGGGCAAGCTAAAATACTTGCTATATGAAAATGACAACCGGAATATCCCTCGGCATCATGATGTTTTTACAGTACTTCATTTGGAGTGCATGGTATGTAACGATGGGAACCTATATGGGACAAGCCCCACTTCAAGCCACTGATGTTCAGATTGGAGCCACTTATGGGGCTTTGGCCATTGCCACAATGATCTCTCCTTTTTTTGTTGGGCTGATTGCAGATCGATTTTTTGCAGCACAAAAAATTATGGGCATTCTGCATGTTTTAGGTGCTGGCATTCTTTTTATGGCAACAAAAATTGAGAGCAGCACTACTTTTTATTGGATTGTTTTATTGTACTCTTTACTATACATGCCTACTATTGCATTGAGTAATAGTGTTGCATTTTCTCAAATGACCGATCCAGGAAAACAATTCCCATGGATCAGGGTTTTTGGCACCATCGGATGGATTGTTGCTGGCCTTTGCATTGGCCAAATGGGTATTGAAAAATCTGCCAATACATTTTATATTGCCGCAGCAGTTTCTTTAGGTCTTGGGCTTTTTAGTTTTGTATTACCCAATACTCCTCCAAAAGGAAAAACAGCAGATGCATCTTCCGCCATTGGAACAGAAGCTTTTGTATTATTAAAAGAAAAATCATTCCTCGTATTTTTTATTGCAGCTATTCTAATTTGCATTCCACTCTCTTTTTATTACGGATTTGCTAACCCATTCTTGAATGAAATTGGTTTTCCAAACGCAGCCAGTAAAATGACTTTGGGTCAGGTATCTGAAGCTGTATTTATTTTAGCAATTCCATTTTTATTCAATAGGGCTGGTGTAAAAAACATGTTGATATTCGGAATGACAGCTTGGATATTACGCTATGTTTTCTTTGCATATGGAAATGTAGAAAACAGTTCTTGGATGTTGTATGCAGGCATTATTTTACATGGCATATGCTATGACTTTTTCTTTGTAACAGGGTATATGTACACCGAGAAAAAAGCAGGTGAAAAAATAAAGAATGCGGCACAGGGCTTATTTACTTTTGCTACTTATGGTCTGGGAATGGTAATAGGAACAAGCTTTTCAGGATATATTGTCAATGCACAAAAGACCAGTGAAACTGCACATAATTGGCAAGGTATCTGGATGACTCCCGCTTATATCGCAGCAGCAGTATTGGTGTTCTTTATTATTTTCTTCAAAGAAAAAAAAGACCCCACCCCAATAACCAATAACTAATAACCAATAACTAATAACTAATAAATTCATGCAACGCATTGCCATGTTAGGTTCCGGTTTTATCGGAAGATTTTATGCAGACTCTATTCAAGGTTATAGAAGTAAAGATTCAATAGTAAGCATCTATTCGCGCCGAGAAGAAAGCGCCAAGAAATTTGCTGACGATTATCAATGCCATCATTGGACTACCAATATGGAAGAATCCATTGCAAGAGCGGATGTTGATATGGTTTGTATTGCACTCCCAAATAATTTGCATGAAGAAGCAGTAATGCTTTGCTGCAAACACAAGAAAGCGGTAATTACTACCAAACCCTTGGGACGCAATGCTGCTGAAGCAAAGCGTATGTTAGAAGCAGTGGAAGCTGCTGGTATTTTTAATGGTTATTTAGAAGATCTGGTCTACACCCCTAAATTCATCAAAGCAAATGAATCGGTTCAAAATGGTGCTTTGGGTAGAATACTTTGGGCAAAATCCAGAGAAACCCATCCTGGCCCGCACAGTGAATGGTTTTGGGATATTGAGCAAGCAGGCGGAGGTTGTATTTTAGATTTGGGCTGTCATTGTGTTGAAATTTCGAGATCTTATATAGGAAAAGATATTAAGCCAATTGAAGTGATGTGCTGGGCAGATACACAAGTAAAACCAATTGATGCCGAAGACCATGCCATTGGTCTGGTGAAATATGAAAACGGCGCTATTGGTCAGTTTGAAGTGAGTTGGACTTTCAGAGGCGGGCTCGATTTGCGTGATGAAGTGATGGGTACAGAAGGAACTATTTGGATCAATAGTTTTTTAAGAACTGGTTTCGACATGTTCACTACTGGCAAAGGCGGAGATTATATTGCAGAAAAAGCAGAATCAAATTCGGGCTGGTTGTTTCCTGTAGGAGATGAACTCAATGAATTGGGCTATAACCATATGTTTATGGATATGTTCAATGCGATTGAAAAAGGCATTGCACCCAAAGAAACTTTTTATGATGGCTATGTGGTAAACGCCATTTTAGATGCTGCTTATAAATCGGCAAAAACCAAATTATGGGAACCTGTTCAATTAGATATCTGGAGAGGAAAAACTGGCCTTACTAAAGAAAGTCATTTAACTGAATACGATGCAGATCATTATTTAGTGAAAGAAGAAATGACCCATTATGGTGCCAAAAAATTAATCCTGAAAAATAAGGTTACTGGGAAAATTTCGGAGCAATTGATTTAATTATCCAACCATTTTTTGATTCGCCCAACCCAATGCAATATTGAGTTGCTCTTCTCTGGTAAGATTACTATTGTCTAACACAATGGCATCTTCTGCTTTTTTTAATGGGCTGAATTCACGGTTACTATCAATAAAATCACGCATTTCCAAATTGTCTTTCACTTCTTCAATAGTAATGTTGGGATTCTTTTCAAACATTTCTTTAAACCTACGCTCTACCCTAATTGCCGGATCTGCAGTCACGAAAATTTTTAATTCGGCATTGGGGAAAACGGTTGTGCCAATGTCCCTCCCATCCATAACAATGCCTTTTCTTATACCTAATTTTTGTTGCTGTGCAACACCAAATTCGCGCACATATTGATTTGCAGCCACTTCACTTACATGCTCGCTCACCAGCATATCTCTGATTAACAATTCAACATTTTCATCATTGAGCAACAAATCGCTGGAACCAGTTAAATCATTGTAATCGAAATCTAAATTGATTTCTTTCAAAGCAACTTGCACTTCATCATTATTATTCCAATTAATATGATTGCGCATGAAATACAAAGTAATCGCTCTATACATAGCACCACTATCAATAAACACATAATTCAACTTACGAGCCAATTGCTTAGCCAATGTACTTTTACCACAAGAAGAAAATCCGTCTAGCGTAATAATAATCTTTTTCATGCTCTTCTAGAAATCTATATAAAGGTACAACTTCCTTTGAATGACTACTGATTAAACAAGTTAGGAAAATCAGAAATTATGCCATTTACACCCATGTTCTTCAACTGTTGAATAGTTGATTGGTCGTTAACAGTCCAAGGAATAATTTGAATTCCTTTACTATGACAAACTTCGATCAATTCCTTATTTACCAATGAAAAATGTGGACTATATATACTCGGTACAAATCCCAATTGAGTAATTTGTTCATTGAACGATTTTTTGTCAAAATCTTCAATTAATAATGCTGTTTTAATCAAAGGATATTTTTGATGCAGGTATTGCAAAGTGCGTATATCAAAAGATTGTATAGTAACCCTTTCGGTGATTTTTTTCGATTGAATTACTGCAACCAATAATTCTACAAATGCAGCTGGTGAAGGGTGATACCGATTATCGGTAGCAGCTTCTGATTTTGTTTCAATATTATAGTGAACAGGAGCTTTTCGCTTTGCCTTAGCATACCTTTCTGCTGCATCAATCATATCAGCAAGCAAAGGCTTAGCAACAGCAAGTTTAGTTTGATTGGGGAATCGGGGATGCGGCTTTATCCCAACATCAAATCCTTTCACTTCTTCATAAGTCATCTGATAAATATTCAACAACTTTTCTTCGGCCTCAGTTACAAATGCTCCATTAGGCTTTGTAGTGATTTCATGATTGAAAAAAGGTTCATGACTAAGGATCACTTGATTGTCTTTCGTAATTATTGCATCTGTTTCTAAAGTTGTTACACCCAGATCAATGGCTTTCAGCATTGCAGGAATAGTATTCTCCGGCATCAAACCCCTGCAACCTCTGTGCCCTTGGTAATCGAATGAAACAGATGACATTTTGTTATTGGTTTGAGAAATAGGTTTACAAGCAAAAAAAAGGAGGAGAAAAACAATATACTTATACATGACATTTTTTTATTGATGCTTCATCTGCTGAGAGAGTTTTTGTTGCTCCATGTCTCCTTCAGAAAGATGCTGAATGATTCTTTCTTTTTCCTCTGCCGTTTTATTCTGACTCAATTTAAAAACATGTTGCAAATGGGTTATCTCCATTTCAAAAGCAACAATTGCCTTCATATGCTCTCGAACATATGCTTCATCCATCGCTTTAACAGATGCAGGTGAATGAGGGCTTCCCTCGAAGTGACTGGTTAGATTCACCAGTAAATCATACAACCCTTCATCATCTAAAAATCGAATGGTTCCACTAGCATGAACGGCTGAATAATTCCAGGTACTGGCTGTATTTTGTTGATTATACAATTGAGCACTTATATAACTGTTTTCACCATGAAAAATGGCCAGCACATTGGTATTTGCTTCAAATGCCATTGTATGATTTTGCTTGCGCATTATATGCGCTTTAAGATACAAGCGTTCATCTTTCGTTTCAACTAACACTGGCAAATGAGTAGCAACAGGCTTACCATCATTTCCAACACCACATAGAACAATAAATGGATGTGCTTTCATAAAAGCAATTACATCTTCATTGTCTTTGGCTTTGAAATAAGGAATATTATACATGATAATTATTCTACTACTTCTATTAATTGTGTTTTTGGCATATTGGCATTTCTAACAGCAATATTCCTAACAGCCATTGCGGTGAAATTCCTAAATGATTGTTGACTAATCGGGTCCTTTCCTACCATTGCGGGAACTCCCTCATCGCCACCTTCGCGAATAGTTTGCACCAAAGGAATCTGACCCAAAAAAGGAAGATCATATTCTTCAGCTAATTTTTTACCACCCTCTTTACCAAATAAGAAATATTTATTTTCCGGCAATTCCGCTGGAGTAAAATAAGCCATGTTTTCTATCAATCCGATGATCGGTACATTGATCTGGGCTTGCCCAAACATCGCAATAGCTTTTTTGGCATCGGCCAATGCTACGTTCTGTGGCGTGGTTACAATTACAACCCCAGTTACGGGCACAGTTTGCATTAATGTAAGGTGAATATCTCCTGTTCCTGGAGGCATATCAATTACTAAATAATCCAAGTCACCCCATTCTACATCGGTAACAAATTGACGAATAGCGCTACTTGCCATCGGACCTCTCCAAACAACTGCACTTTTTTCATCTACCAATAAACCTATACTCATTAATTTAATCCCGAATTTATCGAGCGGAAGGATCATTCCTTTTCCGTTCACATCTTTCATCATTGGGCGTTCTCCCCTCACACCAAACATCATTGGAACGCTGGGACCATAAATATCAGCATCCATTAATCCTACAGAAGCTCCCCCTTCTGCCAATGCTAATGCAAGATTGGCTGAAATAGTGCTTTTTCCCACTCCCCCTTTGCCACTCACAACGGCAATAATGTTTTTAACACCTCCCAATACTTTTTGGTCATCTTTTCGAGTACTGGAGGTATTTGCAGTGAAATTCACTGTTACAATTGCTGATTTATTGACCAACAATTTAATGGCATTCTCACTGGCCCTTTGCATCATATCTTTCATAGGACAGGCTGGAGTGGTAAGTACAATGGTAAAACTCACGTTATTTCCATCAACAATGATGTCTTTTACCATGTTTAAAGTCACTAAATCTTTGCCCAGATCGGGTTCCTGCACATTACTAAGGGCTTTCAGTATATCGTCGGTTGTCATCACGAAAGTTTTTGTTAAAAAAGCATTGAAAGCGCAAAGTTAAGTTCCTACGGCTTTACTTTGTTATGATTTCAGGACTTTAAACTGATAACATAGTAAAATTGTACATTTACATCTATAGAGCTGATGCGCGTATGAAGAAAAAATTACTCATTTATTCCATTTTTTTCGCCTCCATTTTGCCATTCGGGGTGCTTCGTGCGCAGGAAAACAATAATCCATATAGAGATTCAATAGTTCAGCTTTATGGAGTAATAATGACCGCTGATAGTTTAAGAGGAGTTCCGTCAGCCAGTGTTATTGTAGAAGGGAAAGGAAGGGGAACAATTACCAGTTATGATGGTGTTTTTTCTATTGCAGTAATGAAAGGCGATAGAATCACTTTTTCCAGTGTTGGTTTTAAAAACAATACCATTACCATTCCCGTGAATTTGGCAGAAAACCAATATAGTGTAATTCAATTACTCATTAGCGATACCGCATATCTTCCAGCTACTATCTTAAAACCAAGACCAACTAGGGAACAGTTTGAGCGAGACTTTTTAAACAATCGTTTGCCCGATGATGCTTATGAAATAGCCAGAAAAAATACTGATGAAGCTACAAGAAGAATTCTCTTGAATAGCTTACCAGCCGATGGAAGAGAAGCAGTAAATTATCAAATCAGGCAAAATACCAATAAATATTATTATGCTGGTCAAGTGCCGCCAATGAATGTACTCAATCCTGCTGCATGGGCAGATTTTATCAGTGCATGGAAAAGAGGTGATTTTAAAAGAAAAAAATAAATTCCATTTTATAAAACTTGAACGATGGCTTTACAAAATATAACTGTAATTGGTGCAGGTACCATGGGAAATGGTATTGCACATGTTTTTGCTCAAAATGGTTTTAAAGTAACTATTGTTGATTTGCAAAAAAGTCAATTAGAAAAAGCACTGGTTACAATTGGCAACAATTTGGATCGTCAATTAAGTAAAGGGTTAATTACAGAACAAGACAAAAAAAACACGATCAATAATATCTGTACAGATACCAGTATAGAAATTGGTGTTTCTATTGCACAACTCGTTGTAGAAGCAGCCACAGAAAATATTGATCTTAAATTGAAAATATTTGCAACGATAGATGCTGCTGCTCCACCAGATGCCATTCTCGCTACAAATACTTCTTCTATCTCCATTACCAAAATAGCAGCTGCTACCAAGCGACCTGAGAAAGTCATTGGCATGCATTTCATGAACCCAGTGCCGGTAATGAAATTGGTGGAGATCATTAACGGATATTCCACTTCAAAAGAAGTAACAGAAACAATTGTTGAATTAAGTAAGCAATTGGGGAAAGTGCCTTCCATTGTAAATGATTACCCTGGCTTTATTGCTAATAAAGTATTGATGCCCATGATCAATGAAGCTATTTACAGTTTATATGAAGGAATTGCTGGGGTAGAATCCATTGATACCATCATGAAATTAGGTATGGGACACCCAATGGGACCATTACAATTAGCAGATTTCATTGGGCTTGACGTTTGTTTAAGCATATTGAATGTAATGTATAGTGGATATGGAAATCCGAAATACGCTCCTTGCCCATTATTGGTAAATATGGTAACTGCTGGAAAATTGGGCGTTAAATCAGGAGAAGGCTTTTATAGCTATTCCCCAGGAAAAAAGGAGTTAATCGTGAGCAATCAATTTAAATAAAGAACATGTTTTTTGTTTTATCAAAACTGTTGCATTTTTTAATAACCCCTCTTTACTGGATAATAATACTAGCTATACTTTTATTGTTTTTCAAATCTGCAATCATTAAAAAAAGGCTCAGATTTTTGATCATTTTTATTCTCCTAGTATTTACCAATCCTTGGATTTATAGAAGCTTGGTTCACCAATGGCAAACACCTCAAACTGTTATTAAAGAAGATAAACAATATAGCGTTGGAATTCTTTTAGGTGGCTTTGCCATGTATGATCGATTTGATTCAGGATATTTTGGCAACAATGCTGATCGATTTATTCAAACAGCCAATCTGTATCATACAGGAAAAATCAAAAAAATACTCATGACTGGAGGTGTGGGTAAATTACTTCAAAATGAACCTACTGAAGCTGCATTTGTAAAAAAAGAATTATTGAGAAATGGAATTCTCGCTGAAGATATTATTATAGAAGATAGATCAAGAAATACCTATGAAAATGCAATATTTTCAAAAAGAATTATTGACTCTTTAAGATTAGAGCCTCCCTATGCACTGGTCACATCAGCACTGCATATGCCAAGATCTTTAACTGTATTTCAGAAAGCTGGATTTCAATCAATTGATCCCATACCATGCGATTACAAAGTAATCAAAGGAAGGTTTTCTTTATTAGATGTAATAGTGCCGGATATAAGACTATTATATGACTGGCAATATTTTTTACATGAACTTCTTGGCTTAGCTGTTTACCGTTTTACAGGCAAAGCCTAGAATGGCAAACCAAATGCAATCAAATAAATAGCTATTGCGGAGAGTCCTACCCCAATCCAATTCAATTTCGACAATCTTTCTTTGAAAATTATTTCAGCAACCAATGTACTAAAAAGTACTATTCCCATATTGTTCATAGGGATGCTGGAACTACTTGGCCATGGGCTTTGTTTTAAAAAATGGATCAAACACCAAATAGAAAAATAATTGGGTATGCCAATTAAAACACCGGCTAAAATATGTTTCCATGAAAATGCCCGCTTACCAGATAAATATTGATACAATAGAATGAAGAAACCAATGATTGCTGCCGAAAAAAATCCTGTAATTAAATAGGCATTGCTGTTTTCATCGTTCACATATTTTTGCTGCACATGATTGATCAATGCATCAAGGAGACCACTGCCAATGAACAATACCAATGGCAATACATATTTTAAAGTTGTTGAAACGCTTGCTCGATCAGTGTCATTTGTTTTTTTCGGATAACAAGTTAGTACTACAGCAATCAATGCAAGAATAACTCCCACCAATTTCCAACCTGCTACGCTTTCATTATACAGATACACCGATAATACAACTGGAATGATCAATGAAAGTTTATTCGCAACGGATGCAACAGCCACACTTATTTTTTGAGCGGTAATTCCAATTACATTGAATATCGATACAAATAGAACGCCCATGAAGCAAGCCCATTTAAACCATGGACTAGCAATGGCTTCAGCATTAATAGGAAAAGCCCCATTTACAATAGAGCCAGTAATTACACAAGTAATATAGTTAAACACAATGGCTGGAAATACCGGCACATTAAATCGCTCACAAGCCTTAAAAGAAAGAATGAGGTAACTGGTTAATACAATACTTCCAATTAGGTAAAACATAGACACGATTATTTGTTCAAATAAATGACTATTTCATCATCCAGCAATTTTTTATTGCTTTCAACTTGAAATTGATTGAATAAAGGTGCATCCATTCCGTTTCGAATAAATAAGGAATGATTAGTAATTACTCTAGCTTCATCCCATAAAGATTCATCAATGAAAGATTGCAAAATGCTGGCTCCCCCTTCTACCAAAACAGAATGATAATTATGCAAATAACAATAATCGATGATTTGAGCAATTGCCGATTGATTACTCAATACTTGCTCATATTGAACCGCACCAACCTTTTCCGTTTTTATATGATTAAAAACAATGGTGGGTTGGCCATCCGAAAATAGGTGTAAATGAGTGGGCAATCGCAAAGACAGATCAATTACCAGGCGCATTGGTGATTTGCCAGACCATAATCTATTATTGAGTATTGGATTGTCTTTTAAAGCAGTGTTGGTACCCACTAAGATTGCTGCAACTTCCGACCGCCATCGATGAACAAGCGTATTCGACATCCGATTGGTTATGTATAGTCGTTCATCCGATACTGAAGCAATTTTTGCATCAGCAGTTTGCGCCCATTTCAGAATGATATAGGGTCGTTTTTTTTGATGGAAAGTGAAAAAGCTTGCATTGATCTGCTTGCACTCTTCTTCCAAAATTCCTGTTTCAACTTTAACTCCAGCAGCTTCTAAAATATGGATGCCTTTTCCATTAACTGAATCAAAAGGATCAGTACTCCCGATAACAACATGCTTTATTTGATTCTTCACAATTAAATGAGCACAAGGTGGTGTTTTTCCATAATGAGCGCAGGGTTCAAGAGATACATATAAAGTTGCGTCCTTAATATATGCTTTATCATCAGCGCTTACTGAATTGATACAATTCACTTCAGCATGTGGCCCCCCATATATTGCATGATAGCCTTCTCCAATAATACGGTCATTGTATACCAACACCGATCCTACCATTGGATTAGGTGCAACCGAACCCGCTCCTTTTAAAGCCAGTTCGATGCAGCGTTTCATGTATTTTTCTTGTTGCACCATATTGTTCAGATTTGCAAAAATAGCCAAATGATGGGTACATTGCAGTATGACAATTTCGGAAGCAAAACAAAGCATTATAAACAGTATCCTTTTACACTACGATAAAAGAGAAGCTACCAATATTGCCTCCATGTTAATGGAATGGATTACAAAAATGAATAAAACAGAAATGTTGCTGAACAAAACTGTTTTACTACTTCCTGAGCAAATCAACACTGTCAACGAATTCTCTAAAAGGCTGATCCTAGGTGAACCAATGCAATATATTGTAGGAGAAGCTTGGTTTATGGGCAATCCATTTAAAGTAAGCAAAGACACCCTCATTCCTAGACCGGAAACAGAAGAACTGGTGGCCTGGGTATTGGAAGACCTACAACAACTCAATTTAACCCCTATCCATTTAATTGATATTGGCACAGGAAGCGGTTGTATTCCAATAAGTATAAAAGCAAAAGCCCCATCTGTAAATATTGTTGCAGTAGATATCAGCATGAATGCAATTGCAATTGCAGAAGAAAATGCCACTCAATTAAATTGTTCTATTCAGTTTAAAGTACTGGATTTTTTAGATGAATCAACTTGGGATAATTTGGAGCTAACAAATATCATAATTAGCAACCCTCCTTACATTAAAGAATTAGAGAAATCGACTATGCATCAAAATGTTGTTGATTTTGAACCCCATCAGGCATTGTTTGTGCCCAATGATGACGCATTGATATTTTATCGAAAAATCGTACAATTCAGTCTATCTCATTTATTGCCTGGAGGATCTATCTATTTAGAAATAAATGAAGCTTTAGGAAAGGAAGTGGTAGCACTATTTTCGAGCAGCTATGCAACAGTTGAATTGAAGAAAGATCTTTTTGGAAAAGATAGGATGGTAAAAATCAAAAAGCCCTATTAATTCCTTGCACCACTATTGTCTACAGCCATTACAGGAGTAGCACCTAATTTTTTAATGATCTGCATAACCTGTATAGCTGTTCCTAAATGCGCTGTACTATCACCATTGATTACTACAGAAGGCTTATCGGTTTCTTTGGATAAGAATGATGTCAATTTTGCTTCCAATTCATTCATCGATATTTTTTCGGCACCAATAAAAATCTGTTGGGATTTATCAACCGTTACAACCACCGTTTGTTTGGCTTTTGTGTCGGCTTTTGCTTTTGGGTTAGACACTTTAATAACGTTCGGATTTGCTAATGTTGAAACGATTAGAAAAAATAACAGCAATATGAATAATATATCATTCAAAGCGCCAGTATGCACTTCAGGATGATTTCTAAAACGTTTTCTAATATTCATAACTAATGCGTCGGTTCTTGAAGTACATCAATAAAATCAGCACTTGCCGCTTCCATTTTATTGGCAGTTTTATCTATCTGTGTACTTAAATAATTATGCCCTACATAAGCAATCAATCCAATGATCAAACCAGTTGCTGAGGTAATCATTTTCGTATAAATTCCACCTGCAATGGTATTTAATGTATACTCTCCCGTTGAAGCAATACCATAAAACAATTGAACCATTCCAATGATAGTTCCTAAAAATCCAAACATTGGTGCAATACCCGCGATCAATGATAAAATGGATAGGTTCTTTTCCATTTTATACATTTCGAGTTTGCCAACATTCTCCATGCTTTTTTCGATAGCATCGATTGGTTTTCCAATCCGCTGAATTCCTTTATCGATCATTTTAGCTACTGGATTCTCGGTATTCTTTGTCATACTTCTAGCAGCCTGTACATTTCCATTTAAAATATGGTCTCGTACAATATTCATGAAATTGATGTCGATGGTAGACGCTTTTCTGATGGCAATCACTCTTTCTACAAAAACAAATATGGCTGCGATCAAGAGCAGATAAAGCGGATACATGATCCAGCCGCCTTTATCGAGCAATGTTATCAAAGAAATTTTTTCAGTAGCTACTACAACATTTGAAGCAACTTTTTGAACTGTATCGGTTTGTAATAAATAAAACATGGGCTCAAGATAAAAAATGAATTGTTAAGCCATTGCAAAAGAAAATTATTTACGCTCTATTTCCTTCATTTTCATCATAGCCATGATCTGTTTCATATTGTTTTGCATGCCATCTGGGCTACCATCTAAAAAAATGATATTCCCCTTGCCTATTTCCGCAAAATTTTTAATCGCTTCTGTCCACATGCTGAATAAAATCACATTGGTATCTAAGTTGGCTTGTTTCATCTCTTCTGCTGCCTGACTCATTCCTTTAGCTACTTCTGCACGAAACAATGCTACTCCCTGACCTCTTAATCTGGCCGCTTCTCTTTCAGCTTCTGCTGCAATCTTTATGGCATTTCCTTCTGCTTCTGCTCCTTTTGTTTTAGTAATCAATAAAGCCTGGCCTTCGTTTTCTGCAGCAGCTTTTAAATTATTACTCGCCACCACCTTACTCATACTTTCCATGATCTGTTGGTCGAAAGTGATATCATTGATTTGTAAATCTTGCAAATGATATCCCCATTCTTCTAATGAAACATCAATTTGTTGTTTCACATCTTCTACTATTTCTCTGCGTAATAATAAAATTTCCGCTTGCTTTTTCGTGGCAACAAATGCTCTTATAGACCCTTCTACAGTTCTTATTAAAGCCTGCATCAAATCTTTATCGCTAATGAATTTAAATGCCACATTTTTAATAGTCTCTTCTTCTTGATTGATCACCGAATACAATAACATACTTTTAAAATATACATTCGCTTGGTCAACCGTTACAGCCTGAAATTCCAACTCTACTGAACGGTTTTGAATACTCACTGTTTTATACACTTGTTCAATTAGCGGAATTTTAAAGTTTAAACCAGGCAATAAAATTCTTCTGTATTTACCAAACATAGTAATAACATCAATTGTTCCTTGGTTAACGGTAACCAGTCCACTAAAAAAAATAAATAGCAAAACAGGTACCCACCAATATGCCAATAATGTACTCATAAAAAATATTTTAGTAAATGTAAATCTTATTAAAACAAATTCAAGACCGTTCTTCCCAAACCTTTACCAGTTCTACTAATGCTTCTACAGCTGATTGCATGTCTTCTACACCTATCCATTCATGCTTGCTATGTATTGCCTGCATTCCTGTAAAAATATTGGGGCAAGGCAAACCCATAAAACTCAATCTGGACCCATCAGTTCCTCCCCGAATGGGTTCCTTAATAAAAGGCAAACCGATTCTGCGATAGGCTTCTTCGGCATATGAAACTGTAAAAGGAAATTGATCCAATATTTCCTTCATATTTCTATATTGCTCAATTACTTTGAAAGTATAACTCGCTCCAGGATATTTTGCCATCACTTTTTCTGCAATAGATTGCAAAAAAGATTCGTGTATTTTCAGTTGACTGGTATCAAAATCTCTGATCAAGAAATCGATGGATGCTTTTTCGGCCAATCCTTCTATTCGTAATGGATGAATAAACCCTTGCCTTGCTTCTGTAGATTCAGGTGACAATTTTTCTTTCGGCAATTGATCCACTATTTCACTGGCAATTTTTATAGCGTTCACCATTTTGTTCTTGGCATCTCCGGGATGCGCAATAATTCCTTCTATCTGAATAGTGACTCCATCGGCACTAAAAGTTTCTTCCTCAAAACTACCCAGCTTTCCTCCATCTAATGTGTAGGCAAAATTGGCTCCCAATTGTTCCAGATTCAACTTAACCGTTCCTTCTCCAATTTCTTCATCTGGTGTAAACAATATTTTAACCGTACCATGCAAAATTTCCGGATGATTAATTAAATACTGAGCAAAATCCATAATGATGGCCACCCCTGCTTTATCATCGGCACCTAATAAAGTATTACCACTAGCAGTAATTATGTCTTTGCCAATATGGTTTTTTAGATAAGGATATTTTTCTGTAGTAATAACTTGACTTTCGTCATCTGGCAATATGATTGGATGTCCATTATATTTAGCGTGAAGAATGGGTTTTACATTTGTTCCACTACAATCTGGGGCTGTATCAATATGGCTGCAAAAACAAACTACAGGCATTTTTTTTGCACTTGTTGCTGGTATAGTTCCATATACATAACCAAATTTATCAGTCACTACATCTACTACTCCAATTTCCAACAGTTCGGTTGCCAATAAATTAGACAATACTTTTTGTTTAGGAGTGCTTGGATGTAATTTAGAATGAGGATCGCTTTGTGTATCTATTTGAACATAACGCATCAATCTTTCAGCAACACTATGAGGATAATTCAACAACATGCTATTTTTTTCACAAGGTAATATTTGTGCTCCATCCCCTTGACAATTCCATTTGTAATATTTAAATTAGTGCAACTAAACTCCCCAAAAATGAAAAAAACAATTGTTGGAACTATTGTTGGTGGTATTATTCTATTCATGTGGCAGTTCTTATCCTGGACTGCACTAGACTTACATCGACCTGCCCAGGATTATACTCCAAAACAAGACAGTATTTTGTCTTTTTTAACTGCCAACTTAGAAAAAGAAGGTGGATATTTTTTGCCTACAGCACCAAAAGGAACTTCATTTGAAGACATGGAAAAAATTACGAACCAAAGCATTGGCAAACCTTGGGCAACCATTCAATACCATAGCAGTTTAGAATACAATATGGGTATGAATATGGGGAGGGCTTTAATGGTGAACTTGTTGCTTGCCTGGCTGCTCATCTGGTTATTGGGCAAATTCAATAACAATAGTTTTGGCAAAACATTAAGCGCATCTTTAGCGGTTGGCTTCATTGTATATTTAAACAGTGCCTATACGAGCCATGTATGGTATCATTTGTTCGACATCAGGGCATTTTTAATAGATGTAATTGCCATGTGGGGATTGACCGGAATCTGGCTGGGCTGGTGGTTGAATAGAAAAGCCTAAAAGTATACAAATAAAAAGGGGTTTATAGAGGAAATCATCCTTTATAAACCCCTTTACTATTATCGACAATTAAACAGTAATGATCAAAGATTTAGGCTCAATCTCTACTAATTCAAGATCAAAAACCAATTCTTCACCAGCTAAAGGATGATTGGCATCTAAAACCACAATCTCATCTTTCAACTCTACAATTACTACAGGAAAATTTTGTCCTGAACCATTGCTCATATTTAACTGCATACCCACTTCAGGGACCATATCTGCAGGGAAACGATCTTTTGGAAATTCCATGATCATTTCTTCTTGCTTAGGACCATATGCCTGGTCGGCAGGAATATTAATGGTTTTCTTTTCTCCAATGACCATTCCAGTAACGCCATCATCAAATCCGGCAATTACCATTCCACCACCGATTTCAAATTCAAGCGGCTCTCTTCCTTCAGAAGAATCAAATGTATTTCCATTGGTTAACTTTCCGTGATAATGTACTTTTACTTTATCACCTTTTTTTGCTGGTTGCATATTATTTTTGTTTACGGCCAACTGAATGAATGGCCTAAAGCGGCAAAAGTACAATCCCTGACGTAAAAGAGGAAGTATTTTTAGCTAACTTTCCTTTAATTATTGTTCATATGAGAAATTTTGTTACTGTTTGTATCGCTTTTTTTATAGCCACCATTGCTATAGCACAGCCCCAAAAGCCCATTTTGCCTGCCGCTTATCGAACGGATGTGTATTTGCCCTTATTAAAAGGCAAAAGAATCGGTGTATTTGCTAATCACACCGCAACAATCGGCAAATCGCATTTAGTAGATAGTTTGCAAAAATTAGGGGTGAATATTACCATTGCCTTTGGTCCAGAACATGGATTTAGAGGCACAGCTGATGCGGGTGAAAAAATTGATAACTATACAGATGCTGCCACCGGAATTCCAGTGATTTCCTTGTATGGAAAAAAGAGAAGGCCTTCTGCGGAAGACCTTGCCAATGTAGATATACTCATATTTGATATACAGGATGTAGGGGTTCGATATTATACTTTCATTTCTTCTTTGCAGGAATTTATGGAAGCAGCATTCGAAAACAAGAAACCATTAATGATTTTAGATAGGCCTAATCCGAATGGATTTTATGTAGATGGACCTGTTTTAGATACTGCTTACAAAAGTTTTGTAGGGATGCAACCCATTCCTGTAGTTTATGGAATGACCATTGGTGAATATGCCATGATGATAGCAGGGGAAAGATGGCTTAACCCCTTAGCCAATCTGCAACATGATTATTATAAAAGAGCTGCTAATTCTAAAGATACTGGCTTTCATTTTTTAGTGATTAAATGCGGCAACTATACACATGAAAGTAAATATGTTTTACCTGTTAGGCCCTCCCCTAATTTGCCCGATATGTCTTCGATCTATTGGTATGGAAGCACCTGTTATTTTGAAGGAACAGCATTAAGTGAAGGAAGAGGCACAGATCATCCATTTAGTATTTTTGGGCATCCTTCATTATCCAACAAGCTATATGCATTTACACCAACAAGCAGAGATGGTGCTAAAGAACCAAAATTGAAAAATCAATTGAGTTATGGATGGAACATTTTTGGTGAAGGCGACGAAGTGCTAAAAAAATTAAACAATCAAATCAATATAGAATACTTAGTAAACGCATATCAACTTTTCCCTCAGAAAGACAGTTTTTTTCTTCGCCCAAAAAGCGGCAAACCAACTGATTATTTTTTCAACAAATTGGCTGGTAGCAACAGTTTAAGAGAACAATTAATTGCCGGCAAAACAGCAAAGGAAATAAAATTAAGCTGGCAGCCAGCACTTACTCAATTTATGTCCATACGGAAAAAGTATTTGTTATACAAAGACTTTTAAGAACATGATTGAATGAAGGGTATACATTTGCGCTAAAGTATCAAGAATCAAATGAAGGATATACGAATTGTTTATATGGGCACTCCCGACTTTGCAGTAGCATCTTTGGATGCCCTTGTTAAAGCTGGATTTAATATAGTAGCAGTTGTTACAGCTCCTGATAAACCAGCAGGCAGAGGAATGAAATTAACTCAAAGTGCTGTTAAGAAATATGCCGAAGAAAATGGCTTGACTATCCTTCAACCCGAAAAATTAAAGAACCCAGATTTCATCGATTCTTTGAAAAAATTAAATGCTGATATTCAAATTGTAGTGGCATTTAGAATGCTGCCCGAAATTGTCTGGAATATGCCTCCAATGGGCACTATCAATGTACATGGTTCTTTACTGCCCAACTACAGAGGAGCAGCCCCTATAAATTGGGCAGTAATCAATGGAGAGAAAGAAACTGGCGTTACTACTTTTAAACTCAAACACGAAATTGATACAGGGGACATTTTATTACAAGACAGGATGTTGATTGGAGAAAACGAAACTGCAACAGAAGTGCATGATCGAATGAAAACAATTGGTGCCAATTTATTGGTGAAAACGATTCAGGGATTAATGGAAGCCAATATTCAAGAACAACCTCAAGTAATTGAGAATGCTGCTCCAAAACATGCTCCAAAGATCTTCACAAAAGACTGTGAAATCAATTGGAACAATACGGTCAATTCGATTCATAATTTAATCAGAGGGCTTTCTGTATTTCCTGGAGCAATCACCCAATTAGATCAAAAAATATTGAAAGTATATAAAAGTGAAAAAGAAAGTATTGAGCATCATCAACCGATTGGTTCAATAATTTCGGATGGGAAAAATTATTTAAAGTTTGCCTGCAAAGATGGTTTCATTCATATCCTCGACCTGCAAATGGAAGGAAAAAAAAGAATGTTGATTGCCGATTTTTTAAGAGGCTATAGAATAACAACATCCAACAATTAAGGATTGAGGGCTTTTTTCAAATCATCCAGACTCACGATACCCTGTTTGCGCCAAGTTTCTTTACCATTCTTGAATACTATAAATGTTGGCAATGCTTGAAATTGCAAATATTTCATTACAGTAATATCATTGCCTCCATCTACTTTTATCAACGCATATTTATTCCCCAAGTCTTTTTGTAATTGAGCCAACACTGGTTCCATTTTTTTACATGGAGGACACCAATCTGCACCAATATCTACCAATGCGATTGTTGTTTCATTCAGTTTCGATTGAAATGCATCTACTGTCATTTCAGCTGTAGCAGCAGAAGCTTCAAAAGGTTTTCCTTCTACTTTCCAAGCAGACATTCCACCTTCCATATTGTATACTTCCTTAAATCCCTCTTGAGCCATAGCTTTCATAGCCTGACCACTTCTTACTCCTGAAGCGCAATAAACCAAAACTGGAATAGCTTTATTTAAATGCTGAATTCTTTCTGCAAACTGAGCTTTATCTAACCAATTTGCCTGCAACGCATTTTTTAAATGTCCGGATTGATACTCTTCTGCAGTTCTTACATCTAAAATTTGAATATTGGGTTGACTCAACTTCTGTTGAAAAACAGTGGTACTCAACACTCCAGTTTGACTATTACTATTATTACTCGAACAAGCAATTGCAAAAATGGAAACAAAAAATAAGGTAGATAATTTCATGGTTTATTGATGATAATTGATACTTACAAAAGCGTTGGATTTTGTCACACCTAAAGCTGCTGCTGCAGCATTGCTCATGTATAACAATATATTTGTTGTTTGATTGTTTTCTGGAATCGAGCCAAGCACCCTGGCATAAACTATTCTTTTGCTTGGGACAGTAATTTTTACAATGGTCCCAGGCAAAACGTTATTCATTAATAGATAATATTTATGATCGGCAATACCACTGTTCGATTGAAAAATTGCAGCATCGCCTGATTTAGCTACTTTTTCTCCAGATTTAGTTGATTGTTCATAAAACAATGCAAAATATCCTTCATCACCGGGTTTGGGAGAATAATTCATTTCAAAATCATCCAAAGAATATTCATTAGGTGTTTGAGTTGTAGGTAAACTATTGGATGGTTGTTTTACACTTGCTTGTGCAGCTCCTAATAACAATAATTCTTTTTCTGTTAATGGCTTCATTTCTCCTTCCAAAGTTCTAGCACCATCAACAGCTGCATCCATTACGTTCGGGTTCTTCAAAGGAGGTTTATCAGTAGAAACAGGTTTATTTACAGCAATAGAAGTTGCTACAGAATTATTACCTGTCTCCTGGTCATTCGTTTTTGCAGTATTTATTCTAGTGCCAGCAAAAAAACCTACTATGATTGCTTGACCATCTTTCACCGCATCAGTAGTTAGGTCATTCCAGGTTCTTAACAAAGCGAGCGGCACTTTGTAATACTGCTGACTTAATCTAAATAGATTATCGCCTTTTTCTGCAATATGATATAAAGCAATACCATTATTAGTTTCAGATTGAATGCTAAAATTTTCTGCTGTTAATGGTACTTTCAATTTTGCACTAATGGGCAAATTTGCATTTGAATTTAAAGAATTGTATTGAGCCAATTGTTTGGCCGTATATCCATAAATACGTCCAATACTAGAGAGTGATTCCTTTTCTTGAACAGTATGCACAACATAATAATTTCCACTCGAGCCAGCAATAACCAACCTGTCCTGTGCTCGAACTTGTAAATTGAGGCAAATCAATATAATTAACAATAACTTTCTCACCATCATATATCATTCAATTTTATAAAGTTAATCTTTTAATATTCTCCATTCAGCAGGATAATAATTATTGATCCGATTGGGTAATACTTTGATCCATCCCAAAAACAAATCTTGATATTTTACCAAACACCAACCTTTTGGAGCACTCAAGTTTAGTTCTTTTCTTCGAATATATTGCAAAGCCTCAGCTAATGTAAGCTGAATTTGAGGCAATTCCGATTTATCAAAAACAGATACTGCTAATTCGTGGGAAGGTATAATATCTTTCCCCTTTATAGTGCCAATTTCAATACCTGCCTTTTTAATATACAAAGAAGCGGCTAATTGTTGTAAAGGGATCATCCATTCCTGATGGATCATCCTTAAAGCATCATTTTGTTTGAAATAAACAAAAGGTTCAGACAAAGAAAAAAACCGATTCATTTGTTCTGTTTCTGTTCGAGTCGGCTTAGTTAATTGAGTTTCTTTCCATCTAGAACTAATCGCATTGCGTTTGTTTTGAAAAGCAGCGATAAAAAAGCCTTCTCCTCTTAATACGTCTGGATAAAATCTATATCCAAAAGCATTTTTTTGAGGAGATTGAATTTCCACCACTTTCCATTCATCCTCTACGGAAATTTTATATGAAACCATTTCCATTTCATTCAATAACCAATCCAGCATTTCTTCATCTTCTTCTGTTGAATAAGAACAGGTTGAATAAACCAAGATCCCATCTTCTTTTAAAGAAGGAAGAATCGATTCAAGTATTTTCTCTTGTCGCTGACTACAGTGTACAACATTGTCTAAGCTCCATTCATTAATGGCGGCGGGATCTTTTCTAAATAATCCACTTCCACTGCATGGAGCATCTACAACAATCACATCAAAGAATCCTTCTAATTGATTAAAATGACTAGGATCGTTATTGGTAACAATGATATTGGGTTGCCCCCATTTAATAACGTTCTCTACTAAAATGGAAGCCCTAGATTTTATCAGCTCATTGGCTACAACTAACCCATCATGAAAATAGCTGGCTAGTAAAGTAGATTTACCACCTGGTGCTGCACAAAGATCCAATACTTTTTTACCACTGGTATTGTCTCCAACTAATTGCTCCATTACATGCCATAAAAACATGCTACTGGCTTCCTGAACATAATATGCACCAGCATGAAACACAGGGTCTAAAGTAAAAGAAGGTCGTTCCTTCAAGTAAAAAGCATGTTTACACCAGGGAACTTCCCCATCATACAATTCAGCAAGCGATTTTCCTTGCTTGAATGGATTCATTCGGATGGAAGTTACTTGCTCTCCAGAAGCATGCACTTTTTCAAAGGATGACCGATTAAATCCTTTAATTCCAACAAGTGACTCTAGGAATGGCGCTGGTAAACTCAATTTTGTTCCAAATTTTGTAAATAATGATGCAGGATTTCCAACAAATGTAATTTACATAAATCAAGTAATAGAATAATTACAAATAACAAAATCAGTCTAAATGAAAAAGTATTCTGGTTTTCTGCTATTTTTATCCTAAAATAAATATTAAATGAAAAAGCTTTTTACCCGCATTTTTATCAGTTTGACCCTATTTTTCGCAACATCTTCTATTGTGAAAGGACAAGCAGCTCTTTTGGTGCTCATATTCGGCGATAAAATTGCCACTGAAAAATTTCATTTGAGTATAGATGCGGGTTTTAATATTTCTTCGATGCCTGGTTTAAAAGCCGGAAAATCTACTTATGGCGTGTATTTTGGACTAGGTACATTTATTAAAATCAATGATAAATGGGCGCTAACTCCCGAGTTCAAACCTATTTCACCAAGAGGAGCAAGATCTGTTTTGCCATTGCGCGACTACTCTTCTGTATTAACCAATATCAATTACGACATCGAACTAAATTATATAGATGTTCCAATTATTGCTCAGTATAAACTTACACCTAAATTTTTTGTTGGGGCAGGACCACAATTTAGTTTTCTAAGCTCCGCAAAACAAGTTTCTACCGGAACACTTCCTGCCGGACCCAATGTTGATATTGAAGAAAAAATGAAAGAAAACTTTAAATCCATCTACTTTTCAGTTCCATTAGAAATTGGTTATACTTTATCCGATTTTAGAAAAGGAAAAGGCATGGATATCAAATTCAGGTATAATATTGGAGCGAGCGAAATGATCAATAAAAGTAATTACGGATCAACTACAGGATCTACTGTTCAATTATTTTTCTCCTTTCCGTTTGTTAAATAAAACCGGCTCAACCAGTTTCTATTTAATAACGGATCAAGAAATGTTGTTTGGCTAATTTTTCTTTCCTGAAGAATACCAATCCGATATTAAACAAATCAATTGTAAGAGTAACTGATGGGTGTTGTTGCACATAGGCCCATGCAGCTTCCATTTCTTTACTCCAATGGATATCATCTAATACGATAACGGTATTTTCATTGGACTTTAATAGCACTTGTTCAAAATACTGAATGGTTGGCTCGTATCGGTGATTGCCATCTAAAAAAGCAAAATCAATTTGTTGCAAATGGGCCAAAGTATCGCTCAATGTATTATCGAAATTCCCTTCAACAACTTCTATATTATTGATGGAGAGATGCTTGAAATTAGCTTTTGCTTTTGTTGCAATTGCTGTTGAACCTTCCATGGTAATTACGTTGCTATTTTGATTGGCAGTTGCTAAATAAGCAGTGGTGATTCCTAAAGAGGTGCCCAATTCTACAATGACCGATGGAGAAAAATAATTGACAAACTTAAACAGTAACTGACTGTATTTTTTAGGTTTTAAAGATGAATGAGCAATTTCCGAAATGGTTCTGATCGGCGATTTCTTCACCCTCGAACCAGCACCAAAGTCTTCAATAGTAACAGTTTCGCTGTTCTTCAACAATTCAGCTCTAAGTTTTTCTATTTGTTCAAAAGAATAAAATTGTCGATCATCATTCAATACTTTGGTGATCAAATCAAATACAAAAGGAGAATGCACTCCATGCCCTTTTCCATTATCTGCTTTTAAATAATAGGTGATGTATTTTATGGCTAATTGAAAAGGACTATACATTAATTTGTTACGGTTTGTGAAGGATGTTTTTGAAAGAGCCAAAGTACTGCATAAGTTGCTGCAAAAACACTTACACAAAAAAATATTTTAAGCAATATTTCAAATGAGTTCAAATAGCTTGGCGAAAAGTTCCAGAAAGTATACATACTTATCAAAATAGTAAATAAGATACTTTTACGTAAAGAGGGAATTAAAAAAAAGAAAGGCAAAAAAACCATTCCAGCCATTCTTAGAATGGGCTCAGTATATGAAGTTGAATCATATTGATCCATTTCTACTTTTTGTATAATCGGACGAAGAAATTGAACCAATCCAATCAATATTCTTATTAAATACAACCCATAAAACCACAACATCATATTTAAAGTGGCCATAAGATTATACAATAATTGTCTTTTGAAAGGAGGCGTAATTCCTATGATTACTATTAATAAAAACTGAACAATCAAATATATGATCGGAAATAAATCCATAATTACTTCCCCTTTTTTTGCCAGACTTGAAATCGATACGAATAAGCATGTTTAGCATCTGAAGGATGTGGATTATCTTCAATTAATTGCCAATTATCGCTATTTAATTCGGGAAAAAAAGTATCTCCTTCTATCTCTGTTTCTACCCTTGTTAAATATACTTTATCTGCTATAGACAAAGCAGCTTTGTATATTTCACCACCTCCAATGATGAATACTTCTTTGTAATTATTCTGTTGAACAATTTCCAATGCCTTATATACACTATCCACTTTTACCGCACCTTCCGCTTTCCAATCTTGTTGTCTTGTAATCACAATATTCAATCTGCCATTCAAGGGCTTACCAGCCATTGAGTCGAAGGTTTTTCTTCCCATAATTATTGGCATTGCCCAGGTAACATTTTTAAAATGTTTCATGTCATTGGGCAGCTTCCATAAGAGGTCATTGTTTTTGCCAATTGCATTATTTAAGGAAGCCGCAACAATAAGAGAAATGGTCATAGAGAAAATTATATAATTAATTAAACGGCAACTGGCGCTTTTATTCCTGGATGGCTTTGGTAGTTCTCCAAACTAAAATCTTCAAAATTAAAATCAAAAATATTTTTAATGGAAGGATTGATTTTCATTGTTGGCAAAGGAAAAGGTGCTCTGCTTAATTGCAATTGAACCTGTTCCATATGGTTATTGTAAATATGAACATCTCCAAAACTATGTACAAAATCTCCGTATTCTAAATCGCAAACCTGCGCAATCATCATAGTGAGCAAAGCATAAGAAGCAATATTAAAAGGCACGCCTAAGAAAACATCAGCACTTCGTTGATACAATTGACAACTCAATTTTCCATCAGCCACATAAAATTGAAACAAACTATGACATGGCATCAAAGCCATTTTAGGCAATTCCGCCACATTCCAGGCACTTACGATCATTCTTCTGCTGTCTGGATTGGTTTTTAATTGGTGAATAAGATCAGCAATTTGATCAATTACTTTTCCATCTGCTCCTTCCCAGCTTCTCCACTGTTTACCATACACAGGGCCCAAATCACCATTTTCATCGGCCCATTCATCCCAAATACCTACACCATGTTCTTTCAAATACTGAATATTGGTATCCCCTTTTAAAAACCAAAGGAGTTCGTAAATGATGCTTTTTAAATGAAGCTTTTTTGTGGTAACCATTGGAAACCCTTTGGCCAGGTCAAAACGCATTTGGTAACCAAAACAACTTTTAGTACCAGTACCAGTTCTGTCTGTTTTATCGGTACCATTTTCCAAAATATGCCTTAATAAATTGTGGTATGCTTGCATAAGCAAATTAACAAAGAAATGGGCTGATATTGAACTTTAGGTTGATGCTTGTGAAGAACTTGTGGGTTGATACAATCAAATTCAACTTAAACGCTAATATTTGAATACGATTTTAGTAGTACTAGTTTTTTTGTTAGGTTTCCCTTTACAAACAGGGCATGCATTCTTTACAGAATACGACCCAATTGAAGTATATTTTGGCGTGTAAACCATCGCTCCATTACTGTATCCAGAAAGGTTATAATTTGGCGATACGGTGTAGCCAGAAGCTATATCTATGCTTCGGTTAGATGTTGTACCGCCCGATCCATTACATGCAGAACAGGTACTTTCAAAAATGGTTTCACTAATGTGGTAGTTCTTAATTACATAATAACTGTTACCCCTCACATCTGCATCTGGTGGTGGCTGTTGATCTTTGGGGGCATTATCAAACTTACCGCCACCAAGAAGCACAATATCCCCAATTTTGATTTGCGATCTATCCAACATTTCACCTTTTATTACCCCAGCTGATGTAATTACTTCTGTTCTTGATATGTCATTGGGATAATAATTAACTGAAAATATATTTGCTTTTGGCTTTGCAGCAATTGCATTAACCAGTCCCATACGCTGTTGGGCTGACTCAGCAAGATATTTTTTGTAAGAAGCATCGAAAACACGAGGATCATGCATTGCAACTGTTGGATGTAGCATATATTCACGAATCGGCCAATAACGCATAGAGTCGAGTCTTAACACTTCGCCATATCTTGAAAATGAAACAGCGGAATTAGGAGCATAATATGGGCCATCAAAATACTTACGGTCAATATATTCTGGCGTAATATATATTACTTTATTGCCAATTTTTGGAGAATAGGAATTTGGTACTTTCACAAAATTAGTGTCTGCATTCCATTCGTTTTTTGATGGCTCTCCTCTAAAAAATCCGGCTACAGCAACAGATAAAGTGGTTGTGTCTTCCTTCCAACCGTAGCCAGTAGGTACCCCATTTTCCCAAGATGCGTAATAGCGTACAGTTCGTTTTTCACGTTCCATTTGCCACTCATCCTTTTTTTGTTTTCGGTTATATACCAACTTCATTACAGGGTGAAATTCTTCTTTAAAAACAGGTTGTAATACGGACGAATCAGGAAGTATAAAAGAAAGAAGGTTACGGCTAGATACTTGCTCCCCGTTTTTCCAAAAACCTATATCGCGGTAACCATCTTTATAAACAACCGCTCCTGGGCCATACGGTAGTTGCTGGTAAACCATACCATAGTAAGAAGCGTTAGCATCAATGTATAAAGTATCATATACTGCTTTGGGTAAATGAGGTAAAAACTTAAGTAAACTAGAATTATTTAATGAAGGTATAGTGTATGGCTTTTCAAAAGAGGAAGCATCTATTCCTAAATCGTTGAATACTTTTACTTCAAGTCCGTGCAAAAGCAATCCAGTTTGCAAAGTAGTAAGGCTTAATAAATTTTCTTTAGCCATTTTATTGTAAACAGCAAAACCTGAAGGGTATCCGTCAATAAACTGGCCTTCGACATAACTTCCCGGAGCGGAATGATTGGGTTCAATAGTAGACCTGACATACATTCTTCCGTACCCATGCGGCATTATTATAAGACTTCCTCTTTGGGTACATTTCACTTCCCCATTATAAAAAATCTCTGGGAAACCTGTTTTGTTTTTCATAAAAACTAACATGCCTTTTATTGGCACTCCATTTTTGAACTCACCTTTAAACTTAAAACTTGCGAGATTTCCATCATATATGTACATAAAAAAATTGCCAAGACCATTTGGCACTCCATTTTTCCACTCGCCAGAATATACTACCAAATTGTCATTAACCATATAGGTGCCCAATCCCTCAGGTAAACCATTTTTAAGATGGCCAACATAGATTTTTTTTATAGTTCTATTAAATTCGTCAATATAGATATGAATTACAGAATCCAACCCAGCATAGGATTTTAAGATAGGTCTGCCACTTAACCGAACTTTAAACTCAACATACGATTCTAATTGCGAATAAGATGTTGTAGTAATCAAAAAAAGAAAACAAAACGAACAACATAATGATATAAGGATCCGTCGCATATACAAATCTTTAAATGATCTTTTAATAGAATGAAAATACAAAAAGAAAACTAATTGTATGATCCCATATGCATAATTGCCAATACAAAAAATAGAGTATGAAAAGGCGTATAAGTCGCTTACTTATGCAGTTTCAGCTGCTTATTAAAGCTAAAGAACCAACCTAAATTGCTCACATGTGTATCGATAGAACCAAATTTGCCTTGAACACTAAGTCCAAATCCTAAACTAGCTTTAAGGGTTAAACTTGATTGTTTACTTGGTAGATCCTGTTGACCACTTGGGAAATCTATTCGTTGAATATAATTCGTTTGACCATATACAATTGGCAATCCACCTTGCAAGAAAAAAGCAAGTGTATTTCGTTTTGATAACATAAAATAATATCGAGTAAACGGACTAATTCCTATATCAAAGTAATTACTAATGTTCTTAGCTGGAAAAAAAGGTGGGTTTAATCCAATAGAGGGAGGGTAATAATTGTATGAATACCTACTAGAATAATAACCTAGAAACCCCATCCCTCCAACCATCCAATTTTTCTCTATAAATTTTCCGTAGGATGGAGAAAGCAACAACCCAACAGAACTGGAACCATCCTGAATACTTATTTCTGTAGTTGTTCCAAAAAGATCGCTATAAACAGGAGAAAACCCAATTCCGATAAATGAATTTCCCTTTTCAAAATGTTTATAAATTGGTTTTTCAGTTTGCGAAAACGAAGAAGCAGTAGAAAGAATAAAAAAGAACAAAAGAAAGTACTTTTTCATAATTGTTGGTTTTTAAAACAAAAGAAAAAACCATGCCAATTATTTCCCTTTCCTCCTATTCAATTCTTTGGTAATCAAGGAAAGTTCTCTACCTGTTTGTCCACTGACGCTGCTATTTTCTTTAGCTCTGCGCATTAGATAAGGAATTACATCTTTGATAGGCCCAAATGGAAGATACTTACTTACACTAAAGCCTTCTTTAGCTAAGTTGAATGTAATATTATCACTCATTCCATATAACTGAGAGAAATGAATATTTGGATGATGATGGCCAATTCCTTTCTCGTCTAATATACGGGCAGCCAATAAATTACTTTCCTCATTATGTGAGGCAATGATTACTGCTATTTCTTCGATATGATCGATACAATATTTAACTGCTTCATTGAAATCCGAATCTGTATCTGCTTTTGTTTTTTGAATGAGTGAAACAGTTCCTGTTTCCATAGCACGTTGACGCTCTTTTTCCATATATGCTCCACGTACTAATTTCATCCCCAATTTAAATCCTTGTTGCTTAGCAATTCGATGAGAAAGATGTAAAAAACTCAATCGATCATGTCTGTACAACTGAATGGTATTGTAAACAATTACTTTTTCTTTATTGAACTCTTCCATCATTTCCATGCAAAGTCGATCAATGGGGTCTTGGATCCAACTTTCTTCTGCATCAATCAAAACACCAATATTTTTTTCTGCTGCAACTTCACAAATGGCATACATTCTATCTCTTACCCGATCCCACTCATTTACTTCTTCTTCATGATCATGAATGCCACTTCTTAATCTTGGTGCTTCATTCAAGATCTGCAATAATTCAAAACGTGCCAATCCAGTAACCTTTATACTGATAAAAGGAATATTACTTTGAGTAGCTGCATAATCAATAACACGAATAAATTCTTCAGTTGCATGATCAAAATTATCTTCGCCTTCTTTTCCTTCAACTCCATAATCTAAAATCACCTGGATACCATATTTGCCCAACACATTTCCAACGCCTGCAGTTTCCGCTAATGTTTCTCCGCCAACAAATTGTTTGAAAATAGTTTTACGAATAATACTATGAACAAGTGGAATACCTGTTTTCATGATAAAAGGAGTAAGCCTTGTGCCTAACTGTACAAACCAGGAGTACCCCATTGTGCCAAATAAGAAACGAGCACTTTTGAGTTCTTTATCCGTTTTATAAGCAAAAGCATTTTCAGTATTATCGAAGGATATATTCATACTAACGATTGTTCGTACTACGAATATCGGAACACTATGCCTAAGTACGAAAACCTTTTACAAATAATTAGAAAATATTTTTAAACCATCAGATTGCTTGATGATTAAATGGCTGTAAAACCATCTCACTAACCACCCCACTGATTGGTTGCTGGCACAAGAACCAGATGGCTTTTGCAGCTTCTTCCGAATGAATCATCTTTTCCCTTTGAACCCGGAGGTCTATATTATCCCAAAATGCAGAGTCAACACCGCCTAAAAAGAGATTGGTAATTCTAATATCCGTTCTTTTCAACTCTTCTCGGATACTTTGCATCATCCCTACAAGGCCATATTTGCTTGCACTATAGGCAGCAGCGCCTGCCATAGGCACTTTACCCAAAACCCCAGGAATATTGATAATAAGGCCTTTTTTCACCAATTTCATAGCAGGCAAAACGGCTTTAGCCAGATAATAGCTACCAAAGAGGTTGGTTTGAATGGTTTTAGTAAAGTCTTCTGTACTCAATGTTTCCATCGGTTTGATGATGCCAATTCCTGCAGCATTCACCAAAATATCAATATTGGGAGTGATGGTTAGAATTTGTTGAATAGTATTATTGACTGCGCTCTCATCTGCAATATCCATCACAAAAACCCGCTCTTGCGGAATAGCCAACTCAGCAGATAATTGATTCAATTTTTGTGCATCTCTACCTGTGATATATACTATTGCTCCGCTTCCACTGATCAATTTAGCAGTATGAGCCCCAATACTACCAGTTGCACCAACTATAATTACTTGTTTGCCTTTTAAAGTTTCCATTGAGTATGTTTTACCTATACAATAACATGAACTAAAAGATATTGTTGGGAACTTCTATAAATGATTGGCATTATTCAAGTAAAAAAAGGAAATTTGCTACATGCAAATAACTCAGACAGAAATTTATAAGTACTCTATTCCAATGGTCCCTTTTACCATTGCTACTGGCACCATGCATTATGCTCAAAATCTATTTATTCGAATACATACAGATGCAGGAATTACGGGTGTTGGCGAATGTTCTGCATTTCCAATGATTGTTGGTGAAACGCAGAATACCTGTTTTGAAATGGCCAAAGAATTTGCACAATTATGGAAGGGAAAAGATCCATTAGATATCGATCAGCGATTAACCGAATTGGATTTATTTACTGCAAAAAATTATACTGCAAAAAGTGCATTCGATCTAGCACTGTATGATATCGCAGCAAAAAATGCCAACCAACCTCTTTTTGCTTATTTAGGGGGAAAGAAAAAAATAGTAGAGAGTGATTTGACTATTGGCATTAATAGCCCTGAGCATATGGCTAAACAAGCCATTGAATTTGTTGCAAATGGAGTAAAAATTTTAAAAGTAAAATTGGGCAAAGACCCGAATACAGATATTGAAAGAATTCAACAAATCAGAAATGCAATTGGCTATAACACTATAATAAGAATTGATGCCAACCAGGGATGGAGTTTTGATGATGCGGTGATTGCATTAACTGCATTAGGAAAATACGATATTGAATTTTGTGAGCAGCCTATGCGTACTTGGAACGACGAATTATTACCTGAATTATGCGGCATTTCACCCATTCCAATTATGGCAGACGAAAGCGTATATACGCATCATGATGCTGAAAGAATGATACGCAATCATGCTTGTAAATACATCAATATCAAATTTGCAAAAAGTGGTGGCATTCATGAAGCCATCAAAATCAATAAGGTTGCGGAAAAAAACAATATGCCTTGCATGATGGGTGGCATGCTAGAAAGCAGGGTTGCACTAACTGCTAAAGTTCATTTTGCTTCGGCAAATGATAATATTCATTTTTATGATCTAGATACTTGTTTATTAGGCCATAAAACAGATCCGGTAACGCATGGAGTTCAATATGATGGTATGAAATTGATCTTAAGCAATGAACCAGGTATTGGGGCAGATGTAGATGAGTCATTCTTACAAACGCTTGAATCTGTTCGAATTTAATTAAAACAGCCAATTTAAAGCAACCGTATATTTGCCATTCAAATTGCAACATGGAACCAAAAAAAGTAAGTGAAAGTTTAACTATAATGAATGAGCTGGTATTGCCCAATGATACCAATACTTTCGGCAATTTAATGGGAGGAAGATTAATGTATTGGATGGATATAGCTGCAGGTATTGCTGCAGGAAGACATTCCAATACTCCAGGAATGACTGCATCTGTAGACAATTTAAGTTTTAAGACCCCTATTAAATTAGGCAATGTGGTGCATATAGAAGCCAAAATGTGCAGAGCATTCAATACTTCTATGGAGATCCATATCAAAGTATGGGGCGAAGATTTATTGCATCAATACAAATACGAAAGCAATGAAGCATTTTTTACGTTTGTTGCATTAGACCCAAATGGCAAACCTAGACCTGTACCTAAAGTAATTCCAGAAACAGAAGATGAACAGAAATTATTTGAAGGCGCTTTAAGAAGAAGACAAATTCGCTTAATACTGGCAGGAAAGATGAAGCCAGATGATGCCAATGAATTAAAAGCGTTGTTTTTTAAAGACTAAATTACTTATCCATTAAGCTCATGAAATGATGCTTACTCTTGAGCATATAAGTTTTGCTTTGCTCAATAGCCTCCATTACCTGATCTAAAATTTGATCTACTGATTGGGTATAATCAATAATCATTGGTTCTTTAAATCGAACAGAAAGTAAAGAGCCTTTCTTTTTAAATGCCAGGCCTTTTTTATTGAATGCACGCCAGAATCCGTTGATAACAACAGGTACAACAATGGGTTGATTATTCTTAATGATATGAGCAGTACCTCTTCTGCCTGGAGCAAATGGCTTGGTAGTTCCTTGAGGAAAAGTGATGACCCAACTTTTCCCTAGCGCCTGATCAATTTTTTGAGTATCGCCTTCTTCTCTTTGTCTATTAACGTCTTTGCCTTCTGCACGCCAGGTTCTTTTAACCGTTAATGCACCAGCTAATTTAAAAACTCTGCTGATCAAACTTCCATTCATGGTTTCTTCAGCAGCAACAAAAAAAACATTGGTAAAAGGATTCAATAAATAATAAGGCAAGCCCAATTTATTTTCCTTTCTCCATTTGATGGCACAAAAAATATGAATAAAAGTAATTACATCAGCAAAATAGGTTTGATGGTTGCTTACAAAAAGCACATTACTTTTCGGAAGGTTCCGTAAATTTTCGGTTCCTTCGATTTTGATCTTGTTAATCATAGCAAGACCTGGATAGGTAGCAGCACCCACAACACCATAAACAAGTGAGCGGACAACCTTAATTTGCTTAAATCTTTCGATTAAATTCATTGTAGTTGTATTAGCAAGCGGTGCAAAATAAGGAATGTAAATAAATTGTTAACCATTTATTTTTAAAATTAACTCCTTCTTTGTTAACAGACTATCAAAATGCAACAATAAATTTGCATTACTAAAATAATAAGATGCCCTTAAATACAGTCATTTTTGATATTGATGGATTATTAATAGACAGTGAACCATTATGGCAGGAAGCCGCTGCTGAGGTATTTCAATTATATGGAACTAAAATGACAGTGGATCAATACAATTCAAGTGTTGGATTAAGAACAAAAGAATTTGTGCATCTATGGTTCACCTATTTTAAAATCCCCCTCACCGAATCGGAAAGAGCAGAAAAAAAAATTGTTGAACTAGTTTTACAAAAGATTGAACAGAAAGGAAAAATATTGCCGGGTGTTGCGCATATTTTTGAATTTTTTGCTAAAAAGCATTTTAAAATCGGATTGGCCACCTCTTCACCCCCATCATTAATTGAATTAGTTGTGAGCATGACAGGTATCGGACCATTCTTAAACGCAACGGCATCTGCTGAAGAATTACCCTATGGAAAACCACATCCACAAGTGTACCTCAATTGCGCTACTCAAATGAATAGTAGTCCTTTGGAATGCATTTGTTTTGAAGATTCTTTCAATGGTATGATTGCTGCTAAAGCGGCAAGAATGAAATGTGTAGTGATACCTCATGCATACAATAGCAAGGAAGAAAAATGGGGAGCTGCAGATTTAAAATTATCTTCTTTACAAAATTTTGGAGAGCTCCATTTTAATATCCTGAATCAATAACTGCTTTTATAAAAAAAATGTGGTAGCCTAAATAAAAAAGCCTCTCCGATTACTCGAAGAGGCTTTTACTTTATCAATTAATTAATTCTTGCTTTTTAAATTTGGATGAGGCGCAGGAACGGTGTTTGGTCCTTGCTCAGTAGTACCTTGAAGATCAACTGTGTTGGCATCTCCATCTTGCGCATATACAAATAACAATCTTCCTTCAGCAATACCTTGTTTTTCTACTAAATATTTAATGACTGCATTTACACGCTCCCAGCTTTGTTGTTGGGCAGATTTGCTGGTTGTTCCATAACCGATCACTCTTACATTACAAGTTGGATTGGCTTTTAAACTAGCAGCTGCTGCAGCTAAAACCGCTTGAGCGTCTTTACTCAATTTAGTAGTTCCTTTAAATTGAACACTTGGCAATGCTCCGATTGCACAATCAGCTTTATCATTAGCTGTTGATTTCATCGTACTCATCATGTCTTTGATTTCCTTGCAACATGCAGGTTCTGGACAATTACCAATACCATCATTATTAACAGGGAAACATTTTTGTAAAGTGAGTAATTCTTTGTCTCTGTAATCAGGCACTCCATCACCATCTGTATCCTTAGACACTCCATGAGAATCAACAGGAGCACCTTTTGGCGTATTCGGTTCCATATCAAACTGATCCGTTACACCATCTTTATCTCCATCGGGCAACATCACTTTAGGAACTTTCATGTGTTTAGGAGAATTCATTTCACTATACACAAAATTGTTAGGATTGATCCAATACAATGGTTGTACTTTTCTATCGGAGTTACCAATATTTACATTTAATCTTAGTGTTGTAAAACTGATGTAGTCATTGTTATTATCCGCTTTAAACGCATCTAAATAATCGTATCCAGGAGTAGTAATAATGAATTTTTGTTCGATCCCTGCATTCAACTTATCACTAATCTTGAAGGAAACACCAGCACCAACATTCACAGCATGCATTAATGAATATGACTTTCTGTTATTCACAGTTTCGCCTAAAACTGTAGTGATCAATCCCTCTTGTGTATTGGTCATTCCAGGACGTTGTCCATAAAATATGCTATAGCCATCTGGTTGAGCACCCAATGCATCTTTATATTGCACTTTAGTAGCAATCATACTATACCCAACTAATGCATAAATATTTGACTTGGGGTTACCTCTGTAATGACTAATAGTATTTAAAGAAGCAATAAAATCTCCCCCTAATATAAAAGCTTGATTTTTATAATCTACCTGACCTACTGCTTTTCCATAATTGCTTGGAGATCCAGAATTCCATAAACCTGCTAAAGAACCTCTAAAAGAAAAAACATGTCCCAATGCTTTGCGCATAGAAATAGCAGCGCCATACCCAATCTTAGAGTTGACATCTCCAAGAATAAAAGAAGGCCCTACTCCAAAGCCTAATTCCCATTGGTTTCTTGGTTTAGCCGGATAAGGGTATTGATTATTGAGAAATTCGTTGTACTGTGGGAGGTCTTTATTTGCTATTTTAGAAGAATCCTTCCAATCCCAACCCCAGTCAGTTTGAGCAAAAATAGATACCTGTGCAAATATTGCCAGTGCTAATGTTAAAAAAATCTTTCTGGTATTCATATTCAAGTATTTGGGTTAATGACCACAAATATACATTAAACGCTGCCTTTTAAAGCTAATTTTGCCCATATCAGGCATATATTGCAGCATAATTATAACATGGATTTAGCAAAAAAAGTAATTGGAGCAGAATTAACCCTTTTTGAAGCACATTTCAAAGAGGCAGTAAAGAGCAGGGTAGCCTTGTTAGATAGGATCATGCAATACATTGTAAAACGCAAGGGAAAGCAGTTAAGACCCATGTTTGTATTGTTGAGTGCTAAGCTGGGTGGAGAAATAACAGACAGTACATATAGGGCTGCCTCTTTAGTGGAGTTATTGCATACTGCTACACTGGTGCATGATGATGTGGTGGATGAATCGATGGAGCGAAGAGGTTTTTTTTCGATCAACGCACTCTGGAAAAATAAAATTGCAGTATTGGTTGGAGACTATTTATTGTCGAAGGGTTTGTTACTGTCGTTGAATAATAAAGACCATGAAGTATTGCGCATTTTATCGGAAGCAGTAAGGCAAATGAGTGAGGGAGAATTATTGCAAATAGAAAAATCCCGAAACCTCAATTTAAAAGAAGATGTGTATTACGAAATCATCAATGGAAAAACAGCATCCTTATTGGCTTCTGCATGTGCTGCCGGTGCTGTAAGTACATTCAACAACGAGGCTGATGTAGAAAAAATGCGGATGTTTGGACAAAAAGTGGGAATGGCTTTTCAAATTAAAGACGACTTATTCGATTATAGTAGTGCAGATATTGGGAAGCCCACCGGCAATGATATCAAAGAAAAGAAATTGACATTGCCCTTGATTTATATGTTGAATAATTGTCCAAATGATATCAAAAGAAAAGTGATTCATATTGTAAAAAATGAGAACACTCAGAAAGACAAAGTAGCTTTTGTGATTGATGCTGTTGTACAATACGGAGGCATTGCCTATGCAACTGAAAAAATGTTTGCATTTAGAGATGAAGCTTTGGCCATTTTGCATGAATTCCCTGCTTCTCAAGTGAGAGATGCATTAGAAGAATTGGTTAGATATACCACTGATAGAGAATATTGATGCAGAAAAGATGGAACATATTATCTGCTCTTTCTAATAAAGTTGCGGCCTTGCAAGAAGCTTTGCAAATTAATGCAACAATCTGTACTTTATTGGTGCAACGTGGTTTTGATGATTTTGAAAAAGCCAAACATTTTTTTCGACCAGCTTTATCCGACCTCCATAGCCCATGGTTGATGAAAGACATGGACAAAGCGGTTGATCGAATTTGTAGCGCTTTTGAAACCAAAGAACCTATTTTGGTTTTTGGGGACTATGATGTGGATGGAACAAGTTCCGTAGCCAGTATGTACCAGTTTTTATCTGCAGTGCATTCATCAGTAGATTTTTATATACCACATCGTTACAGAGAAGGATATGGCGTTTCAAAGGCAGGCATTGATTATGCAAAAGAGAATGGTTTTAGTTTGATCATATCACTCGATTGCGGAATCAAGTCGGCAGATTTAATTGCTTATGCAAAATCGATCGATATAGATTTTATTGTATGCGATCATCATTTGCCCGATGAAATTTTACCGCCAGCAATAGCCATATTAAATCCAAAACAAACAGATTGTAATTATCCATTCAAAGAATTATGTGGATGTGGTGTTGGATTTAAATTGATGACAGCACTCAGTGAAAAACTGGGATTGCCAGCTTCGAGTTATTTGGAATACATTGATTTAGCAGCCATTGCAATTGCCGCAGACATCGTTTCTGTTACTGGAGAAAATAGAACATTGGCATATTATGGAATAGAGAAAGTAAACAGCAACCCTTCAGTTGGAATAAAAGCCTTGATGGATCTGGCTGGGGTTAAAAAGAAAATGAGTTTGACCAGTCTGGTTTTTGTAATTGCTCCAAGGGTGAATGCAGCAGGCAGAATGGATGAAGCCAAAAAAGCAGTACAACTATTCATAGAAAAAGACCAGCAAAAAGCCATTGAATTTGCCAAAATGTTGCACAGCGATAATTCCGATCGCCGAGAAGCAGATGCAACAATTACGGAAGAAGCATTGGCCTTATTAGAAGCTACTCCTAATAATCATTTAAAACGATCCACACTGGTTTATCAGGAACACTGGCATAAAGGTGTGGTGGGCATTGTAGCCAGCAGATTAATTGATACTTATTATAGACCCACGATAGTGTTAACCAAGAGTGGAGAATACGCTGCAGGAAGTGCCCGCAGTGTTGCAGGTTTTAATTTATACGAAGCAATACATGCATGCAGGGAACATCTATTGGGATACGGTGGACATTTTGCAGCAGCAGGTATGACGCTGGATATTAATCAGATTGAAGCATTTGCTGCAGCTTTTGAAAAAGAAGTAAGCGCCCGTATAACTCCAGAACAATTGATCCCTGAATTGGTGATTGATACAGAGATAGAATTCAAAACCATCACCCCCAGTTTTTATAAAATACTTTGCCAGATGGAACCATTTGGCCCCGATAATATGCGACCAGTATTTGTTGCTAAAGGTGTAACCGATTCTGGTTTCTCAAAAATCGTAAAAGACCATCATGTAAAATTTGTAGTAAAACAAAACGGCATTACATTCAATGGCATTGGTTTTAATTTAGCCGATAAATTTCCGATACTACTCTCTCAACAACCATTTGATATCGTATTTACCATTGATGAAAATGAATTTCAAGGCAATGTAAGCTTGCAGTTGAAAGTGATAGATTTATTGCCATCCAATTCATAAAAAAAGGCCGCCCTTTCAGGCAGCCCTTCTCTTGTTTGATTTAAGTATGTATTTTAAGCAGTTGCTGTTTCTTTCTGCATCATTTCAACTGTTCTGTTGATATAATTGGTCAACTCTGCCCCTTTCAATAAACCCTGAGACAATAAAGCCAGGTCTGCTAAATTTCTAACTTGCTTGGTTTTTATTTCATCGCTGGCTTCTTTGAGTAAGCTTTGATAAATTGGATGATTACCATTTACAGTCAATGTTACTTCATCAGGCATTTGTGCATAGAAAGCAGTCATTCCGCCACCAGCAGCACCCATGTCTTTCATACGGCGCATGAATTCAGGGCGAGTAGCTACAACCGGAGCAGCATCTACACTCAATCCTTTTACTTCGGTAGTAACATGCAATTCAGGAATTTGTAAAGTGAAGAGTTCTTTTAATTTTTCAGTTTCTTCTTTGCTCAATACTGTTTCGTTAGACTCTTGCTTATCAATTAAATTATCAACGATATCAGCATCCACACGAACGAATGTTACATTCTCCCATTTCATTTCCATGGTATTGAGGAATGCAGCATCTACCAAAGTTTCCATTTTCACCACCACATAACCTTTGGCTACAGCCCCTTGTATATAAGCGTCTTGTTGAATCGGATTGGTTGTATACAATACTACCTGCTTACCGTCCTTATTCTTCTGTGTTGCTTCAGTAGCTGCTTTGTATTCTTCCAGTGTATGAAATTTACCAGCGGTATCTTCCATCACTAAGAACTTGTTTCCTTTCTCTAAAAACTTATCGTCGGTCATCATACCGTATTTCACAAACAAGCCAAGACTCTCCCATTTCTGCTCAAATTCACTGCGCTCGTTTTTGAAAATCTCTTCTAATTTATCCGCTACTTTTTTAGTGATATGTGAATTGATCTTTCTCACATTCGGATCTCCCTGTAAATAACTACGACTTACATTCAATGGAATATCTGGGCTATCAATTACCCCATGTAATAACATCAGGAATTCTGGAACAATGTCTTTTACTTCATCCGTTACAAAAACCTGATTGCTGTATAATTGAATTTTGTCTTTTTGTATTTCGTAGCTCTGTTTGATTTTAGGGAAATACAATACACCTGTTAAATTAAATGGATAATCTACATTGAGGTGAATCCAGAACAAAGGGGTTTCTCCAAAAGGATATAATTCTCTATAGAATTTTTCGTAATCTTCTTTGGTTAATTCACTCGGCTTCTTAACCCAAATTGGATTGGTATTATTGATTGATTTTTCTGCTGGAGCTTCTTCTCCTTCTTTTGGTTTTTCTGGCTCAGCATTTACATCTTTAAAGTAAATTGGAATTGGCAAGAACTTACAGAATTTTTCTAAAATGCCTTTCAATTTATGTGCATCTAAAAAATCTGCGCTTTCTTCATTAACATGCAAAATTATTTTAGTGCCTCTTTGCTTTTTTTCTACTTCGTATAATTCAAACTCAGGGCTACCATCGCAACTCCAGTAAACAGTTGGTGCATCTTCCTGAAAACTTTGCGTTAATACTTCCACTTTTGCAGCAACCATAAAAGCACTGTAAAAACCTAAACCAAAATGACCAATAATGCTGGCATCCTTGTATTTGGTTAAAAACTCTTCAGCTCCACTAAACGCAACCTGGTTTAAGTATTTATCCACTTCTTCCTTGGTCATTCCGACACCACGATCTTCGATGGTAATTGTCTTTTCTTTGGCATCCAGGCTCACATCTATTCTTAATTCTCCCAAATCTCCTTTGGCTTCTCCAATAGAAGACAATGTTTTGATTTTCTGGGTAGCATCAGTAGCATTACTTACTAACTCACGTAAGAAAATTTCGTGGTCACTGTAAAGGAACTTCTTAATAATGGGGAAAATATTCTCCGTCTGTACACGTATTTGTCCTTTTTGCATAGCAATTTTTTCCTAACTAGGTCAAAGAAAGTACCAAAAAGCGATTTGCTGACAGGATGACAAGCAATAAGACTATACGTAAATTTGAAAGTAATTTTTGACAGATTTTTACCCTAATTCTTGGCCTTGGGTATGTAAAAATTGGCCCCGGAATACCCATTTACTCCAAAATGAACTTCGTTGATGGTTGTATAGTCGGTATACCTATTCCAATTGGCGTCTATATTGGTATACCCGTTTTTGTTTAATGCGGCTAAAATCTGTGCTCTCACTGCTTCCATTTCAGCATCGAGATAGCCAAAATTTACAAAATGAATATCTGTTTTTTTATTAGGGAACTGACGCATGAATTCATTCATTTCCGATTGAGAAAAATTTCTTGCACCAGCCACGCTTCCACTATTGCTTCGAGGGCTTTCTTTTGGTGTTCTATTTTGCCCGTTATTTATGTAAGGGTTGCCGTTGAATGAATTGCTATATTCTGTTTCCGTTGATTGTTCTTGCGCTAACTGGTTATTCCTTTCATTGTTATAGGGTGATGAAGCTGCATATTGACTTTTGCGAACAGTGCTATTGGATTGAACAGGAACAACCACTTCATTTTTTATTACCGGTTCTTTTTTTTGTGTTATGATATTGGTAGACGAACCAGATACAGTTCTAGGAGCTTTCTCTTCTTTAACGGTATAAGCGTCTTGATGATTACTCTCTACTACAGTATTTGTTGTAGCTCCAGCTACAGGTTTTGAATTTTCGTTGCTGTTATTGGCAATTACTTTACCTGAACCCGTAGCACTTGTATTTACAGGAATAGTTGAATTGCTGGTTTTTGGCAAAACAACCGGGCTTGAATTATCAACTAAATTAGTTGGCTCAGTGGCTGTATAATTATTGCTTAAATTAAACTGGATTCCCCAAAACGAAATGGGTTTATTGGTAGTTAAACCAACCAAAACGATCAAAATCAACAATAGAACCAATGCTACGATTGCCCAGTCGAGCATACGTACCACAATGATTCTTTTGGTGCTTTTAACCTCCATTATTCACTAATTAGTAAAGCAAATTACAAAATCTACCAGGTAAAGACACATTTTGCATCTATTTAGTTGCCTAAGATCTTTATTTCATCTAGCTGAAATGCAGTCGTACGCTTATTTACAGCGTTTGGCAGGTCATTTCCATCATATTTAAATACAATATAGATGGTATTCGCATAGCCGGTTAGGCTGATCTTACCCGATTCTGTCCATTTTGGCGCAATGCCATTGATATTGCCTTTTGAAACAATTGATTTTAACAAAGTCCATTTGGCTTTCCAGGGTGTATTACCCCCATCATAATTGGTAGAAATATACACTTGCAAACTCGCTCCATTGTCAAAAGCATCTTTGGTCAAAAAACTCAATTGTTCATTGGAACTATTATTCAAATTGATCGGGGGCAAAATCAACCAAGAATTGATCAAAGGTTGATTGGTTGCAAATGCACTGATTTCTGCATACCGATTTCCTCCAGCTATGTTACCAGAAAATAATTTGCCCCCTGTTTCAGGAATATTTTTCCACCCATTGATTGAAAGATTACTATTCACAGGAATAGATTCAAAATCTTCATAGAATAATTGTTTAGGTCCTCCATTAGAACAACGTAAATTATTCATGGCAAGATCCGAAGTATCTCTAATGACCAATTGTTTCTGTGAACCAAAAATGGTATAAACACCAGTAATGGTGCCATTACCTCTTGGTGTTTTAAGCGCAGCAAATTTAGCAAACCCGCTGGTGCGTAAATAAATACTCCCTCCATTACAAATTGCTAAAGTATGACTTACTGTTGCTTTATTGATGGCATCTCCAAATGATTTAGCAGTATCAGCTGCCACCAATTCAATAGAATCAATTTGAACCAATCTGCTTTGCATAGAATCTTTTAATTGTTCAAACCGAACTTTTACTGGCACAGGATTGGGTTCCCTATTTCCCACTAAAATATATTTTGAAAAAAGAGGCGCAGGTATGGGAATGATCTCGGGGAATGAAGGATCCGCATAATCTACACTTCCACCTAATTGCAACATGCCGCCATACTCCCCCAACCACAAGCCATTTAATCGGATAAACAATCGTTGACCAATCGGATAATCTGTAGCCAGGCCAAAACCATCTAACCGCAGAGAAATACCGCCAGTACTATCTTGTATCACGATGGTTTTATAAAAATTATCGGTTGCATCATTGGCTATTACAATTCCAGTAATGATTTGATTGTCGGTTAGTTTTTCAAAATTTCCAGGAATATGTGCAGCTCTCATTGCACGGATAGATTGGGTTGCTTGAATCACCGTTCCAATATAGAGGGGTGGTTCATCCAATTTTTTGTAGCAGCTCGGCCATAAAAAAATAGAGAGTAATAACAAAGCCCAGGAGATATAACTCAAATTATTCTTCATCATTTTTACATTAAAGTCTTAATCGAATACTTAAAGCATAATTGATTCCTTTGGTATAATAATATTTGGAAGGAAATTTTTGGGGATTGGCATTTTCCAGATCAAAACGCAATTGTTCGAATCCGCCACTGATAAATGTTTGATTCAATAAATTATTGACACTTAAAAACAGTTGCAAAAAATGATATACATGTTTTGTTTTTGTATTCACCCTAAATGAATAAGCTGCTGCCAGATCAGCAACAAAAAGATCGGGCAATTTTTCTGGATGAGTAATGGAAGAGATTGATTGCTGTGGTATTAGATTTCGAAGTGCATCATAGGTTCTTCGAATTGGATTGATGGATAACCAATAATTAGCCAAATAATTTCCATTGATACTCAACAAAAAGCTACTGGGAGATTGATAAGTAAAACCAATATTATACCCCTGCTGAGGCATACCGCCTATAGGAAAATTTTTAACATAGACTATGCCATCTTCGGTAGGATAATCTTCATTGTCTATGGCAACACTAAATGAAGGTTGATTGGTATAAATGAATCTGCCTGCACCTATGGCCATATTGGCTCTCATTCGATTAGAGAATTGCCATTCAGCTGCAAACTCGATCCCAGTATGCAATTGATTGATATTCCAAAGCAAATAATTTACTAAGTTTTTATATCCATCATGGTAAAAAGTAAAAGCATTCATGCCATCTTGTATGAAAGTAGCATAGGCATTCAATCTGGATTTTAGCGAAGGCGCATTTAAAATATACCCAGTTTCGATGCTGACTATTTTTTCTAATAAAAGAGATAATTGTTTGGTATCCCTGGTTCTTGGAGAAACATAAACATCATTGGCATAGGGCGCTTTAGAAAGAAGGGCTCCATTGAAATAAAAATAATTTCTGCCATTGTATTTATACGTAATTCCAGTTTTAAATGAAGCAGTTGAAAATCTGGATGGTGTTGACTTTCCGAAAGAATTATTGGGGAAGACTCCATTTTGCATAAAGCCTGTTCTATTAAAATTCAATTCAGCTAATTCAATAGTGGCAAACAAATCAAATCGATTCAATTGATAAGCTGCATTGCCAACAGCAATTAACTTCTGTAGATCCAATTGGTAATCATAACCAAACACATCTCCAACAGAAAGCAAGCGATTGGGCCGATTTAAATCATTTTGCAAACTGGCATCATCGGGCTTAACCAGATCGGCAAAATTATTCCAGTCAACATAATATGTTCCACCCAAAAGATCACTGATTCTTTTCTGGTAACGAACCTGTTGCCATTGATAATGGATGGTTGCTCCAACCGTAAATTGTTCATTCACTTGTTGAACAATTCTTGAAGTAAATCCCCATTTTCTGGTTGCCTCTACTCGATCTTCCAGTATATAATTAGATCGATTGATCAAACGGTTATTCCCTATTTTTCCATCAATATCATTGACCATTTCAAATGAATTTTTATTGATTGAATTGATTCTTTGCCAATTGATCTGCAATAAGTCCGGTTGATTCTTATATAGATCACTTACTTGTAATTGCAATAGAGAATCATTTTGAAAACTGGGCAAATACCGATAATAATCCGGCCTCGGATCAGCAGCCCGATACCAATCTAATCCACTATTGGTTCTCTCCCCCACCGAAAAAAAGAAACCAGTATTGTAAGAAATACCATCTTGACTGGTATGCGCATGAGAAAAAAACACCATTGGTGCAACCGTTTTTTGCATATTGGCATTTCTTTTTTGTTCATTCTGAAAACCCCAGTTAGGGCTATATAAATCAGACCTGGCAAGCTCCTTCAATTCTTTGGTAATCGCGCTGCTACGGCTAGATACAATGGAAGTGCCCAATATGGTTAAAGAGAGCAGATGTTGATCGATCTTTTTATCAATCGCCGCAAAAAAAGAATAGCTGCGATAAAAACTACCGGGCATTAAAACATTTTCACCAAGGCGAATACCCATGCTTCCAGCAAATGCCCAACCCTTTTTATTAAAAGGAACGACTTTGGTAAATGCGAAACGATACCGATAATTTCTATTGCCATTAATCAATGAAATAGTTGTTTGGGGTCTTAGTTTAGATGCTTTTAATTGCAAATAAGTAGCCGATCCTAAAGCGCCAAATCCAAACTCATTATTAGTCAATCCAATTAATACAGTGGAATTATTCATTAATTCATTGAGTCCGCTCCAATTATTCCAGGGACTGCTTCCATCCACTAAATTATTCATGGGCATTTCATTGATGAATGCTTGAAAATAGTCGGAAGAATAGCCCTTTAATCGATACCTTCTTGCCCCAAAATGAAAAGCTGCAGTTGATGAAAACAAATGATTCCCAGCATTTAAAACAGAAGGTACAAAGGGTTGACTGGCATTGATTTCATCTCCATTTGAATTCAATTCTCCAATAGCCATATCCATACCTGATGTGGTAACTGAAGCAGCAACAGAAGAATCAACAAATTGATTTTTTACTTTTTGTTGAATAGCTGTTGATTGCGCAAATGAGCCGAGACTCAAGTAAAAAAAACATCCCCATAAAATGGTTATCCGTTTCATTCGAACTGAAATACGGATTACAAACAGTACGAAAATAAAAATCTAAACAATAGAAAGTTGTGAACCAAAAAGATTTGTGTTGAATACGGTTTCAATGACCGTTTAAAAACGAAAATTAATCGTGCAGCTACTGTAAAGAAAAATAAACGGTTCAATTATTTTCAACCTACTATGAAAGCAATCATTCTCTTACTATTTATACTCTGGAATCAAATTGGTTCAAACAATACAACCAAAAAAGAACAAATAGTCATTGGATTTTATAACCTGGAAAATTTATACGATACCATAGATAATCCGATGGTGAATGATGATGAATTTATTCCTACAGGAGCAAAACGATACAATGGAAATATCTATCGCGATAAATTATATAAACTAGCAACGGTACTAAGCGATCTTGGAAAAACATATTCTTCAAAAGGGGCTTCCATTATTGGAGTTGCAGAAATAGAAAACGACACTGTACTGCTCGATCTAACCCATCATTTTTTATTGTATCGTAACAATTGGAAATTCATCCACTATGACTCCAGAGATGCCAGAGGGGTTGATGTGGCAATGTATTATAACCCAAAAGATTTCTTTCCTCAATATGCTAAAACAATTGAAGTAATGCTTCCTGGCAAGAGCAAAGAATCATCTACTACCAGAGACATCTTGTATGTAAAAGGAAAATTGTTGGGAGAATGGGTGCATGTATTGGTAAATCACTGGCCGAGCAGAAGAGGTGGAGAAGAAAGAAGTGCACCTGCAAGAGCATCTGCAGCAAATGAATGCAGAAAATTGATGGATTCAATTCAACAGATTGATCGAGCTGCTAAAATTGTTTTAATGGGCGACCTCAACGATAATCCTTCTGATAAAAGCATTCGAAAAACACTGAACGCAGTTGGAAAAATCAACAGCATACAAGAGCATCAACTATACAATCCTTGGGAATCATTTTACAAAAATGGAATGGGAACTTTAGCCAACCGCGATGTATGGGGCTTGTTTGATCAGATTTTATTGTCTGCTTCTTTTGTTGATTCATCAAAGACTAGGTTGCACTTTAAAGAAGCCCATATTTATTCCAAACCATTTATGACCGAACCCGAGGGAAAATTCAGGGGCTACCCCATGAGAACCTGGGACGGAAATACCTATAGAGGAGGGTTCAGCGATCATTTTCCAACTTATGTTGTACTAGAACGTTAAATATCAGTTTATAACAATTTACGATCGTACATTAGTTTTAACGCTTGCGCTCTTGTGTTTACATGCAGTTTTTCGTAAATTTTAATAACATGCTTTTTGGCTGTATTAACACTTATATTTAATTGCTCACCTATTTCTTTATAAGAAAGGGCTTTAGCCAATAGTTGTACTATCTGCATTTCTCTTTCAGATAAATCAAAATAATTTTGAAGAGACGCATCGGATGTTTTACTAGTTATTGTTTGCTTTTGTTGCAACAGTTGTAAAATTTTAAAAGCAATACCTGGTGATACAGGACCAATACCCGCATCATGAATTTGCAACAATGATTCGGTTATGAATTCGCTGCTTTCATCTTTCAATAAATACCCGTATGAGCCAGCCTTAATAGCATTAAATATTTTATCTTCTTCATCAAAAATGGTTAGCACCACAAATTTCACAGAAGGATAAAGTGAAGATCCTGTTGCAATAGTAGCAATGCCATCCATATTGGGCATTTCTAAATCCATCAATACAATATGAGGATAGTTTTCAGGTTGGAGTTCTTTCATTTGATCCAAAAAATCTATACCATCAACAGCTGATATAATTAATGAGAACTGATTAGATTTAAGCAATTTCTCCCGAATTAAAACTCGGTTTGCAGTAACATCATCAACAACAGCTACACGTATCATTGTACGAAATAATTAAAATAGTTCAATATTATCAATACTCCATTCAGGTACTTTTAAAAATAATATTTACCAAGGTACCTTTCCCCACTTCACTCTCAATGGTAACAATAAGCCCAGCAGCTTTTGCTCTTGAGCGCATATTTTCTAACCCATTACCATTGTTATTAGTTTCTGCTGGATTAAAACCAGCCCCATTGTCAATTACCTGAATCTTAAATCCGCCAGGTTGTTGCTCTATATCAATCTTGATATCAGTTGCTGCTGCATGCTTTACTGCGTTATTGGCAGCTTCTTGTAAAATGCGAATTAAATGAACAGCTTGTTGATAATCCAATTCAACTTCAGGCATAGAACTTAATTCAGCCAATGTAAATTGTATATTTTGAAAACTGTCTTGCAATCTGAAAATAAAATTTTGGAATCTGATCCACGCTTCTCTGGCTGTAATTTTACTTTGCTGAAGAGCCCATACAGTTTCTCGCAAGGAGAGCAATATTTCGTCGGAGGATGATTTGATTTTGCCAAAAGTATTATTGGCAAATGCAGCATCAAAATCAGAGGAAGCTTTATCACTTAGTTGTTGACTATGATAGGAAATAATATTCGCATGAGCTCCTAAATTATCGTGTAATTCTTTTGAAATTCTCTCTCGCTCTGCTTGTAACTCAAATTCACGAGTAAGCAATCGTTCCTTCTCCAGTAGTTTAGTTTTTTGTCTTCTATTAATTAATAAACCACCAAGTAATAAAACTGTAATTAAAACAAGTAACAAAAACCAAAATTGCCGATAAAAAGGGAGTCTTACTTTTAGATTAAATATTGTTTCAGTTTCGGGCTGGTTTAGTTTGCGAATATATATTTTATGGACTCCGCCAGTTAAGTATAGGTTGAAAAAATTTTGTCCGCGAATGGGGGCCCAACTTCGTTCGTCATTCACTCTATACTCATAACTATCAGCAGCAGTATTAAGGCCAAATGCAGAAAAATAGAAAACAAAATTATTGATTGTATAATCAGCCACTAATTTATTATTACCATTAAGCAAGTATGAATACAACGATCTGCCATTCCCTCTGACATCTATAATTTCTACCTTTTCTTTTGGCTTTGTTTGTTGAATATTTTTTGGATTAAAAACAGTGATTCCATTGATGCCTCCAAAATAAATCTTACCACTACTATCTACATATATCGCTCCTGAATTAAATTCATCATCTTGTAAACCATCAAATTTTGTATATGTTTTTACTTCAAATTTATTGATCTGAATACTCGCTAAACCTTTATTGGTAGTACACCAAACAAACCCTGACTTATCTGCGTATAAGGTATAAATAAAGCTATTTAATAGACCATTCTTTTCAGTCAGCTTTTGTATTAATTGATTATCTGAATAAATAAAAATTCCATTCCTAGTACCAATCCAAAGTAAGCCATTGGAGTCTTTTGTTACTGCTTTTACTTGAATAAGTTCTGGCAATTGAATACGACGAACAAAGTCCCATTCTTTTGTATACTCATTTACATATCCATCATTCCCAATAAAAATATGCTGATTATTATCTATGAAAACTCCTTCATTACTCTGGAGTGTATGAAGCAACTTTGTTGTGTAGAATACACCTTCTTTATATTTTATTTGCAATATTTGCCGGAGGTATATTAATATATATTCGCCCTCCACTGTTTTTTCAACATTTGCAAAACTAGAAAAATTATCTTTCGCAAAAACCGATGAATCAACACCAGATGGCGCTATAATCGGAATATTTTTAATTGTTTCATTACTTTCATTGAAATAAAAAAATTGCTTTCCGTTGGCAAAAATGATCCATTCCTTCAAACCAATTTTATCTACCCTATTAACCACATTGATTTTTTTTGCTTGTAATAACTTTTGCCACTTATTTGTTGTTAGTTCATCAGGTACTGTATTATCGTTAAAGACAGCAACAGTATTAAAATATAGACCTGCATAAATTTTTTGAGTACTCTGATCATGAAAAATGGAGCGTATAAAATTATTTTGAGGTTTACTGCTTCTAAACAAATCGAATTGATAGCGTTGTATAGGAATAGAGAAAATCCCTGAAGAATTGGTAGACATATAAACATGACCTGACCTATTTTTATAGAGATGCATAATCTTTCCGGTGCTTATTAAATTATTACCCGAAATATCTTGTATGGGCTGCACCTGCCATGTTTGGGTATTTACTACTAGCAACTCAAAGCCACTACCTACCAAACAGTTTTTGTTGTCTATTGAAATAATTTTAGTGCCTCTGGCAATATCATTAGTAGGTTGAAGATCAATAATTTTTCTTTGTCTATTTCCTATGGAATCAACTACTAATAATTCGTTTTGTTGATTAACTTTAAAATAATAACCGTTCGCATAAATGGGAGGATTCTGTATTGCTCTACTATCAACATTAGTAATGGAAGGTAATTTTTGCCAATAAAACATCGTCGACTTTGTGTTAAAAATTAAGCAGCTATCTTCAGCATGCTGCAACACCAGTTCTACTCCGTTTTTTGTTATAGGCCGGAGGTTATTTTTGGCAACTCCTGGCTTTAAAGGATAAGTAAATCGTAAAAAAATTCTTTGTAGCTTATTGTAGCTCACCAATTGTCCGTCCTGGTGTATCCATATTGTTTCATTTTCCTCCTTATAAATACTAGCAGGTTCATTACGCATGATGGAATCACCTAAAAGGCGATTGAGCGCAGTTATAGTATAACCATCATAAATATACACCCCTTGTTCTGTGCTAATCCATAAAAGCCCTTCTTCCCCTTCAATAACTTCAAAAATGGTATTACTAGGTAAGCCCTTTTCGGCATTAATTACTTGCGGTTGCACTCTTATATATTGGGCATTTGCAGTGTTTACAGCAAGTATCAAAAAAAGTGACCAAAAAAATAATTTGCCCGTCATTATAAAAAGCGAGTTTGTTTATCCAAATGGAGTATTTCCTAAGAATGAAACTAAGGTTAAAATTGTAAAAGAAAAAGTGATTCCACACAAGAATAATACAATTATGAAAGTATTCATTACCACCCTACTTCTACTTTGGGTTTCTAATACCCTGATTGCCCAACCCAAAAGGTATCCCTTTAAATACCCCAGCGGAAAAGATAGTACGGGTAAACCCATCTATAACCAAGGCTTTACTGATGCATCAGGTAAATTAGTGGTTTATCCTTTTTATGATTATTTGGTTTGGGATGACGAGTTGAATCTTGGGCTGGGAACAATCAAAGATAAAAATAAAAAATACTGGAATGGCTATATTGATTCTACCGGATTTGCAGTGATTCCATTTAAGTATGAAAGTTTAAGATGGTTCAATAATGATAAAGTTGCCCAATTCTATAATTCCATAGTTCCGTTATCAAATTATGGAAATGGATATGGTACTAATACAAATGACTTCACTATAGGAGAGAAAATTTACGGGTTTATTAATATGAATGGAACTGAAATTCTAAAAAACATAAGCAATGATCCTGTGTACAGATATAATGGACCAATATTAGATGAAGGTTTAGTTCCCATCAGTAGTAAAACTTTAGTGAGTATAAGCGCGGAATATCTTGAACAAGATGAAGAGAAAAAGAAAAGAAACAAAATGATTATTAGCTATGGAAATAAACGATTTATCTACCATGATATCTATGGCAAACCGGCGTTAAAAGGCATCAATAAAAGTGAAGCAGATTCTTTAATGTTTATAGATGCAAGGCGGTTTTACAAAGGGCTTGCTGCGGTTAGATATCCAGGAGCTAACTGGAAAAAGGAAGATAAAAATAAAAAAAGAAATGACTTATGTTTAATTGATAAAACAGGGAAAATAGTTGTACCCCAAAAATATTATGATATAGAGGATTATTATGAGGGTACCCCAAAGGTTTCTATTTATGATTCGGTGGCTAATAGAAGTTTTTTTGGCCTAATTGATAGTACCGGTAAAGAAATAGTTCCAACTCGCTATGTCGATATTAAAAATTATTATGGAGTTTATGCCCTTGTTGCAATAAATGATATTGAAACAAAAAAAAGGTTGTGGGGCATTGTAGATAAAAAAACAGGCAAAGAAGTAATCCCCTGCAAATATGAGGCGATTGATGGGATGTATGAAGGAATGGCTGCTGTTTGGCAAGGTGGCCGATGGGGTTTTGTAAATCTCAAAGGCGAAATGGTGATTACTCCAAAATTTTTAAAAATAGATGAATATTCTAGCTTACGTTTTAAAGAAGGTCTAGCCATTGTTACCGCAGATACGGGTATAAATAAAAAATATGGTGCCATAGATAAAACCGGAAAAACGGTAATCCCATTTATTTATGATCAGCTAAATCCTTTTCAAGATGGATTAGCCGCAGCCAATAAAGGTAAAATTTTAAAACGTGGTTCTAAGAGTTGGCAAATAGAAACTGTATCGAATGGGAAAGTTGGATATATCAACAAAACTGGCAAAACAGTAATCCCTTTTGACTACGATGATGGATTTGCTTTTAATAAAGGATATGCTACTGTCGTTAAAGACAGCATACAATTTACTATTGATATTACTGGCAAAAATACATTGGCCGCTTCTCCAAGAATATTGTATGCATACAATGCTGCCCAAATTGAAATGGGAAATAAAAATTATAGAGCAGCACTATCTTATTTAAATGAAGCTTCCACTGGCGGATATGCAGAAGCAGATTATTCCCTAGGGTTGATGCATTATGTAGGAACAGATATTACACCGAAAAATTTGTCTGAAACATTCAAGCTATGGACCAAAGCTGCAGCAAAAAATAGTGCAAATGCTCAGTATGGTTTAGGATTAATGTATGCCAAAGGTGAGGGTGTAGCTGCAAGTACGGCCGATGCTCTTGCCTTGTTCACCAAAGCAGCAGCTCTGAATCAAACAGAAGCTATTTGTGAGTTAGGTGTATTAAATGAAACAGGACAATGGGGCTTGTCTGTAAATTTAGTTGAATCAATTAAGGCTTATACACAAGCCGCTAATCTGGGTAACCCTCGTGGTATGTATTTAATGGGATTGGCTTATTACAACGGCAAGGGGGTAACAAAAAATATGCAAAGCTGTAGAACTTGGTGGGAGAAAGCCTCTGGCAAAAATTACAAACCCGCACAAGATGCTTTGAAACAATTTGGAGGTATGTTAAAATGAGGATAATATCCTTAACGATATTACTCTTGTTTTTTTGCAGTCAACAACTGCAAGCACAGGTCTCCATGGACTCCTTAATAGGCACTTGGAGGTTAAGTGCTTTAGAAGGAAAAAAAATAAGTGAATCAGAATTGTTAAAGAAATATAGCTTTTCGTCGAAAGGATACTTAACCTATTTGAGTTCCGATAAACCAATCTATGGAAAATTCACTCTCCAATCTCAAACGGGCAGTATGTTGTGGCAGCCCGAAGGGTCCGAAACTGTTTTATTTCAGCTGAAGCTTCTATCAAATGGAACCCTACAAATGAAGCAGGTAAATAACACTGGAGCTACAGGAATATTAACCAGAGTAAAATGATTTTTATGAACAACACATTTAAAAAAATCGATAGCTGGGCACAATTAGTAATGATTGCCGCTATAATTGGTATTGCGCCATTCATTTTATTTATAGTGACAATAGGTTATGTTTTTATTGGGGCTTGGCAATTGATTAGCTCCATCCTCTATCTGCTGGCCGGATCAAGCGAAGAAAAGTCTCGCAGGAAATACTATTTGGTAGGCATAATCATATATATAATTGTATGCTTTGCCTGCTTTGCAATTAAGCCTTTAGCAATCGCAACTATTTACTTACTTTGGTTTGTTCCAGCCTTTTTTGCTGTATATTACTGTATTATCACGGTGAAGGAGGCCAATATTTGGCCATTTCAGCGTCTAAAGCCTTAAATAAGGCACAATAATTTGGTTAAAAGGCTTGTTCTCCTTACCTTTGCCGCCCCAAATCTGTTATTGGCAGATTTTCCAATTTCGGTTGGAATCCACTGGGATAAACCAATTTTTAACCAAAAAAATTCAAGTAATGAACAATTACGAATTGATGGTGATTTTCACTCCGGTATTATCTGAAGAAGATTTCAAATCTTCACAGAAGAAATACCAAGATCTTATAGCCGAATTAGGCGGATCTACAGTGCACAGCAATCCTTGGGGATTGAAATCACTCGCTTACCCTATCCAGAAGAAAACCACAGGTATTTACTGGGTATTGGAGTACACACTCCCTGCTGAAGGAATCGAAAAAATGAAAATTCAGCTTTTACGTGACGAGCAAGTTATGCGTCACATGATGACCCGTCTCGATAAAAACGCCGTCGAGTACAATTACACTAAAAGAAATGGCGGATTTCCGAAACTTGATAAAACTGTAGCTTAATCATGGCAAAGAACGAAATCAAATACCTGACAGCAATCAAGCAGGAGAAGCCTAAGAAGAAATTTTGTCGCTTCAAGAAATACGGTATTAAGTATGTTGATTATAAAGACATCGAGTTTTTGAAGAAATTCGTAAACGAGCAAGGTAAATTATTGCCTCGTCGTTTAAGCGGAAACTCTTTGAAGTATCAACGCAAAGTAACAGAAGCTGTAAAGAAGGCACGTCAAATGTCTTTAATGCCTTTTGTAACTGACTTATACAAATAAACCAATTAGTGAACCATCCCTAATCTCGCGAAAGCGGGAGACAGTCAAATCAAAATAATCGATTGGGCGCTGGGCTAAAACAAGAACAATGCAAGTTATTTTAATTCAAGATGTAGACAATTTAGGTGGCAAATCAGAGTTAGTTACCGTAAAAAACGGATACGCTCGTAATTTTTTGATCCCACAAAAATTTGCTATCGAAGCCAACCCTTCTAATTTAAAGCAACTAGAAGAAAAATTAAAGGTGAAAGCAAAGAAAGAAGCTGCTATGCTTGCTGAGATCAATAAAGTGATCGAAGTATTGAAAGCATCTCCTGTTAAAGTAGGTGCTAAGACTGGTACAAGTGGAAAGATCTTTGGTGCAGTTACTGCGCTTCAGATTACCCGTGCCATCCGCGACCAAAAAGGATATGAAATTGATCGTAAGCGTATTACTATCGCTGACGAAGTAAAAGAATTAGGTACTTATAAAGCTACAATCGACTTCGGTAACGGTAACAATACCGAAATTGAGTTTGAAGTGATTGAAGGATAATTTCTTTAAGTATAAAAAGTAAAGTCTGGATTTAAAAGTAAAAACTTTTATTCCAGACTTTTTTTTTGTGTTCCCCCGAACACAAAACTCTTAATCATAATCTTTTACCTTATCCCTTATTTTTAGCTTTTCACTACTCACTTTCGTATCGGTGGCAATTCAGTTACAATTTTTCCATATCCAGTAATAGAAGGAGTTTTAGCTTTCTTGCCCGTTTTGTCTATATAAAAAGTTTCAACCCCTTTTTTAGCGAAAGCGAGGCCATCTTCGAAGCTGCTAAGGAAATCGTATTGAAGAGGTATGATAATTTTTCCCGTAAGATCTACTGCCCCAAATTTTCCATCTTTAGAAACATTAATAATGCCATCGCTTACCTTAGAAGCATATGTTCTTGCGAAATCTTTAAAGTAGGCATTACGTGAACTGTCGTATGGAACATAATCGTATTGAATAGGCACTAATTCTTTCCCCTTGGTATTATAATATCCGATTTTAATTTTAGGTTTCGGAGTACCAGCCACTTTTTCTTCTAATTCTACTTCAAGAATTTCTTTATTGGTGGTTCCAAAAATATTGCTGTAGTTAAGGGGTATAATTACTTTACCTGTCTTATCTACTAAACCAAACTTGCAAGGCACAGAAGTAGCTTTATTACCATTTATTCCAAATACATCACAGTCGCCCTTACCTACAATATAATTTTGTCCGTTCGGATACAATGCATTGTATGCAGGCAATGGGATTGATTTTCCTACTTCATCAAATAAAGTATAGAGTACTCTTTTTTCATTATCAGGATCAATAACATCTGCCACATAAACTTTAGATTCTTCATAATATGTTATTCCGTCGTATTTTGGTAAAACAACCCACTCGCCTTTTTTATTGATAATGCCATCCCCAGCACCATCTCCTGGTTTTGCTCTAGCTATTAATAATCCATTCCTAAAAGTTTTATTAGCACGGGAAAAAATACCCGCCTCACCAGCATCTTCTACTAATCCGAATTTTATTGCAGTATCTCCCTTTAAATCAATAGCCCCCCATAATCCTCCATTTTTTGCAAAAATTATTCCTTCAGAAAAATCATCTAATTGCTGATAAACAAACGGTAAAATAGTTTTACCTGTTTTATCGATCAAACCCCAAAAACCGTTAGGTGTTTTACAGGATAAATATCCTTCTTTTGTAAACTTATATACACCAGCACCTGAAGCTAAAATACTTGGTACAATGGGATCAAGTTGTTGCGTAAATACACCTCGTGCATTTTGCACCTCTTTATCAATATAAACCATACCATCATTAGGATTGCTATAAACATATGGATATAGTGGGTCTAACAATCTATATCCATCTTTATCCTTTAACCCATAAAGAGTTTTATTGCCAGATAAAATTGTATAGTACTCTGGTTTGCCTTCTTTAGTTGGAGTTGGTTTAGCAGCTACAGGCATTGTAAGCGTAGATACAAAGCCTGGCACTACTTTTCCAGCCAACTCAGCTTCGGGTAACCATTGGTAAATTTCTATATTGTCAATTTTACTTCGAACCGAACCTGTTAGAAATTGGCCAAAAAAAGCCTCGAATGGTTGACCAATAAAATCAATTTTCTTAATCAGCACATCGTTGATATAAAAGGAGTAATTATCCCCTCTTTGTTCAATTTTTAAGCGGTTGGAAACATTGAGTCCTTTTTTAATTAAACTAGAAGAAGTCCATGGTACTGAAGTTCCATTAATTTTTCCGTCTTTTATAGCTGCTATTCCATAATTGCCCGTACTTGTAATGATCAAATAAACATAATTTTTGAGATCATCTTTCCCGTTGACCATCAATCCATATCCCCGGTTATCTTCACCGGCTAATTGTGATATATCTACTTGGACAGAAGTATTTGCTTTCGCATTAGCACCATAGCTGCGTTTTACCCAACTAAATCCAGCTCCTTTATGTCGCTTATTGTCTACTACGAAACCACCATTCTCTAAGTAGTAAAAAAGAGAATCAGTGACAGATCCAGTTTTTAGAATTGGCCACCCAAAACGATTATCATCGCATGCATCTTTATATATCAGTAATTTTTGTCCACTAGCCGATAAACTAATAGATAACAGACACAAAACAGCAATTTTATTAAACATGGTCAAAATTTGATCAAATGTAGCCGGGAGGACCAAGTTCAACAATACTCCATTTGGATAGGCGAAAAGAGTGAGGAGTGAAAATGAAGGGTAATGAGTGAATAGTTGAAATTAAGAATTTGATATACTATGGCTCAAAAAGGGGAAATTTTCATTTTTTTTGAAAAAAGTGCCAAAATCAATAAAACCCCTATCTTTATGCATCCAAATGCAAAGGGTTCCAGGTCTCAGAACGTTTTTACGTAAATGGTTCAGGGTTTTTGGCTACTAATTTAGCTTTGGTTTTTTGATCACTTAATTTCTTAAAAATGAACATTTACGTTGGAAATCTTAACTGGAACATGTCTAGTGAAGACCTGCAGAACCTGTTTACTCCATTTGGTGAAGTAACCAGTGCAAAAATTGTTACTGACAAATTCAACAACGACCGTAGCAAAGGCTTTGGTTTTGTTGAAATGGCTGATGATGAAGCAGCTCGCGCTGCCATCGCAGGCTTACATGACACTGATGTTATGGAGCGCAAAATTGTTGTAAACGAATCAACCCCACGCCCAGAAGGCGAAAGAGGCGGCTTTAAGAAGAAGCCTTACGGTGGCGGCGGCGGCGGAAGTCGTGGCGGCTACGGTGGTGGCGGTGGTGGAAATCGCGGTGGCGGTGGATACGGTGGCGGCGGTGGTCGTGATCGTGGAAACAGCGGCGGCGGTGGTGGATACAACAGATACTAAACCATTCAACCAGCAAACTTTCAATCCGTTCCGATTTTTTTCGGAACGGATTTTTTTTTAATTTTCTATTATGAATTCATCAACTCCTATACTCTCACCTGTTGCCGGATGCATGCGCTGGGGCAAATGGGGGGCTAACTATTCTACTTCAGAATATAGAAACCTCATAGAAGAATGTATTGAAATGGGCATTCATTCTTTTGACCATGCAGATATTTATGGCGACTATACAACAGAAGAAGAATTTGGAGATGCATTGAAAGAAGATAAAACCATTCGTTCGAAAATTAAAATCATTACCAAATGTGGCATACAAATGCTTACTGAGAATCGACCGCAGCATTTGATCAAATCATATAATACCGGTAAAAAACATATCCTACAATCTGCAGAACAATCATTGAAAAATTTTGGCACTGATTATTTAGATGTACTATTAATACATCGACCTGATCCACTAATGGATCCTGAAGAAATTGCAGAAGCTGTTCAGCTCTTATTACAACAAGGAAAAATCCTGGAATTTGGTGTGTCTAATTTTATGCCCCATCAAGTAAATATGTTGAAGAAATATGTTCCCATCAGTTATAACCAATTTGAAGCATCTGTTATTTGCTTAGCCCCTTTTACCAATGGAGTTTTAGATAATTGTTTAGAAAATAAAATCATTCCAATGGCTTGGGCTCCTTTAGGAGGTGGACTATTAACGGATGATCTTCAACCCAACTTCAGAAAAATTACACAGACCGCTTTGATGTTGGCTGAAAAATATGCAACCGGGTTGAATGAAATTTTACTGGCTTTTTTGCACAGACATCCGGCTGGTATTGTTACTGTAATAGGAACAACCAAAGCAGAAAGATTGATGCAAGCTTTAAAAGCAAGTAAGATAAAAATTACCCGCGAAGATTGGTTTCAATTATTGGCTGCTGCTACAGGAGAAGACGTTGCATAAAAAAGCACCAGCTTTTGGCTGATGCTTTTCATATATTCTAATTGAGTTGAAAAAATTAGTCACTAATCGCTGCGATGCCAGGCAATACTTTTCCTTCAAAGTATTCTAGCATTGCTCCACCGCCAGTACTTACATAACTGACTTTATCTGCAAAGCCAAATTGATTCACAGCAGCTACACTATCACCTCCACCAACTAAACTAAATGCGCCGTTGGCAGTAGCTTCGGCAACAGCAATGGCAATGGTTTTAGTACCGTGCTGAAATTTTTCCATTTCAAAAACACCCATGGGGCCATTCCATAAAATGGTCTTAGATCTTTTAATTGCATTGGCAAATTGAATACATGCATTTGGACCAACATCTAAGCCCATCCAACCATCTGGTATAGCATTAGAAGGCGCTGTAGAAGTATTGGCATCTGCTGCAAAATTATCAGCGATAATACTATCACTAGGCAAATGAATATTGACTCCTTTTGCTTCAGCTTTTTTCAGAATTTCAAGGGCAGTATCAATGCGATCATCTTCGCACAAACTTTTTCCGATATGTCCTCCCTGCGCTTTCATAAAAGTATAAGCCATTCCTCCACCAATAATAATATCTGTAGCTCTTTCTAATAAATTCTCGATGATCAAAATTTTATCGCTCACTTTAGCTCCACCAATGATCGCAGTAAATGGTTTCTCAGCTTTATGCAATACCAATTCAGCCGCTTTTACTTCTCCTTCCATCAAAAGACCAAACATCTTTTTTCCTTTTTCAAAAAACTGAGCGATCACTGCGGTAGAAGCATGCGCTCTATGTGCAGTGCCAAATGCATCGTTCACATATACATCACCCAACTGACTTAATTTTTTGGCGAATTCAGCATCTCCTTTTTCTTCTTCCTTATAGAAACGAAGATTTTCCAACAACAATACATCACCTTGTTTTAATGCAGCAGCTTTTTGATAGGCTTCTTCACCAATACAATCATTGGCAAACTGTACTTCCACTGAAGTGCCCATTGCATTACTGATCAAAGTTTGCAAGTGTCCTACAATATGAATTAATGAACTCTTTGTTTCAGGACCATCTTTTGGTCGACCTAAATGACTCATCAATATTACACTACCACCATCTTTCAATATTTTAGTAATTGTTGGTATGGCTGCACGCATGCGGTTATCATCACCAATCGCATAGGTTTGTTTATCTAAAGGAACATTGAAATCTACACGGATCAATGCTTTTTGCGCGGCAAAATGGTGTGTTGAAAAAAGGCTCATAAACTAATTTTTTATCTCGATGTAATTTATTGAAAAAGGATAACAAAAATGCCGGCAACTTGGCCGGCATTCAAAATATAATGATTTGATTATTTGTTAATCAATCCAGCAAAATAATTTACTGTTCTCACCAATTGGCTTACATAACTCATTTCGTTATCGTACCAACTAACTGTTTTAACCATTTGTGTATCTCCAACGGTCATTACTTTAGTTTGAGTAGCATCAAATAAAGATCCAAAATGAGTACCAATAATATCGGTGCTTACAATTTCATCTTCATTGTACCCAAAGCTTTCATTGCTAGCTGCTTTCATAGCTGCATTGATTTCTTCAGCAGTAACTTTTTTAGATAAAATAGAAGTTAATTCAGTTAATGAACCTGTGATTGTAGGAACACGTTGTGCGCTTCCATCTAATTTACCTTTTAATTCAGGTAAAACCAAGCCGATGGCTTTAGCAGCACCAGTACTGTTTGGAACAATATTAGCAGCAGCTGCACGCGCTCTTCTTAAATCTCCTTTAGGATGTGGAGCATCTAAAGTATTTTGGTCATTAGTATAAGCGTGTATAGTTGTCATGATACCAGTAACAATTCCGTATTGATCATTCAATACTTTAGCCATTGGTGCCAAACAGTTGGTAGTACATGATGCACAAGAAATAATGGTTTCAGAACCATCTAAAATGGCATGGTTCACATTGAACACAACCGTTTTTAAATCGCCAGTTGCTGGTGCAGAAATAACTACACGCTTAGCTCCAGCAGTTAAATGTGCTTCTGCTTTTGCTTTATCGGTAAAGAATCCCGTAGATTCAATAACAACATCTACACTATGTGCTCCCCAAGGAATTTGAGCTGGATCTTTTTGAGCGTATATTTTTACGGTTTCGCCATTTACAACAATTGAATCTTCTGTTGAAGTAACAGTAGCATCAAAACGACCTTGAGCACTGTCATACTTTAACAAATGTGCCAACACTGCTGGACTTGTTAAATCATTGATCGCAACAACGTCGATCCCTTTCATGTTATAAATCTGACGGAAAACCAATCTTCCAATTCTTCCAAAGCCATTGATGGCGACTTTAACTGTACTCATTTGATGCTGATTTTAATGATAAATTGCTAATTAGATGGCAAATTTACGTCTTATCCAACCAATATTTCAACTTAGAATAATAAAGAAGGTAAAAAGTTTGGCTGAAAAGCCTCGTAACCCTATTTTTGCATCCCGATTAAAAATCGGCCGGTTCGTCTATCGGTTAGGACAGCCCCCTTTCACGGGGCAAAGACGGGTTCGATTCCCGTACCGGCTACAAACGCCTCTCCAACGAAGTTGGAGGGGCGTTCTTCATTTGGAGACGACCCAAGCTTGCTTGAGGGCGTTGACAAATGGAGAACGACCGCAACGGCGAAGCCGTTGTTAAGGCTTTGGGTAAGGCCATAGCCGAGGAAGTCGGCGAAACGAAGTGAAGCCGACAATCCCGAGGGCTTTGGGTAAGGCCAACATTTGGCAAGACATTTCGAACGAAATGAGTAAAGTTAATCCCGTAGTTCTTTAGCTGTCTAGTCCTAAAAAAATACTAATAGTCCAACTCGAGTTGCAACAATTGAATTCATACATCCTATCTTACACTTATGCACAGGCTTTTGGATAATAACTATATTTTATGAATCGTTTTTTAGTCTTTTTAAACTTTGCATTTATAATCACAATATTCGGCAATTGCAAAACTTCACGTGACAGTAGTAATCGTGGTGAATCGATTGAGTATATAAATACTTTGGGGATATTTCGCAAAAGCAATGACTCCCCACCCCTGATTATGAATCATAAAGTTTGGTACCAAGACAGTCTTGGTGTAACTGAAATTTGTAGAATAAATATTGTTGATACGGATGATACAACCAGATCTACCTTTATCTCCACAATTGGATATCGTTATGTAAACTTGAAAAGAAAATGGGCGTATGAATACGAAATTTTTGCAGATACTGCTTCAATAAAACGTAAATATCGTTATAATGATACTACAGAATTTATTGGGGGGTGGAATTTTGAGAGGAATATTAAACTACCTGCAGATGATTTTAGACTTTTATCCGATACAATTATCAATAACCTTACTTATAAGAGATACAAAGTAAGACTAAACTTTAAATCCAGAGAATATGAAGGCATTTGTTGGTTTCGTTGCGATAAAAAAAATACTTATTTCAATTTAGAAAAGTCTTTGAGTGATGTAACTGGTTGTACGAATGTATTTTTTAGAATGTACCCTGTTAACAACCCAACTAATGTAACTAGTAAAGAATTAAAATTTATTTCTAACAATCTTCCAGATTCTGTAAAAAGGGTATTTAAAGCATGGAAAAAGAATGAAAATATTTACCCTGTACAATAAATAAAATTTTGTTGTTGCTCGATGGTAAATGTAAAAACCCATCAGCGGCGAAGCCGATGCGAGGGCTTTGGGTAAGGCCACCATTTTGGGAAGACAACGAGCGAAGCGAAGTTGGCAGTCCCGAATTGGGGTAAGACCACATTCAAGGCGCAGAACAAAAGGTCTATTTAAAAGAGGGAACTTATGTATTAGAATTGAATGATTCCAAATATATCGCAGGTTGTATTTTTAGTTTATTTAAGCCTTTCAAAAAAACTTTGCTTATAGGTTTCTGAAATATAAACCGTATGGCTTCCAATTTTAATTTCATCTCGCTCAATTGTATCTATTTTATCTATAGCTACCATATAAGATTTATGCACTCTACAAAATAGTTTTTGTGGCAAACTAGCTTCAAATTCCTTAAAAGTTTGCAAAGTTAAAATCGTATTCGAAACCGTATACAATTTCCTATAATCACGCATACCTTCTATAAACAACAAATCAGCGTAATAAATTTTTTCAAATTTATAGGAAGTTTTTACAAAAAAATACGTGGGGTCCTCGCCTTTCTTTTTGGTCAAATTTATTTTTACTTTTTCTACAGCTTGCTCAAATCTTTCGAAACTAAATGGCTTTAACAAATAATCTGTTATATTAAGTTCGTACCCTTTTAAAGCATAATCATGATATGCAGTGGTAATAACTATCTGGCAATTTAATGTTGTAGATTCTAATAATTGAATTCCAGTTATACCATCTAACTGAATATCAAGAAACACCAACTCTACTGGGTTGGTTTTAATATAAACGAGTGCATCTAAGCTATTCTCAAAAATGGCTGTTAAACGTAAATAAGGAATTTGTGTTATATAGTCTTTTAACCGCTCTTGAGCCAATGGCTCATCTTCTACTATAATACAATTAATTTGCATACTGTATTGTTAATTGAACTAAATAATGTTGATTGCTTTTGGTAACAGTTAATTCATGTTGCTTAGGGTATAATAAATTCAGTCTTTTTTCTATTAATCCGTTTCCTAAACCGCCATAATACTCATTTTCTATTAAATTAGATCCAATTGAATTTTCGCAACTAAACTCAATAGATTTATCTGTGACCAGCAATCGAATTTTAATTCCTATCCCCTCTTTAGCAAACCTTGCGTGCTTAAATGCATTTTCAATAAAAGGAATAAAAAGCATCGGTTCTATAAATATAAAATCCATTTCTCCCTCAACTGTAAATTGAACAAAATCGGGGTTTGAATGTCTTATTTTTTGTAGGTCAATGTATTTAGCTATATAATCTAGTTCTTTAGAAAGGGGGATTTTAGCTGTTTTGGTTTCGTACAACATAAATCTCATAATTGCTGAAAGCTTATTGAAATAAAGCGATGCTTTAGGCGGATCTTTTTCAATCAATACATCAATATTGTTGAGTGTATTAAATAAAAAATGAGGGTTAATCTGAGATTTTACTAAATTTAACTCCATCTCAAAGTTTTTCTGATTTAAACTCTCTTTAAGTTTTATCTCGTTGAACCAACTAATAAAACCACGAATAATTAAACCAATAACGCCATTTACAAAAGCTCCAAAACTCATTACGCCAAGAATGATGATCATAGAAAAAATATCATTCCACTGAATAAATTTTGATCCAAAAACAGAAGGCAATAATTCAACGATTACTCCAATTATTGCCCCAGCAATAGCTATTATAATACTCATCAAAAAAAATAACCAATATTTTTTTTGGGTAAGGTATTTATCAAACAAAAAGCCATAAAAACCATAAAAGCCAATCACTCCTGGTATTATAGCAAATCCGAACATGAACCTTACCCAAAACCCAAATCTACCTGGCTGTTGCTGATCTAATGTTGCACTCACTGGAACCGCCATCAAGAAAAAATAAAACAACATGAGCAGTAAAACAAACAAAATCCAATAAAGCACGTGTATGGTAATGATTACTGATCGATGCATAGCGACTACCCTTTTTCCTTTTTTGTAATATACAATATATAGCTAATAATAATGATGAGGATAAAATAAGCAATGGCCATCTCCACAATTGGTACTTTACGCACTAATCTTCCGCTCACTTTTAAATAGTACAATGAGCCATGTGAATAAGGCATTATATAGCTGTATTTCCAAGCAAGACTTGCAATTGAAGCAACCCATAAACCCAATCCTGCCCCAATTGACACTAAAAAATTCTTAAACTGTAAGCTAACTAGATATTGAATAGCAATAATTGGCAAACTTGTAATAAAATACATTGAACTTGTATAAAAAATACCATTCCAAGGAATGGAGGCAATGGGATAATGTGCATCTTTAATAAACAAGATTGGAATAATGCCTGATAAATAGGTGCCCAAATTAAATAGTAAAAAAAATTGCAAAAGCATAACCACAATTACAGATAGTTTGGCCAAAAATAAATTGGTTAAAGTTTGTGGGCTCGTATGTAATTGTTTCCAAGTATTGTTTTTAAACTCGATTTGTGTGACTAAACTAGTTGATAAAATAATTCCCAATGGCAACAAAAACATAGCAATTGATTCCCAGGAATTAAGCCAATGATTTGTCCAATACTCCTTCTTTAACAATGCAGCTCTTGTTGCATCAGAACGGTAAAGTGCAATGGCAATCATTATAGCAGGAGTAAAGAAACCACCTATTATTACAAGCCAAGAAGCTAGACTTCGTTTCTTTTTAATCCATTCTGCTTTAAAACAATGTATAAAATTCATATAATATTCTTTAAAGATTAATAAGGTCGATGAAAATTGATTCAAGGTCGTTTTGGTGATGGCTTATTTGATACACATCAATATTATGTTGAACCATTTTTTTATTGAGGGCGGCAATTTGAACTTCCTCTATTTTAGGGAGTATGATCTTTCCATGTTCCATGAGTGCTTGAAAACCTGCTGCCTCCATCAAGGTTATTGCTTCAACATTATTATTGGTTTTAATTTGAATAGACGCACCCAAATTTTGTTTGGTTTGTAATTCTGTTAGTTTCCCTTGAAATAATATATTGCCCTTATTGATGATGCCAATATGTGTAACCATCTTTTCAATTTCTGCTAACAAGTGACTGGAAATTAAAATGGTGATATTTAATTCGCTATTGATTTTTTTAAGCAAGTCTCTTATTTCAATAATCCCATTCGGATCCAGCCCATTGGTTGGCTCATCTAAAATGAGAAGGCTAGGATTATGCAATAAAGCAACTGCTATACTTAGTCTTTGTTTCATACCCAATGAAAACTGACCTGCTTTTTTTTTGCCCGTATTAGAAAGGCCTACCGTATTTAATACCTCCATCATCCTAGATTTTGGGCACTGATACAAAACTTGTTGAATACGTAAATTTTCTAAAGCAGTAAGATGTCCATAAAGAGAGGGAGATTCAATGAGAGAGCCAATATTTTGAAGAATAGGAATTCTATTTTCTAAAAATGGCTTTCCAAAAATGGAAATTGTTCCCTCTTGCTTTCGCAATAAACCAAGGATTAAACGAAGTGTGGTTGTTTTACCAGCTCCATTGGGCCCTAAAAATCCGTAAATAGAACCAGTTGGTACTTGTAAATTCACTTTATTCAGTACTTTTTGTTCCTGTGAGAAATGATAAGAGAGGTTTTGGGTTTCTATACAATACATAAAATGGTATTAGAAACTAAAACTAAAACCAGCCTTTTCTTTTCTCAATAATATTCCACCAAATAAAATAGGTTTTCTGCAAAATCACCAAAACAGGCTGCAAAATGATTATTTTCTAAAATAAAGCCCTTTTTGAAAAATCAATTAACCAACTCTTTATTTGAAAATGGATAGTTTATGGAGTAATTCCAAAAAAGCCAGAATATCAAATGCAAATTCTTCCAAACCCGAGGAAGTCGGCGAAACGAAATGAAGCCTACAGTCCCTCTTTAAACATTCCATACTCGCATTAAAGTCTTGGCTGATCAATAAAGAAATGTACATACGATAGTAATCCTACTGTTAAAAGAATCACTAATACAATGAATAAAATATCCACCTTAATTTTTTCATTGTTATGTTGCTTAATAGAAATAAAGAGACCCCTACTTTTTTTGGCTAAAGAAAAAGCGCCAACAATGAGAATAAAAATACTTAACAAAGACATTTTAAACCGATTTTTATTTTAAAATTAATAAATTTATATAATGTGCTACTACAATTCCGTTCAACTCACCAAGAAGAAAATGCTTGAACTCAACAAGCATAAAAAAGAAATAGCACCCATTACCAAAACGGTACAATCTGGTTTTAGTTATGATTCCTGGCCAATTATTGTTGCGGATCCAGCCGAAGGCTGGAAAGCAGAATTAGCCCATTGGGAATTCATTCCCTGGTGGATCAATGATGGAACGGCATTATTAGAAAGCAGGAAAAAATTCACCACACTCAATGCAACAGCAGAAAAATTATTTGAAAGCAAAATGTATAAATCTGCTGCAGCCGCCAGAAGGTGTTTGGTATTGAGCTCAGGATTTTATGAGTGGAGGCATTATAAACCAGAAGGCTCTAAAAAAGACCAAGCTTATCCATATCATATTTCTGTTCAATCAACAGAAGAAGAGCCATTGTTTTATATGGCAGGAATTTGGCAACCCTGGACGGATCAATCATCGGGAGAAATGCTGCATAGTTTTGCCATTGTAACAACTGCTGCAAATTCAATCATGCAACAGATACATAACACTAAAAAAAGAATGCCCACCATTTTAAATGATGAATTAGCAGAAGAATGGATTGGCCCATTAACACAAGAAAGAATACAATCAATTGCAGCTTATCAATATCCATCAGAAAAAATGGTAGCATACCCTATTGTAAAGGATTTTAACCGGGGAGCAGAAAACCCAAAAGAGTTATTTAATTATGAGGAACTTCCGCCTTTAATTTAAAATTTTACTCCTACAATTAAAGACCCAACCCAAACATTATTGGCAATTCTGAATGTATCAAATCCAATAATCGCATGCTTGTAATCTACCCTTGCACCTACTCCCAACTTTGTATCAAATTCCCCTGTTTTATAATTCCACCATAAAGAAGGATAATAACAAGGACCAATTTTAGTGTGTTCATTAATAGCAAACATTAACTGAGGTCCGGAAAATCCAATTAACAGATGACCATTGAAATCTGTTCCAACAAAAACTGATTTTTCGAAACTCGCTACCTTCTTTTTGGTTGTTGTTGTATCAGTTTTGCTTTGTGCATTCAGCATATTAACAGCAAATGAAAAGATCAAGATCAGTATTAACTTATTGAGGAAACAAGCGGAACGCATGCGTATTTTTTTTCAATAATACTACATTTTTTTTAAAATGGTTGACCATGGGTTTGTTGAATCAAGCGTCTAGAAACAACGCTCGATTGCTTCATCAACTGTAAAAATAGGGAAGTTGATCTTCCGCCAAAAAATTGTTGCACCAGCCTTCCAGTAGCCGTTCTAAAGGCAAAATGCTTATTCCAATCCTTGATATAATTCATTTCCATCACAGACCGATCCGTTTCACCTTTTAAATATCGACTCATATGATTCAATGCCAATTTCCCAGCATGCATCGCCATACTCATGCCATTGCCACAGAGTGGAGTAATTAAACCAGCTGCATCACCTACATAGAGTAGATGATTTTGAATCTGTTCTTTTTTATCAAAACTAATTTGAGAAATTGTTAAGGGCTGATCATATAAAAATTCAGCTGAAGAAAAAATATTTGCCAATTGAGGATTGACGGATAATATTTTTTTCTCCATTTCAGCAATGGAATTACCCGATGCTGCTAAGTTTTGTGAATTGGTCAAATAACATAAACAAGATTTACCATCTTCGATGGATGAAATGCCGCAATAGCCTCCAGGAAAATTATGCAATGAAATTTGATTAACAGGATGCGGATATTTAATATGGTATTTAACCCCAATAAAATGATTGATCTTATTGGGCTTTTTTTGAATGAATGGTCTTTTCCATTTTACATCTAAATTGGCCCTTTTCCCAAATGACCCCACTACTAATTTGGCGAAAACATTTTGCTGATCGGACTCTATTGTAAAATAGTCATCGTTAAATTGAACATCCGATACTTTGGTAGAAGTGTACACTACTACCCCCATTTGTTGGGCAATTAGAAAAAGTGCATTGTCCAATTTATATCGGCTAATTCCAAATCCGCCCAAGGGCAGGTCAAATCCAAATGATTTTCCTTTCGTATCAGAAATACTTAGCTGATGTATCTGTGGTAAATCCCAACTGCTCAATGGAATTCCACATCGTTCTAAAAAATCCCAACTTTCGAAACTGATGTATTCTCCACAAACTTTATGAAATGGATATTGTTCTTTCTCAAATAACACTACTTTAAATCCCTGCTGGGCAGCTTGAATCGCTAGGGTCAAGCCACCTAATCCACCACCCACAATTCCTATATCAAATAATTCTTTCATTCGGTAATGAAGATTGATGATAAACAATTAAATGCCTGAAAGCCCATTGCCAACTGATTTGCGCAGAAGGCAATCTAGCGGTTGTAAAGAGTTGTTTCCATTCAGATTGAAGAAACCCTCTGAGTACACTCAATGGAGCATCGTTCTTCACTAAATAGGAATTTGAAAATAATTTAGTCAACCATTTTATGGAAATATGGGCTAACCAATGTCGGTGTAAATCATTAATAAAAAATCCCAGTTTCGCATGATTGCTCATCCACTTTAACTGACCCACTAATTGATCTTCATTAAAATGGTGACAAAACAAACTGGAGAAAATAATGTCAGGCTTGCTTTCAAACTCTACCATTGAATAATCAGAACAAATAAAATTGGTGTTAGTTTGTAATAGTCGATGTTGTTGAGCTACTTCAATACATGCCAACTTGATATCTACACCAATAAGTTGTACATCGATATTATTCTTTGTACAATACTGTTGAATAGCTACCAAATTATCTCCTCCACCGCATCCAATTTCGCAAACAGTTATTTTTTTTCTGCCTGATAACAATTTTTTAAAACCTTTTACTGTAATGGCATGTCCGCCCAATATTGTATTGATGGTATTGAGCTCCCGCATATTGAGTAAAATATCCTCAAAAGGAATATTGTCTTGATCGAGCAGCTCTAATTGATATGATTTAGCGATACTCATGAATGCTTCACTGCAGTAAATGTTTCCATTGTTAACCCTGGACCAAAAGCCATTCCTACAATGGTTGCCTGGTCTTTATTAGTAGCTTCCATTATTTCTTTCAACACATACAAAATAGTAGGCGAAGACATATTACCATGGTTAAACAATACTTTCCTTGAATGTTTCAAATGCTCGTCGCTCAGTTTCATTTTTCTTTGTACCAGATCGAGAATTCTTTTGCCACCAGGATGAATACACCAATGGGTGATGTCAGAAAATGCTAAATCATTTTTTGCCAATGCATTTGCAATGAGTTGTTCTACGTCTGATTCAATTAACTGTGGTATATAACTACTCAGGGTCATTAAGAAGCCCTTACTGCTTAGTTTCCAGGCCATATCATTTTGGCCTTTATCTTCCACCTGAGAATAGAAATCTTTAAGTTGGATTGAATTGGTTGATGCTATGCAGTTGCTCATTAATACAGCAGCTGAACCGTCTGCAAAAAGCAAACTACTGGCAGCATTGTCTTCAGAAAATGCCTGCTGAAAATGTAGTGTGCACAATTCAGTAGCTACCACAATTACATTTGAATTGGGCGTACTATCGCAGATCATTTTTGCCAGTTTCAAACCATGTATAGCGGCATAACATCCCATGAAATTAATCGAGGTTCGAAAAATGGTGGAAGGCAGTTCCATTGATTGCATGATTTGCAGATCTAAACCTGGTGCGCTCATACCTGTGCAACTCACCGTTATTAAATGGGTGATTTCATTCGCCTCAATTACTCCATCGATGCATTTCTTAATTGATTCGAGCGATAATATCAATGACTCTCTTTCAAAAATTTCCATTCGTTGTTCCAGATCGGGAAATGGATGATCTTTTTGTAAGGGAATAAAATCATGAACTGCCAAAGCAGCATTATAGTCTGCTATAATAGAATAGCGAGTATTAATTCCACTATGATCGTATAAGAATTTAAGCTTGCGGCTTTCGATGGCATCTAACTGATAAGATGCCAGCATGAAATTGCAAATATCAGCCTGTAAATGCTGGTAGGCTGGTTCCGCGGTTGCTATTGAAATGATGTCAGCCAAGGTATTTTAATATAAGTAAAGTGATAAATCCAAGATTAGATGCTATTGATGCAATCCAATTCATACGCATAGTACGTATAAAATCGGCTTTCCTTTCATCCTTCCAAACATCTATTGCCCATATCAAAAAATAGATGATCACCGGAATGAAGAAAATCTGCAACGTAAAGAACAAACCAAGTTGGTCGATGGATGTAAAGTACAAGAATAATAAGGTAAATGCAATACTATAAATGAAACCGCAAAAAATAAATGTCCCTCTTTTACCAAGTAATATTGAAATTGTATTGACCCCATCTGCTTTATCCGCAGTATGCTGATAAATTTGGGTGATAGGATAAAATCCTCCAATTAAGAATGCTGAAGCCACTAAAGGTAAAATTGGAGGCAAAACTGCATGATCACCAACGCCCATAAAAACCATGGCAAAAACCAATGTGCCTTGATTCAACACCACCGTTAGATACCCGAATATTGGATATTGCTTCAATCGAATTCCTCTATAACTGTATAAACGAGAAAATATAATATAGACGGAGAGCAAACAAGCTGTTAAAGTGCTAACACAAAAAGCCAATAGAATTGCTATAACATCCATCACAACAGAAACATAAAACAATTCCTTCAATGGCGCTGGTGGCTTTTCTATTCCGCCAATACTCCCTTCATCTCTATCCATATAACTATTGTATCCATTGCTCGAAGGATAAGCAATTACATGCAAAATAATAAATAGCCATGTTGCATTATACCAATCAATATTTGTTTGCATACTCAATGCAAACCAAAAAACGGGCATCAGAAAAAAGGAGAAAGGAAAACGAAGTAATTGAAAGGTTGATTTTTTTAACATACTACTTATTCTAACTTATACGACTGATGCATATCGGGTATTTCTACATTCACAAAATGTTTCTTCCTCAATTTTATAGCAAAATCTTGCTGCACTTCATATTCTCCATGCACCAAGAAAAGGGTTTTAACTAGTTCGGGTTTTTGACAAGCTAAAAATTGACAAAGATCATCGTAATCGCCGTGTGCACTCATATTGCGCATAGACCCCACTTCTGTTACCACTTCAAACATTTCACCAAATATTTTTACTTCTTTGGCACCATTCATTAATCTTCCACCCAATGATCTTGGTTCGCAATAGCCTACTAGTAAAACAGTATTCTTGTTATCACCAATATTGTTCATGATATGGTGTTTAACCCTTCCTGCGTCTGCCATTCCACTGGCGGAAATAATTACACATGGTTGACTAAGTTCATTCAAGTGTTTACTTTCCTCTACAGTTTTAATAAATTTCAATCCTTTAAAATCAAATGGATCAGCATCTGTTTCCATTATTTTTTGGATTTTTTTATTGAAATAATTTGGAAAATTTTTGAGCACTGCAGTAGCTTCTCCACTCAATGGACTATCAACATAAAAAGGAACATTGGGCAACCTGTTTTCTAAATCCAGTTGATTCAAAGCATAGAGCAATTCCTGGGTTCTACCAACACTGAATGCAGGAATAATTAATTTTCCTTTCTTATCAATGCAAGTATGCCTGATCCATTTCTCGAGGCCATCCACCATTCCAAAAACTTCATTATGTAGTTTATTGCCATAAGTACTTTCTAAAAGTATATAATCAGCTTGATCAAATTCCTGAGGAGATCGAAGTATGGCATCATTATACCTGCCTACATCACCACTAAATGTGATGCGAGTGGAAGCCCCGTCTTCTTTGATACGCAAGTGCACAGCAGCGCTACCAATAATATGACCAGCATCTGTAAATAATAGTTCAACTCCTTCACTGATGGTCGTCCAAACATTGTATTGAATGGTTTGAAACAATTCTAACGCTTCTTCTGCATGTTCCAAATCATACAATGGCTCAAAAGGAGGCAACCCTTGCTTTGCTCTTCGCTTATTGATAAATTTGGTATCATCTCTTTGAATTGCTGCAGAATCCTCTAATAAAATGGCGCCCAATTCTTTGGTTGCCGGAGTAGCATAAATTACCCCTCTAAATCCTTCTTTGTATAATTTAGGAATTAAACCAGAATGATCGATATGGGCGTGAGATAAAATGAGGTAATCAATTGTAGTAGCATCAAACCCAAAGTTCGCATTCAGTTCAATGGTTTCTTTTCCCATTCCCTGAAACATACCGCAATCAAGTAATATTTTTTTACCGTTTTTTAAACTCAGCAAATGCTTGGAACCTGTAACAGTTCTTGCTGCACCATGAAAACTAATATTCATTTTGACTTTGCTTTAAAACTCCAATGAATAATAAACTCCGACACTTTTTCACCTTGCTCATTTGTTCCAACTGATAAGCACTCCAATGTTCGGCCTTCACCAGTTTGAATACATTCTTCTATGATCGCTTCCACTTTTGCTCCATCTTTACAGGTGAAGGAAATAAGTCCGGTAGCTTTTTTGAAAAACTTTCCCTCTAAACCTACAACTAACATACTTACAGTTGGTTCTCTCTTATATGTTTGACCAACTGCAAATAATCCAGTACTCATTTCAGCAGCCATTGATTGCACAGCAAAATACATCGAACGAAATGGATTTTGGTTTAACCAATTATGCTTCACCAGAATCACTGCTTCTGTTGAACTTAATTTACCAATTCTCAACCCTGCAAAAAATGCAGCTGGTAATTTTACCAATTTAAAAAAACCAAATTGAAATCGATTAGTGATTAGTTTTTGAAACCGATCAAACTGAGGATTCATACTAGAAGAAATTGTTATGAGTATTTAATTTATCCTTTTCAAGATAAACAATATTTCACTTATAACAATAATGCAGCCAATAGATAATCTGCCACTAAAATCAAAATACAGCTAACTACTACAGCGCTGGTACTTGCTCTACCAATTTCGAGGGCACCGCCTTTAACATTGTATCCAAAATATGCGGAAATGCTGCTAATAATAAATGCAAATGTGTACGCTTTATATAGAGCAAAATTAATATTGTAAAAATTAAGGTTTTGCCTTAATCCAATATCAAAGATATCTGTAGCCAAAATGCCTGCTAAATTACCAGCAGTTCTACCTCCCCAGATACCTAGAACCGCAGAAATAACAATTAAACAAGGAATCACTACAAGTGCAGCCAAGATCTTAGGCATTACTAAATAGCTCTTGGTATTGATACCCATAATTTCCAATGCATCTATTTGCTCACTGATCCGCATATTACCCAATTCACTGGCAATCTTACTCCCAATAACTCCAGCTAATACAATACTTAAAACAGTAGGAGATAATTCCAGGATCATACTATCTCTAACAATTTGGGCTATAGTTGTTTGAGGAACCAATGGACTCACTAATTGGTAGGCTGTTTGAACGGTGGTTACCGCACCTAAAAACAAGGAAATGATGATTACTATCGGCAATGCTCCAAACCCTATTTCTACGCATTGATGCATAAACTCCTTCCAATACATTTTGCCATTCTCTGGCTTTGTAAACATGCCTTTTAACATTAAGAGGTATGCGCCAAAATGATTGAGAAAACTAGACATTAGCAGAGTTATGAATTATGAAGGTAAGATTTTATTTAACACGTTTTCTTCGTTTCCACCAGACACTACGCTGAACTTCTTCGTTTGTATCAACCCTGCATTTTAATTGAGCATCAACCACGGCAACCATGGCCATATTGATGATATTACGAACAGAGCTGCCCAATTGCAATACATGAACAGGTTTTTTCATACCCAATAAAATTGGACCAATAGCATCTGCTCCACCCACTTCTTTTAATAAATTATAGGCCACATTACCTGCAGTTAAATTGGGAAACATCAACACATTTACATCTTCGTCTACTAACTCACTGAAAGGATAATTATCTTTTAATATCTCTTTGTTAAACGCCAAACTTCCTTGCATTTCACCATCTACAATCAAGGAAGGATTTCTTTGCTTTAAAATTCTGGTTGCTTCCGCTACCAGTTTTGCTTCTGGAGAATCGCTGCTACCAAAATTGCTGTAACTCAACATGGCTATTCTTGGAGTAAGATTAAAATTTCTTACTTCTTTTGCAACCATCATCGTAATATCTGCTAATTCTTCGGCAGAAGGGCTGAAGTTTACTGTAGTGTCTGCTAAGAATAATGGACCTTTCTTAGTGAGCAATAAATACATTCCGGCAATTTTATTCACGCCTTCTTCTGTTCCGATTATTTGCAATGCAGGTCGAATGGCTTCTGCATAATTTTTTGTAAGCCCCGACAACATTGCATCTGCATCTCCGGTTTCAACCATCATACAACCGAAATGATTTCGGTCTTTCATGATTTTCATACTTTCATATTGGTTAAACCCTTTACGGCTTCGCTTATTGAAAAATAATTGACCATAAAATTCCCTTTTCGATTCCATTTCTTCGCTACGTGGATCGATGATTGGAATATCCGTTAGATCTAAATTATTTTGTTCAGCAATTTTATTGATCTTAATAGGGTCTCCTAATAAAATTGGATAAGCAATACCCTCATCATAAATAATGCTTGCAGCTTTTAATATTTTTAAATTATCTGCTTCAGCAAAAACCAATCGCTTAGGATCTTTTCTGGCTTTACTACCAATTACTCTGATCAATTGATTGTCGAGCCCTAATCTTTTATTTAATTCCAGGGCGTATCCATCCCAATTAGTAATTTCTTTTTGTGCAACTCCACTGGCTATTGCTGCTTGTGCTACAGCCGGTGCAATGGTTGATAATAAGCGAGGGTCAAGTGGCTTTGGAATAATGTATTCTGGGCCATAACTCATATTGGTTTGGTTATATGCCATATTCACAATATCAGGTACTGCTGTTCGAGCCAAATCTGCCAAAGCCCTTACTGCAGCCAATTTCATGGCTTCATTAATTTGTGTTGCACGAACATCTAATGCACCTCTAAAAATATAAGGGAATCCCAAAACATTATTTACTTGATTAGGATAGTCCGACCTTCCAGTGGCCATAATTAAATCTTTGCGGACTTTGATAGCATCATCATAGGAGATTTCTGGATCTGGATTGGCCATGGCAAACACAATTGGATTTTTAGCCATGCTTTTTACCATCGCCGGAGTAACTACATTACCAACACTTAATCCTAAAAAGCAATCTGCATCTTTCAACGCTTTTTCTAAAGTCCAATCAGATTTTTTAACAGCAAACTTTGCACGAATCGGGCCCAAATCGGTTCTGCCTTCATGCAATACGCCATCCTTATCAAAGAGAATAAAATTTTCGTACTTAGCTCCTAGCGCAACATATAATTGAATACAGGCCATTGCAGCTGCACCAGCACCGTTTATTACAAATCGAACTTTTTCAATTTTCTTTTTTTGTAGATCGAGTGCATTGATCATAGCAGCACTACTAATGATGGCTGTTCCATGTTGATCGTCGTGCATCACAGGAATCTTCATCTGTTCTTTCAATTGCTGCTCAATATAAAAACACTCTGGAGCTTTAATATCTTCCAGATTAATTCCACCAAAAGTGGGTTCTAATGCTTTTACAATTTGTACAAATTTTTCAGGATCTTTTTCATTGATCTCAATATCAAAAACATCAATGTCTGCAAAGATTTTAAACAATACGGCTTTCCCTTCCATCACCGGCTTACTTGCATCAGGCCCTATATCACCTAAACCTAATACAGCAGTACCATTCGTAATAACGCCTACTAAATTTCCTTTAGCAGTGTATTTATAAACATCTTCAACATTATTAAATATTTCTTTGCAAGGTTCTGCAACACCGGGGCTATACGCCAAAGACAAATCACGTTGCGTTTTTGCTTCTTTAGTAGATACTACTTCGATCTTTCCAGGTCTTCCACTTGAATGGTATTCTAGCGCTTGTTCTCTTCTTAAATCTGTTTGCTTAGACATATTTTCAATTAGTTGAAATCTTTTTTAAAAAATTATGCATTTATTCCTAAATAAGCCATCATTCCAATGCCTATTTCAATGGCAGACTCATCTATATCAAATTTAGGTGTATGTACTTGATGAATAATTCCCTTGGATTCATTACGAACACCTAATCGATAAAAACATCCAGGAATGATTTGTGTGTAATAGCCAAAATCTTCTGCACCCATTCTCATTTCAGTTTCTTCAACATGCTCTTTTCCCATAAACTCATCGGCTAATTTCCAGGCTTCCGCTGTAAAAGCTGGATCATTGTCTACAGTTGGATATCCAATATCTATATGAAGATCTAATTCTCCACCCATACTTTCCACTATTCCTTTTGCTTGTTGGCGAATCAGATCATGTGCTTTGTATCTCCAGGTTTCGTCCATTGCCCTGAACGTGCCCATTAGTTTTACTTCTGATGGAATCACATTGGTTGTATTACCTCCCTGAATAGAACAGATGGATAAAACAGATGGTGATAATGGATTTTTGTTACGCGATATCACTTGCTGTAAACCAACAATTAAATGCGACGCTATTAAAACAGTGTCTGCGGTTAAATGAGGAGCGGCAGCATGACCACCTTTTCCTTTAATGGTAATATAAATCTCATCGGCACTGGCCATTACCCTTCCCTTTCTAAAACTTAATTGTCCAACATTTAATCCCGGATGTACATGTAGTCCAATAATACCTTTCGGTCTTGGGTTATCCAGCACTCCTTCTTTGATCATATAACTTGCTCCGCCAGGATTTCTTTCTTCACCGGGTTGAAAAATTAATTTTACAGTTCCCTCCCATTTGTCTTTTAATTCGTTCAAAATTTTTGCGGCACCCAATAAAATGGAAGTATGAACATCATGGCCGCAAGCATGCATCACTCCTGGATTAGTAGACTTATACGAAACTTCATTTTCTTCTAAAATAGGAAGAGCATCCATATCTGCTCTTAAAGCAATCACCCTGCTATCAGGGTTTTTCCCTTTAATAATTCCTAATACTCCTGTACTAGCTTTTGTTTCAAAAGAAATACCTAATTCAGTTAATTGTGCTTTAACATAAGCAGCTGTATTGACTTCTTGATAACTTAATTCGGGATTCGCGTGTAAATATCTTCGAACAGCAATAAATGCTGGTGCGAATTCTTTTGCGAGTTTTTTTATTTCATCATTGAGCATTAGCTACAATTAAGTTAATAATTTATTTCTTCTTTAGGATAGTATTCAATAGCGTCTTCAACCACATATACTCCTTGAGGAAAATATTTATTCAATTGCTTACGCAATTTTTCTGCTTCTTCTCGTTTAATAAAATTTCCAATACGAACTTTAAAATTAGGTGACTGAAAAAGGATATAGGTTTTATGTTCTGGAAACTTATTCATTAAATCAGTTTTAATCTGTGTAGCATTGTCTCTATTTGTTGAACTGACTACCTGAATTCTAAAACCTTTGTATTGACCTCCACTTGTCATCATGGATGTTCGCTTATTGATCTGCGCTTGCTTGGCAGTTAAAATATCCATTCTTGCATCTTTGATTACAATTACCGTATCGTTTGCTAAAGCAAATGATGCAATCATTAAAAAAATTGCTACATATAAACACCTATATGCTTTGATAATTGACATAGTTTAAAGTTAATGCAATTGGGAATCAAAGGTACTAAAACCTCAATATCCATTCATTTTATCTGCATGATTACCATTAACAATAGTAATACTTGCACTGCATCCCAACCGGGTAGCACCTGCATCCACCAATTGTTTGGCAAAAGCATAATCACGAATGCCTCCAGATGCTTTTATTTGCACATTACCGGGTAAATGTTTTCTAAATAATGCAACAGCTTCTATTGTGGCTCCTTTTTCGGCATATCCAGTAGAGGTTTTTAGATAATCGATCTCAGCTATACCATATAGCTCACAACATTTGATAATTTCATCATCAGTAAGTACTCCACTTTCAATGATTACTTTAATTGTTTTACCCTTGTTTTTAATGATGGGCATAATATGATTCAACTCATTGGCTAAATATTGCCAATCCCCGTTTTTTATGGCACTGATATTTACAACTATATCCAACTCATCTGCACCATCAACAATTGCCAAAACAACTTCTGCCAGTTTAGCTTCTACTGCAGAATAACCGAATGGAAAACCAATTACTGTGGCAAGCTTTACTGCACTATCTCCTAAAAATATTTTCGCTTTTTTTACAAAATTAGGGGGCACACAAACAGCAGCAAATTGATACTCGATCGCTTCCTTACAAAGCTTTTCTATATCACTCACCAGAGCCGTTGGCTTTAATAATGTATGATCTATGTAAGCGTTTAATTTCATCAACTCCTGTATCTCTTATCTTTTATCTTTTATCTTTTAACTCTCCCTTCCATGGCATGCTTTGAATTTCTTTCCACTTCCACAAGGGCAAGGATCATTGCGACCAATTTTTGGACCCACTTTTACCGGTTCTTGTTTTGCAGGACTAGGATCATAATAATCATTTTCATTTGCACCCAATTCTTGTCCGGCAGCATCAACAGCTTCTTTATTGGCACTCATTCTGCTCATGTCCGTTTTTTGCTGACGACCTTCTTTTAATTCATCTCCTTCTGCTAATGGAATACCCGCATGACATAAGAATTGAACGATATCCTTATTTACTTCCCCATCCATTTTTTTGAACAAATCGAAAGCTTCCATTTTATAAATTACCAAAGGATCTTTTTGTTCATAAGTAGCTGTCTGTACACTTTGCTTCAGATCATCCATAGAACGCAAATGCTCTTTCCAGGCATCATCAATTAAACCAAGTGTCACAGACTTTTCTAATGCATTCAACAATTCAGCACCATTCGTGCTTAATGTTTTGTCCATATTGGCCAGTACCTGCATTTGTTTTCTGCCATCTGTAAATGGAACAATTACGTTGTCTATTTGTGAACCTTGTTGTAATTTAATATTCTTGAATACTGGAACAGATTGAACCATCAAATCCTGTTTCTTTCTTTCATAATTAGCAACAGCTTCTGAATACAATTTTTCAGTCAATTGATTTTCTGAAGATTTGCTTAACTCATCTGCGCTGATCGAAGAATCGATTCCAAAATTCACAATTACTGCCAAACGAAAACCTTCATAATCATTTTGCTCTTTAAATGCATTCACTAAACCTTCTGCAACTCCATACATAGCATTGTCTAAATCCAATGCCAGCCTTTCTCCAAACAATGCATGATTTCTTTTTGAATAAATTACGGTACGTTGTTTATTCATCACATCATCATATTCCAACAAACGTTTTCTGATACCAAAGTTGTTCTCTTCCACTTTTCTTTGTGCACGTTCTATCGATTTAGTGATCATACTATGCTGAATCACTTCTCCTTCTTTGTATCCTGCAAAGTCCATTACTTTAGCAATTCTTTCGCTTCCAAACATGCGCATCAAATCATCTTCTAAAGAAACAAAGAACAATGATGAACCTGGATCTCCTTGACGACCAGCACGACCTCTCAACTGACGATCTACTCTTCGGGACTCATGACGTTCAGTACCTAATATTGCTAAACCACCCGCTTCTTTTACGCCTGGTCCCAGTTTAATATCCGTACCACGACCCGCCATATTCGTTGCGATAGTTACAGCTCCTGGAAAACCAGCTTCTGCAACAATTTGTGCTTCTCTGGCATGTTGTTTTGCATTCAATACATTATGAGGAATTTGTTTTTGGCGCAACATTCTGCTCAATAATTCACTTACTTCTACAGAAGTAGTACCAACCAATACAGGTCGACCTGCAGAGGTTAATTTTACGATCTCATCAATTACAGCTCCAAATTTTTCACGCTTGGTTTTAAACACCAAATCTTGCTCGTCTTTTCTGATGGCAGTAACATTCGTTGGAATACTTACTACATCTAATTTATAAATGTCCCATAATTCAGCAGCTTCAGTTTCGGCTGTACCAGTCATACCTGCCAACTTATGATACATCCTGAAATAATTCTGTAAGGTGACGGTAGCATAGGTTTGAGTAGCAGCTTCGATCTTCACATTTTCTTTTGCTTCAATGGCCTGATGCAAACCATCTGAATACCTTCTTCCATCCAGTATACGACCTGTTTGTTCATCAACAATTTTTACACCACCATCCATTACAACGTATTCAACATCCTTATCAAATAATGTATAGGCTTTTAATAATTGTTGAACAGTATGTATGCGATCGGCTTTTACTGAGTATTCATTAATGATCGATTCTTTCTTATGTAATTTTTGATCAGCATCTAATGCTGCATCTTTATCAACAGCTGCCAAAGACAAACTAATATCAGGTAACACAAAAAAACTAGTGTCTTCGCCAGCACCAGTGATCAATTGAATTCCTTTATCTGTAAGTTCTACCGAATTATTTTTTTCATCAATATAGAAATACAATTCCTTATCAGCTATGGGCATTTCTCTTTGCTGATCTGCCAAATAATAGTTTTCAGATTTTTGCAATTTCACCCTCATACCAGGTTCGCTCAAAAACTTGATCAATGCACTATTCTTTGGCAAACCTCTATGTGCACGGAACAAAGCCAAGCCACCATCTTTAGGATCGTCATTGCCTTCTGCAATTTTTTTCTTTGCTTCTGTCAAGAAATGTTGAGTAGCTCTTTTTTGTGCATCCACCAATTTTTCAATCCTTGGTTTCAATTCAAAGAATTGTTGCTCACCTGTTTGATGACCAATAGGTCCAGAGATGATCAACGGTGTTCTTGCATCATCGATCAACACAGAATCCACCTCATCCACCATTGCAAAATGGTGTTTTCTTTGAACCATTTCTTCTGGGCTATGCACCATATTATCTCTCAAATAATCAAAACCAAATTCGTTATTGGTGCCATAAGTTATATCCGCTAAATAAGCTTTTCTTCTTGCTTCGCTATTGGGTTCGTGCTTATCAATACAATCTACTGTTAAACCCAACCATTCGAATATAGTACCATTCCATTCGCTATCTCTTTTTGCCAGATAATCGTTCACCGTTACAATATGAACGCCCTCTCCTGCCAATGCATTTAAATAAGCTGGCAATGTAGACACCAATGTTTTACCTTCTCCGGTAGCCATTTCAGCAATTTTGCCTTGATGCAATACGCTGCCACCAATTAACTGCACATCGTAATGAACCATATTCCATAAAACAGTTCCACCACCAGCTGTCCAAGTATTTTTATATTCAACCTGATGGCCAACAATAGTGATATAATCTTTTCGAACACTCAAATCTCTGTCGTGTTGAGTAGCTGTTGATTTTAAAACAGCATTCTCTTTAAATCTGCGAGCGGTTTCTTTAATTACTGCAAATGCTTCAGGTTGAATATCACTTAGTGCTTCTTCAATTTTTTGATCCCTTTCCTTTTTTAATTTATCGATTTGCTGATAAATACTGTCTTTGCCATGAATATCATTTTCAGGAAGCGCTTCCGCTGATGCTTTTTGCGCAGCAATTTCTGCATCAATAGAAGCAAGATGGTTTTGGATCCTTTCTTTAAATGAACTGGTTTTTGCCCGAAGTTCATCGTTTGAAAGGGTTTGATACTGCTGAAAAAACTGATTGGCTTTTTGGACGATTGGCATTAAAACCTGCACATCTTTTTCACTTTTACTGCCACCGAATAACTTAGAAATAAACTTCAACATATAATAATTGCTCTAATAAGAAAAAATTTAACAGTCAAACAGCGTGCAAAAGATTTTTTTTAGTCAATTTGGCACCCTGATTGAGAGCCGGCAAAGGTAAGCTTTTGATTGAGATCAACATGAGACCAAGTTCGAATCTATTATATCTGTTATTTATCAGTCTGTTGATTGGTAAAAATCTGCATGGTCAGGCAATCATGCATGATTCCTTGACACTGGACAGAATCAATAAAAACAAGACAAATAGTACCATTTTGGCCGCCTGGGCAGGAGTGAATATCATTCAGGGGAGTATTTCAGCCACCAATGCTGTAGGCGCAGATCGTTATTTTTTTAAAACCAATGCTTATTGGAACCTGGTCAACATGGGGGTAGCTGTTTATGGCCTTATTGGCGTAAGAAACGAACTCAAAAGGTCAATTTCCTTTAATGAAAATCTAATTGCCCAGCAAAAAACCGAAAAATTGCTTTTATTGAATACAGGGCTCGATTTGGCTTATATAACAACAGGCCTTTATTTGAAAGAAAGGGGCACCAGAATGAATAGTGAATCGGCAACCGGAATTGGGAATGGTTTGCTTTTACAGGGTGCATTTTTATTCATTTTCGACCTTGTTCAGTATGGTAATCACCGAAAAAACGGAAAATTACTGGAACAACAAATGGGAAGCTGGCAATTGGCGCCAACCGCAAATGGGATTGGGATCTCCTATCAATTTAAATAAGCCAAGTTTGTATTGGAATTTATGACTGTTTTGGCTACTTTTGCAGCCCAAAACAGTTCTATCGTATGGCAGGTCAATTAAAAGAGGTTAGAAACAGAATCAAAAGTGTACAAAGCACTCAGCAGATCACAAAAGCCATGAAAATGGTAAGTGCTGCTAAATTGCGTCGTGCTCAGGACTCAATCACACAGATGCGTCCTTATGCCAAAAAATTGCAAGAGATGCTTAGCAATATTGTGAGCAGTATCGAAGGCGGAATGACATTAGCCTTAGCAGAAGAAAGAACTATTGAAAAAGTATTATTAATTGTTGTTACCAGCGATAGAGGTCTTTGCGGTGGTTATAATGCCAATTTGATTAAGTTAGCAAAAAGCACTGTTGAAGAAAAATATGACGCCCAATTTAAAAAAGGCAATGTGCATATTTGGAATATTGGCAAGAAAGGATTTGAAGGATTAACAAAAGCTGGCTATAAAACAGATGCTACTTTTAAAGATATTTATTTGAACCTTAATTTCGAAGCAGTTCAAGCTGCAGCACAAGCTGCCATGAAAGCTTTTGAAAACAAAGAATTTGATGCTGTTGAAATCGTGTACAGTGAATTTAAAAATGCAGCAACACAAGTATTTACTGCTGAACAATTTCTTCCGATTCCTAAAGTAGCTAAAGCAGTCAATCAAAAAAAATCAGACTTTATTTTTGAGCCTGCAAAAGAGCAATTGATTGCTGAGTTGATGCCAAAAATTTTAAACACCCAATTATTCAAAGCAGTATTAGATGGAAATGCCAGCGAACATGGTGCCAGAATGACTGCCATGGATAAAGCAAGTGAGAATGCCAATGAATTATTGAAATCGCTGAAGATCAGTTATAATCGTGCACGTCAAGCAGCTATTACTACTGAATTAACGGAGATTGTAAGTGGAGCAGCAGCATTACAAGGATAACTTGGTTTACTACTAATAACGAATAACCAATAACTACTAACAGAATAAGATGGATTTAAGCGAAATAATACCACATATTGAAGTGCTAATTTTTGCCAGTGAAAAACCACTGACATCTTTAGACATTGTTGAGTTGATCAACAATAGTTTTGGATTTTTAGAAGAAAGAATTTCGCTTGATCAGGTTGAATCTGCTGTTGAAGGAATCAGAGAGAAATACGATTCAGAATTTTATCCATTTGAAGTTCGCGAAAGTGGCGGAGGATGGCAATTCTTAACAAAAAAAGATTTCCATAAAACCATTGCCCAATTAAATGGAGATAAATTTTTAAAACGTTTATCGAATGCGGCTTTGGAAACATTGGCCATTATTGCTTATAAGCAACCCATCACTAAAGGAGAAATTGAAGCTATCAGGGGCGTGAATAGCGACTACAGCATTCAAAAACTATTGGAAAAAGAATTGATTTTAATCAGTGGAAGAAATGAGCAAATGCCTGGTAAACCCTTGGTATATGCAACTTCTAAAACTTTTATGGATTATTTCGGCATCAATAACACATCTGATCTTCCAAAAATAAAAGAGGTATTGGCGGAACAATTGATCGAAGGAACGATCATCAGACCGGAAGACTTTACAGACCAACCGATCGCAGAAACCATCATTAATGAAGAAATTATCGATGGAGATGTTTCTGCTATTGAAGTGAATGAAGAAGGCGAATTGATCATTAAAAAAGAAGAAGAAGAATCAGACAATTCAACAGAAGAAAATAACCCTGAATAAGAATGGTTATTATCTTTACGTTATGCCTCTTACCATCAGTAACAATCAGTTAAGTTCAATCGCAGCAAATTTTGGTACTCCATTGTATGTTTACAATGCAGATAAGATAACCGATCAGTACCAACAACTACAAACATCATTTACTGATGTAAATGCAAAATTCTTTTTTGCTTGCAAATCGTTGACCAATATCAATATTTTAAAACATATTCGTTCATTGGGTTGCAATGTCGATTGCAGTTCTATCAATGAAGCTAAACTGGCTGTAATCGCTGGCTTTGAGCCTGCAAATATTCTGTATACCAGCAACGGAATTGCTTTCGATGAAATTGAAGAAGCTGTTGCAATGGGAATTAATGTGAATATCGATAGCTTGTCTAATTTAGAAAAATTTGGGAAAAAATATGGACATGGCTATCCTGTGGGCATAAGACTACAGCCCAATATTATGGCTGGTGGAAATTTAAAAATTTCTACTGGTCACGAAAAAAGTAAGTTCGGTATACCAATAGAACAACTGGATAGTATTCTTGCGTTGGTTCAACAATATCAAATCAATATTGCTGGGCTGCATGTTCATACAGGTAGCGAAATAAAAGATGTGTCTGTATTTATGCAAGTTGCTGATATTTTCTTTGACTTGGTGCCACTTTTTCCTGAATTGGTTTTTTTAGATTTAGGAGGGGGATTCAAAGTGCCATATAAAGAAAATGAAACAGGCACTGATATTGCATTATTGGCCCAGAAAGTGAAAGAAACATTGCAAAAATTAAAAGATACCTATAATAGAAATTTTCAGGTTTGGTTCGAGCCTGGAAAATTCCTGGTAAGTGAGTCTGGAACTTTTATTACCACTGTAAATGTGATCAAAAACAACAAGGCTGCCACATTTGTTGGCGTAAACAGTGGCTTCAATCATTTGATCAGACCAATGTTTTATGAATCCTATCACAAAATCAGCAATATCAGCAATCCTGACGGACCTATCCAAAACTATGCTGTAGTAGGCAATATTTGCGAAACCGATACATTTGCCTGGGACAGGCCATTGAATGAAGTGAGAGAAGGCGATTTACTGGTATTTGAAAATGCAGGCGCTTATGGATTTGAAATGGGATCCAACTACAATTCAAGATTTTTACCTGCACAGGTAATGTTAAAAAATGGTCAGGTTTACTTAATCAGGAAAAGAGATGTTTTTGAGGATTTATTAAGAAATCAGATCGATATAGATTGATAACTTATTTGTAGTTTGCAGATACATGATCGAAGTAAAAGATATTCACAAAAATTTTCAGGGTAGAACCATATTGGATGGCATTAGTGCCGTTATGGAAACTGGCAAATGTAATTTGATTATTGGTGCAAGTGGAAGTGGAAAAACGGTGCTTACTAAATGTATTGTTGGATTATTTGCTCCCGAGTCTGGAATTATTTCATATGATGGGGCCGATATGATTTCGATGGATGCAAAAGACAGAAAATTACTTCGTCAAAAAATTGGTATGCTATTTCAGGGCAATGCATTATTCGACTCAATGACTGTAGTAGAAAATGTAATGTTCCCCCTAAATATGTTCACGAATTGGACCTTAGCACAAAAAAGAAAGAGAGCAGCAGAAGTTTTAGAAAGGGTAAATTTAACAGAGGCGCATAATAGATTTCCGGCAGAAATAAGTGGAGGAATGAAAAAAAGAGTAGGCATTGCTCGTTCGATCGTATTAAATCCTCAATACCTTTTTTGTGATGAACCCAATTCGGGTTTAGATCCTCAAACATCTTTGGTGATAGATAAACTCATTAAAGAAATTACGGTAGAATACAATATCACTACCATTGTTGTAACCCATGATATGAATAGTGTGATGGAAATTGGGGACCATATTGTTTATTTACACCAAGGAAAAAAACAATGGGAAGGAACCAATAAAGATATTATTTACAGTAAAGATCAACTCCTGAATAATTTTATTTTCGCATCCGAGTTTTTACAAGATGCAAAAGAAATGAGAATGATCGAAGCCGAGAGGGTCAATAAAAAATAGTAACCCTTTTGCATTTTATTTTACCAACTTAAAAAGATACCCCCTTTAATTCCAAATTTACCTCGCTCGTAAATCTTTTGTATAAAACAGTCGGCCATTGGTAACTACCATCTGAATAACATCTAATTCCGCTAACCGTTGCAATGGGTTACCTCCTAAGATAATTAAATCGGCAACCTTTCCTACTTCTACTGTACCCAGCTCTTTGGCGAGTCCGGCATATTGCGCACACCATAAAGTACCTGAGCGCAATACATCTGCATTACTCATTCCAATACTTGCATAATTCTTCAGTTCATTTACCAAGCCTACGCCACCGGCCGCATCTGTACCCGGAACAAATTTTATCCCTTTTTGATATAAAATTTTTAGCCAAGCAAATAAAGTATCTGAGCATTGTTTTTCAATACTATCTTTTCTGCTTAAATTAGCACTCATCCGGTATGGGCCATACAAAATACTCGTTGGATCGAGCACCGTTTTTTTCTGAACCATCAAATTGATAAGTTGATTGGCATATACACTATTTGGAGATGCCTCGAAAGCGCGTTCTTTCATTAGGGTTAAACGAACCCTTGTTCTTGTATCTACTTCCTTCCCAAAATATCCAAGTACCAGCATATTCAAATGATTGACTTCATCATACCCATCTGTAATTGCTTCTGCAGCAGTCATGTGTGCCGGTACATGTCCGTGTACGAGTAGTCCAAGTTTATGCGCTTCAGCAGCAATCGGCTTTACAAAAGCTGGTTTTATACTGCTGTATAGTTTAATGCTTTTATACCCAAGACTTTTATACAAACGAACGGCTTCAATTCCCTCTTTCACATTATTGATAAACACACCACATGGGCCAGCCATATCATCATTAAAATCTATAAAACCACTCATCCAGGCTACGCGTGGGTGTAAAAGTTTGCCTTCTGCAGATTTTTGTTTTACCTCCGGCAATTGAAGGTTGTTTCCTAAATCACGGATAGCAGTTATGCCATTTGCTAAATAATTAACACCCTCGCCAGGAAAGGTATGTGAGTGCATATCCCATAACCCAGGCATTACAGTTTTATTGCTCGCATTAATACGTTTATATTCTGCGGGAATAATAAATGATGTGTCGGTTATATTTTCAATCTTTCCATTGCTAATAAAGATTGTTTTATTGGTGATAAGCTTTCCATTTTCTATATCCACATAATTGCTATTAAAGAATGCCACTTTGTCGAAAGATTTCTTCATCAGTTCAGACGACTCTTGTTCTAAGCGATTATTGCTTACACTATCATTGATTCGGCGCAACTCCTTACGCAAACTTTCTTTGCCATTTTGAATGATATCACTCCAAGGGCTTATTTCGGCCAACATTTGATTTTTTTCATTCATCCATACCAATCCAAGTGTGGTAGACTTTATGGGTTTATAATTATACAATATTGCTGTAAATGTTTTGTTATTCCATTTCAGTTTACGCTCCAATATTTTTTCAGCAACAAAACCCTGACTACCATGCGTAAGCGTATCTGTAATTAATGGGAAGAAAAACTCATACAAACCACTTTTGCCTAACCCATACAAGTTCAATGCTTTAAAACTTGCACGGGTACTGTCTTTCCCTCTGATATTTAAATACTCATTATTTTTTTTGATGATTTTCATGGAAACTGTATCCTTATTATAGCCAACTCCTTTTTGTTCTAAGGCCTCAATTCCCTTTTGCTGATTAATTAGTATTTGGAAAGTTTGATCGGGCCCCCGGCCACGGTCGTTGTACATAAAATGTACCGTATTGGAACCATTCTCAAACCGCTTGATTTTTACAAATCCGGCATGCCGATTGCTATAATAAATAGTATAGTTGGTAGAATCCTGCCCAATTATTGCTAAAGAAAAAGCAAGTAGGAACAATGTAAAAAGATATTTCATGTACGGTGACTAATTTTACTTGAATATAGTATCTTTTTGTCTTTTTCCGAATAGGTTTGATAAATCAGGCATCTTAACCATAACTTTATCAAAAAATTGTAAGGCAAAGAAGTAATTATGATAAAATTTAAAACAACATTATTATTCCTAGGTGTATTTGTTGGTTTATTAGCAAATGCACAATCTCCAATCGATACCATTCCGCCATACCAAAAAAACAAGGCAATGCCAGAATTTAGGCTGCTTCAAACCGATAGCAGTTGGTTGGCAAAAAAGGATTTACCTACCTACGATTATACAGCGATTATTTACTTCAGCCCCGAATGCAGCCATTGCCAGCATGAAGCAGTTGAAATTGTAAAAAACATAGACAGTGTTAAAAATGTATTATTTATTTGGGCTTCTTATAGAGATTTTGAAGACATTAAAAAATTCTACTACAAATACAAACTCAATCTATACCCCAACATGAAAGTTGGCAGGGATCCTAAATACTTGATCCCTTCTTTTTATCAGGTAAAATTCACTCCATTTGTGGCTTTATACGACAATAAGAAGGAATTTTTAAAAGCCTGGGAAATGGGTGTAGAAATGCCCGAATTAATCGAATTTATCAACAGAAAGTAAAAGTACAGTTGTACCTTTACCACCTCAATTAATCAATCTAAACATTGCAATTATGAAAGTTACCGTAGTAGGTGCAGGAGCCGTTGGAGCCACTTGTGCCGACAATATTGCCCGTAAAGAACTTTGTACTGAACTGGTTTTATTGGATATAAAAGAAGGTTTAGCAGAAGGTAAAGCACAGGATATGATGCAAACAGCTGCTCTATTGGGTTTTGATACAAAAATTGTTGGAAGCACCAATGATTATGCAAAAACCGCAGGTAGTGATGTAGTAGTAATTACTTCAGGTATTCCTCGTAAACCTGGAATGACAAGAGAAGAATTAATTGGCACCAATGCAGGTATAGTAAAAGGTGTTTGTGAAAATATTTTAAAACATTCCCCTAACACCATCATCATTGTAATCAGTAATCCAATGGATACAATGACCTATCTAGCACTTACTTCTACTGGTTTACCAAAAAACAGAATTATCGGAATGGGTGGTACTTTAGATAGCAGTAGATTCAAATATCAATTGAGCCAGCATTTAGGTTGCAGCCCTTCAGATTTGAATGCCGTTGTAGTGGGTGGTCATGGAGATACAACCATGATTCCATTGATCAGACATGCCACTTGGAATTCTGCACCAGTAAGCAATTTCTTAAGTGCCGATCAACAAAAGCAAATTGTAAATGATACAATGGTTGGTGGAGCAACTTTAACTAAACTCATTGGCACTTCAGCCTGGTATGCGCCAGGCGCTGCAGGAGCTGCGTTGGTTGAAAGCATTGTTCGTGACCAGAAGAAATTATTTACTTGTTGTGTAAGCCTTGACGGTGAATACGGACAGAAAGATATTTGTTTAGGAGTTCCGGTAACTATAGGCAAAAATGGATGGGAAAAAGTACTTGACTTTAAATTAAATGCAGAAGAACAAGCTGAATTTAATAAAAGTGCAGATGCAGTAAGAAGTATGAATGAAGTGTTGAAAACCCTTTAATTCAAATTCGAATATTTTAAAAAAAGGCAGAAAGTAATTTCTGCCTTTTTTTATACCCATTGTTTTGCGGCGCTCGCAATAGCCTGAACATCTTGTTTTTGCATACAATTAAAATGTCCTTTGGGACATTTTTTTGTGCCATAATTAGAGCAGGGCTGACAGGAAAGATTTGGCACAATAAAATTTTTATAGGCTTCCGAATTGGCATGTGCCACCAATTGATGAATGCCGTAATAAGGCTCTACATCTAATAAAGGAGATGTGCCTCCCCAAATAGCCAGTACTTTTTTATTCAATGCACAGGCTATATATTGAAACCCAGTATCATGTGAAATAACCAGATTAGAACGCCTGATTAAATCAGCAGATTCGTGTAAACTAAATTTTCCACATGCATTATAAATTTTAACTGCATCAATAGATGCAACGGCATTTCCCTCTATAGCATCTTCTTTACCTCCAATTAATACAACCGGAAAATCCAAAGTCGAACAAAGTGCTTTCAATTTTTCAACAGGCAATTTTTTAGTAAAATAGGAAGCCCCTATAACAATTGCAATAAATCCAGCCAGATGCGATGTAGGTAAATCTGTTGCATCAACATGCTGATCTTCAGGAATAAAATAATCCAAACCCATACCATCATTCACCACACCTAATGGTGCTACAGCATCCATAGATCGATCGGTGATATGCCTTTTGGCCATTTGATTGATCCCCAATTTGGTCAATAAAAATTTGGCCCAACTTTCTTTATTGTAAGCATAAACAGGAACATTCAATTGGTATTTGATCAATGCTGTTCTAAAGTTTTGATGCAAATCGATAATGCCATCGAATTGTTCTTTTCTAAATTCAATGATCAATTCGTTTAAATTATTATCGTAATAATGAAAACGATCTATATAAGGATTGGCTTCGGTTACGGCTTTGAAAGATTTTTTTGTTAAAAAATGAACCTCCACTCCTTCTACCTGTTGTTTTAAACACCTCATTACCGGAGTAGTTAGCACAATATCTCCAATGGAAGAAAAACGAATCACCAGAAATTTTTTCCTTTTCGGATTTTCGGGATCTTCGATGGGTGTCAGTTTCTTCTGTATAAAAAAAAGCATGGCGACGATTTCTGGCTAACTTAAGGTAATTCAGTTGTTTCTATATAATTCAAATCTTTATGAAAAGTTTCTTCAGTAAAATAAAAAGCAACAAATGTAATTGCCATAATAATTACTCCAGTAATGATACCGCTTTGTATTAAGCTATAGCCCAAAGATTTTTGTAAAAGATCTAAAAATAATAGATTGATTAAAGGCAATGCCCCTCTAACCATATTGGGAATTGTAGTTGCGGCAGTAGCCCTCAAGTTGGTTCCAAATTGCTCTGCACCCATGGTAATAAAAATGGCCCAAAAACCTGTACTAAAGCCTAGCAATCCGCATATAGCATACATACTAGTATCGCTATTATTGAATCCACTATAGAACAATACCAATGCTATCATACACAAGAAATAAAAAGAGAGCAATGCTTTTTTACGGCTTTTGAAATACTGACTAACTAAGCCAATCAATATATCTCCAATAGCTATTCCCACATAAGCATACATGATGGCTCTGCCACTTTCAATATGATTTTCTCCGTACAATTCTTTTGCAAATCGATTACTTAGATTCACCAATATGCCAATTACATACCAGGTGGGTAATCCAATTAAGATGGCTAAAATATATTTCTTGAACCTTTTTCGATTATTCAAAAACATAAAAAAGTTACCTCTCTGAACTCCTTCTTGTTGTTTTACATTGGTAAACATCCCGCTTTCAGCGACAGAGATTCTCATTAATAATAATCCGATACCTAAACCACCTCCAATTTTATAACAGAGTCTCCAGTCGTTGGTGGCTTTGTAAATAAAATAAGCAAACACTGCTCCAAATAATCCTATGCCAGCAACCAAAGAAGTTCCCACTCCTCTTTTTTCCTTTGGTAATAATTCACTTACCAAAGTAATACCTGCACCCAACTCACCTGCCAATCCAACACCTGCAACAAATCTGGCCCATGCGTATTGATCTACAGTTTGTACATAACCAGTAATAAAATTTGCAATGGAATACAAAGCAATGGAACCGAATAAAACACTAAGCCTGCCTTTTTTATCGCCAATGGTTCCCCATAGAATCCCACCAATTAACAATCCCACCATTTGCCAGTTGATGATCTTTGTACTAGCAGCCAATACTTGAACCTTATCAGTTAGCTCTACTCCTATTCCTTGTAAGCTTGGTTCTCTAACTATGGTAAATAATAACAAATCATAGATGTCTACAAAATATCCAAGCGCTGCTACAATTACAGGTAAAGATAAAACGCCCATTTTTTTTGCTGTCATAAAATCAATTTATCATTTTTTTCTGAACGATCAATATTCTACAAAATTTAAATCTTTACCAAAGCTTTCTTTGATACTTAAAGCTGCTATTATAGCCACTCCCATCAAGATGATGCCTGTTACCCAACCACCAGTAACATAACTTCCTGTATATTCTCTGAGCACTTTAAAAAGCAAGATAATTAATGGCAAAGCACCTCTAACCATATTGGGTACCGAGATAGCCGTAGTGGCTCTTAGGTTGGTACCAAACTGTTCTGCACTCATAGTAATATAAACCACAGAAAATCCGGTTCCGAATCCTAAGCCTGCGCAGATCCAATACATTCCTTGAGCAGTACCACCATCCTGTAAAAAATACAGTACCATAAAAAAAATAGTGATCGCATAAAAAATGAACAAGGCTTTCTTCCTACTTTTTAAATAATTACTAAGTAACCCTACAGTTAGATCTCCAAATGCAATAGCTCCATATTGATACATTATTGCTTTCCCAGGATCAACATTGGGAATTCCAAATGCCAATCCAAATTGATCTGAGAAAGTGACCAATACACCAATTACATACCATGCAGGCACTCCAATTAAAATACATTTTAGGTATCGTAAAAATCTTTCTCTTTTATTAAAAAGCATCCAGAAATTACCCCTTACAATATTGGTTTCTTTCAATTCTTTAAACAAGCCACTTTCAAAAATACTCACCCTTAAAACGAGTAATGCTAAACCCATTCCACCTCCAATAAAATAACAGGTACGCCAATCAAAATTTTCTTTCAGAAAAAAAGCAAACACTGCACCAAATATGCCAAAGCCTGCAATAACTGAAGAGGCAATTCCACGTTTTTCTTTAGGAAGCAATTCACTCACTAATGTAATGCTAGCCCCTAACTCTCCCGCCAAGCCTATTCCAGCAATAAATCTCATTAAAGTGTATTGAGGAACTGTAGTAACAAATCCATTGGCAATATTGGCCAAAGAGTAAAGTAGAATAGATCCAAAAAGCACACTCAGTCTTCCTTTTTTATCGCCCATAATGCCCCAAAGTATCCCGCCTAACAACAAGCCGATCATTTGAACGCTAATGATGATCTCACCTTGATTCAACACTTCAGCAGGCGATAAACCTAAGGAACTTAAACTGGGCTTTCTGATAATGCCAAACAACAATAGATCATAGACATCTACAAAGAAACCTAATGCCCCAACAATTACAGGGAGCGCGAAAATTCCATGTTGTTTGGGTTGGGTCATATTAGCACTACCAATTATTGGGCTTTTTTGTCTTTCTTATTGAACACCAATTTGACAATCACAGGGGCTGTTGTAATAAATACAATTCCTAATACAATTATTTCTAAGTGTTGCTTCAGATCAAATCCAAACTGGGCTAAGATCCATTTCTGTAAGAAATGACCTCCGATTAACATGCTCGATACCCAGGCAATGCATCCAATAATATTATAAAAGGAAAATTTCTTTTGATCCATTTGAACAATCCCTGCAACAATTGGCGCAAAGGTTCTGATGATAGGAATAAATCTGGCAATCACTATTGCACCTCCTCCATGCTTCTCATAAAAATCATGTGCTTGAACCAAAAATCTTTTTTTGAAAAAAAAGTTTTCATTCCATTGATACATGGTGGGACCCACTTTTTTTCCAAACCAATATCCTGTAGCATTTCCTAAAATTCCAGCTAAAGAAATGAGTGCAATTAATTGCAATAAGTCGATGTATTCATTTCCGGTTGGTATAAATTCATTGGCAATATTGGAACTATAGATACCAGCAACAAATAATAAACTATCTCCAGGTAAAAAGAAACCAGCGAATAAACCTGTTTCGGCATATACTACAAATAGAATCAACCAAAGCCCTCCATGTTCAATGTAAAACTGTGGTTGTAATAATTGAGTCCAATGAAAATCGTTTAAAATTTGGAGTAACATATTCTTTACTTTCTATAAATTAATTGGTTGTTTCAGGCAACAATTCGCCTTCCCATTTGCTTACAACTGTAGTAGCTAATGCATTTCCTAAAACATTGGTTCCTGTTCTAAACATATCACAAAAATGATCGATTGGCAAAATCAATGCCACTCCTTCAGGTGGTATTTTAAACATAGCACAGGTGGCTAATACAATAATTAAGGAAGCTCTTGGCACACCTGCTATTCCTTTGCTGGTAAGCATCAACACCAACAACATGGTGAGTTGTTCCCCAATTGGCATATGAATACCGTAAGCTTGAGCAATGGCAAGGCTCGCAAATGTCATGTACATCATACTTCCATCCAGGTTGAAAGAATAACCCAATGGAAGAATAAATGATACAATTTTATTCTTGCATCCAAAGCGTTCTAACTCTTCTGTTAATTTTGGAAATACTGCTTCACTGCTTGTTGTACTAAATGCAACCAATAATGGATTAGCAATATGCTTTAATAGACTCTTCATTCTTTTTCCAAGAATCAAATAACCTACACCACATAAAATCACCCAAAGCAATGCGATGCCTAAAACAAAATATCCAAAATAAATAAAATAGAAACTAAAAATGCTCAATCCTTTTTCTGCTACAACAGCAGCTAAAGTTCCAAAAACACCAAAGGGAGCAAAATTCATTACATAACCAACGATCTTTAAAATAATATGGGCTGCAACATCAAATGCCTTGATCAATGGTTTTGAATACTCTCCTAAATTAGCTGCGGCCACACCAAATAAAATAGAGAAAATGACAATCTGTAAAATTTCATTGGTTGCCATTGCGTCGAAAATACTGGAGGGCACTACATGCTCAATAAATTTTTGTAAAGAGAATTCAGTGGTTTTTCCCATTAAATCTTTAAGGCCAGAGTTATCCGCTTGAGAAAGGTCTATATATGATCCTGGTTTAAAAACATTCACCAATAACATGCCCAATAATAAACTCACCAGAGAGGCGCTAATAAACCAGAGCATTGCTTTGCCACCTACTCGGCCCACCGTTTTCAAATCGCCTAATTTGGCAATTCCAACAACTAAAGTGGTAAAAACTAAAGGAGCAATAATGGTTTTAACCAGTCGAATAAAGATGGTTCCTAATAACTTGATATTTTTAGCAAACGAACCAATGGTTTCTGGAGCTGCTGTTTCATGAACTATATAGCCTGCCACAATACCCAAAAACATGGCAATCAAAATATAAATCGTTAGTTTATTCTTCATCTAGGAAGTATTTGAAACGGCAATATAGCCGTTAAAATTGGAAAACCCATACTCCTGATTTGTTTAAAGTTTTGATGATTAAAAGGAATTTAATGCCTATTTTGCTTCATCATTTGAAATAAGAACCCCAATTATTTGACATTATGAGTTTATTTAGAAAAAAATCACTTGTAGACATGCTTGCTTCTGCAGAAGACGCAGAAAAAGGCTTGAAAAGAACACTTGGTGCAGGAAACCTAATTGCACTCGGAATAGGAGCCATTATTGGAGCCGGACTTTTTGTAAGAACAGCCGCAGCAGCCGGACAAACAGCAGGACCTGCTGTTACGCTATCATTTGTTGTAGCCGCCATTGGTTGTGCTTTTGCAGGATTGTGTTACGCTGAGTTTGCATCAATGATTCCTATTGCAGGAAGTGCTTATGCTTATTCTTATGTGACCATGGGAGAGTTAATAGCATGGATTATTGGTTGGGCATTAATTATGGAATATGCACTTGGTGCCGCAACAGTTTCTATTGCTTGGAGTGAATACTTAAACAAGTTGTTCGGAGGGCAAATTCCCTATGAATGGTGCCATTCGCCTTTTGAAAGCTTCACAGATTCATTAGGCGTACATCATGCTGGTATCATCAATGCACCGGCATTAATCATCTTATTATTAATTACCCTTTTGTTGATCAAAGGATCTCAGGAATCAGCAACAGTAAATGCGATTATTGTATTTGTAAAAGTGGCTATTGTAATTTTATTCATTGCAATTGGCTGGCAGTTCATTAAGCCTGAAAATCATACTCCATACATGATTCCTGCTGGAACAGCAGCTGTTACAGACCAGGCAGGTAAAGTCATTGCTGACTATTCTGGCTGGAACAAACATGGCTGGGGAGGTGTACTAGGTGGTGCAGCGATTGTATTTTTTGCATTCATTGGATTTGATGCAGTTTCAACTGCAGCTCAGGAAGCAAAAAACCCAAAAAGAGATATGCCAATTGGTATTTTAGGATCATTGGTTGTTTGTACCATTTTATACATTCTTTTCGGACACGTATTAACTGGAGTTGCTAATTGGAAGGATTTTGTTGATCCAGAAAAAGGACGCGAAGCTTCGGTTGCATATGCCATTTCTACTTATATGACGGGATATGGATGGCTGGCAAAAGCAGTGACCATTGCGATTCTTGCAGGATTCTCTTCAGTTATATTAGTGATGTTGATGGGCCAAAGCCGTATATTCTATACAATGAGTAACGATGGTTTAATTCCAAAAGCATTTGGAGATTTACATCCTAAGTTTAAGACTCCTTATAAGGCAAACTTGATTTTGTTTGTATTCGTAGGCTTATTTGCAGCATTTGTGCCAGGACATGTTGCTGGAGATTTAACCAGTTTTGGTACTTTGTTTGCGTTTGTATTAGTAAGTATAGGTGTTTGGATGTTAAGAATAAAATCTCCTGAGATCGAGCGTCCGTTTAAAGCGCCATTGGTACCAATTGTTTCAACGCTTGGAGCAGTAATTTGCCTGGCAATGATTATTGGCTTAGACTCTAATACATTAGTTGCTGCATTTGGATGGATGGCAGTAGGATTGGTTGTTTACTTTACTTATAGCAGAAGCAGAAGTAAATTAAAAAACCCAAGTGATATTGTACCACATGCATCAGATTTCGAAAAGCACTAATCATATATTTTGAAAAGAAAGCCGTCTCTGTTTAGGGGCGGTTTTTTTATGCATTTTCGTTGGCAGCTACGCTACGATGCGTTAATTTTGCAATCTTAAATCATAATTCCAGATGGGAAGAATATTTGAAGTACGTAAAGCCAGCATGTTTGCCCGTTGGGATAAAATGGCCAAAAATTTTACCAGAATAGGTAAAGAGATTGTTATTGCAGTAAAAGCAAACGGACCAGATGTTGCAACCAATCCGGCATTAAGAAGGTGTTTCCAAAATGCCAAAAGTGTTGGAATGCCTAAAGACAGGGTTGAAGCAGCTATCAAGCGTGCAATGGGTAAAGACACAAGCAATTACGAAGAAATTTTATACGAAGGTTATGCCCCACATGGTGTAGCCCTTTTAGTGGAGACCGCAACCGACAATCATGTAAGAACAGTTGCCAATGTAAAAAGTCATTTTAATAAAGGAAACGGTGCTTTAGGTAATAGTGGAAGTGTAAGTTTTCAGTTCAAAAAAATGGGAGTATTTAAATTGAATCCGGAAGGGTTGAATATGGATGATTTGGAATTGGAATTAATCGATCATGGATTAGATGAATTAGGGGAGAGCAATGATGATAATGGAAATCCAATTTTAGTATTGCGTTGTGCATTTGTTGATTTCGGAAACTTACAAAAAGCTTTAGAAGATAAAGGCATCGCTACATTGAGTGCCGAATTAGAATGGATCCCAACCACTACAGTTCCAATGACCGATGAACAAGCGGAAGATGTTTCTAAGTTAATTGACAGATTAGAACAGGATGAAGATGTGAACAAAGTGTTTCACAATATGGGTTAGAGAGATAAGAGATAAGAGATATGAGATATGAGATACAGGAAGTAGAGAAGCATCCGATCATCCTTTTCGATGGGGTATGCAATTTATGCAACAGCTCTGTTCAGTTTGTAATCAGTCACGACCCTCAACGTCAATTTAGATTTGCCTCTTTGCAAAGTGAGTTTGGCCAATCAGTTTTAACCAAATTTAATTTACCTACCAATTCCCTTCAATCATTTATTTTATTAGACAATAATAAAATTGATACTAAATCAACGGCTGCATTAAAAGTAGCAAAGCAACTTAATAAAGGATGGAGTTTGCTCTATGCATTCATTATTGTACCTGCATTTATAAGAGATGCCGTATATCAATTCATTGCAAAGAATCGATACAAATGGTTTGGCAAAAAAGAAGCCTGCTGGATCCCAACACAAGAATTAAAGCACTTGTTTATCGATTAGACTAATAGGCTAAATATTCTACCCTCAAAGTAATAGAAGCTGTTTTATCTTTTGAAGAAGTATTGAATGAACCTCCATAACTGAAATCTTCATTGTCATTTTTGCCAGTAATTTGAAAGACCCCCATGGTGGCTCTTTTTAAACTACCTAACCCCACTTTAGAACTCTTGGCAATTGTTTCCGCTCTCAATTTTCCATCTTCAGCAGCTTTAGCCAAAAGATCAATTTTCAATTCATTTAATCTGCTATAATAATAAGCTGGTTTTTTAGAATTGAATTCAATTCCTTTTTGAAGCAACTCAGTAACTTCTCGAGAAATTTTTTCTACTAAAACAATATTCTTCGAATCTACTTTCACTTCACCAGAGAGCATATAGCCTGTAAACACAGACTTATAACTGCCATTCGGACCACTTTCATTGCTAAAACTTTTTTGAACATCTACTGCAGAAAAAACCACACAACTATCCGGCAATCCTTTTTCTTTGAGATAAGATCTGATGATTGCCTCATCCGACTTAATAAAAGAATAGGCTTCTTTTAAATCAAATCCATACCTGTTAAAACTTCCTTTCCAAACAATCTGATCACTGGTGAAATCCTTTTCGGCAAGTCCTGTTACAACAATAGTTTCATTACTAATGAACTTGTACTTATAGGCATTCCCTAAAATTATTGTTCCAATCAAAATAACGAACCCAATAATAATGGCACCAATTTGATTTTTCATATTGTATTATTTATTCGTGCATCATTTCACGAATTACGCGAATCACATCTTCGGCATTAGGCTTACTAAAATAATCCCCATCTGTTCCGTAACTAGGCCTGTGCGCTTGACCAGTTAAGGTTCTTGGACTTACATCTAACCATTGAAAAGCATTTTGCCCTTCAATTACTTGATTATACATATAAGCCGCTGCCCCACCAGGAACATCTTCATCAACAAAAATAATACGGTTGGTTTTTTTGAGTGATTCTATAATTCGGTGATGAATATCAAAAGGTAAAAGCGTTTGCACATCAATAATTTCACAACTAATACCCTCTTGTGATAATCGGTCTGCAGCATCTTGAATAATGCGTAAAGTTGATCCATAAGAAACAACGGTTACATCTTCTCCTTCCTGTAAAATTTCAGGTACACCAAGTGGAACTGCAAACTCTAATAAATTAGCAGGCATTTTTTCTTTTAATCGATATCCATTTAAACATTCAATTACCAGTGCTGGATCATTAGATGCCAATAAAGTATTGTACATCCCTACTGCCTGAACCATATTTCTAGGAACACAAACATATATACCTCTCAAGGCATTAATGATCATTCCCATGGGCGATCCACTGTGCCAGATTCCTTCTAAACGATGACCTCTTGTTCTAATAATAATAGGAACGCTTTGCTGACCCTTGGTTCTAAAATGGGTAGTTGCAACATCGTCACTTAGTACTTGTAAACCATATAATAAATAATCGAGGTATTGTATTTCCGCAATGGGTCTTAAACCACGCAGAGCCATTCCCAGTGCTTGTCCTACAATGGTCAACTCACGTATACCAGTATCTAAAATTCTGTCTTTACCATGTTTCTCTTGTAATCCGGCCAGTCCCTGATTTACATCACCTATATATCCTACATCTTCTCCAAAAGCATACACTTTTGGATTCTGCGTAAACAAAGCATCAAAATATTTATTCAATATTTCGTAGCCATTTACTAATGGTGCATCAAAAGAAACCAGCGGTTTAATTTCCGCAACATTCAATGCGCTTTTTTGTGTTTGATTGTATAAATGAGAATTGTATAAATTTTTGCTCTCGGTTAACAATTCTTGATAATACAATTGAACATCATTCACAGAAGGCGATTGAGGAGCTAGTTCAGTTGCTACACACAAAGCCCTTAATACATCTTTCCTTTGTGGTTCCTTTAAGCCACTTAATTCATTGGCCATTTGCTGAAGCTGATTGTATTTATCTATATCATTCACCACCATTTCTTTCAATAATGTAGCAGCATTGGCGGCTTGCTCTTTAATTGGGTCGAAATATTTATTGAATGCATTTAATCTACAAGTTCTAACATATTCTTTTGCATCAATTTCAATATCAGATAATTCTTCTTCACTAGACAATCCATTCTCAAACATCCATTCCTTCATCTTTTTAATACAATCCCACTCTTTTTCCCATGCCAATCTTTCTGCAGTCTTATATCTTTCATGACTTCCGCTGGTAGAATGACCTTGAGGTTGAGTTACTTCTTCCACATGAAATAAAACAGGTACATGTGTATCACGAATATGCTGAATCGCTTCTTCAAAAACCTGACACATACCCGCGTAATCCCATGCTTTCAATTTATAAATGCGAATACCATTGGTATCCTCCAATTTTTCTAATCCTTTTAATGCATCGGAAATAGATCCTTTGGTAGTTTGAAAATTTTTAGGAACAGAAATTCCATACCCATCATCCCAAACAAATACGGCTAATGGAACCTGTAAAACACCTGCTGCATTCATGGTTTCCCAAAAATGCCCTTCTGTTGTACTCGCATCACCAATAGTACAAAAACAAATTTCATTGCCATTATGACTTAGGTGTTGAAGTTCATTTTGAAAAGCACTTTTCCTAAAACATTTTGAAGCAAAAGCAAGCCCCAATGCCCTTGGCATTTGAGAAGCTGTTGGTGCCATATCAGCAGAAATGTTTTTTCGATTGGCAAGGTCCAACCAATTGCCATTATCATCTACAAATTTGGTAGCAAAATGCGCATTCATTTGTCTGCCTGCACTAAAAGGATCATTCCTTAAATCGGGATCACCGTATAATTGCGCAAAAAATTGTTCTACGCTCGACAAGCCAGTTGCAAACATGAAAGTTTGATCCCTGTAATACCCGCTTCTAAAATCACCTGGCTGAAAAAATTTAGCCATGGCCAATTGGGCCACTTCTTTACCATCTCCAAAAATGCCAAATTTAGCTTTTCCAGTAAGCACTTCTCTTCTTCCCAATAAACTTACTTCCCTGCTGATAATGGCAGTTTTGTAGTCTTCCAGAACAGTGTTCCGAAATCCTTCAAAAGAGATCATATCTTCTTTCAATTGTATAGCTTCAGCTGATTCCATATGGCAAAAATAAGTCTAGGTGTTTAAAGACTAACAAATATTAGTATAATCTGCACAATTAAGTAATCTTTATGAAAAAAATTATCCCTAATTTATTCTAAGATAATTCATTAGTCATAAGATTGCGTAATTTTATGGCATAAAGATATAAGTATGAAACATTTATTACTAATCGCTTCCTTTTTTATGGTTTTTGTCGGATTAAAAGCCCAAAACATTACTATAAAGAACGAAAAATACGATATGGGCAAAATCATTTATGGCAAACCCGTGGAGTATACAGTAGAAATTCTAAATACAGGAACAGATACCTTAACCTTAGAAACTGCCAGAGCTGGATGTGGATGCACAACCCCAAATTTTACACCAAATCAAAAATTTGGACCAGGCCAATCTGTAAAAATATTAATTCAATTCAACAGTAGTGTTTTAGGCAATTTTACCCGTTATACAGATATTGTGTTGAGTGGCGGAATAGTAAAGCAAGTAAGTTTTTCCGGAGAAGGCGTTCAAGAATAATCACCCATTAAGTCAAGAAAATTATGAAGATGAAGTCAATTCTTTTAGCAGTTTGTTTAGTAGTAGGTATTAGTAGTTTCGCTCAAGCAGATATCAGTTTTAAAGAAAAAAAACACAGTTTTGGAAAGATCAAAAAAGATGTTCCAGCAACTTTTGTATTTACATTTACCAATAAAGCAAAAAAGCCTGTTGTAATAGAATTTGCCAATGCAGAATGTGGTTGCACTAAACCAGAATATTCGCAAGCACCTATTGCTGTTGGAAAATCAAGCACCATTAAAGTAACCTATAACGCTGCAACTTTAGGGGCATTCAAAAAAAATGTGGATGTGAAATTTGCCCATTCTAACCAGCCTTATACGCTTACAATCGATGGGGAAGTGATTGAGGCAAAGAAGAAATAATCGCGTTTATTAAACCTATTTCCAAGTTATGTTAGCAATTAGTCAAAGGGGGGTGGCCATGCCATCTTCACCTATCAGAAAACTAGTACCTTATGCAGAAGCTGCCAAAAAAAGAGGCACAACTGTATATCATTTAAATATCGGCCAGCCTGATATTGAAACTCCAAAAGCCATTTTAGATGCAGTAAGGCACAGTGATTTCAAAGTCCTGGAATACAGTCATAGCGCAGGAAATGAAAGCTATCGAAAAAAACTGGTTCAATATTATGCATCCGTTGGGATTGAAGTGAATCATCAACAGATCATCATTACAACAGGCGGAAGTGAAGCTATTCAATTTGGCTTTATGGCTTGTTTGGATGCTGGAGATGAAGTGATTATACCAGAACCTTTTTATGCAAACTACAATGGTTTTGCAGTAGCTGCAGGAGTAACAGTTATTCCAATCACTTCCAATATTGAAAATGGTTTTGCGCTTCCGCCAATTGCCGATTTTGAAGCAAAGATCAGTTCAAAAACAAAAGCGATCGTTATTTGCAATCCCAATAACCCTACAGGGTATTTGTACAGCAGATCAGAAATGGAACAATTAAAAGAATTGATTCTTAAATACAATTTGTATTTGTTTTCTGATGAAGCTTACCGTGAATTTTGTTATGGAGGTGAGCAAGTAAGTGCCATGCATTTAAAAGGGGTTGATGACAATGTGATCATTATGGATACCATTAGCAAAAGATACAGTGCCTGTGGAGGAAGAATAGGTGCATTTGTTACCAAGAACCAATCGGTATTAGATGCTGCAATGAAATTTGCTCAGGCAAGATTAAGCCCACCAAGCTTTGCGCAAATTGCTGGTGAAGCAGCTATTGATTTACCTGCTAATTATTTCGATACTACCAAAGCAGAATATAAGTCCAGAAGAGATTTAATTGTAAAAAGGCTCAATAATATGGAAGGGGTATTTTGTCCTAATCCTGGGGGAGCATTTTATGCAATGGCCAAATTACCAATAGACGATGCAGATAAATTCTGCCAATGGCTATTAGAATCATTCAGTTTCGAAAATCAAACAGTGATGCTTGCTCCAGCTACCGGCTTTTATGGTACGCCAGGTTTAGGCAAGCAGGAAGTTAGATTAGCCTATGTATTGAATCTAGATGATATAAATAAGGCTATGGATTGTTTAGAAGAAGCGATCAAAGTATATCCCGGGAAAGTTTAATATAATATTAAAATTATTTATATATTATGTTTTTGTTACCAAATTGCTGTTTTTTCTTAAACAAATCTTAAAAAAATACAAATAATAATTAATTATAATTGAATTTTACGCCGTTTGATGTATATTTGTGCAATCAAACCGCAGATAAAGACTCTCTTATAATGGCAAGCAATCGAAAAAATCCCTTCGTTTCTACGAGGGGATTTCTATTTTGAAATATTTCCTTCCATATTGAATAAACCCATCGGTTTACCGTTAATGGTTAGTTGACGGTTATGTATACAAATCTGAGGAAAAACACCTGTTTTGGAATGGCATTGCTTTGTGGAGTTTTGTCCAGTGAGCATACTATTGCCCAAAATTTTCATGCAATCCAGGGCTCCTCCTATGCAGGAGCTACCAGCTATTTCAATAACCCAGCCTCCCCAATCAATAGTTTATATAAATGGGATGTCAATGTATTTTCAGTTCAAGTAAGCAATATTAGCAATGCCTTTTATTTAAGGGGCATGAAATTGCCATCGATAGGAAATGCAAATCTGCAATTAACAGAAGGTAAAATAAGTCGCTATAATCATCAATCTATTGATTTGAATTTGTTCAATGCAATGTATCAAATAGATAAAAAACAGGCCATCAGTTGGGGGTTAAGAATAAGATCTTACCTCCATATAAAAACCAATTCTTTTGATGTTAATGATACTACAGATCGATTAAAAGTATTTTTATTCAATAACAGAACAGCTCCATTTCTTGAGGCGAAAGGAACACATGCCGGTTGGCTGGAAGCCAATTTAAATTACAGCAGGGTACTCAAAGAAACCAGCGAAGAAAAAATAAGCGCAGGTGCTACTTTACAATTGAATAAAAATGTATCCGGTGCTTACACCAAAATAAATCGGTTGACTTTTATAGAGTCAAAACCAACTCCGGTAGATACTACCTATAACTTTACCAGTGGAGCAGGAACCTTTGCCTATTCATCCAACTACGATGCAATTAGCCCCTATATCAATTTACAAGGAAACATCAATCAAATGATTCAATCAGGCAAATTAAGTCTTGGGCTTAATCTGGGCTTTGAATACATTAAATACAATCAAAGTATTTCAGCAGATGAAAACGGACCCATTCCTTATGATTGGAAAATCGGGGTAAGCATTATGGATATTGGTGCATCTACATTCAAACCAAGTGAATTCAGTAGTCAATTCAGCGATCCATCCAATGCTGTAACCAATGGCGATTTAAGCAAAAAATTTGAAGTAATTGGCTCATCACAAGATCTAAGAGATACTTTGGCAACTATATTTGGAAATACGATTCCAATTAATAAAACATTTATCATCAATCATCCTACAAGAATGATCATTAATGTTGACCGAAATTTAGGGAATCATCTTTTTATAAATGGTCAGTTGAGTTTGAATTTTAGAAGTAGTTCAAATTTCAATAAATTAAACACTAGAGAATTGAACTTATTAACCATAACCCCAAGATGGGAAACCCTTCTATGGGGAATCTATTTCCCGCTTCAATACAATACTCAAGGACAATTTTGGATGGGTGCAGCATTTAAACTAGGCCCGCTGGTAGCTGGAATACATAGTTTAGGAATCTTGAAAAAAGACCCACTATTAAATGGAGGAGGATATCTAATGATGAGTATACATCCTTTCAATAAAAAAATGTATACCACCAGATTAGATTGCTTTTAAAAAGCTTTATTCAGCAGCTTGAATATTTCCCGCTTGCTTACCTTTTTTACCATCAACTATATCAAAAGAAACTTTTTGTCCTTCTTTTAACGATTTGAATCCGCCCATGTTAATTGCGGAAAAATGTGCGAACAGATCTTCGCCACCATCATCAGGTTTAATAAAACCAAAACCCTTTGCGTCGTTGAACCATTTTACTGTACCAGTTGGCATAACTATATTATTTAAGAGTTAAATATACAAAAAATTAATTGGAGGGTCAATTTTTTATAGATTATCATCAATTCGACTGACTAAACATGGTATTTTTCTGTTTTTTCACTAGCAGATATTGCTTTATCAGCACGAATTTGTATTTGTAAATTGGCAATCCATTCCGCACATCCCTTTTGGAATAGATGCTCATTAACATCATTGATTACTTGCATCACTTCCGCATAGGTTCCTTCTATTTCGGTAGCAAAAGAGCGAACTTCAAATTTAATCCCTGAACGGGCAATGATTGGAATTGCTTCATCTACCCATTCATACGGGTGTTTGTCTTGCGCCAGAGGCAGAATTTGAATGGTTGCACAAATAGTATGAGAATGCATAAGCAAGAATAAATATTAAACAAGTAAATTTATTTAAATTTAATGAATCGACAATTATGAATCAGAGACTGAATTCCTTAGATGCTTTGCGCGGTTTTGATATGTTCTGGATCATGGGTGCAGAGGAAATTGTACATGCATGGTATAAGGCAAGTGGCAATGCAATGGCAGGTGTTTTTTCTTATCAATTAAATCACCCGGATTGGAATGGATTCAGGGCATACGATTTAATTTTCCCCTTATTTCTTTTTTTAGCTGGAGTTTCTACTTCTTACTCAGTGGGTAGTCAATTAGAAAACGGGAAAAGTAAAAACAAGTTATTGTTCCGGGTAATTAAGAGGGGTCTGATACTGGTTTTGTTAGGCATACTTTATAATAATGGGATCGAACAAATTTTACCCATAAATGAAATGCGATTTCCTTCAGTCTTAGGAAGAATTGGATTGGCCTATATTTTTGCCAATATCATCTATTTGTATTGTAGTGAATCTGCGCAGAAAATTTGGTTTGCAAGCATACTCATTGGCTATTGGCTATTACTAAATTTCACAGCAGCCCCAGGTTATATTGCAGGTGACTTAACGATGGAAGGGAATATTGTTTCTTATTTCGATAGAATTATTCTACCCGGTCAATTACACAAAGAGATTCATGATCCTGAAGGATTACTCTCTACCATACCTGCTATTAGCACAGGCTTATTGGGTATCATGGTGGGAAGCTTTTTAAGGAAAAGCCAATTAGATCAAACTAAAAAAGCCATGTATATGGCTTTTGCAGGAGTTATTTTTATTGTGTTGGCGCAAATATGGAATATTCAATTTCCAATCAATAAAAATTTATGGACCAGTTCTTTTGTTTTGCAAGTGGGAGGATTGAGTTTATTATTATTATCATTATTCTATTATATCATCGATGTTTTGGGCTTTCAACAATGGGCTTTTTTCTTTAGAGTGATTGGCATGAATTCAATATTGATTTATATGTCCGGCGTGTTCATTGATTGGGAATTTACTACTAAAGCCGGATTTGGATGGTTGGCTCAACTCATTGGAAGTCCTTTTAATATTGTAGCACTTTCTATTGCCTATGTTTTTATTAAATGGTTCTTCTTGTATTTTTTGTATAAGAAGAAGATTTTTTTGAGGGTATAATTATTTTCTGGCTTTTAGTTGAGCCAGGTATAATGAAGCAGGGGTCAATCCTTTTTTATTTTGACCCTCCCATTCCCCATCGGGCTTATTTTTTAGTTTGCCTTCATATTTTTCGCCCTGCAATCCTATTGCATAATTTTTCCCATTTACCCATGGACTTTGAACAACTGCTTTTTGAACAGTACAATTCCAAAGCACTTGATTAACACCACTCCATCCATGACCACTCCCCCAATTGCCTCTATCCTGAATAGCTATTTCTCCATCGGTCGTTATATTATCATATAAAGTACCGGAAGTCCAACGATGATGTGGACCAATATCTGCATGCGTTTTAGTAGCAGAACAATTATAAAATACATTCGGCCCACAAACCCTTGCACCTGTTACAAAATCGTGCCTACCCTCAGTTGCTACGCAATTCATGAACAAATTTTGTTGACCATCATTAGAAAAAGAATAGCGCCTGCTGCCTGTAATAATAGATTTTGCATCATAGCAATTGCTATTGAGCACAGAAATATTTTTAGCCCAGGTACTTAAATGAACACATGAATTGCCAAAATAGCGCGATGTAATATTGCGAACCCAACCATTTTCTACTTTATCCATTTCTACAGCAACCCATGCATGATTTTCGGAAGTATCTTTTTCAAATACAGATTCGCAATACAAATTTTCAATACCTACCTGATTGATTCTGGTATTGAAACTATAGGAATAGATTGACCCCCCTCCGTACTTGGCTTCCAAGGCCAATACAATGGGATTATCTATAAAGATCTTATTCCCTTCAATTTTGGTGATGGTTCTTTCAAAATTGAAACCATATTCCTGAGGCGTCCATTGTTTGGTGTCTTCCCTCACTACAATCTGATCCATTTGCAGATCCTTGATCCAAGCTTCTGTTCCGGGGCGATACACCATAATTTTTTCTCCTATAGAAAAGTTTTGGGCATTGGAAACATTCAATGAAAATGCACCAACAGGAACATATTCATCTGTTATTTTTTCTCTTGAATTTTTCTTTTCTGTTACAGAACCAGTTCCAGTAAACTTGAATAAATTGTATTGCATTTTTCCCGTAGCAATTAATTTGGTTTCAGGTCCTTCTCCCCTAATTACAATTCCACTTGCTTTAATATAAATGGTATTGGGAATAGTATAAGTGCCTTTTGTTAACAAAATAACACCTCTTAACCCTTCTTCATCAGGTTGATTTTTGCTCAATGATTCAATAGCTGATTGAATATTTTCCAAATCATTGTCAGATGGTTTCAGTTTAATAAAAATGGGAATATTGTTAGGTATGGATCGATCTCCATGAAAGTAACCCACCCTACTAAAATCGGGAATGGTATTTCCTTTATCATCGGGAGTGTAAGTAATGCTACCCTTTTTATTAATGCTTACCCATTTGGATTGCCAGGGTTGTGCATTAGCAATAAAATGGATTAATCCAAATAAAAACAAACAATATAATTTTTGAAGATTCGCCATTTTGAGTAGATAGTGATGTTAAAATACTATACTTAATTTACTTAGCTATTTTTTCTCATTACAAAGTCAAAAATTGCACCAATGGCTACACCAAAGGCAAGTCCTAATGCAATACTTTGAGAAATGTTACCTGATTTGTAGCCATATGCTGCTCCAAATGCTACTCCAAGCGCTGCACCGATTCCAATACCTTGGCCCAGGTTTTTATTTTTTGTTGTCACTGATTTATTTTTTGATTAATTAATTTATCAATTTTTCTTTTATTCTCTTGTTGTAATAAAGAGGGATATAAATTCAAAAAAGTATTAGGAATCATTATTGCCAGACCATATATTATACTCACCTTGAAGCAATAAAAAATCGCAAAAATTGAAACAAAAATAAATGCCACTAAGTGACTAATTTCAGCCAGTGTCATTTCATTTCTTATACTTTGTAGATCAATATCTTTATTACCTAATTTTATTTTTTGATTAAAAAACTTAAAAAAGCTGTTCTTCACAATCCACTTAAAGTATCTCATTCCAATTTTTTTATTCAGAGATTTACTTTCAATAAAATTCAGGTTTGAAAATTTACTGTAGAATTCAGTTTTCCCAAAAATTCCATTAAATATTAGCCCAATCATCCAAGAAACAAATGAAATTGATGTTCCGAAAATCAAGCCTAAGATTATGTATTTGAATATCATTTTAAAGATGATTATTATTGGAAATAATTTTTATTAATCGTCCAATGATTTTCTCATTATTGAAAAAAACTTAGATGGCTTTTCGAGCCATGTAAAATGTCCACTTTGCTCAATATAGAAAAGTGTAGAATTTTTCGCTTTGCTATTAAAAAGTGTTTGATTGCCATCGTTTACAAAATCTTGTCTACCTTGAATAATTATTATGGGCTTTTCTAAAGCCAAAGATTTCTTTGAAATATCCCATTTCCAAAAATTTGAGTTTTCCCAATAAGTATAATTGAATAAATCATTGTAATAAAATGCACTTTCTTCATTAGGAACAGATTGTAGAAATGGTACCACTTTACTTCTATCAAAAAAATAGGCTTTTAATAAGAGGCTTTGTGTTTTAAATTCTTTATCAAAACTATTTAAAAGCGTGTCTTTTCCAATTTTCTCTAAACCCTCTATATCTGTTTCACTCAACCTTGAGTTTATATTATCGCTTGCATATCTTTGAAAAAGATTATTTGTCCCAATGAAAGCAAGCAAAATTATTTTTTTTACAACTAAAGGATATTTGCAGCTATATAAAAGCCCAAAATGTGTACCATAACTATGTCCAATCACAGTCCATTTATCAATTGACAGTTTTTGTCTTACTAGCTCAATGTCTGCAACAATTTTTTCTGGACTTACCCAACTAGTATCTGGCTTTCTATTCTGGGATCTGCCAGTCCCTTCAAAGTCAATTAGCACACACAAATTATCATTTAAAGAATCTGCTATACTACGCATATAATAGCTTGAAAAGCCCGGCCCTCCTTGTAATAAAACAACTGGGTCTCCTTTACCTTTTATATAATAGTGAATATAACCATTATTAATTTTTAATGAGTCATGTTTATATTGGGCGTAAGTTGAGCAACAGCTTGAAAAAAGTATAATTAGTAAAAAAATCCTTACTGGAACATTCATTTTGAATGATTGGTTTTAGGGTTCTCAAAAATCATATACAATATCACAATCTATGAGCATTTTGGATAATCTGTGATCCTACTACTAGCTTAGCAACTATAGACCCGATTTGGAAATCCAAATTACTGAACTTGATTAGCAATACCAAAAGTTGAAAATTTAACGTTAAGCCCCATTTGCATCAATACCAATGTTTTATGTATTCTGTCCT